>JAUNQI010000006.1 GCA_030536255.1 Eubacteriales bacterium | reverse complement strand
TAGCTCCGGAATTCGTATAGGTAATTATTCCTTCATTAAAGAGGCTTTAGGGTATGAATGACTTCTTGAAAAAAAGTGTCGCGCTCACAGCATCTATTTCAACAGCAGCTTTTACGCTACTACCGGAAGATGTATTCAAATTAATCGAATTAAACCCCAAATGGACTGAAGTATGTAATACCATAATTATGCGAGTTATTTCAGTTCTTGCCGTTTTTATGTTTTCCACACTCGCAATTGCTCTTTATAGAAAGATTCGTCAAAGCGTTACTATAAAAGGAAAAAACTATAAAATTAAGATAGAGTATGGCGACATTTTTGAAATTGATAATTGCAAAAAAGTTATTCCATTCGATGAATGTTACACATTACGTGTTGGCGAAATGCCGTCTGATATAAACGCATCTTCCCTTTGTGGACAATATCTTAGGAAGTATTCAATAGAAGATATGCAGCCATTAATTGACGCTGTTCATCTTGTTCCTGCAAAATCTAAATCACATTTTCAACATATGACCCGGTATGAGTCAGGAAAACTTGTCCCTAATGGCGATTACCTATTAATGTCATTTGCGAAACTCGATGAAAGTGGACTCGGTAGGATGTCTCGCGATGAATACATTGAATCGCTATCTGTCTTATGGCAAGAGATTGACAAATATTATGGTCAAAGAAATATTTGCATTCCTATTCTTGGCTCCGGTGTAACACGAATAGACGGCGTATCCATGACACAGCAAGAATTACTGGACATGATGATATGGTCGTATAAACTTAGCAATCATAAAATTAAAAATCCGTACTCGCTTATTATTGTGTGTAAAAAGCAAGAGGGATTCTCACTGAACAGAATTGAGGAAAGTACTCTGTGATTTGTGGCGTTGATCATAGTGGCCGCTGATAAATTAGCCAATTGGCTAACTTCATATTGACTTGACAAACAAACCATGCTAAAATGATACCGTCTTAACTAAATGGCTAATTCTATTTGGCTTAACGGAGGGCGAAGGTGACAACTTGCGGATAATTTATGAAAGCAAAAAGGTCGAGCGCTATTTCGAAGACTATGCTGAGATGAAGAAGAAAATCCCAGAAGATTGGGTGAGAACGATCAAAAAGCACATTGACCGATTGAAGGCGGCAGACACCTTCGGAGATTTTCTCAAGCTGAATCTTGGCCACCCGGAGCCCCTGAGTGGAAAAGATGAAGGAAAGTATTCTGTTCGCGTCACAGGTAATGTTCGACTAATCGTAAAACCTTGTGACAATGGTAAAGCTGTTATGATATGCGAAGAAATTGTAATGGAAGGAGTGGTTGATTATCATGGCGGCAAAGAATCATGGTATATCCCTTGATTTACTTATCCACCCTGGAGAAACAATTTCTGATATACTTGAAGACCGTGATATTACCCAGAAAGAGTTGGCTCTAAGGTCGGGAGTATCAGAAGCATTTTTAAGCGACGTTATTCATGGCAAAAAGGATATTTCTAAGAGTTTTGCTATGGGGCTTGAATACGCCCTTGGCGTTCCTAGCTCATTTTGGCTTAATTTGCAGGCAAACTATGATGCCGAGCTCATCAGTTTACAAGAAGAAAACACTATTAATGATGGAGAACGAGAAGTATTCTCCAACATTCATGAAGTCGTAAAGTATCTTCAAGGATGTAGGCTTATTCCTCTCGAAGGAACGGCAGAGCAACTTATTATTTGCACCAGGAAGGTTCTCCAAGTGAGCAACCTAACTAGACTTAGAACACTAGCGCCAACTGGAGCGTTTCGTTTATCCGACAAAGCTCCAATAGATCCTGATGTGCTTGGCGCTTGGCTAAGTATTTGCAAAGTACAGGGTGCAGATAGACAACTCTCATCAGGGTTTAACACTGAAAAAATAGACCAGCTCATTGCTGAAATCAAGCAGATCATGCTTGCAAACAAGGGAGATCCTCAACCTGCGCTTATAGGCCTTTTTGCTCAGTACGGGATTGATTTCAGTGTTGTTCACAATTTCAGAGGTGCCCCGGTTCATGGATATATAGCGCGAAAAGAAGATAATACTTATCAAATGGTTTTAACCATTCGCGGATCTTTCGCTGACATATTTTGGTTTTCATTATTTCATGAACTCGGCCATATTGTAAACGGGGACCTTTCCAAAGCGGGGAGCTTTATTGACGCGGATTATTCAAAAGACTCCTTAATGGAAACTGCAGCTGACGAATTTGCAAGCAATTCGCTTTTGTCCCCGGAGCCATATCAAAGATTTGTTGATGCTGGCTCTTTCTCATATTCATCTATTGCTGCTCATGCACGGAAGCAAAACGTGCCTCCGTATGTTGTTATTGGCAGACTGCAAAAAGAGAAAAAGATTCCTTGGAGTCGCTTTACTAGGTATAAGCCTAGGTTCAAGTGGGCTGAAGGATGAACTGTTTCAAATGAAGTGTTGATCAATGGAGGCAATAACATGACTTTCGGTTCCAATAGAGCGTTTTGGTTCGAAACAACTGCTGCCGGTTATCCTTATATTGTCAAGCCAGACGGCTCACATAGTCATTCTTTTCGAAGAAAGGCTCCCGCAATTTTTAATGTTTCCCAGCAGTCTGTTGACGGTTGGCGAAGATCTATGCTTTTTATGGATGAATTCGAAATCGATGACCCTACGTCATTCGGATGCTCTGTTTCTTCGATTTTCTGTTGTGAATATGGCTGGGATGATTCGCTTCTGTTCTCATCCTGTCAGACTGCCGAAGAAGCTATTTATCCATTTTTATCTAATCAGAAAGTCGAACAGTGCCGTAATAATGTCGACGCTTTTTATTCAGATAAAAACTTACAAGCATCTTGGACGCCGCTGATACTTCATCCTATTTGCTTAAAGTTTAATAAGCAAATGGATGACTTTGAACCTATCCCATTATCAGAGATTGGAGACAGTTTCCTTAGTTTAAGAACTTTAAAGTTTTACCCATGTCACTCTTTAAAAGGCATGGCAAATGACGTAACTCTTCGTGATCTTTTATACAGGGACAGGAACTATGACGAGGACGATTTATGATGCGAAAGAGGCAAGCAAACAAACGTGGAAGAATTAATCGTAAATGAACTGAAAAAGATTGAAGCGGAAAACAACGTCAAGATTTTGCTTGCCGTGGAGTCCGGCAGCCGCGCTTGGGGCTTTGCTTCCCCGGACAGCGACTATGACGTCCGATTTATCTACGTCAGACCGAAAGAGTATTATCTTAGGTTGGAGGAAGTCCGTGATGTTATCGAGCTTCCGATAAATGATGAGTTGGATATTAATGGCTGGGATTTGCAGAAGGCTCTGCGCCTGTTGTATAGATCAAACCCGACGCTGTTCGAATGGTTCTCATCGCCGATTGTTTACATGGAGACCGAGTTCGCCGATCAGTTCAGAATCATCATGACAGAATACTTCTCTAGCCAGAAGAGCCTGTATCACTACATCAGCATGGCTGAGGGCAATTACCGTGAATACCTCAAGAGAGAAATGGTTAAAGCCAAGAAGTACTTTTATGTGCTTCGTCCAGTTCTCGCTTGCAATTGGGTGCTTAATCGCCGGACTCCGCCTCCGATGCTTTTCGATGATTTGGCAGCTGCAGAGCTCCCGACGGAGCTTAGACCTGATGTTGATAGGCTTCTTGATCTGAAAATGAATTCTCCCGAGGTTAAAGAGATTCCGAAGATCGATGCTATAAATGAGTATCTGGATCGGGAGATTGTTTCCATCAAAGAAAAAATCAAAGAGCTTGCAAAAGAGCAAAATAACAGTTGGAAGGTCCTGAACGATCTTTTCCTGCGGACGCTTGATGCCTATAACTGACGGGATACTTATATCCCTCTGGTTATTGGAACCTCGTGCATACCCCACGAGAAAAATGAATACCCCAAAGTTGTGGAACAACGATCTAGAAATGAAATTGCATACCCCTATTTGAAACCGGGCTGGCTCAAACAGGGGTATGCAATTCTATCAAAATTAGCGTTATCTGCCACAAAGGTACGGTAGCAATGATACAAATTGCTACCGTACTTTTTAATTATTCATACCGAAAAACCATAGATATAAAGCCAAAAGCGAGGTCAGTGGGTTCAAATGCGAACCTGCCGACCTCGCTTTTTTCGTTTTCCGGGACTCCGGGATTACAACGCTGCCGGAGTATTTGAACCCACCCTACTGCACTCTTTAATTAAAGGTAGGAAAAATTAAAAGGTGGCACTGCTTTAAATATAATTATCCTATATCCCCAAGTATTCATATGTAGTGCTAAGGTTCTGGAATCGCGGCTCCAATCGTAACAAGAAAGCTTGAAGCATAACCGTTGGTCGCAAGTTTCTTCACACGCTCGTCGTGAAACTGTTCGGTAAGCAGCAGCTTTCGGGTGAGGATGATTTTTTCATCATGCCTAACGACAGCAATACAGTCAGTTTGGTTCCTGGTGCTAGTCTTACCGGCTTCGGGCTTGTTGATGGCAAGTTACATATTCAAGTAAAATATGATGATGTTTTGAATACGGATAACCACGGTCGTGTCTATTTGAAAGATTCAGATGGGAACGAAATCAACTGCGAAAACAGCATTGATTTCTGGGCTGAGAACCATACAGACAGTTTCCAGGAATATGTTTTCCCAGCTTCAGAAAATAATCAGTACGACTATGAAATCTGGGGGGAGTTTTGGATCTCCTGATTGGATTATTTGCCAAGCTTGAAATTTTTGGAGGAACAATAATGAAAAAGCAACTCTCAGCAATCCTAATTCTTGTTATGACTGTTGGACTGTTGTTGTCTCTTGTTTTTTAGATAAGCACAACATATTGCAAAACTGATGAATCTGGAGGATCTTATCATGAAAAAAATCTGTGTCTTTTTTGCGTTCCTTTTATCGATGTCCTTAGTGATTACTGGCTGCGGCAAAGAAAAAACCGTTACCGGAGTGCAGGAATCGGATCAGTCCCTTTTGACCGGAATATACTATGCGGAGCTTGTTATCAGAGATTATGGAACAGTACGCTTTGAGATGAATGCCGATAAAGCTCCTATAACCGTGACCAACTTCGTCGCTCTGGCCGAATCTGACTTTTATAATGGTTTGACCTTCCACAGAATTATGGATGGTTTTATGATGCAGGGCGGGGACCCCACCGGCACCGGGACTGGCGGAAGCGCTGAAAAAATCAGGGGAGAGTTTTCAGCAAATGGGGTGAATAACGACCAGTCACACACCAGAGGTGCCGTTTCCATGGCGCGGGCAAACGACATGAACTCTGCCAGCTCTCAATTCTTTATAGTGCAAGCCGACAGTACTTTTCTTGACGGACAATATGCCTGTTTTGGTTACGTCACAGAGGGGATGGATGTAGTGGACAGCATCTGCAGAAGCGTCCCTGTGACGGACAATAACGGAAGTGTTCCCCATGATGCGCAACCTGTGATTGAGAGTATCAGCATTACTCACTGAAATTACTTCCGTTTTGGAACAAAAGCAAAATCTCTGAAAATAAAAATCTCTGCCAATCGGGTTTAAGACTGGCAGAGATTTAGTATATTTCAGGAATATTATAACGTTTCATCTGACGTGTTTTGCATTACCTATTACATGCTGAATTGCGGTCAGGCGTCCGAGCAGCATGACTACGGCCAGAAAAAGCTTCATTCCTCCTGACAACAGCGAAAGACCGGGAATTTCCCCGATACACAAAAGCATGATCAGACCGCTCCCGTTGACGGCTCCGGCAGAAAGCAGAAGCGCCTGAGCAAAATCAGCTGTTTCAAACGACAGTACGAAAGCAACAACGAGATGAATGAGAAAGTATCGCATCATCATAATCGCGCTGTGCATAGCAGCATGATCCGGAAGGATCCGGCTATCCCTTCTCATGACAACGACGGCATCAGGATGCCCTTTGAGCACAATGCTTCTTCCAACAAGAGCAAAGCTGTCAAGAATCCTTGAAAGACCAATTCCTCCCCCAGGAGAAACCGTGCAGCCACCAACGAGCATTGCTGTTAATGCAGCTGCTTCGCCGTTTGTTTTTCCGCTGATAACAACGGCAGCGATTACTGCGCAGAAAAGAGCGTATGCTGTTATTTCCCCTTTTGGTGCAGTCTTGATCCGTCTCCTGAGCAGCGCATAATAGATATTAAACGGGCCTCTGAAAAGAACAAGAAAAACAATAGCAGCAATGGGAATTATAGACACGGCCCGTCGTTCCGGCGAGGAAAAACCGGACTGCGTGATCAGCGATACGATATTCAGTACTTTATCGCAAAACTGTGCCATGGTATCCTGCCTTTCAAACTCTGTCTCTGAAGCTTCTGCTGAACAGCATTGCTATACTGAGAAATTCAAGACGTCCGAGGAACATCAGAGCTACATTCAGCAGCTTGCCCAATGGGGAGAGAAGACCGAAGCACATTACTCTGCCGTCGAACCAGTAATCCGGACCGATGTTACTCAGGGATGAGACGCACGTTGCTATGGACGTATGGAGATCGATTCCGTCAAAACTAAGGAGAACAGTTGCAATGACGGCAGCTGCTGCATAACAGATACAATAGCTGAGAACATTCTTCTGAGTATCCGGACTGAGAACCCGGCCGTTAAGGGCAACATTGCAGACCAATCCGGGATGACGTTTTTCCTGCAGGCTGCGTTTGAAAATTTTGAACAGAAGGAGCAGGCGTATTACCTTGATTCCTCCGCTTGTAGAGGCTGCGCATCCGCCTATGATCATAAGGAAGAAAAGCACGATTTTGCAGGGAACCGGCCAAGGACCGACCGTATCTGTCGAATAGCCTGAGGAGGAAGCCAGAGAGCAGACGTGGAAAAAGCCATAGCGCAGAGACTGTGCAAAATCCTTGTATGTTCCGCTTTTCCACAGCATGACTGTTACAAAGATTGTTGAGGCAACGACAATACCGTTAAAGAGAAGGAGCTCTGCGTCAAGCAGGGCTTTTTTCATTTTCCCCGAACACGCATAGACTACCAGTGTAAAGTTAATGCTGCAGACAAGCATGAAGAAGCTTGTCACGTAATCTACGTATGCGGAATCGTATGTGCCGATACTTGTATTGAAGCACGAAAATCCGCCTGTACCGAGCGCACCGAACATATGAACAGCGGCATCAAACGGATGCAGACCGCCAAAGCGCAGCATCACGTACATGAGCACAGTAACGACAAGATAAACGATGTACAGCTTCCATGAGGATTTACGTGCGGAAAAATCGCCGCTTTCATAAATCGGACCGGTAGCTTCTGCTTTAACAAGCCTGGAGCCTCCCGAGCCGAGCATCGGGAGCATAACGAGCGTCATAAGAATGATTCCCATGCCGCCGAGCCAATGGTTGAAGGATCTCCAGAATAGACATCCTTTACTTAAAACCTCAACATCGAAGAGCAGCGTCGATCCGGTTGTTGTATACCCGGACGCGGACTCAAAAAAAGCATCAATAAAGTTTGGGATATCTCCGCTGACCATGAAGGGAAAAGCGCCCCAGACGGATACCATGACCCAGCATACGACAACGATGAAAAAACCATCACGCAGACTCAGGGAGTTGATATCCGTCCGAGGCACAAGTAATACCGCCAGCATACCTGCCGCAATGAGCGGGAGAGCGCAGACAAGAAAAGCCTTTGCTACGGCATACTCACCAAAGCACAGTGAAACACACATCGGTACGAACATTGCGATACCGATGATGACGGTTACCACTCCGAATATTTTGATTGAAGCTTTAAAGTTTAATATCATGACATTTCGGAAGTCCGAATCAGAGAGTGTGTGGATTGCCTTTGGAAAGAAGGCTTTCGAGAGGACCGGCACTTGTCAGCATCGAGAAAATAACGACCCTGTCACCTGCCTGAATAACAGTAGTGCCTGAAGGAATAATTACCGAACCGTTTCTTGTAACGGTGGCAATGAGTACGCCTTCAGGAATTTGCAGTTCTGACAAAGGTCTGCCGGTGAGCGACATGGATTCCTCCGCAAGAACTTCCATGATTTCTGCCTGTCCCTGAATGAGCTGCGTGAAAAGAATATATTCCCCTTTCCCGAACCAATGAAGAATATCAGCTACACACATTTCAACAGGATTTACCGTCATAATGTCGTCAAAACGGTCTGCAAGCTGACGGAAATCATTATGACTGACCTTGGCAACTATATTTTTGACGTTTGCCTGCTTTGCAAGCATAGAGAGAAGAATATTTGTCTCGTCGGTGTCTGTTACGGCGACAAAGGCATCCATAGCAGAAAGATTTTCATCCGCAAGAAACTTACTGTCGGAAGCACTGCCGTGTACGACAAGCGTATGCTCGAGAGATGAGGCAAGATATTCACAGCGGGTACGGTTTGTTTCAATTATCTTGACGCTTACTCCACTCTTGGTCAGCATCCGGGCGAGATAGTAACCGGTTTTTCCGCCGCCGGCAATCATAACACGACGGTTTTTACCTGTGCTGACAGCTCCGCGGAGCTGGTGACGCAGTTTGCCAACACCTGTCTTGGGGCAGATGACGTAAAGTCTGTCCTCCGGAAGCAGCTTCGTATTTCCATTGGGCACGATGACCTTTCCTCCGCGGCTGACCGCGGCAATAAGTGCGCCCTCCGGGAGTGCGGATATTTCGCGTATATAGCTGTCAGCAAGTCCGGGAATATGTTCTATGGGGAATGAAAGAACTTCTGCCCCACCAACGGCAAATCTTCCTCCGGAAATGCCGTTCTTCTCTGTGAGAAATTTATAAATTTCCTCTGCGCAGGCAAGATCGGGATTGACGATATAGTCGGCTCCGAACGTTTCACAGATAAGACCGATCTGGTCAACATGCTCGGGGCTTCTCATCCGTACCACGACGGCACGGCAGCCGATTTTTTTTGCCAGGGAACCAATGAAAATGTTTTTCTCGTCTTCGTCGGTTGCTGCGATGAAAAGGTCATATGAATCAATACCCAGATCTTTCAGCACGTCAGCCTTTCGGGCATCTCCGAAGACTGTACGGACATCAAATTCACTTTGTGCTTTCTGTATTGCGGCATCATTGCTGTCAATCAGCGTGATATTGTGACCTCCGTCTGAAAGAACCTTTGTCAGCCCGATACCGAGCTTTCCGGCTCCAGCAATTGCAACTTTCACGGCACGTTTCTCCTTTGATGAATTATAATTTTATTATTATAGCATATGTTATTCGTCTTTTGAATATTTATTTTGTTATCATCACAGACCTGATGACAGATTTCTTCCGGATTGTTAGCGGCGTATTTGTCAATCTTTATTGACTTAATTGAGGGAGTTGGCTATTATAAATGGAAAGCTTATAACATAAACATAAAATAGATGAATAAAAGGAGATTACCATGTCGACCAATATTGCCCGGTATAAATATACCGGAGATGAAAAATTTGATATTCAGAAGTTCAAGACAAATGACTCCAGTGAAGTGGAGTCCCGGGAAGAGGCAGCTCAGGAATTCGTTGATAATCTTCTCGAGATCAACAAGTGGCAGCAGAAGCTTTATGCGGAAAGAAAAGAAGGACTGATCTTTATTTTTCAGGCAATGGATGCTGCCGGTAAAGACGGCGTGATCCGTACTGTTTTCAGCACACTTTCTCCTCATGGAGTGAAGGAATACTGCTTTAAAGTTCCTTCTTCCGAGGAATCCAGCCATGATTTTCTTTGGAGATTCTGGCAGGCGCTTCCGATGAGGGGCAATATTTCCATTTTTAACCGCAGCTACTATGAGGATGTTCTTGTAGGAAAAGTTCATGAGCTCTGGAAAAATCAGACTCTTCCAGAGAGGGTAATGAAAAGCGATGTCATCGGTCAGAGGTATCTTCAGATCAATGACTATGAAAAGTATCTGTATCAGACCGGTACACGTGTTGTAAAGATCTTCCTGAACGTGTCAAAAGATGAACAGGCAAGACGTTTTATTTCCCGTATTGATACGCCGAAAAAGAACTGGAAGATTTCTACGGGAGACATCAAAGAACGCGAGTATTGGGATGACTATATGGATGCCTTTGAAACGATGGTCAACAATACTTCCTCCGAACTCTGCCCCTGGTATGTTGTTCCTGCTGATCATAAGTGGTACGCCCGTCTGATCGTTTCCCGCATTGTACTGAAGACCCTTGAGGAAATGAATCCTGATTATCCCGATGTGTCAGACGAAGAAGCAGCTGAGCTTCAGGAGATTCGTCAGTCAGTTTATGACAGCATGGAGGACAAGGGAGAGATCGAGTCACCTCTGAGCAGCAAGTTTACCGATACAGAGGAGATCGCAGCAGGAATCGTAATAGAGGATGAAACTGCCAAAATCAAAAGCAGTAAGGAAGAGAAAAAGAAAAAGAAAAAATTAAAGAAAGAAGCGAAGAAAAAGGAGGAAGCTGAAAAAGCTGCTCTTGCAGAGTCCGTTTTGAAAGATACCCCGGAAGTTCCGGATGAGATCATTCCGGAGAATGCTGCACAAGAGCAGCAGTGTGATAAGGAATAGGAGTATTACTATGACAAAGGAAAACATCGCTGACGGCATTCACGCTCTTCTCCCTCGTGATCAGATGTGCATGGGGGCAAGGAAATACAGAGATTTTTATGATATGGTTCCGGGAGCAGGATTTTATCAGAAAGAGTTCGGATTTTACAGTCTGGAAGAATGGGGGATCGGAACCGGCATTGATTCAAACCCGGAACTGGATGCGCTGTTCGGTTATGATCCGGAAGGTCGTGTGGATCTGGAGGGGCTTGGATGGTGTGAAGCAGGCTTTTGTCCTTTGTTTGAAGAAAAAGTTCTTGAAGATCTTGGGGATTATGAGCTGGTTCAGGATTTTGCCGGACGCTCGGTGCTGTATTTTAAAGGACGAAGAAACGGATTTATGCCGCAGTATAAAGAACATCCGGTGAAAGATTTCCGTTCCTGGGAGGAAATCTGCCTTCCGCGTCTCGATCCGTCCTCTCCCGAACGCTTAGAGAAGATCCGGAATTATATGCCAGAAATTGTTGAAAAAGCAAAACAAGGACTGTTTATCGGGCAGAAAATAGTTGGCGGCTATATGTATCTCCGCTCCCTTATCGGTCCTGAGAATCTTTTATACATGTTTTATGACGATCCGGAACTGATTCATGCATGTATGCAGCAGTGGCTGGTTTTAGCAGATGCCGTCACAGCAGAACATCAGAAATATGTTTCATTTGATGAGGTTTTTATCGGTGAAGACATTTGCTACAATCACGGTCCGCTCATTTCTCCGGATATGATGCGTGAATTCCTGTTTCCCTACTATCAGCAGCTTATCACGAATATTCGTTCAAGACAGATCGATAAAGAACGTCTGCTTGGTTTTCAGGTGGATACTGACGGATATTCCATTCCCGTGATTGAGCTGTATCGTTCTCTCGGTATGACGCACATGTCTCCTTTCGAGGTGGCGTCTGGCTGTGATGTCCTCTCTGTTGCTGAAAAGTATCCGGATCTTCGCATCTCAGGAGGCGTTGATAAGCGTGTGCTTGCACAGGGAAAAGAAGCAATTGACGAGATGGTTGACCGTATTTTCCCCGTAATGAAGGCACGCGGTGGATATCTTCCGACCTGTGATCACGGCGTTCCTCCGGAGGTCTCTCTTGAGGACTATCAATATTTCCGCAAACGCTGTCTGGAATTTGCAGATTGATTTTTTCCGGAAATACTTCGGCAGGACTTCGGTCCTGCCGTTATATTCAATGCAAGAATAAAGATGTAACGTACAGGTTTTTTTCAAGGGTATTGCATTCAATGACGGGATTTGTTATTATTTAAACACAGACAAAAGCTGTAAGACAGTAATCAGGCAATTGATAGGAGGTGGTATGGCTCCATGGACAAAACACTGGAGTTCAGGCACATTACCAAATTTTTCCCCGGTGTAAAAGCTCTCAGCGATGTCAGCTTTTTTGCCAAAGGCGGTGAAGTGCTGGCATTTCTTGGTGAAAATGGTGCAGGAAAGTCTACTCTTCTTAAGACACTGAACGGAGACTATCATCCCGATGAGGGTCAGTATCTTCTGGACGGGAAAGAAGTACGGTTCAAAAATCCTCATGAAGCCATTGAAAACGGGATAAGTGTTATTTATCAGGAGCGTCAGGTCCTTCCGGAACTTACTGTTGCGGAGAATGTGTATCTGGGGCGTCTTCCTGTACGCGGCGGTTTGATCGATACCCGTACCGTCAACCAGATGACACAGAAGATTATTGATGATTTTAAGCTGCCAATTCGCCCGACGGATCGTGTACGCGATCTTTCCATTGCATATCAGCAGATGGTTGAGATCATGAAATCCTACAGCCGTGAGAATCTGCGTGTTATCTGCTTCGATGAACCGACGGCCTCGCTTTCGGATGCTGAAATTGAGTGCCTTTTCCGTATTATCCGGAAACTGCGTGACGAGGGAAAGATTATTATTTATGTTTCCCATCGTATGAAAGAGATAAAGGAAATAGCAGACAGAGTCGCTATTTTCAAGGACGGCTGCTATATTACCACGTTGGATGCAAAGCAGGCTTCTGAGCAGGAAATGATCCGTTTAATGGTCGGCCGTGATCTCGGTGATATCTATGATACGCTTGACCGGAATGATAAAGTAGGTGACGTTCTTCTTGAGGTTAAGGATCTTGAGTCTGATTTCGTGGACGGAGTATCCTTTAAACTTCACAAGGGAGAAGTACTCGGTTTCTCAGGTCTGGTAGGAGCGGGACGCACAGAAGTCATGCGTGCAATCATAGGCGCTGACAAAATGACTGCCGGAGAAGTTTATCTGGAAGGAAAACGCATTCACTGCCGCGAACCGGGGGAAGCACAGAAGCTTGGAATTATTCTGGTACCGGAGGATCGTAAGACCCAGGGAATTCTTAGAAATCTGTCTGTTTCCGGAAATATCAATATTTCTCTTCTGGAAGAAAATGCCAATAAACTCGGATTTGTTTCCTCCCAAAAGGAAGATGAAGCTGCAGAACGAGGGATAAAGAATTTTAACATAAAAACTCCGTCGGCAGAAAAAAAGATCGTCGAGCTTTCCGGAGGCAACCAGCAGAAATGTATCGTTGCCCGCTGGATGGAGACAAAGCCGAAAGTACTTATTCTTGATGAACCGACAAAGGGAATTGACGTTGGTGCAAAGTCCGAATTTTACCGGATGATCTGTGAGTTTGCCAAGCAGGGCCTTGGGGTAATCCTTATTTCATCGGAGCTTCCTGAGATAATCGGTTTGTCAGACAGAATCATTGTTATGCGTAACCGTAAGATCAGCGGAGAGGTTCTGCGCAAGGATGCTTCTGAAGAAGTATTGCTGAGTCTTGGTATGATTGAGGAGGCTGTAAAATGAAAAAATCCAAGCTGAAAATCAACGGTAATCTGATCGTTCTTTTTGTTGCGCTGCTCGTAGTCATTGCCGGATTTTCCATACTGAATAAGAATTATCTTACAGTAAAGAATCTGACGAATATCCTGACAGCTGCGTCTCTGACAGGGCTTGTAGCCATCGGCCATACTTTTTTGATTATAGAAGGACAGAATGACCTTTGCCCAGGCTCTCTGGTCGCATTCCTAGGCGTTTTTGCAGCGCTGCTCTCCTCGAAAGGATTCGGCTTCGGAGTAACACTGCTTATTACCATAGTAATCGGCTTGATTGTAGGTTACTGCAACGCTTTGATGGTCAACAAGCTTCATCTTGAAGCCTTTATTGCTACGCTTGTTACTCAGTCTGTCATGCGTGGATTTGCTTACATCATATGCGACGGTAAGTCGATCGGTATTACCGATCCCACTTTTATCTGGGTCGGCAAGACAAGCTTCCTCGGTCTTAAGCTTTCCGTTTGGCTGATGATTATCGCTTTTATTATCGGTGGTATTATTCTTGCAAAGACGCGGTTCGGACGCAGCGTCTATGCGATAGGCGGAAATGCGCAGGCTGCGCGCCTTGCAGGACTGAATCCGCAGCGGATCGTTACCATATCCTTTGTTGCGATGGGATTCCTCTGCAGCCTTGGCGGTATTGTCTATGTTGCGCGTATGCAGACCGGCCAGCCTACCGCAAACCTGAATCTGGAATTCGACGCAATTACAGCGGTTATTCTTGGTGGTGTTTCCTTTACCGGCGGTGTTGGAAATATGCTTGGTACGGTGATCGGCGTTCTGCTTATCCAGAGCTTCAATATAGGCCTGACCATGAATCTTGCAAACGCAACATTCTGGCAGTATGTTGGAAAAGGCGGCTTGCTTCTTGTGGCACTGACTGCGGACTATATCCGTAAGGTCAACAACGAAAAACGTCTGCTTGCGGAAAGCAAACGCAGCCGCAATAATGTTGATGTCAAGGCCTGACAGGCTTTGTACATAAATAATTTATTTTATATCTTTATGGAGGAAAAAAACATGAAGAAAATCCTGGCTCTGATTCTTGTTGCAGTGCTCACTCTTTCTGTTGCAAGTGCAGCATTTGCAGATGCACCGCATGACACCAACGGTGACGGCAAACTGGTCATTTACGGAATTTATAAATCCGGCGACCAGGAATGGTTCCTCAACGAAGGCGAATCCGCTAAGGCAACTGTTGAAGAAGCCGGCGGTGAGTTCCACTATGTTGACATCGCTCTCGACGGTCAGAAAATGATGGATGCCATCGAGCAGGCTTCCGCAAACGGCGCTGACGGCATTGTTATGTGCCCCAACGACCAGACCATGTCTCAGAATGTTGTTGACACCTGCAAAGAGTACGGCATTCCTGTTGTTGCATGTGATGACGCTCTTGAAGTAAACGGCGAGAAGATCGTTCCTTGGGTTGGTATTGCCGGCTACGATATCGGTAAGTCCTGCGGCGAATGGATGTGCGAGTACATCGAAGAGAACAACCTCG
Organism: Eubacteriales bacterium; assembly: GCA_030536255.1. Taxonomy (GTDB): domain Bacteria; phylum Bacillota; class Clostridia; order Oscillospirales; family Oscillospiraceae; genus Limivicinus. The sequence continues at coordinate 85,585 of JAUNQI010000006.1, read as the reverse complement.
CAGACGATGAGACCTGCGGCGTTCTCCTTCTTACCATTAACACTGTTTCTTCCTGCGTTCCCCGTACCGATGCTGAGTACGATGTCCTGATGGAGAAGTTCCCCCAGTTCGAAGAGACCAATCGTATCTTCTATGCTGACTACGATGGCACGACCGAAAAGGGCAACATCTATTCTGCAGCTGTTATTACCGGTAACCCCCAGATTACCAAGTGGCTGGTTATGGGTGCTAACGAAGAAGGCGTTGTAGGTGCAGTTCGTGCACTCGAGACCGCTGAGCTGGATGCAGAGTCCTGCTGCGTCGGCATGGGCGCTTACATGTCTTCCGAAGAGTATGAGAAGGGCTCCTGCCTGAAGGCTTCTCCGTACTTCTCCGCAGTAGCAATCGGTAACTATGGTGTTACCACTCTCTTCAAGATCATCGACGGTGAAGAGGTTGAGATGTCCACTGCAGTTCCCGCTGTTATCACCACTCCTGAGAACTACAAGGAAATCCTCGGCTGATTTAGCTGAACAAATTACAAGGGGCTGCCATTTTGGCAGCCCTTCTTTTTTCAGAATGTTTGCTTGTGAAATAGGTCAGTCTGCGCTATAATCTCTATGACTTTCACAGAAAATATGAGGATAAACGAAATGAAAAAGCTGACGACAGCAGCCCTGTTTGGGACAATGGTTTTTCTTTCATTTATTACGGCTGTACAGGGAGCTCTTCTAACAGATATCATAAATTTTTTCCATCCGGAAAGTTCTGCTCAGGGTTTGCCTGTTTTCCTGGCTTCCGTGGGAGGCATGGTTTCTTTGGCCAGTACTTTTTTTCTGATTGGCCGTCTGCCTAAGTTCCGTTTACTGGAAATTGGAATCATGATCTGCTGTGTGTTTCTCTGCGGAGTAGCATTGGCGAAAACCTTCTTTTTGTTTCTTTCAGCTTGGTTTGCAGTCGGTATAGGTATCGGCTATATGGATGCTTTGATTTCTTCCTGTATTGCGGATCTATATACGGGGAAAGACGCTACGAGAACAATGTGCAATCTTCATACCACCGCAGGCATTTCCAGCATGATCGCACCAATAATTTATTCTGCCCTGAAATCTGCCGGGGTTCAGTGGAATCATCTGTATTATGTGATTTCCGTTTTTGGTCTGTTCATGTTTGCTGTGATGATACTGGTAGCCAATAAAACGCTTAGCTCTCATACTACAGAGACGGTCCATACAGAAAATAAAATGAATTTTCAGGAAACTGTTTCGCACCTGATTTCCGGTCGTTTCCCGTTCCTGCTTTTGGCAATATTTATGCATGGTATATTTTTGGGCGGTTTGAATTCCTGGCTGACCCATTATGTCAGCGTCACTTTGAATGGGAAACTGGGAAGCATAGCGCTGAGTTTTCTGTTCTTTGGCGTCCTGATTTCCCGCTTCCTTTTCCCGTTTACAGGGTTCGACAGAACAAAGTACCTCTCAAGGGCAGGCTTCCTGGCAGGAATTGTTTTTGCAGCGGCTCTCCCATTTTCCAGCGACGTTGTGGTTTGCGTGGCAGCTGCTCTGTGTGCACTTTGCTTCGGTGCCATGATTCCCTGTCTGCTGAATGAGGCCTGCGCAGATATGCCTGAAACAACGCTCCTCGCTACCACATCGATGGTACTTTGCTTATACCTGGGACAGGGGCTTGCATCCCCGATTCTTGGCGCCTTTGAAAAAGGAGCTGGGCTTCGTTATGGGATGTTTTTCTGCTCCGGAATTATGATCCTCACCAGTGCTGTTCTCAGTATAAAGAAAGTACATGGAGAAATAGAGTGAGATATAATTTATTATTACCTGTTTCACAGAAATAATTAAGCTTTCCGAAAAGATGTGAACGACCTTCACAGAAAGATCCTGTGAAGGTCGTTTATGTCTATATATTCGATATTGTTTTAGTTTTGCTAATAGGACTCTTTTTATTAGCTGGTAGAATTACCCTTTATGGAATGTCATTTTTTGTTTTGAACGGAGACCGGCTTGGGAAACGGTTCGATTTCATTCAGATCATAAGGCGTAGCCTGATATACGTAATAGTTCAGCCAATTCTGATAGAGCAAATTGGCATGAGCGCGCCAGGTGACCAGAGGCTCTTTCGTATCATCATCATTGGGGTAGTAATTGTAGGGTACGTGAATCGGGAGACCGGCATTTTTGTCCCGGAGATATTCGTTCTGAAGCGTCTCGCGGTCATATTCCGAGTGGCCGGTTATGAATATTTGACGTCCTCCTTCCGTTGCCATTGCATAGATTCCCGCCTGATCAGATACTGCCAGAAGCTTCAGATCCGGACATGCAAGAACATCTTCTTCACTGATAGTGGTGTGGCGTGAATGAGGGACATAAAAGACTTCATCGAACCCACGCATGAGCATATTGGATCGGCGCGTAACGCGATGCGGGAACACACCGAAGAGCTTCTCCGGAAGATCCAGCTTACGGATGCCGTAATGATAGTAAAGCCCTGCCTGAGCACCCCAGCAGATATGAAAGGTGCTGTAAACATGCGTGAGGCTCCATTCCATAATCCTGCATAGTTCGTCCCAGTACTCGACTTCTTCAAACGGCATCTGTTCCACCGGAGCGCCTGTGATGATAAGACCGTCATAATTTTTATGCTGTATTTCACGAAAAGTCTTATAGAACTGAAAGAGGTGCTCAGCCGAAGTGTTTTTGGACTGATGGCTCTCAGTATGGATGAATTCGAGGGAGATCTGAAGCGGGGTATTGCCCAAAAGCCTTGCAAGCTGGGTTTCGGTTGCTATCTTGGTAGGCATGAGGTTCAGAACGAGGATCTCAAGGGGGCGGATATCCTGAGTAGTAGCTCTGGTTTCACCCATTACGAATATATTTTCGTCGTTCAGTGTTTTTGTTGCTGGTAAGTCATTGGGAATTCTGATAGGCATTGCGTTCTCCTTCAGGCAAGAGCCTGTTCAATATCTGAAATGAGATCGTCAGGGTCTTCCAGACCGCAGGAATATCTTACAAGATTTTCCGAAACACCTGCAGCTATTAGCTCTTCGGCATTCATCTGACGATGGGTAGTGCTGGCAGGATGCAGGCAGCATGTTCTCGCATCGGCGACATGGGTTTCTATTGCCGCGACTCTCAGCCGGCTCATGAAGTTCTCCGCCTCGGCACGTCCACCCTTTACTCCAAAGGAAACAACTCCGCAGGAACCGTTCGGAAGATACTTTTGACCGACTTCATAATACTTATCGCCCGGAAGACCGCAGTAATGAACCCATTCAACCTTCTCATGAGCGTTCAGGTATTCAGCCACAGCCTGAGCAGTGCTGCAATGTCTGGGGACTCTTACATGGAGGCTTTCAAGACCAAGGTTCAGATAATAAGCATTCTGAGGCGACTGAACAGGACCCAGATCACGCATCAGCTGGCTGGTTGCCTTATTTATATATGCACCTTCGAGACCGAAACGCTCTGTGTAGATTATGCCGTGGTAGCTCTCATCCGGAGTACAAAGACCGGGGAATTTCTCTGCATGCGCGGTCCAGTCAAACTTACCGGAGTCTACGATGCAGCCGCCAAGTGCTCCGCCGTGACCGTCCATGTATTTTGAGGTGGAGTGGGTAACTATATCTGCGCCCCATTCGAACGGACGGCAGTTTATTGGAGTTGCGAAGGTATTGTCTATAACAAGAGGAACTCCGTGGGCGTGGGCATGGGAAGCAAACTTTTCTATGTCAAGCACTGTGAGCGCTGGATTGGCTATCGTTTCGCCAAAAACCATCTTTGTATTTGGCCTGAACGCGGCCTCCAACTCCTCATCCGTACAATCAGGGGATACAAAAGTTACTTCTGCCCCCATTCTTTTCATGGTAACAGAAAAGAGGTTGTAGGTTCCTCCATAGATGCTTGAAGAGGATACGATGTGGTCTCCGCATTCGACGATGTTGAATGCTGCAAGGAAATTGGCGGACATTCCGGATGCTGTGAGCATTGCAGCGGTTCCACCCTCGAGTGCCGCAATCCGGGCCGCTACAGCATCGGTGGTCGGGTTCTGAATCCTTGAATAGAAATAACCGGAATCCTCGAGGTCGAAAAGCCTGCCCATTGCATCGCCGGTGTCATACTTATAGGTGGTACTCTGTATGATGGGAATCTGCCGGGGCTCGCCGTTGCCTGGCGTATAGCCGGCCTGAACGCATCTTGTGCCAAGTCCTGTCTTTTGTGCCATGGATATACCTCCTTAAAATAAAAAGGCGGCTATGGAATGCACCATAACCGCCTTCAGCAATTCAGGTTTTCAGCAAACCAAAGAGCCAAAGACGGTGCACGGCATCATCATATTGAAGTCATAAGCCATATTCATTTGCCTGTCCGCCTTTCCTCTGTGATTATCTGAAATAATATAGCATTCAGCCGGTATTGTCAAGATGACCGGCAGTCAATTCCGCGTAAAAATGCAAAACTCTCCGCGATGTGTGAAACGATTGCAATTCCCGGCAAAGCATAGTATTATTGAATCCATCTGGTAAATCAATTACCTTTTCTGAAAGGAGATTTCGTCTATGCTGCCTCAGGATCCTGTGATTCTTTTCAGTTATCTCAATACCAAGCTTCGGGATGAATACTCTTCTCTCGACCGGCTCTGTGATGATATGGATATCTCCCGCAAAGATCTGGAGGATATACTTTCTCAGGCGGGTTTTACTTATGATGCTGTGCGCAATCGCTTCATCTAATGTGTCTTAAGCCCCTATTTTGTTTCCGGAGGATCAATCATGAAAATTCTTATTTCCGAAACCACGCGCGAAGAGCGCGAACAGATCATTGAAGACTCCCTCGGCAACATGACCGGAGGCTGTGACGGCTGTATGCCGGGAATCGTCGAGATGTACCAGCCATATATTGATGGCCTCATGGAGCTGAGCGAAATAAACCGTCAATTTACCGAACAGCGAGTGCACTATGAAAAGGGTGACGATCTTCCCGGCCGTGCTCCCTGCGAATTTTCTTATTAACTATTTATTCCAGAGGCCTTCTATGAAGAAAATCCGAATCCAAAGCGCCGTTTCGCTTTTTCTCAACGCACTCAATTTTACTCTTGTTCTGATTTCTATTCTCTGGTTTTTCAGTGAAGAAGGGATTACCGGAGAAGGAAATATGCGCACCGGAGGTACAGGATGCTTCCGTTTTTTCACGAATGACTCCAATATTCTCTGCGGTCTTGTCTCCCTTGCAATGATTCCCTTCAATATCCGCGGTCTTCTTACAGGAAAGCCTTCTATTCCGCGTATTATGACCATTCTCAAGTTTATCGGCACAACGGCTGTTACGCTTACTATGGTCGTCGTAGCAGTCTTCCTTGGTCCAACGCAGGGTTATGCGAAAATGTATTCCGGCGTTTGTTTTGAACTTCATCTGCTGTGCCCTTTGCTCGCCGTTATTTCCTTCTGCTTTTTAGAAAAGGGAAACCAGCTTGCGCGCAGGGCTGTGTTCTTTGCTCTGATGCCAACATTCCTCTATGGGAATATCTATCTTTTCCTGGTTGTCTTTGCAGAAAAGTGGACGGATTTTTACGGGTTTAATATCGGCGGACTCTGGCCTGCTGCTTACATTGCTCTGCATCTCCTTACGCTTCTCATTGCCATCCTTCTCTGCCGGCTGTATACCGGAAGAAAATCTCCTTCCATTTGAGCGTAAAGATCTATAAGAATAAAAGAAAGACGATGCTGCCCAAATAATGGGAACATCGTCTTTTTGGATTATTATTCGATTGATTCCATGGATGTAGTTCTGAAGGTTTTTGCAAGAAAGATTGCACTGAGTATTCCAGATATGATCTCTGCGACAGGGAAAGCCAGCCAAACGAGCTCCAGACGCCCCGTCAGAGAAAGCAGATATGCTGCCGGGATCAGAACGACCAGCTGCCTGAATACAGAGGTTATCAGTGCATACACCGGCTTTCTCAGCGCCTGACAGACGGAGCTTGCCACGATGCAGAAGCCTGCAACCGGGAAGTGCACGGCGATAATACGGAAAGCAGTCTTTCCGACAGAGAGCATTTCCTCAGACGGGGAGAAAATTTTAATTAGCAGTCCTGGCATCAGCTCAAAGCAAAGCGTACCGATAATCATAATGCAGACCGCTGCAATGATACTCAATCTTGTTGCTTTTTTTACACGATCCGGTTGGCGGGCACCGTAGTTATAGGAAATGATCGGGACGACAGCGCTGTTCATGCCAAAGACCGGAAGGAAAACAAAGCTCTGAATTTTGAAATATGCGCCGAAGACGGCAGTTGCCGCCTCTGTAAATTTAATCAGGATCGAGTTGAGACTGAATGTCATAACAGATCCGATGGCCTGCATGATGATCGATGGGATTCCGATATGATAGATTTCCCTTATGGTTGCACCGTGAGGATGACAGATCATCTCAAATGAAAGCTGAATTTCCTTGTTTTTCTTTACATTCAGTATGAAACCAACTATAGCGGCAACAAACTGTCCGCAGACCGTAGCAACTGCTGCCCCCAAAACTTCCAGACGCGGAAATCCCAAAAGACCGAAGATCATTATCGGATCCATAATCATGTTGAAAACAGCACCGGTGATTTGCGGGATCATCGCAAGATCTGTACGCCCTGTGGACTGCAGTAACCGTTCGCTGCAAACCTGAGCGAACAGGCAGAAAGAAAATCCCAGACAGACCGTCAGATAGCTTTTCCCGTAATCAATAATCTGCGAATTATCTGTCAGCAGACGGTAAAACGTTTCAGGGAAAGTAAATCCGATAATCATGAACACGATCGATGTGCAGATATACAAGAAAATTCCGGTATTGGCTGCCCGGTCAGTCGCTCCCTGATTCTTTTCCCCTAAAGAACGGGAGAGTAAAGCATTGATTCCAACACCTGTACCGATTGCAAAAGCCATAGCCAGCGTCTGCATTGGGAAAGCAAGACTGACCGCATTCATGGCATCCTGACTGAGCCGGGCAACAAAAACGCTGTCCACCACGTTGTACAGTGCCTGAAAAAGCATCGATGCCATCATCGGAGCACTCATAGTAAAGAGCAGCTTCCCGATAGGCATGGTTCCCATTTTGTTTTCCTGAAATGTTTCCTGTTTCATTTTTCTTTGATTTCCATCCTGATGTTATCGTTAGACAAACTGATAAATAATATAATAGCTTTTGTATAACTATACCTGTAAAATCGTAAGACATCAATAGCTGTACACATTCTGTATTATTTTTTGTTATTTGTGCACAATCTCAACAATTTTCCAGTAAATTTAAGACGGAAATTTCAGAAATTTGCTGCGCTGATTTTCCCTGTAAAAGGTAGATTACTGACGGAAGGCATTGGCGGAAAATTTATAGAACTTTTTATTAGTTTATTTTCCAGCTTAATCTGCACGTTTTTGTGGTGTTATACGTTAATCATATTGAGGAGGCCGATGATTGATGGATTTAGAAGAACGATATGACAAGCTCCTCCGCTACTGTTATATGAAGCTCAGAGATGAGACCCTTGCAGAAGATATTACGCAGGAAACCTTTACCCGGTTTTATGAAAGCAAGAATTATCACGATACAGGGAAGGAAATGGCCTATCTGTATACGATTGCCAGAAATCTGTGCACAGATCATTTTCGAAAGCATCAGGATGTTCTGATCGGTGATTTACCGTCGGAGGAACAGGATACACCCACAGCAGGCAATCAGGAAGCAATGATCGTAAACAGGTTATCCATTGAAAGTGCGCTGGACAGACTTGATGCGGAGGAAAGAGAGCTTCTTATGCTCAGATTTGCCTGCGATATGTCAGTCACAGATATCGGAAAAACGATGAATATGTCAAGATTCTCCATTCACAGGAGACTTTCTGCCGCTCTTGCGAAACTAAAAAAGGAAATGGAGGGATAAGGATATGAAGAATTCTGATCTGAAGCTGATGATAAGATCTGCATACGATGTGAAGTCCTCAGAAAAAAAGAAAGCGTTCATCCGGGCTTACCAGAAACGAGAGCTGGATTATATAGATATACTTTTTCTGCAGTTTCAGTATCTGGGTCCACAGCTGACAGTTGTTTTCGGCTATGCACTGATGATGCTGTTAGGTGGTGCAGCGCATATCAATGCGGCTTTTGCAAGAGTGCTGGCTGCGTTTATGCCTGCCGCAGCACTGTTTGCTTTGACAGGGCTCGGGAAGTCTTCAAAGTATGCAATGGAAGAAATTGAAATGGCGTCTAGATTTTCATTGAGAATGATTAAGATCCTGCGACTTACCATTATTGGAATTGCAGGAATAACTGTTATGGTAGCTGCTTCGTTCGTCCTAAAGATTGTAGCAGGTTTAAATTTGCTGAGTGCTTTTGCATTGACTGGAGTCTCTTATCTGTCAACGACATTTCTCTGTATGGTGCTGATTCGCAAATGGCATTCGGAGAAGAATATCTATGGCTGTGTTTTGATTGCGCTGGTGGTTTGCATCACAATGGTCAGCGGAAGTGGAATGCAGGTTCTATATTCTGCAGGATTCTCAGGAATGGTTCCGGCTGTCCTTCTGTTGATTTCAGTTGTTCTGACAGTGAGTGAAGCCTGCAAATATATCAAAGAAAGTGAGGAGATACTATGGAACTTGTGCTAGACCGAGTGTCAAAGCAATATCAGAATAAAATTGCGGCTGACCGGATCAGCGTAACTCTGGGGCAGGGTGTAGTAGGTCTTCTGGGGGCCAACGGGGCAGGAAAAACTACCCTCATGAGAATGATCTGCGGTATTTTAAAGCCTACAAACGGAACGATTTCCTTTGACGGAATGGATGTTTCTGAGGAAATGTATCGGGATGTTTTGGGGTATCTGCCGCAGGATTTCGGGTATTATCCCTCATTTACTGGAAGAGATTTTCTCATGTATATTGCTGCGTTAAAAGGTCTGGAAAAAAATACTGCGAAAAGAAAATGTGACGAACTGCTGCACACGGTAAATCTGGAGGACGCAGCTAATAAAAAAATAAAGACCTATTCCGGTGGAATGAAACAGCGCCTTGGAATAGCGCAGGCTCTTCTAAATGATCCGAAAATCATTATTCTGGACGAACCGACCGCAGGACTTGATCCGAAAGAAAGAGTCCGGTTTCGGAATATGATTGCTGATTTGGGAAAAGATGCGGTGGTACTCCTTTCTACACATATCGTCTCCGATGTAGAGCATATTGCGGATCGAATCCTAATGATGAAGGATGGCAGTATTATATGGGACGGAAAGAAGGAGGATATCCCGGAAAATCTGGAGGCCTTTTACCTTAGAGAATTCGGTGGGCTGGACGATGAATAACATGGGAACTTTGTATAGAATTGAATTGCGGAAGATCTTGTGCCGCAGAATTACGGTTGTCGTCATGATTATAGTTTCTCTGCTCATGATCGCTATGAATATCGGGGAGTATGTTGCGGGAAGCAAAGTCATCAATAAAGCAGAGCAGGCGCTTGAAGGACGGGCAGTCAACGATGAATTACTGGATGAAATGAGGGCGGCAACAGATCCAAAGAACGTTACCATGGAGGACGGAACCCGGATGATGATCGGGGTCAGTGTCAACGATCCGGCTTATCAGCCATTGGTGGATTATTTAGCGACCATCGGAGGAAATTATGACAAAGCATATCATATGACGGAATCAGAGCTTGAGAAGAGATTCCGCGGAGTAATCAGTGAACCTATGAGAGAGCAATATCTTACGGCAGCAGAGCAGGATTATTGGTATGAAAAACTCACGGACTTCTCTATGCCGCTGACGTATGGCAAAATACAGAACGGTTGGGGAGATGCTGTCTGCATTGTATATGTGGTGGCTATTCTCAGCATGATCAGCATTGCTGCGACACTTTCCGGCGTTTTCAGCGATGAAATGCAGCTTCGTACGGATGCTTTGATCTTCTCTTCGCGCAATGGAAAGAGACGGCTTGCTTCAGCAAAGCTGCTAGCTGGGATCACCGTAGGGATGCTGGAAACACTGTTGATTCTTCTGGTTTGTGTAGCTACACAATTTACTATTTCGGGGATCAATGGAGGTGACACTTCGGTGCAGTTCTTCGTCGGACCTACGGCAATGGATATGAGTATCCGCAGGGCTTTCTGGATTTTTGCGGGAATCATGATGATAATCGGTCTGCTTCTGAGCATTTTTGCTATGTGTCTTTCTCAGATTTGCAGAAACTCCGTTGCTGTAATATCAGTAATGATGGGTCTTTGGCTAATCAGCATGCTGACTCCTCCGTATAGCTGGCGTCTGGTTTCTCAGGCCTGTGGGTATCTCCCAGTTACATTTCTCGGCAGCTGGACTTTCTCTGATTATCGTATGGTCAGTATATTCGGTCATTTGTTTACGATCTTTGAGGCAGCACCGGTACTGTACGTTTTTCTGTCTCTCCTTTTGGGACTATTAACGGGAGTCAGCTACAGAAGATATCAGGTGACAAAGTAGCCTGATTGTATTTGCAGATTTGAGTTTTATGATATACTCCCTTCATAGGTAACAGAGTTTTTTTACTGTTGCTTATGAAGGGAGTATTATTTTTCATCATTTAAAGGAATATTTGTCAAACTCGTTAAAAATATTAATTAATAAATGTAACCTTTCTCCTCTCAGAATTGTATTGTAATTGAAAGGGCCTTTCACAACAAAACAGTATGAGGATATACTCATGAAAATCGATACAAGAGTGATAATGGAAAAATATAAAGATAATCTGTTTTCAGCTGCATTTAATATATGCGGAAATGCAGCTGATGCAGACGATGTTGTTCAGGATACTTTGATCCAATATCACACAACAGACAAACAATTTGAAAATGAGCAGCATATTCGTGCCTGGCTGATCAGGGTCGCAATCAATAAAGCAAAGAATATCAATATGTCCTTTTGGCGAAGATCAAGTGTTCCGCTTGAAGAATATATGGAAAATCTTTCATTCGAAACAACGGAAGAAAAAGACTTGTTTAAATCTGTTTTGAAGCTTCCGGAGAAGTATCGGATTGTTATTCATTTGTTTTATTATGAGGACTATTCCGTCAGGGAGATGGCAGAGATATTGCATATAAGCGAAAGCAATGTAAAGGTCCGTCTTTCAAGAGGAAGAAAACTGCTCAGAGAAGTTTTGAAGGGGGAGTGGATAGATAATGACGAATAAAGAAAAATATAAACAGGCTTTTGGCGTGCTTCACGCTGCAGACACTATTTCTTTGGAGAAAAATAAGACAGCAGAGAAAAAGGTTTTTAATCCTGCTTCGAAGCTGTTGCCAATCTGTATTTGTACGGCACTAATAATCGGGATGAGTATTACTGCTTTCGCGTATAAAGAGAAGATCAGCCATATTTTCGGCTGGGGGAACAATTTGGAGATAACCAGTGAGGTCGATGAAGATGGTGAAGTGGTTTCATATTCTATCCTTCATACAGATGATCTGAAAGAACCGGTCATTTTTTCGGATGGGAGAATGCTCTTTGTCGTAAACGGTGAGAGTATAGATATCACCGACCAGATTTCACAGAGTGAACCGTTTCGCTATGAATACACAGATGATGAAGGGAATACTCATTATTGGTTTATTGGTCTGAATTCAGATGAGCCTGAGAATTACGGATATGCGGAATATATTCAGGACCCAGAAGGGATGTGGATCGGAGGCTATTCTGCAAGAGTCAATATAGAGGCGGACGGGAGCACTTCAGCACAGTGGCTTGAGAAAGTCAAAAAGGAACTGAATATACCCTGGTAAAAATAGAAATATCTTATGATTTTATGAATAGAATCACCCCGGGCAATTTAAACCCGGGGTAATCTCTGTTATTATGAAACAATGAAATGTTCTTAACTTCTCTGCTTCTTGAATGAAATGAATATGTGTGATAATATAGAATAACAAATATCGTTGAAAGATAAAATATTATGAGAACGTTGATTATCATACCTGCTTATAATGAAGAAGAAAGTATTCTGAATACCATTAATAATGTGCGATTTCATTGTCCGGATATGGATTATGTAATTGTAAATGATGGCTCGTCAGATAACACAAGGGAAATATGCATACAGAATAGTTTTCCACTTCTTGATTTACCGATTAACTTAGGCCTCTCAGGGGCATTTCAGACAGGTATGCGTTTTGCATATGAAAATGGATATGATGCAGCTATTCAAATAGATGGTGATGGTCAGCATGATGCAGTATATATAAAGCCAATGATAGAGAAAATGCAGAACAATTCTGCGGATATTATAATCGGCTCTCGTTTCCTGACAGAACGTAAGCCGCATTCTATGCGCACATTTGGCAGTTCGCTCATATCAGCAGCAATCCTGATGACAGCGAGAAAATATATCGGAGATCCGACCTCCGGAATGCGTCTCTACGGATGCAGAATGTTAGACTTATTTGCTAATAGTATTAATTTTGGCCCAGAGCCGGATACTATTGCATATCTGATTCGTAAAGGCTATTCAGTGGAAGAATTTCAATTACATATGAATGAGCGTACCGCAGGAAAAAGCTATTTAAACCCTATTCGCTCAGTAAAATATATGATTCAAATGTTTTTTTCTATTCTGTTTGTTCAGTTCTTTAGATAATTTTGGGTTAAGGAGTCATATAATATGACCATTACATTGAGAGTTGTTCTGCTGATTGTGTCAGTTTTGAACGTTTTTTGGATTGTATATAATATAAAAAAATCTGCTGTTCGGATAGAAGACTCCATATTTTGGATATTCTTCTCAATAGTTCTTGTCATTTTAAGTATTTTCCCTCAAATTGTACTATTTGGGGCAAGAGTTACAGGTGTACAGACTCCTGTTAATTTTATCTTTTTAATTATTATTTTTATTTTATTAATCAAACTTTTTCGCATGACAATTAGTATCTCTCAACTTGAGAGTAAAATTAATACTCTTACCCAGACAATTGCTATTATGAAATATAATGATGAAAGTAAAAAATAAATTTGCAGCAGAAGACCACACATTTGTAGTATGTGCATATAAAGAGAGTGTGTTTCTCGAAGAATGTATAAAATCACTTCTTTCACAAACCGTTAAAACAAGAGTGATTATTTCTACATCTACCCCCAATTCGTGGATTTCGGATATTGCAGATAAATTCTCTCTGGCAGTCTATATTAATACAGGAAAGAAAGGAATATCCGGAGACTGGGACTTTGCTATTTCTTGTGTAAATACAGCTCTTGTTACGCTTGCACATCAGGATGATATTTATGAACCGAACTATATTGAAAATATGCTGGATTATATGAACAAGGCTGAGAATCCCATTTTATTTTCATGCGCGTATTCAGAGTTGCGTGATGACGAAAAAGTAACTTTAAACAGGCTGCTTTCAATAAAAAGGATCCTTGCTTTTCCAATGAGGGTGTTTCCAGATAGTATTGCCTTTCGAAGATTTGGTCTCTCATTTGGCAACTGTATTTGCTGTCCTTCTGTTACATATATTACAGATATAATAAGAGAGCATCCGTTTGAATCCGAATTAAAAAGCAATCTTGACTGGCTCCAATGGGAAAAACTTTCAAAGTTAAAAGGTTCATTTTTGTACTCATCAAAAAAGCTGATGTGTCATAGAATTCATTCGGATTCAGAAACAAGTAGGATCCTTCAAAATAACATGAGATATTCTGAAGATTTAATAGTCTTTCAAAAATTTTGGCCAAATATTCTTGCAAAAAGACTTGCGAAGCTTTATTCAGCAAGCGAAAAGAGTAATTATTAAAACCCATCCAGATTGATATGCTCCCTTTATGAGAGACAGTGAAATAAAAAAACACTGTTCAATCTGGACTGAACCCCAAATGTTGAACAGTTTAGATTAGGCAATTAACATGGACTTGGTTCTGAATTTTACAGGACTGAGTCCATTTAATTTTAGCTTAATTCTATCGTTGTTATAGTATTCAATATAGTTTTCTATTTCAGAAATTAAATGATTTGCGTCTTCGAATTCCTGACCATAATACATTTCAGTTTTCAGAATACCGAAGAAGTTTTCCATTACGGAATTATCCAGGCAGTTGCCTTTGCGTGACATGCTCTGGATGATTCCTTTTTCTTTTAATCTGTTCTGGTATTGCTTCATTTGGTATTGCCAGCCCTGATCCGAATGAAGAATAAGAACGGTATCGTCTTGAATCTTTTCAAACGCCTTATCCAGCATTCTCATCGTTTGATTGAATGTCGGATGTAAGGAAATGTCGTAGCTTATTATTTCACCATTAAACAAATCCAGTATTGGCGACAGATACACTTTCTCTTCACCTACGGCAAACTCTGTTACATCAGTTGCCCATTTTTCATTCGGCTTCTCGGCTTTGAAATCCCTCTTCAGAACATTTGGCGCTGTTTTACCGACTTCTCCTTTGTAGGATTTGTACCTTACACGTCTTATCTGACACTTAAGGCCGCATTGTCTCATCAGCTTCTGAACGGTCTTGTGGTTTATCTCATAGCCTCTGTTATGCATTTCGGCAGTGATACGTCTGTAGCCGTATCTTCCCTTGTTTTCGTGAAATATATGCATTATTACTTCCTTTTCTTCAGCATGCTTGTCCGTCTGCTTCATGCGTTTCAGGCAGTAATAGAACGTGCTTCTAGCCATGCCGTCATATGCCAGCAGCGCTGACAGCTTATACTTATGCCTCAGTTCGTCGATGACGGCAGCTCTTTCCCATTCTCTCGGGCTATTCTTTCCTGAACCAAGGCATTTAATTTTTTTAAGTATTCGTTTTCCATTTGAAGGCTCTCATTTTCTTCAATAAGTTCCTCCAATGTCATCTCTGATACTTTCTTCTTTGAATCACCTTTTTTATTCATTCTTGGCGGTCGCCCTCGCGGCTTGCTCTTTAGAAGTCCTTCTGGGCCCTCCTCATGGTATATACGCTCCCATTTACTGACACTACTCGCACTCTTTATTCCAAACTTTGCAGCAGCACAGTATGTAGACAGATTGTTTGCGTGCATATATTCTACTACCATTACTTTGAATACTCCATCATAACTTGCTCCGCCGTTCTGCAAAGCTTCTGAACCATGTTCTCTATACAGATTCCTCCACTGCAGTATAACTGACCTATTACAGCCCAATATTCTCGCACTTTCATGTATAGATATACCTTCATTTTCTACTCTCAAAACTGCTGCTATTTTCTCTTCATATGTATACTTTGACATAGCAAAACCCCCAAATGTTTTTGTCTAACATTTGGGGGGCGGTTCAGATTAACAGTGTTTTTTATTTCACTGTCTCTCATAAAGGGAGCATATCAAACTGGGTGGGTCTATGGTCTCGATGACTATGTTAAAGGGATATTATTTCAGATTAATCGCTGTTTCCTCTTGAAAGAACGGACCTTGCGTGTCCTTCCAGCTCCTCCTGCCGGGCAAAAAGAGCAATGGAATCCTTTACGGTATTTAAGGCCGCAGCAGTATAGTAGGTGAAGCTTGTCTTTTTAATAAAATCATCCACAGAAAGAGGACTGCCATAATTTGCTGTTCCTCCGGTGGGAAGCGTGTGATTCGTTCCGGAGAAATAATCTCCCAAAGCTTCAGGGCAGTACTTCCCAAGAAATACGGAACCGGCATTCTTTATCAGACTGACGTAATCGAACGGGTTATCAACGCAGAGCTCCAGATGCTCAGGAGCAACTTCATTGGCAAGATCAATGGCGTCTTCGATTGAATCAGTGATCAGAATGAGACCGTTATTCTCGATAGATACCCTTGCTATCGCTTCGCGCGGAAGAACAGAGAGCTGCTTTTCAATTTCAGCTGCGGTATCTTTTGCCAGCTTTTCAGAGGTGGTAATCAGAACGGCAGTGGAGAGCTTGTCATGCTCTGCCTGAGAGAGCATATCGGCTGCAACAACGGCAGGATTGCTGGTTCCATCTGAAATGACAAGTATTTCGCTCGGACCGGCAACGAGATCGATTCCAACCGGACCGAATACCTGACGTTTTGCTTCGGCAACGTACGCATTGCCGGGACCTACGATCTTGTCTACCTTGGGGATTGACTCCGTGCCATATGCCAGCGCTGCAATCGCCTGAGCTCCGCCGACCTGAAATACTCGGTCCACTCCGGCAATGTAAGCCGTAGCCAGTATTACAGGAGAGATCTCACCTCTGCATGTCGGTGGAGAGACCATGATGATTTCCTTTACTCCGGCAATCTTAGCCGGGACGACATTCATAAGCACAGTTGAAGGATACGGAGCTGTACCACCCGGAACATATGCGCCTACGGTATCCAGCGGACGGACCTTCATCATCAGAATGGTTCCGTCAGTTTCGACTTCATAGCTCTGTCTGAGCTGAGCCCGGTGGTATCGTTCAATTCGCCTGGATGCTTCTCTTATTACATCTAAGAGCTCAGACGGTACTTTATTTACAGCTTCGGCAAGGGCTTCACGGGGAAGCTCAAGAGTATCCGGGCAGCTGCCGTCAAATTTTATGGAATACTCACGTACAGCCGCATCTCCGTGTGCACGTACGTTTTTTATAATTTCGGAGACAGAAGCGGTAACGGCAGGATCTGGTTCGCTGCAGCGTCTGAGGATGCTTTTATCTCTGAGGTCGGCTTTTTTCAGTATTTTAATCATTTTCAGACTCCAGATTTTTTTGGGAAAGAATGAGATCAATTTCGTCAGAATGTTAGCATTCCCGTTTTGGTGAGATTGCGTTCATTGACTGTTTTCTCAAACAACCCATGAAATACTTTAATTCGCTAATACGTTAATAGAATAGCACGACGGGTCATGTGTGTCAAGGGGGAAATATAGCCAATGAAAAGTTTCAATTGTAGTTTTATGTTTTTTGCATTATAATGCAAGCAATCTTTAAGGGAAGATTGCCTATGGCTACCAATTATTGATAAGGAAAGAAAAACAGATGAAAAAAACAATTTCAGTTATTTTACTCATTGCGGCATTTATTTCAGTCTTTTATTCCTGCGCTTATGCCGATACGCCGATCCTTGATGATCAGGCTGTGCGTTATGTGTCTCTTGATGGAGACAGCATTTCTTATGACTGCGGAGGTGTAACTGCCTCCGGGAGTACGCTGACGATCAGTGCACCGGGAATTTATTCATTGAGTGGCACACTCAATGACGGGCAGATCAGAATTGCTGTAGCTTCCGATGAGAAGGTTGAGATAGAATTAAATGGAGTCACTGTTACATCTCTTACCGGCCCGGCAATATACGTTGAGAATGCAGATAAGGTAACGCTGGATATTGCTGACGGAACATACAACACGGTCACTTCCGGAAATGAAGAGACGTATGCATCTTTTAATGATTCCAGATCTGAAGCGGCTATTTACTCTAAAGACGATCTGAAAATCAAGGGGCATGGGACGATTACCATAAACGGGAACATCAATAACGGTATTGCTTCAAAAAATGATATTGACATAAAAAGTGCTTCTGTTTTCGTTAATGCTGTCAATAACGGTATAAAGGGTAATTATTCTGTCGAGATATCGGATGCCTCCGTGACTATTAATGCCGGAAATGACGGAATCAAGACAGATACAACGAAAGAAGGAAAGGGATTTATCACCATCACCGGAAGCACACTGACGATCAATGCGAAGGATGCAGTGAAAGCAGACTCTATGGTTATGATAATTCCCGATGTTCAGTAAAAAACATTTATTATTTCCGACGATTAAAGATGGCGATCCCAGACAAAAGATTATAATAAAAAACATGCCGCAGAATTTTCTGCGGCATGTTTTTATGATTCAGATAATTAACTCTGAAGGATTTACTTACCCATGTTCATCTGAGCAGCAACTTCTGCAGCGAAGTCTTCCTGCTTCTTTTCAATGCCTTCGCCGGTCTGGAAACGGACAGCATCAACAAAAGTGACCTTTCCGCCGAGAGCCTTTGCTGCGGAAGCAATGTACTTCTCAACAGACATGGTGTTGTCCTTTACGAACTCCTGCTGAAGGAGGCAGTTCTCTTCGTAGAACTTGTTCATCTTACCCATAACGATCTTTTCCTTGACCTGTGCGGGCTTTTCAGCCATCTTCGGATCCTGATCCATCAGAGCAAGTGCGATCTTCTTTTCCTGCTCAAGAACATCTTCGGTGACCTGAGCTTTGTCCCAGAAACGAGGATTCAGAGCTGCAATCTGCATTGCGACGTCTTTTCCGATCTGAGTAGCATCAATGTCGCCTTCAACCTTGAGGTTTACAAGAACACCGATCTTGCCGCCGGCATGAACGTAAGCAACGGAAGTGTTCTCATTGAATACTTTGAAACGGCGGATCTGAAGGTTCTCACCGATGGACATGACCTTCTCGGGCATGGTTTCGGAAACGGTGAGCTCGGATCCGGGATACTTGCTGGCAAGAAGTGCATCAACGTCTGCAGGCTCGTTGGTAAGAACTGCTTTGCAGATATCCTTTACGAATGCAGTGAACAGATCGCTCTTTGCACAGAAGTCGGTCTCACAGTTGACTTCAACAACAGCGCCCTTGCCACACTCAGCGCATACGGTTGCATAGGACATGCCTTCGGCTGCAATGCGTCCGGCCTTCTTGGCTGCCTTTGCGAGGCCCTTTTCACGGAGCCATTCAACAGCTTTATCCATATCACCGTCGGTCTCCTGGAGAGCCTTTTTGCAGTCCATCATGCCGACGTTTGTCATCTCACGGAGAGTTTTTACATCCTGAGCGGTAAATGCCATAATACTTTATCCTCCTGTATTACTCAGCCTTTGCTTCGTCTTCGGAAGCAGCTTCTGCCTTCTTTGCGCGGGGCTTGCGTGCGGGCTTCTTTTCCTCTGCGGGAGCTTCTTCATCCTTTGCCTCTTCAGCTACATCAGCGGCCTCTACAGCTGCCTCAAAGCTGACTTCAGCATCTTCACCCTGACGGCCTTCCTGAACAGCATCGGCCATGGTGGCTGCAATCAGGCGGATCGCGCGGATAGCATCATCATTTGCAGGGATAACATAATCGACCTCATCAGGGTCACAGTTTGTATCAACAATAGCTACGATAGGAATATGGAGTTTGCGTGCTTCTGCAATTGCATTGTGCTCCTTGCGGGGGTCGACAACGAACATTGCACCGGGAAGCTTCTTCATTTCCTTAACACCGCCAAGGTACTTCTCGAGCTTTTCCATTTCGCCGAGGTGCTTCATAACTTCCTTCTTGGGGAGCATATCGAAGGTGCCGTCTTCCTGCATCTTCTTAAGCTGAGCAAGACGATCAACACGGCCGCGCATGGTCTTGAAGTTTGTGAGCATACCGCCGAGCCAACGGGCGTTGACATAGTACATGCCGACGCGGCTTGCTTCTTCCTTAACGGCGTCTGTAGCCTGCTTCTTGGTTCCTACGAAAAGAATGGTCTGGTCATTTGCTGCGAGACTGCGGACAAAGTCATAAGCCTCTTCGAGCTTCTTAACGGTCTTCTGAAGGTCGATGATGTAAATTCCGTTACGCTCACAATAGATGTACTCTGCCATCTTAGGGTTCCAGCGACGGGTCTGGTGACCGAAATGGACACCGGCTTCCAGCAGCTGCTTCATGGATACTACTGACATTTGGTTTTCTCCTTTAAATTTGTTATTTTCCTCCGGATACTTCAACCCCTCCACCAAGCCCCTTTGAATGAGACCACATGGGGGAAAGTCCGTATCCGTGTGAAATGCTCAAATATAATAGCAGAACAAGGATATAAATGCAAGAGTTTTTTGCTGTTTTTATGTATTTTTCAGGAGAAAAACGGGAAAATATTTCACAACGATTCTATTTCCGCGTTTATCGGGAAACAGAAAGAAAAAAATTGACAAAATAAGATATGTATGTTACCTTTTAAATAACAAAACAACAAACCGTTGAAGAAGAGTAAGTAGCTTATCTGAATACGTTGCAGAGAGCCGCAGCAGCTGGGATTGCGGTACGGATATGATAAGTGAATGGGCTTCCGAGGGTGAGCGGAAAGCAGGGCAACCTGCCAATGCGAGCCGGAGCTGATCCTCCGTTAACAAAGATCTCCGCATGTTAGTGTGGGTTGAGAGGGTGCTGAAAGCGCCAAGTCGGGTGGTACCGCAGGTTTGTATTCCTGTCCCGTCAGATCTGTAGAGATTTGGCGGGATTTTGTTATTTATTCAAAACAGAAAGGGATGTTATTAATGTCAGAAAAGAAAAATCAGCCGAGAGACAGCTTTGCGAGCAGAAGAGGTTTTGTTCTCGCCTGTATAGGTTCCGCAGTTGGAATGGGAAATATCTGGAGATTTCCGAATCTAGTTTCCACGTATGGCGGTCTTACCTTTATTCTCCCGTATTTTATTTTCGTTATTCTGATCGGTGCAACGGGAATAATCGAAGAGATGGCACTCGGACGTGCTGCCGGAACAGGACCTGTCGGTGCATTTGGCTGGGCAACAGCCCAGAGAGGGAATGAAAAGTCGGGAAGAATTATCGGCAGTCTTCCGGTTCTCGGTTCTCTTGCACTGGCAATTGGCTATACGGTTGTTATGGGCTGGATCATTAAATATACGGTAATGGCTTTTTCCGGCGGGATTGCCGCGATGGGACAGGATATGAATGTAATTGGCGGAACATTCGGAGTGACTGCTGACTCATGGGGTGCAAACGTCTGGATCGTGGTTGCTATTGTGATCTCTTTTGGAATCATGGCGTTCGGAATTGCAAATGGAATCGAAAAAGCAAATAAAGTGATGATGCCGACACTGTTCTTCCTTTTTGTTTTACTGGGAATATACATTGCAACGCTTCCCGGTGCGAAAGACGGTTATAAATATATCTTTACCTTTAACGGAAACGGACTCTCGGATCCGAAAGTATGGATCTATGCATTTGGTCAGGCATTCTTCTCTCTGTCGATTGCAGGAAACGGAACCGTTATTTACGGATCATATCTCAGCAAGGATGAGGACGTTCAGGTTTCCGCACGAAATGTTGCTGTATTTGATACGCTTGCCGCACTGCTTGCAGCAATGGTTATTATCCCTGCAATGGCGACCTCCGGAGAAAAGCTTTCTGCCGGCGGCCCTGGTCTGATGTTTATCTATCTTGTTAATGTATTTAACGGAATGGGAACAGCGGGAAGGATCGTTTCAATCATTTTCTTTGTCTGTGTTCTGTTTGCGGGAGTATCCTCTATAATCAATCTGTATGAAGCTCCGATTGCTTTCCTTCAGGATGAACTGAAGCTGAAAAGAGTTCCCGCGACTGCGGTTATTCTTGCGTTCGGATGCATGGTTGCTCTTTGTATTCAGCATATCACTTCGCAGTGGATGGACGTAGTATCCATTTACATCTGCCCCCTCGGTGCACTGCTTGCCGGAATAATGTTCTTCTGGGTCATTTCAAAAGAAGAAGCTTTGAAGCAGGTGAATCTGGGCAGCAAGAAAGCCGTGAGATCGTGGTTTTACCCGCTAGGGAAATATGTTTTCATTATCTGCACGATAACAGCGCTGATCGCCGGAGCTATTCTCGGAGGTATTGGCTGAGCACGTAAAGCAGAAAGCAGCAGACTTCGGATTTCCGGAGTCTGCTGCTTTTGAACAGAAACTATTTTTATTAATCTTCTTCAACGACTTCCGCGTCAGGAGCATTTTTGCAGATACTTGCAATTCCGTTTTTGCAGCTGTATTTTGATTTGTATCCCTCGCCTGCAAGGATATTCTCTCCGTTGGAAGCACGGAGACGGAAACGGAACTCACCGCGCTTGTCCTTATAGATTTCGAATTTCGGATTGGTAAGCTTTTCGGGAACAGCGAGCGTCTGATCCTCTATTTTTGCCTTTGCAACGGCCTTTCTTACGCTTTCGATTCCGGCTTTGCATGCTGACATGCTGGAATAAACTTCGCTTGTGCCTACGATCTGTCCATTGCGAGCCTTAAGATTGAACATCGGGCCGTTCTTAGCCTGTTTAATAGCAAATTTTCCCATATTATTTTCTCCTTATTTGAGTATATTTGTATTTGCTGTTTATTATCTCATATATGAGAAATATACCATAAGCATTTTCTTTTCGCAATAAAAACATCGGGAAATATTATTTAACAAAACGGAAATTGAATTATTTAGCTATATGGTATAAAATTATAAACATATTTGTGAATGAAACAGAAAGGAACATAAGAATGGCAGAAGATTTTGGGAATGCGCAGTATGGGGATACTGCCCGTCCACGCAGACCGGGGAAAAAAGCAGGCATAGGTCTCACGATATTTGCTTTGATCGTTATCATTGTGCTGCTTGTAGGGATGAATTCCTTTTATCAGCTCAATGAAGATGAATACGCGGTGATCACTACTTTTGGCCATCCTTCAGTTATCAGTGAGCCGGGCTTGAAGTTTAAAATCCCCTTTATTCAGCAGAAAACGATCGTTTCAAAAGCCACAAAGGGATTTACGATCGGATATGACAGCAGGACCGGTGAATCCATCACTTCGGAATCTGTGATGATTACCGTGGACTACAATTTCGTAAATGTTGATTTCTATGTGGAATATCGTGTTACGGATCCCGTGAAATACATTTATAATTCTGCTGATCCGGTCAATATCCTGAAGATGCTTTGTCAGTCTTATATCAGAGATACGATTGGACTGTACAATGTTGATGATGTCATCACTACCGGGAAAAGTGAGATTCAGGCTTCAATAAAAGCTAAGATTCTTGAACGTCTTGAAAAAGAAGATCTTGGTATCACGCTGGTGAATATTACAATTCAGGACGCGGAACCTCCTACAGCGCAGGTTCAAGAAGCGTTCAAGGCGGTTGAAACTGCTAAGCAGGAAGCGGAAACTGCAACAAATAATGCCAACAAATATGCAAATGAAGTACTGCCGGCGGCTCAGGCGGATGCAGATGAGATCCTTCAGCAGGCAGAGGCATATAAAACTGCCAGGATCAATGACGCAACGGGTCAGGCATCCCGTTTTTCCAAGCTTTATGAGGAGTACTCAAAGTATCCTGAGATAACCCGTCAGCGCCTTTATTATGAGATGATAACCAAGGTATTTCCTGATGTTAAAGTATATATAATGGGAAATGAGGGAGCAGAAGTTTCCACGATGCTCCCGTTGGATGATTTCGCTTCCCGTGAAGAAACTTCTGAAGGGAGGACTGAGAAGTGAAGAACTTAAAAAATACAACGACAACAGTTCTTATTGTGGGAATTATCGTTATTGCTGTATTTCTTGCAATGAATGCTCTGTTCATTGTTGAGCAGAATGAGTACGGAGTTGTTCTTGAATTCGGTGCTGTCAGCGATGTCAAGGATGAGCCGGGCCTCTATTTTAAGGTTCCGTTTATCCAGTCAGTATCTGCATTGCCGAAAACCGAGTTACTTTATGACCTTCCGATCAGTGATGTTATCACGGCCGATAAGCATTCTATGGTGCTTGATTCATTTGCACTCTGGAAGATCAGCGATCCGAGACAGTTTATTGAATCACTTTCCGGAAGCATTTCGAATGCTGAGAGCAGAATCAACGCAATCGTGTATAATGCGCTAAAGACGGTTATCTCATCTCAGAAACAGGAAACGATCATTTCCGGAAGAGATGGATATGTTGTTCAGCTTGTCATGGATAATATAGGGGATAATTTTGACAGGTATGGCATTGAGATGATCGCCGTTGAAACAAAGACACTGGATCTTCCGGATGACAATAAAGAAGCGGTCTACACCCGAATGATTTCCGAGCGCAATAATATTGCTGCCTCATATGCCGCTGAAGGAAATGCGGAGGCAAAACGGATCCGGAACGAAGCGGACAAAAAAGTGAAGATCATCATATCTGAGGCAAATGCTGCTGCCGAAACAATACGGGCGGAAGGGGATGCCGAATATATGAGGATTCTTTCCGATGTTTATGATACGGATGATGAAGCTGGATTCTATACCTTTATGATCGCTCTTGATGCTATGGAAGATTCCCTTCAGGGTGGAAACAAAACGATCGTTCTTGATTCTGAAAGCCCGGTGGCTCAGATATTCCAATAATAGTTTCCGGATAAAGTGAAAATGGATTAAAGTTAAACAAAATTAAAAAGAAAAAGAGAAGCTCTTACGGCTGAAAACAGTCATAAGAGCTTCTCTTTTTTCAAGAGGTAAAACAGTATTGGTACAGATACACGAACCAAAAATAATATCCGATTCAGACAGAGAAAGAGTCCCCCGATACCTCAAAATGGCTGTTATAGAATTCATTAACAGCGCGTATCATGAAAGACGTATCTTTGACCCCGGCTGTCTCATAAGAGGAATGCATTGCCAGTTGGGGAAGTCCGACGTCAACACAGCACATGGAAATCTGTCCCATAGCAATATTTCCAAGTGTGCTCCCACCGGCTGAGTCAGAGCGATTTGCAAAAACCTGTACAGGAACATCTGCCCTTTTACAGATTTCTCTGAAGGCAGCCATTCCGACGGCATCGCTTGTATATTTCTGCCCGGCATGGGATTTCAGAACGATTCCTTCATTGATATACACGCAGTTGGTATCATCCGTCTTTTCCGGATGGTTCGGATGAACTGCATGGGCGTTGTCACAGCTGAGCATGAACCCGGAAGATGCGGCGCGGTAATATCCTTCCTTTTCGCGGAAAACCGCCTGAGAAATCCTTCCGAGCACATCAGGAAGAAAAGTAGATGCGGCGCCCTGCCTTGTACCGGAACCGACTTCTTCATTGTCAAGGCATGCAAATACATTGATATTCTTTTCGTTCTTCCCGTTTAGAAAACCAAGCAGGGAAGAGAAGACACACTGAAGATCGTCGAGTCTGGGAGAGGATATAAATTCATTATCCTTGCCCCATACAGAAGGAGCTGACCGGCAATACAGAAACGTATCGGAACCGTAAAGCTGTTCCGGGAGGACTCCGAGCTCATCTGCAATCATCTTTTTAAAATCCTCTTCGGACGGAAGAGAAGTACTGAACAGCGGGAGCATATCTGTCTGCTTGTTGAAAGAAGTCCCTTCATTAACGCTCCGGTTCATATGAATGGCAACATTTGGTATCAGAAGGAGATCCCGGTCAATATTGAACAACCTGGATTCAAATTTTGATCCATTTTTGACTACAGCTCTTCCGGCGAGAGAAAGGGGACGGTCAAGCCAGGAGGAGCAGATCATTCCTCCGTATCCCTCTGTGTTAAGACGGGCATATTTCTCTTTCGTTTTAAGGATAGCATTCTCCTTTACTTTAAATAACGGAGAGTCACTGTGAGACGCCGTTATCTGGAAAGAAGGATTCTGCAGACAGCTGCCGACAGAAACAGCAATGATGCTGGAGCAGTTGCGAATGACGTAGTATTTATTGCCAGGAGCGGGAGCCCATTCATTTTCTTCAAAAAGCTGAGTGAATCCGTTTTCGTCGAGCATAGCTTTAATTGTGCTGACAGTATGAAAAGCTGTCGGACTTTTCCGGATGAAATTTATCAGTTCCTCCGCTTCCCGGCAGGAGTTTTTCTCAGTTGTTTCAGTCATCTTTCCCTCCGCAGGCAGATAGGATCTGCCATATTTCATTTAAATTACGTATCTCAAAGTCAACAGGAAGATCATGCGTGTTTTTCAGGAATCCCGGATTATACCAGCAGGTTCTGATCCCGGCATTGATTCCGCCTGTAATGTCACTTGTCAGAGAATCTCCGATGATCATTGCCTCATCGGGAGAAAAATCAAATTTTATTCGGATACTGTTAAAGACCGCATTAAAATACTCTTTTGAAGGTTTTTCATAACCTATTTCATCAGATATGAAATAATCATCGAAAATATCGATCAGGACGGAAAGAGTCAGCTTCTTATGCTGTGCATGAGCGGTTCCGTTTGTAACGGCAAACATCCGATATTCTTTTCCGAGAGATTTGAGCAATTCATACGCGTTATCGTTGAAACAGATTGTATCTCCGAGGTCATACTGATACTGTGCATTAAATGAATCAGCAAGATTAGGATCGATTCCGTACTGTATAAAGAAATCTCTGAATCTGTAAACCAGGATCTCCGGCTTGGCCAGTTCTCCTTTCTCGAGAAGCTGCCAGTATTTGTCGTTAATATCGGAATAAACGGATATCATTTCATCGGTGCATTCTCCGAGAGACATGTTCCGGAATCCTTTACGAACGGCAGCTTTTTCGGCGGCTTTGAAATTCAAGACGGTACCGTCTATGTCCCACAGGAGTACTTTTATTCTGTTCATGAAGCAAACCTCAGTTTTCTTGTATTGGAATTGATCGAATTTTATTTGTCTTCAAAAAAGAAAAGAAGCTTTTCAATATTCTCATCGGAATATTCTATTTCAGCAGACCATTCTCTGATTATGTCTGTCAGTTCTTCCACACAGGAGAAATTATTAGCTGCAGAACAGGACACTTTTAGCATTCTTGCCGTTAGAATGACGGAGGAAACGATGAAAAGCAGGTATTCCCGTTGCCTTTCGGACTGTACAGCATCGGGGAAATGTCTGAAAAGAAGATAGACAAGAAACTGCTCAAAAACCGTTGCGTATTGCCTGAAAATCTGATCAAACTCGGACAGATCCAACTGCTTATTTCCCTTTTCGTATTCATTTAGCCGGAGAAGCCGGTCCGTCCATGAGCTGTTTAACTGTTCAAGTGTCAGCATTCGGGATGCCGGAATGCAGGCGGAGGTTGTTTCGGATGCAAAACAGAAAAGAATTTTTTTAATTCTGGAGAGGATACCTATTTCCCGCTGCTGGGCAATTTCAATCAGCTTATCACGCATTTCCAGAGCATCGGCGTCAGATTTTGAAAGCGCTTCTCCACATTTATCGTCGCAGATCATCGTAAGATGGGTTTTTTCTTTCTTTGTAAGGATCAGATGAGCTGCCGATTCACAGCACAGGCCGAGCCCAATTTCTGTTCTGTCTGAAAAGTAATTTCTGAATCTTGGATGATCGCTGCATATCTGGCATAACGAATCCTCCCCGAGCTGGAGAATGATATCGCAAAGCCCTTCTCTGTTTAAAAAGGGGCATCGTTCTTCTTCGGAGAGAATAAAAGAAGATCCTGAGGGACCTTCTGCAATAGAGTTTTTCAGTTTGATGCCGAGATCACCGCTGAGAGTTCTATAATACTCAGCGGTATACTCGTCAATATCGATTTCCCAGCCGATACAGCAGCTGTTTCTGCATTTACCGGCAATACAGGAAAAAGAAGAATAATAATCGGGAGCAATGAGCTTCATACGCGTTATTTCTTCTTACCGAAAATTCCGCCGGCCTTAACCGTGGAGGAGCCCATAGATGCAGCAAACTTTCTGAGAAGTTCCTTCTGCTCATTCGTCAGCTTCTTGGGAACGGCCAGATTTACAGTGATGAACTGATCACCGCGTGCACCTTTCCCGTTAAGATAGGGAATTCCCTTCCCTTTGAGGCGGAATACCGCGCCGGGCTGAGTGCCTTCGGGGATGGTAAGCTTTACCTTTCCGTCAAGCGTCGGGACTTCAATATCCGCACCGAGTGCTGCCTCAGCATAGCTGATATCCTGAACAATATAAACGCTGGTTCCTTCACGTTCAAATATCTCATGCGGACGAACAGAAATAGAGACATAAAGATCTCCGGCAGGGCCGTTATTGGCGCCGGCGTTTCCTTTCCCTCTCATGGGAAGGGCCTGCCCGTCATCGATTCCTTCAGGAACCTTAACGGAAATCTTATGCTGACGGCGAATATTTCCCATACCCTTGCATGTTTTACAGGGCTGGTGAATGATTTTTCCCGTTCCGCCGCATCTTGAGCAGCGGCCCACAGACTGAGCCATACCGAACGGAGTGCGCTGCTGTGTAACAGTCTGACCGGAGCCTTTGCAGTCCGGGCAGATTTCAGGCGTTGTTCCGGGAGCACAGCCGTTGCCTTTACAGTCGGAACACTGTTCAATTATGGGAACAGTGACTTCCTTCTGGCAACCGAAAGCTGCTTCTTCAAAGGAAATGGTCAGATCCGCCCGGACATCGCTGCCTTTGCGAGGAGCATTCGGATCAGCTCTTCTTGAACCGCCGAAACCACCGAAACCGCCGCCGAAAATATCGCCTATGCCTCCGAACAGATCGCTGAGATCTCCAAAGTCAAATCCTCCGCCGAATCCGCCCGCTCCAAAGCCGGAGTTGGGATCGAATGCAGCCATACCGAACTGGTCGTATTTTCTGCGTTTCTCTTCGTCTGAGAGAACCTCGTAAGCTTCATTAGCTTCCTTGAAGCGCTCTTCGCAGGCCTTGTCGCCGGGATGAAGATCGGGATGGTTCTCCTTTGTAATCTTACGGTATGCCTTTTTTATTTCGTCAGCCGTTGCGGTTTTGGATACGCCGAGTACTTCATAATAATCTCTTTTTTCTGCCATATACGCTCCTAAAGGGAAGAGGAATTTTTCCTCTCCCCTTTTAGTTATAAGTTAATTCTTAATGGATCTGCAAATAACGAAGGATTACTGCTTGTCATCATCAACGACTTCAGTAAAGTCTGCATCGTAGTACTGCGGATCTCCTCCGGCCTGGCCTGCAGCTGCGTTGGGATCAAAACCTGCACCGCCCTGCGCACCGCCGGCTGCCTGATACATCTTCTCGGAAATCTTGTAGAAAGCCTTAGTGAGGTCTTCAGTCGCACTCTTGATGGAAGCGGTGTCTGTTCCGGAGAGCGCCGTCTTCAGAGCAGAGAGCTTGGATTCAACTTCACCCTTGTCAGCGGGATCAATTTTATCGCCGAGCTCGGAGAGAGTCTGCTCCGTCTGATATACCATCTGATCGGCCTGGTTGCGGGTGTCGATCTCTTCCTTGCGCTTTGCATCCTCTGCCGCATACATCTCAGCTTCCTTAACAGCTTTGTCAATGTCATCCTTGCTCATGTTGGTGGAAGAGGTGATGGTGATATGCTGCTCTTTACCGGTTCCGAGATCCTTTGCGGAAACATTTACGATACCGTTGGCATCAATATCAAAAGAAACTTCAATCTGAGGAATGCCGCGGCGTGCCGGAGCGATTCCGTCAAGATGGAATTTGCCGAGACTCTTGTTATATGCTGCCATCTCACGCTCACCCTGCAGAACGTTGATCTCAACGCTGGTCTGATTGTCAGCTGCAGTGGAGAAAATCTGGCTCTTTCTGGTAGGAATGGAAGTATTGCGGTCAATGAGTCTGGTGCATACGCCGCCAAGTGTTTCAATTCCGAGAGAAAGAGGAGTTACATCAACGAGAACGATGCCTTCAACATCACCAGAAAGAACACCGCCCTGGATTGCAGCACCGATTGCAACGCATTCGTCAGGGTTGATTCCCTTGAAGCCTTCTTGGCCGGTAAGCTTCTTAACTTCTTCCTGAACAGCGGGAATACGGGAAGAACCGCCGACGAGAATAACCTTTGAAAGCTCGCTTGCGGAAAGACCTGCATCGCTGAGAGCCTGCTTAACGGGACCAACAGTCTTTTCTACGAGGTGATGGGTGAGTTCATTGAACTTTGCTCTGGTAAGAGTTACATCAAGATGCTTCGGTCCGGTTGCATCAGCAGTGATATAAGGAAGATTGATGTTGCTGGATGTTACGCCGGAAAGCTCAATTTTTGCCTTTTCGGCTGCTTCGCGCAGACGCTGCATTGCAACCTTATCAGAGCTGAGGTCAACGCCTTCGCTCTTTCTGAATTCATCAACAAGATACTTTGTGATGCATTCGTCGAAGTCATCACCGCCGAGGCGGTTATTGCCGGCAGTTGCAAGAA
The DNA here is from genome assembly GCA_030536255.1 of Eubacteriales bacterium. Classification (GTDB taxonomy): domain Bacteria; phylum Bacillota; class Clostridia; order Oscillospirales; family Oscillospiraceae; genus Limivicinus. The sequence continues at coordinate 55,806 of JAUNQI010000006.1, read as the reverse complement.
CTTCAATAACGCCGTCACCGATTTCGAGAACAGAAACATCAAAGGTACCGCCGCCGAGGTCGTAAACCATGATCTTCTGATCATTTTCCTTATCAAGGCCGTATGCGAGAGCTGCAGCAGTCGGCTCATTGATGATACGCTTTACTTCAAGTCCTGCGATTTTTCCGGCATCCTTGGTAGCCTGACGCTGGGCATCAGTGAAGTATGCGGGAACAGTAATAACGGCTTCGGTCACAGTCTGGCCGAGGTATGCTTCGGCATCGCCTTTCAGCTTCTGAAGTACCATGGCGGAAATTTCCTGAGGAGTATATGCTTTGGCGTCAACAGTAACTTTGTAGTTGGAACCCATCTCACGCTTGATGGAGGAAATGGTGCGGTCGGGATTGGTAACAGCCTGACGCTTTGCAACCTGGCCTACCATACGCTCACCGGTCTTGGAAAATGCAACGACGGACGGAGTGGTGCGTGCGCCTTCCGCATTGGGAATAACAACGGCTTCGCCGCCTTCGAGAACTGATACACAGCTGTTGGTTGTTCCTAAGTCAATACCAATAATTTTACCCATAATTTTTCTCCTTTATATAACCTAATATTTTAAACAATTTCAGTTGGCAACTTTGACCATGGCAAACCGAATGATCTTGTCGCCGATCTTAAACCCCTTCTGGAATACCTCAACGATCTCATTCTCACCCTTTGAATCGTCATCTACATGCATAACGGCATTGTGGATGGTGGGATCGAATTTCTCACCCAGAGCAGGGATTTCCTCGACCCCGAGCTTTTCCAGAGTGGTATTAAACTGATTCATGATCATCTCTACGCCTTTGGCATAGGCTTCATCTTCTGTTTTTGTGTCAAGGGCTCTTACGAGATTGTCGTATACCGGAAGGAAACTGGTTATAACACTTGCCCGGATGTCTCCGTAGAGAGAATCCTTTTCTTTCTGACTGCGCTTGCGGAAATTATCATATTCCGCACATACGCGAAGATATTTGTCATTCAGAATTGCAAGCTCTTCATCCTTTGCGGCCAGCTTTTCCGATTCCTTTGCGGCTTTTTTTTCTTCTCTTTTCTGCCGCCTGTCCTTTTTTGAAGGTTTTTCTTCTTCGGCTTCCTCCTGAATGGGAACCTCGTCTTCTTCAATTACTTCAATGGGTTCTTCCTGAGAAGTTTCTTCTGAGACAGTGTCCTCTGCCTGCGTCTCTTCGAGGATTTCGTTTTCTTTATCGTTTATCGGAATCATCTCCCTTAATTATTAACTTGTTATGCATTCCCTGAACCGGGGAGGCATTGCCTCCGAGTCGTTTGGAAAGTCCCTGAGCAAGAAAACTCAGCTTTGATGCTATAAGCGAATAGTCCATTCTTGTAGGACCAACAACGCCGATAAGCCCTTTAGTCCCGTCTCCGGCGTCGTACGTTGCAACGATCACGCTGGAATCCTTGAGTTCCTCGGCGACGTTTTCGGGTCCTATCAGGACACGAACCTCATTAACGTCTTCCGGAACATTTCCGGGAGAAAGTATATTTCCTCCGCCGGAAAGGTAATTCATAAGCTTGTGGGCCTTGTCTGGATCCCGGAACTCCGGCTGATTAAGGAGCCGGTTTTCTCCGGTAATGAAAGCAGAGGGGGTGGAAGTTTCAGTAAGAACTTCGATTGCAAAAGCGGCGATTACAGATGTGATTCCGATAGTATCGTCCGCCGCACGCTCCGTCGAACTGATTAGAACAGGAGTAATATCGGCATCGGATATTCCGGTAAATGAGGCATTGAACAGTGCTGAGAGACGTTTGATCATTCCTTCATCTGCCGAAACCGGAAGACGGACAAGCTTATTCTTAACAGTGTTGTTGCTGAGCATTACGACAATAATAAAGGTATTGGAATCCACATAAATAATATCAAACCTTTTTATCGTTACGCCGGGCCTTGAAGAAAGCGCAAGCGCAGGATAGTCTGTAAGCTGAGAGGCGAGACGGGAAACATCATCGATGGTATTGTCAAGCTCACGCAGCTTCTGCTCGAGCCGCATATTCAGCTCAGAGGTCTCTTCAACGGAAAGCCGCTGTTTCTCCATCAGCTCATTGACGTACAGTCGGTATCCCAGAGGAGTCGGCACACGACCGGCCGAGGTGTGCGGCTGTTCAAGGTAGCCCTGGCTTACGAGAAATGCAAGTTCATTGCGGATCGTGGCGGAAGAACACCCAAGACCGGCATTAGCGGCAAGAATCTTACTGCCGACAGGCTCTGCGGTTCGGATATATTCTTCAACTACCGCTGTTAATATCTTTTTTTGACGTTCACTGATAGGCATTTAGCACTCTCTTCTTTCGAGTGCTAATATAACATTAACCATATTCTTTGTCAACAGAGATTTTTGATGTTTACAAATTCGCAAAAAAACCGGGTGCCTGAAAAGCACCCGGTAAAAGCAGCCTGAGAAACTGTTATTTTCTGTATATTTTTACATCCTCTTCTGTGACTGAAATCGAATCTGTTTTTCTTTTCCCGGAACGGGGATAGAATTTAAAAACAAAGACGACAATACATGTCACGATAACGAATGCGACTAAAAGACAGATAATCTTTACCATCCTGGTTGAACCGACCATCAGATAGGCAAACATTCCGAGAACGATCGAAATCCCGTATAGAACAATAACCGCCTGCTTTTGCGTGAGACCAAGAGCGAGAAGACGGTGATGAAAATGACCTTTATCGGCATGGAAAGGACTCTGCCCTTTCAGAAGTCGTCGAATGATTGCAAACGTGGTATCTGCCAGAGGAACTGCCATCGCGAGAACGGGGAGAAGCATCGTTACAAGCGCATGCATTTTAAACAGGCCTATAACGGATACGGCAGACAAAACAAAACCGAGCATCTGTGATCCGACGTCACCCATAAAGATTTTGGCGGGATTCCAGTTGAAGGGCCAGAAACCGGCGCAGGCGCCGATCAGACAGGCGAGAATAACAGAAACATTAAGATCGGAAACACGCAGAGAAATAAAGAAAAGAGTAAATGCACTGATTGTTGTCATCCCAACAGCCAGCCCGTCGAGCCCGTCAATCAGGTTGATCGCGTTCGTACATCCGACGATCCAGATGATTGTGAGAATAAGCGCAGGAAAACGGCTCAGAAAAACAGTATCGGTGAAGGATACAAAGTCTGTAAACCCGTCCACGACGACACCACAGGCGATAGCAACAGCGGCGGCGGCAACCTGCCCGAGAAGCTTTACCCAGGGGTTCAGATTGAAAATATCATCAATGGCACCCATCACTGCAATGATGAGAGCCCCGATAATAATTCCTTCGACCTGCTGTGTAAGATCTGCGAACAGAAGCATTCCAAGCATGAAGCCGCACAGGATCGCTATTCCGCCCATTCTGGGAACGGGATGATCATTGATTCTTCTGGCGGAGGGTTGATCTACTGCTCCGATGCTTTCTGCGAATTTTTTAACCGGCGGAGTCATCAGATATGCTGCCAGAAATGCGAAGAAGACTGCCAGACCGATCCGAAGCCACGAGTTAATACTACTGAACATAATTTACCAATCTTTCAAATGATAATCAAAACGGCTTTTCAACAAATCCGATACGCTTGGTCACTTTCCGGAGTGTTTTTCTTGCCACATATTCGGCTCGCTGAGCACCTTCAGTATATATTCCTTTGAGATATTCCTTATCGTTGATCATGCGTTCGGCCTCTTCGCGAATCGGCCTGAGTTTTTCAATAACCGCGTCCCCGACGGCAGGCTTGAATACACCGTATCCCTTACCGTCAAATTCGGTTTCGATTTCTTCAAAGGTCTTTCCGGTTACGGAAGAGTAAATTCCCATCAGATTTGCCACACCGGGCTTTTCGTCGGGAGCGTAACGCACACAGTGCTCTGTGTCGGAGTCAGTTACGGCGCGCTTGAATTTACGGGATATTTCATCCGGAGAATCCATAAGGAAGACGCATCCAGCCGGATCGCTCTTGCTCATCTTTGAGGAAGGATTGGAAAGGCTCATGATTCTTGCGCCGACCTTCGGAATGTATGGTTCGGGAACAACAAAAGTATCGCCGTAAATGTTGTTGAAACGGACAGCAACATCTCTTGCAAGCTCAACATGCTGCTTCTGATCCGCACCTACGGGAACATAGTGCGCATTATAAAGAAGAATATCGGCTGCCATCAGAGCAGGGTAAGTAAAAAGACCGCCGTTGATATTTTCTGCATTTTTAGCGCTCTTGTCTTTAAACTGCGTCATGCGGCTGAGTTCACCGAACATCGTATAGCAGTTCAGGATCCATCCAAGCTCGGCATGCTCATGAACATGACTCTGAATGAAAAGAGTATTCTTCTGCGGATCAAGTCCGCAAGCTATATACTGAGCAAGCTGAACCGTTGAGCGTTTGCGCAGCTCTGCCGGATTCTGCCGGACGGTAATACTGTGTTCATCAACGATGCAGTAGTAGCAGGTATATTCATCCGAAAGAGCAACCCAGTTTCTTATTGCACCGAGATAATTTCCCAGATGGAGGTCTCCTGACGGCTGAATTCCGGAGAACATTACTTTCTTTTCAGTATTTTCCATAATAATACCCTTCTTTCACTGCAGTGTTCCAAAAGTCCTTATATTCTATCAGAATAACTTCAACTTGACAACCGGCAATTTCGTATTTATTATATTATAGTTAAAATCTCATTGTGGGGTATTATAACTTATGAAAGAAAAAGCATGGTTTGAAGAGAACGAAAACAGAATTCCGGTCGGAGAGGTACGCACCAGATTTGCGCCTTCTCCCACTGGTTATATGCATGTGGGAAATCTCCGCACAGCACTATATACATATCTTATTGCCCGCCATGACGGCGGCAAGTTTATTCTTCGTATAGAAGATACAGACAGAGGCCGTCTCATAGAAGGAGCTACAGATGTCATTTACCGTACAATGGCAGAGTGCCATCTTGAGCATGACGAGGGTCCTGATGTGGGAGGCCCGGTCGCTCCGTATATTCAGAGTGAAAGAATGTCCATGTATAAGGAATATGCTGAGCTTCTTGTTGAAAACGGAAACGCTTACCGCTGTTTCTGTGAGAAGGCTGAAAGCGAAGAGGATTCCGGGGAATTTGACAGGGGAGACGATCCCTGCCGCACGCTTACAAAAGAGGAGTCCGATGTCCGTGCTGCGGCCGGAGAACCCTATGTTATCAGACAGCTGATTCCGCATGAGGGAACGACAACATTCCACGACGAAATTTTTGGGGATATCACGGTTGAGAACAAAACCCTTGATGATCAGGTTCTCATCAAAAGGGATGGAATGCCGACATATAATTTTGCAAATGTTGTCGACGATCATTTAATGGGAATCACGCATGTTGTCCGTGGAAGTGAATATCTTTCTTCTGCACCGAAGTATAATCTGCTTTATCAGGGATTTGGATGGGATATTCCAAAATATGTCCACTGCTCTCCTGTTATGCGTGATGCTCATAACAAGATGTCAAAGCGTCACGGCGATCCTTCCTACGAGGACCTGATCGCACAGGGATACCTGACAAATGCAGTGATAAACTATGTGGCTCTGCTCGGATGGAGTCCCGGTGGAGAAAGAGAAATTTATTCTCTTGATGAGCTGAAAGAGATTTTTGATATTAAAGGTATTTCAAAATCTCCTGCGATCTTTGATATTGAGAAGCTAAGATACTTCAATGCGGAATATATCCGCGCACTCAGTCCGGAAGAATTTGCAAAAGCAGCGGAGCCCTTTATCCGCCAGGCAGTGAAGAATCCAGCTATCGATCCTGCTGCAATTGCGGTTCTCCTTCAGCAACGTACCGAAGTTCTCACGGATATTCCCGAGAAGCTTGATTTCTTTGATTCTCTGCCGGAGTATTCTGCTGAGCTCTTTGTACATCAGAAATCCAAGAGTACTCCTGAAACTGCAAAATCCGTTCTGGAACAGATCCTTCCGATGTTTGGTGAGCTTTCCGAGTGGAATGATGAGAGGATTCTTGACGCTATGAATAGGCTGACGGAAGCTATGGGAGTAAAGAAATCCGTGGTTATGTGGCCGATAAGGATCGCAGCTGCCGGGAAAGCGGTTACGCCCGGAGGTGCTGTCGAAATTTGCCGGATTCTGGGGAAAGAAGAGACCATGAGAAGACTCGAAATCGGCCTGGAGAAGCTTTCGTGACAGGCATCGCATTTGACAATGCGGATCAGATCAGGCATGCGTATATCATTGCATCGGCAGACATAGAAACTTCGACAGAAGCCGCGGAAAAGATTGCTATGGCTGCTGTCTGCAAGGGAAGCGGGAAGCTGCCCTGCGGGGTCTGCAGTGCATGCGCCAAGGTAAAAAAAGGAACCCATCCGGATGTTAAGATCATCGAAAGATTAGCGGATGACAAGGGGAAGCAGAAACGGGAAATAACCGTAGCTCAGGTTCGGGAGGTTTCCGCTGATGCCATAGTGCTTCCGAATGAAAGCCGCTATAAAGTATATATTTTCAGGGAAGCTGACTGCATGAACACAGAGGCTCAGAATGCCGCTCTGAAGCTTCTTGAGGAACCCCCAAAAGGAGTTATCCTCCTGCTGTGTGTGACCAATCCCTCAGCATTACTGACAACGGTTCGCTCGAGATGCGTTGAGCTGAATCTGTACGGAGAAAAGTACCGTGACAGCAGTTATGTAAGTCTTGCTTCGGAGTACCTGAATCTGGCGGCCAAAGGAAGTGCGTTTGACCTTTGGAAATGGTGCGAAAGAAATAATACGCTTTCCGTATCCGAAATGGCAGAATTTGCTCTCTGTAGTGCGGAAATGATTACAGATATGCTGTGCGGGAGAAAGGATGCCGGGGGAATAAGTGCGGAAAAGCTGATGGAGCTTGAACACCTGATGGAAAAATGTCTGGGATATCTGGAAGTAAATGTCGGAGTAAAACAGCTTTTCGGCCTGATCGGCGTGGATACAATGCCGCCGGCCATATCAGATAAAAATAATAAGAGGAAACGGAATTGACAGAAGTAGTAAGCATTCGATTTAAAAGCTGCGGGAAAAATTATTATTTTTCACCCGGCCAAATTAAGATAGAACCTGGAACAAAAGTTATTGTGGATACGGCAAAAGGCCTGGAAATTGCCGAATGTACAAAAGAAAACCATATGGTTGAGGACGAGGCTGTTGTTCAGCCCCTCAGAAATGTGGTCAGGGTTGCGACTGCGCAGGATCTCAGAGCAGCGGAGATGAACAGGGCGAAAGAGAAGGAAGCCTTTGAGATCTGCAAAAAGAAGATCGCGGAGCACGGACTTGACATGAAGCTTGTCGGAGTTGAGTGTAATTTTGAAGGCTCAAAGACACTTTTCTTCTTCACCTCTGACGGAAGAGTGGACTTCCGTGAGCTTGTTAAAGATCTTGCGAGTGTATTTCATAACAGAATAGAATTGAGACAGATCGGTGTCAGAGATGAGGCCAAGCTTATCGGAGGGATCGGTATCTGCGGGAGACCTTACTGCTGCAGCCAGTTTCTTGAAGACTTTGCACCTGTCTCAACAAAGATGGCAAAAACACAGTCTCTTTCTCTGAACCCTGCCAAAATATCCGGAAGCTGCGGACGCCTGATGTGTTGCCTTCGTTATGAAGAGGAAGCATATGAGGATCTGATTAAAAAAGTTCCGAAACAGGGCGCTTTCGTTGAGACTGTGGATGGGTACGGAACGGCGGTTCAGGTAAATATTCTTCGGCAGACGGTGAAGGTTGTCCTTGACGGTGAATCCGAAGACAGCCTGCATCAGTATCGGGCGGAGCAGGTAGCGGCGGTTCCCGGCGGGAGACCGGCTGAGGGAGAAGCATACCCGCATGTGCTGGACTATTCTCCGGAGGATACCGAAGAAGCAGCTGCTCCGGATGAACGTGATGTATGGTCATCTCCAAGTCTTTTTGCTGAAGAGCTTCCGAAGGACAGTGTCCCTGTGTCTGAAAGCGCAGAGGAAGAAATATCTGAAGACAAGCCGAATTCCAGAAATAATGATAAAAAGCGTTATCGTCAGCGCAGAGGCGGAAGGAACAGACAGAAGCAGACTTCCGGAAAGCCCAACAGCGACGGAGATCATCAGGAAGCAGGTACAAAACCGGAGAAGAAGACGGAAAACAAACCGAATAAGAAAACGGAAAAGAAACCTGAAAGTAAGCCGGAAAAGAAGTACGAAAACAAGTCGGAAAAGAGAGCCGATCCTGCAAAAAAGCAGAAACAGAATGCGGCTCCGACTGCACAGAATATAATCAAAGAGAATACTGCCTCCGGAGGCAGCGGAGATCCTGAAAAGAAAAAAGCGTATAACGGGAAACGCCGCTACTACAACAGAAAAAAGAAAAACTATCAGCAGAACAAGCAGAAAGCAGAATAATTGAATTAATAATTACCAGTTATGTTAAAAAAATATATAGGGGACAGAGCATTTTACAGAAGAGTCCTTGCGGTAATGATCCCTGTCCTCATTCAGAATGTTATCACGAATTTTGTATCTCTTCTGGACAATCTTATGGTCGGAAGGATCGGTACAGAGCCGATGTCCGGAGTTGCGATTGTCAATCAGATCCTTTTTGTCTTTAATCTGAGCATTTTCGGCGGACTGGCCGGAGCCGGGATCCTTACGGCACAGTATTTCGGAAAGAAAGACAACGAGGGCGTAAGGGACAGCATGAGGGCAAAGCTCTGGATCGCTGCCGGCATAACGATAGTAGCGGGGATCGTTTTTATCGTTTACGGTGAAAATCTGATTTCCCTGTTTATCCATGAAGGAGAGGAAAATCTCGATCTGGCTGCAACTCTGGAATATGGGAAAGATTACCTGAAAATCATGCTCATTCAGGTCCCGGTTTTTGCTCTTTTGAACGTTTATTCGAGTACTCTCAGAGAGACGGGCGAAACCAGACTGCCGATGACGGCCGGGATCATTGCTGTTTTTGTGAACCTCTTCTTCAACTACATGCTCATATACGGCAAGCTCGGAGCTCCCAGGCTCGGAGTCGTGGGAGCAGCAATCGCAACTGTTATCGCGAGATTTGTTGAATGCGGAATAGTAATCGTCAGAACACATACGCACAGAGGAAAAAATCCGTTTATCAAAGGCTTCTATAAAACTCTGTATGTTCCAAAAGAGATGCGTGGCCGGATCATCAGGCTTGGTACTCCGCTTCTGATTAATGAATTTCTCTGGTCCGGCGGTATGACTACGCTGAATCAGGTGATGTCCGCACGCGGGCTGGAGGTCGTTTCAGCTGAGAATATATGCTCAACCGTTTCCAATCTGTTTTTCTGTGCCTTCTTTGCGATGGGAACAACGGTTTCTATTATCGTCGGACAGCTGCTTGGTGCCGGAGAAATCGAGAGGGCAATCGATGAGGACAGAAAACTGATTGCGTTTTCAGTTGCTCAGTGTTTTGTTGTAGGAATCGTAATGGTGATCTTGGCTCCGCTCATTCCGCATCTCTACAATACTACGGACAGAGTCAGGGAACTTGCCGCAAGCATGCTTATTGTGAATGCAATTATGATGCCCTCAAACGCTTTTACGAATGCCTGTTATTTTACGATCCGTTCAGGCGGAAAAACAATTATTACTTTCCTTTTTGACAGCGCATATATCTGGGTTCTGAGCATACCCATTACACTGATCCTTGTAAAATTTACGGCGCTTCCGATTATCCCGATTTATGCAATTTCTTACGGTCTTGATTTTCTGAAATGTGCGGCGGGATATATTCTTGTAAAAAAACGTATCTGGGTCAACAATCTTGTTGAGACCGAGTAAGGAGGAATGATCTGATGGTATTATCTGCAGGTGCCGATTTTCTGAACAGCTTTTTTGCCGGATTTGATAAACTGTTTCTCTCTTTTTATCATTCAATCTGCTGCTCTCCGCTTACTATTCTTTCAAAGCTTATAACTTTTATCGGAGAAAAAGGTCTGGTATTTTTTATAGCTGCATTGATTCTCATGTGCTTTTCCAAGACCCGCAGAACAGGAATCTGCCTTTTTGGCGCAGTAGCATGCGGAGCGTTGATCACGAATATTATTTTGAAAGATCTTATTGCACGGCCGAGACCGTTTATGTTTGAACCTTACTCCGAATGGTATTTGGCGGTCGGAGCACCATTTGAGGATGATTTCTCATTCCCTTCAGGGCATGTTACCGCTGCAGCGGCCGGAATGATGGCATTACGGCTGAGAAATGGGAAAAAATGGACTGTTCCGGCAATTATATGGGTTTTACTGACTTGTATGGCGAGAAATTACCTGATGGCGCATTACCCGTCAGATGTTCTTTTCGGGGCGCTGATCGGAATTGTTTCTGCTGTGATTGCCTATTTCATTACGGAGCTTATTTTCCGTATTCTTCGTGTGAACAGAAGAAAACCGTGGGCAGAATTTATCCTTAACTGGAGTCTGCCGGATTTCGGTGGAATCCCTTCAAAGCTTGGCCTGATCAGTGAAGCAGAAGAACCGGTGAGGTCTGTCAGAGCAGGAAAAACTTCTTCCCGCGCTTCGACCGGTTATGTCGGAAAACACAGCAGATAACACATTGACTTGGATATACAAAGGAGGTTTCCTGATGTCATTTGATGCGATAACGTCAATAGCTCAGGCTGAGGATGCAGCGAAAGTGGCAGTTTCCTATGCCAGAGCACAAGCGAAGCAGATGGAGGCAGATGCCGAAGTTTCAGGGCAGGAGGCAATACGGACAGCCCTGGCGAAGGCGGAGGATGAGCTGAAAAAGCTGCGTGAGCAGAGCGATATCAGAGCTACTGAAAATGCTGCAAAGTTTTCGGGAAAGCTGGAAAATAAAAAAGCGGTTCTTCAGGCAGCCGCGGAAGCAAGAATGGGCAAGGCGGCAGAGCTGATTGCAGAAAGGATAGTGAACGGCTGAATATGGCTATTGTAAAGATGAAAAAGCTTGCACTGGCCGTTGTCCGTTCCCAGAAGGAAGCTCTTCTCAGAGAGTTGATGAAGCACGGATGTGTCGAATTTTCGGAGATCAGCGGAGCTGTGGAAGAATCCGGTCTTTCCGGAATCGTAAAAAACGAGGATTCAGAACTTCTGAAATACAAGCAGGCATATTCCTCGCTTCTTCAGGGGCTTGCATTGCTGGACAGATATGTTCCGGAAAAAACCGGGTTACTGTCGGCAAAGCCGGAGCTGGAGACATCTGCATTTCTGGATGATACTGGAATGTGGGGAGCTGTTCAGTTTGCTGAATCAATCATTGAGGATGATGACCGGATCAGGAAACTGAGCGCAGAGGAAAGCCGGCAGAAGGGAATTGTTGAGACTCTGAAGCCGTGGATCCCGCTGAATGTATCTCTGGATACTCAGGGAACAGAGTATGCGGCAGTGATGATCGGAACGATCCCTGCCAGATTCAGCCTTGCCGATGCTGCCAGAGCAGTTGAGGATATAACGGATGAAGCTCAGCTGTATACGGTGAGTGATGATAAAACGCTCCACTATATTATGATCATCTTCCTGCGTGATAAGCTGCCGGAAGTTCAGGAAGCGATGAAGGCGTTCGGTTATTCTCCGGCTGCTGCAGCCGGGATGCCGGGTTCCTCCAGAGAGCTGAGCGGGAAAGCGGAAGCTGCGCTGAGGGAGATGGCAGCTGAAAAGGAACGCTGCCGGGCCCGGATCGAGTCTGAGGCAGTAAGGCGCGATGAGCTGAAGTTTGCAGCGGACAGGATCAGTGCCAGAATTTCCATGGCGGAGGCGGAATCAAAGCTTTACGGAACGGAATCTTCGGTGTATATGCAGGGATGGATACCTGCAGAGAAGGAGAAAGAACTGGAGAGCTTATTCAGAAGCTTTGACTGCGCTTATGAGACAACGGATCCTGAAGAAGATGAATATCCGGCTGTTCCGGTTTCTCTGAAAAATAACCGGATAACAGACGGTTTGAACATGGTAACGAATATGTATTCTCTTCCCGCTTATGGTTCAGTTGATCCGAATCCCCTGATGGCTCCGTTTTTCATTCTGTTCTTCGGCTTGATGATGGCGGATATGGGCTATGGAATTCTGATGGTCATCGCGGCGCTGATTGCAATGGCGAAGATGAAACCGGAAGGAGGAACCCTTTCGTTCTGCCGTCTGCTTTTGTGGGGCGGAATCGCAACATTTGCCATGGGAGCCCTTACCGGAGGATTTTTCAGCGACGCTCCGAAACAGCTTTATGATCTGATATGCGAGAGCAAAGGAATAGAGCCGGTATGGCAGGGCTTTCCTAAACTGTTCAGTCCCACAGAGAACAGTATTGCGGTCCTGATCGGTGCGCTCGTCCTTGGGTGGATGCACCTGAATGCCGGAATGGTCATATCCTTTGTTCAGAAATGGAAAGCAGGGAATAAAGCGGGAGCTATATGGGAAGAAGGCGCACTCTGGTGTCTGCTTCTCGGAGCGGCAGTATTCCTTCTGAAGAAACTGAATGTTCTTCCCTGGATCCCGAATGCTGTGGCGGTGGGAGCTCTGATCGCCGGCATTGCTGTATTGCTCTTCGGAGCGGGGCGGGATGCGAAAGGCTTCGGTAAAGTTACAGCCGCGTTCGGTTGTATTTATAACACGGCAACAGGCTGGTTCGGAGATATTCTTTCATATTCCAGAATCATGGCTCTCATGCTTGCAGGCGGAGTTATCGGCCAGGTTTTTAATACTGTAGCGATCATGCCTGCAAAGAGCAGCGGGATCAATGCGGTAACGATTATTGCCTTTGTTATAATATTCCTGCTGGGGCATGCAATGAATTTCGGACTGAATCTTCTCGGCTGTTTTGTACATGACCTGAGACTTCAGTGTCTGGAATTTTTCGGAAAATTCTATCAGGACGGCGGAAAAGCGTTTAAACCGTTGAAAGTCAACGGAAAATATATCAAGGCGAAGTAATTTATTAATATAGTTTTTAATTTTATTAAATAAAACGGAGGAAATTAAGATGATGAACGTAATAGGAAAGGCACTTGCTCTTCTCGGAGCAGCTTTGGCAGCGACGCTGGCCTGCATAGGTTCGGCTAAGGGTACCGGTATGACGGGTGAGGCAGGCGCAGGTCTCGTTTCCGAAGATCCGAGCAAATCAGGTAAGGTTATGATCCTTCAGGTTATCCCGGGAACTCAGGGCCTTTACGGATTTGTTATTTTCTTCCTTGCTTTCCTGAAAATCAGCGGTGCCGCGGAAATTTCTGTTTCGAACGCTTTTGAGATATTTGTGGCATGTCTGCCAATCGGAATCGGCGGTCTGATTTCCGCAATTGCTCAGGGAAAAGTTGCTGTCGCATCCATTAACATCCTTGCCAAAAAGCCGGATGACTGGTCCAAGGGAATGATCATGTGCATAGTAGTTGAGTTCTATGCGATCCTCTGCCTGCTGGCATCCTTCCTGATGCTCAATGCAATCGCAATCTGAAAAGACCTGAGAGGACAGCTATGAAAGGCACTGATAAAATAATCGCGCACATCCAGGCTGATGCGAAAGCGGAAGCAGACGCGATACTTGCTCAGGCTGAAAAGCAGTGTGCCGCTATTCGTGATGAATATGCAGAAAAAGCAAGAGAAGCATATTCCGCAAGAATTCGCGATGGCGTGAAGGAATGCGAAGAGAGCGCCGGGAACAAAGACCGGATCGTCCAGATGGAAAGCAAAAAGGAGATTCTCGCTCTTAAACAGGAAATGGTTTCTGCGAGCTTCTGCAAAGCGAAAGAGCTGCTTCTGAATATGCCCGATGAAGATTATTTTGCATTTCTCGTCAAGCTTGCTGTAAAAGCTTCCGATAACGGAAGCGGTGAGATCGTTCTGAACAAAACAGACAGAGTTAAATTTGGGAACAGGATCGCTCAGGCCGCAAACGAAACGATCGGCGGCGGGAAGCTTTCTCTATCGGAAGACACGGGAGATTTTTCCGGAGGACTAATCATTCGGAACGGACGTATTGAAGCGAACAATTCAATTGAATTGCTTGTCGATATGTCCCGTGAGGAAATGTCCGGCAAGGTTGCCGGCATCCTGTTTGAATAATAACCCGGGTTCAGGGAGGAAAGACTGTGTTAAAAAACAGAGAAGCGTATATATGTCTGTCGGCGATGCTTCGGGCAAGAGAACCGAAGCTCCTTACCGCAGAGCAGGCAGAGCATATGATAGACGCTCCGTCATTTGAGGATGCAGCAAAGACTCTTACGGATCTCGGTTATGAAGATATGTCCCATATGACGGCAAAGGAAACAGAGCGTGCTCTGACACTGCGAAGAGAGGCTGTATTTGCCGAGATTGACAGGCTGTGCCCGGATAAAGGACTCACGGATATTTTCCGTCTGAAATACGATTATCATAATCTCAAGGTGATCATCAAATCCGAGGCATCCGGAACAGAAGCCTCCGGGCTTTTGAGCGGCTCGGGAAGAATGGATCCTCAGGAGCTGAAAAGTCTTTACAACGAAGCACAGTACAGATATATGCCGGGAAAACTGGGAGAAGCCGCCGAAGAAGCAAAAAATCTTCTGGCAAGGACCTCGAATCCCCAGCTTTCGGATTTTCTGCTTGACAGAGCATATTTTGCCGAGCTGAGCACTGTGGCGGAGTCTTCCGGAAATGATTTTCTGAAGGGGTACGCGAAGCTGCTGATCGATATTGCAAACCTGAAGGGAATTGTCAGAACTTTGCGGATGGGAAAAAGCCGGGATTTCCTTGAGGATGTTCTTGTTACGGGAGGAAAGATCAGCGTCAGAGATATTCTTTCTGCCGACAATACAGAAAAGATTTTCGTACTGTTTTCACGGGCCGGTCTGGAGAAGGTCTGCGAAGCAGGACGGCAGGCTGTTGAAGGCGGCCGTCTTACAGAGTTCGAACTCGTCTGTGATAATGCTGTTAACAGCTATATAAAGCTGTCGAGGCATGTAACATACGGCAGTGAGCCTGTCGCGGCGTATCTGGCATCCATTGAGAATGAGACAACTGCAGTGCGGATGATTCTGACCGGAAAGCTTGCCGGGATTAAGAGCGAGATCCTAAGGGAAAGGCTGCGTGATCTGTATGTATAAAATTGCAGTTATCGGGAGACCGGAAACGGTTATCGGCTTCAAAGCTCTCGGACTTGAAACTTTTTCTGCAGCAGATGCAGCTGAAGCCTGTGAAGCATTGGACTTTCTCACAGAAGAGGGGTCACAGTATGCTATTATCTATATTGAAGAGAGCTTTGCGGAGAAGCTATGCAAGAATATCGAAAGATATAAAGACAGCCCGACACCGGCAATCATCGTTATTCCCGGTAGGGATGGATCAACCGGAATGGGGTTATCGGCGCTCAACTCAGCTGTTGAGAGGGCTGTCGGAATAAATATACTTGATAAGGAGTAAATGACAAATGAGTGGAACTATAACAAAGGTATCAGGGCCGCTTGTCGTAGCAAAGGGGCTTGCCGATGCAAACGTTTCCGACGTTGTTCGTGTTGGTGAGAAACACCTTATCGGCGAAATCCTGAATATGACCGGAGACAATGCGTCCATTCAGGTCTATGAAGAGACCTCCGGCCTTGGTCCGGGGGCGGAAGTGTATACAACCGGCATGCCGCTGTCCGTTGAACTTGGCCCGGGTATGCTTGAAAACATATACGACGGAATTCAGCGTCCTCTTCCAGAAATGCGCCGCCTTTCCGGTGACTGTATTGCGAGAGGAATTGATGTTTCTGCCCTTGACCGGACGAGAGTCTGGCATTTTGTGCCGACGGCGGAAGCCGGAAGCAGCGTAGTGCCGGGGGATGTTCTCGGAACAGTTCAGGAAACATCTGCGATCCTTCACAAAATTATGGTACCGAACGGAATAAAAGGAACTGTTAAAAGCGTTATTCCGGAGGGAGATCATGTTATAACGGATACTATTGCAGTGGTCACGGATGAAAAGGGCGTTGATCATGAGCTGAATATGATTCAGCGCTGGCCTGTTCGAATTGCCAGACCGTATGACAAGAAACAGGTTCCTTCAAAACCCATGAACTCCGGACAGAGAATAATAGATACGATGTTCCCCATTGCCAAAGGAGGGACTGCTGCAGTTCCGGGACCGTTTGGAGCCGGAAAAACCGTTGTTCAGCATCAGCTGGCAAAATGGTCTGATGTGGATATCGTTATCTACATCGGATGCGGAGAACGCGGAAATGAGATGACCGACGTTCTTATGGAGTTCCCGGAGCTGAAAGATCCGCGGAACGGCGAACCTCTTATGAAGAGAACGGTCCTGATAGCCAATACTTCAGATATGCCAGTTGCAGCGCGTGAAGCTTCCATTTATACAGGAATTACTATTGCGGAGTATTTCCGTGATATGGGATATGATGTGGCTGTCCTTGCGGATTCCACCTCACGTTGGGCAGAAGCTCTCCGTGAGATGTCCGGAAGACTTGAGGAAATGCCGGGTGAAGAAGGATATCCCGCATATCTGGCTTCGAGACTTGCCCAGTTTTATGAACGTGCAGGTGTTGTTGAGTGTCTCGGATCCGATAAAAGGCTTGGCTCCGTTACGGCTATCGGAGCGGTCTCGCCTCCGGGCGGAGATATTTCCGAGCCGGTTTCTCAGGCCACAATGAGGATCGTCAAAGTTTTCTGGGCACTGGATTCCGGGCTGGCATATGCCCGTCACTTCCCGGCAATTAACTGGCTGACGTCATATTCACTTTATATTGATTCCCTCTCTTCATGGTATACGGAACAGTTCAGTGAGAACTATATGAAGAACCGCGTAAAAGCGATGAGCATTCTTCAGGAAGAAAGTGAACTCCAGGAAATCGTAAAGCTTGTCGGTCAGGATGCTCTTTCTCCTTCGGATAGGATGACGATGGAGACTGCGAAGATGATCCGTGAGGACTTTCTTCAGCAGAATGCCTTTGTCAAAGAGGACGCGTATTCTTCATATGCGAAACAATACAGACTTCTTGATCTGATCCTTTCCTATGATACAGAATGCAGAACGGTTCTTGATAAGATTGTTGATATTGAGTCTTTATTTACAATTCCTTCCCGCGAAAAGATCGGACGCGCCAAAATGGCTGATCCGGATCAGTTCGAAAAAGAATACGACGACATTGAGACAGAAATGAAGTCTGAGGTTCTCTCCGTTGCAGAAGGGGGTAGGAAGAAATGATAAAAGAGTATAAAACAATCAGGGAAGTAGCCAACCCTCTGATGATCGTTGAAGGTGTTGACGGCGTTACCTATGATGAGCTTGGTGAGCTTGAGCTCCCGAACGGCGAAGTCCGCCGCTGCAAAGTGCTTGAGGTCGAAGGAAACAGAGCAGTAGTTCAGCTTTTTGAATCGGCCCAGGGAATCAATCTTGCGGAGACTAAGGTCCGTTTCCTCGGGCATCCGCAGCAGCTCGCAGTGTCTGAAGATATGCTCGGACGGGTATTTAACGGGATGGGAAGCCCTATCGACGGCGGTCCGGAAATACTTGCTGATGCCTATATGGATATTAACGGCCTTCCGATGAATCCGGCGGCCCGCGCTTATCCTGCGGAATTCATTCAGACCGGTGTTTCCGCAATTGACGGTCTGAATACGCTCGTCCGCGGGCAGAAGTTGCCGATCTTTTCCGGATCCGGTCTTCCGCACGCTTCTCTCGCAGCGCAGATCGCCCGTCAGGCCAGAGTTCTCGGAGATAATGAGACATTTGCAGTCGTTTTTGCCGCAATCGGTATTACCTTTGAAGAATCCGAATATTTTATCAGTGAGTTCAGACGTACAGGGGCCATAGAGCGTACGGTGGTTTTCTCCAACCTTGCAAATGACCCCGCGGTTGAAAGAATTGCAACTCCGCGTATGGCACTCACAGCTGCAGAGTATCTTGCATTCGAAAAAGGAATGCAGGTTCTGGTTATTCTTACGGATATTACAAACTATGCGGAAGCACTCCGTGAGATCTCGGCAGCAAAGAAAGAGGTTCCCGGTCGCCGCGGATATCCCGGATATCTTTATACAGACCTTGCAACCATGTATGAGCGTGCCGGACGCCGTCAGGGGAAAACCGGATCCATTACCATGATCCCGATCCTCACCATGCCTGAGGATGACAAGACTCACCCGATTCCTGACCTTACCGGATATATTACGGAAGGACAGATTATTCTTTCCCGTGATCTGTTCCGTAAGGGAATTGTCCCTCCAATCGATGTTCTTCCTTCTCTCTCCCGTCTGAAGGATAAGGGTATCGGCGAAGGAAAAACCCGTGAAGACCACGCAGGGACAATGAACCAGCTGTTTGCGGCTTATTCCAGAGGGAAGGATGCTAAAGAGCTGATGACGATCCTCGGTGAAGCTGCGCTGTCCTCGGATGACAAGCTCTATGCCAAATTTGCTGAGGAATTTGAGAAGGAATACGTCGGCCAGGGGAATGATGCAAACCGGTCAATAGAGGATACACTGACGATTGGCTGGGATCTGCTCAGTATTCTCCCGACCCGCGAACTGAAACGTATTAAAACTCAGTACATCGAGAAGTATCTACCCAGGAAGTAACGAAGGAAGTGATTCTTTGGCTTCTACCGCTATAATACCGACCAGAATGGTGCTGAATCAGCTGAAGAACCGTTTGAAAACAGCAAGACGCGGCCACAAACTGCTGAAAGACAAACGGGATGAGCTGATGCGCCAGTTCATGGATGTAATCAAACAGAATAAGGAACTCAGAGTGAAAGTTGAGAACGGCTTAACGGCCGCTTTCGGTTCGCTTCAGGTTGCCTCATCTATCATGTCTCCTGAGATCCTTGAGCAGTCTCTGCTTTATCCGAGACAAAGCGTGGAGCTGGATATCCGGTACAGGAATATCATGAGCGTGGATGTGCCCGAATACAGCTTCCGGACAAAAAGCAATGACCCGTCGGAAATCTATCCGTATGGTTTTGCACAGACATCCGGAGAACTGGATGACGCGCTTGAGCAGATGGCTGCTGTTTTTGAGGATATGCTGAAGCTTGCCGAGGTGGAAAAGACAATGCAGCTCCTTGCGGAGGAAATCGAGAAGACCCGACGCCGCGTAAATGCTCTGGAGTATTCCACCATTCCCGAGTTGGAAAAGAATATTAAGTATATTACAATGAAGCTCGAGGAAAACGAGAATTCGACGAAGGTAAGGCTTATGAAGGTAAAGGATATGGTCCTTCAGAAAGCACATAATTACAGCTGATACGGAAAGAACACTTATGAAGAATGAATCCTGCATGGAAAAGCTGATGCAGCGGCTTTCCGATGCTGCCGCTGAGTTGCGTATACCTGCCCTGTCGGCAGTTTTGTCCGGTCTTGCAGCTTATATGTTCTGTTTTGTGAACAAGCTGGAGATTATGGATGATCTGTCCTGTATGTTCGGGCAGGGCGCAAGCCTGTCCTCCGGAAGATGGGGACTCGACATCGCACAGTATTTCATGCCGACCTTCTCCGTACCATGGCTGAACGGGATCATCAGTCTACTGCTAATCACTGCAACGATCTGTATTGTTGTGAAAATGTTCAGGATCAGGAATCCTCTGCTGAGGCTCCTGCTTCCGGCGCTGCTGATGACTTTTCCCACACAGACCTGTACCTTCGGGTATATGTTTACCGCGCCGCAGTATGCTCTGGCGCTGCTGATGGCAATAGGAGCAGCTGACCTTTTCGCTTCATCTGCAGAAGGGAAATGTCTGGATACAAAAAAGACTGCTGCTGGCGGAATCCTTCTTATCCTGTCGCTTAGTTTTTATCAGTCCTATGTAGCAGTTACGGCAAGTTATCTTGTTGTATATGTTATTACAGTGACGCTGAAAGGAGAGAGGTCTGCAAAGGATACGCTTCGGTGCGGCCTCATTCTCGCAGCGGAGATTATCGGCTCCATGCTGCTTTATTACGGACTCACCGCCGTTATACAGAAGCTGTGGAAGGCGGAGATGAACGGATACGCTGAGGGAAATCTGAATGGTTTTGCCGATGTTCTTTTTGGCATCAGAGTTGCTTACACCTCGTTTATCGGTTATTTTTATAAAGGCTATTATGACCTCGCATCAAATCCCGCCTCGAAGGCAGCTCATATCCTTGTAGCAGTTCTGATCGTATCCGCTGCATTTCTGCATATTGCTAACGGAAAAAAGAAAGAGGAGAAAGGGAAAAGAACGCTGCTTCTTGCACTCTGTCTGTTTCTTCTTCCTCCTGCCGTAAACAGCATCCGGATCATTTCTTCGCTGTTCCATAATCTGATGCTCTTCAGCTTTACTTCCGTTTATATTCTGGCGGCATCGGTTCTGGAAATCTGCGGGGAAACAATTCAAAAGAAGCTTGCTTTCCTGTGGAAGGATGCTGTTTATGTCTGCATGATCATAACAGTTGCATGCAATATCTATTTTTCCAACTGTATTTATTACAAGATGTATCTTCAGCTGAATCAGGCTGAAAGTTTCTATACGTCAGTCATTTCTGCCCTGATGCAGGACGAGAAGTTTACGGTGGATTCTCCGGTAGCCTTTATTGGCAGCAGCGATGTCCTATATGATATCCCGATGATCTATACCGGTAATCTTGCAGGGATCAGGGACGGAATCGTGGGAACCTACAGCCAGGAGGAGTTTATAAAGACTTTCCTCGGCGTGAAGATGAATGTATGCGACTGGGATGTAACGGATATTCTGGAAACAGATTCCCGGGTAATCGAAATGCCGTCCTATCCTTCTTACGGCAGCATTAGAAATATAGACGGAATCTATGTGGTTCGTCTGGGAAATATCGGAGAATGATCCTTTTCTTCTGAGGTTTGGACAATGTCAGAACAGAATTATAAAATTGCAGTTTGTCAGCTGAGAACAGAGCTGTCTCAGCCGGAGACGCTGGATAAGGCAGAAACAATGGTGAAGGAAGCGGCGGAGAACGGCGCAAAAGTCGTCTGCCTGCCGGAAATGTTCAACTGTCCGTATTCCAAAAACTATTTCAGAAAGATTGCTGCATTGGGACATGAGGAAACTTTTACCAGAATGTCCGGATGGGCAAAGGATAACGGAATTATTCTTATCGGGGGTTCCATACCGGAAACTGAAGACGGGAAGATCTATAATACCTGCTTTGTATTTGATGAGAACGGTCGGAATATTGCCAGACATCGCAAGGTCCATCTGTTCGATGTGGATATCCCGGGAATGAGATTCTCTGAATCGCATACCTTTTCTCCCGGATCGGATATCACGGTTTTTGATACAAAATATGGCAGGATGGGTGCTGCGATCTGTTTTGACGTCAGATTTCCGGAGATGTTCAGAGCTATGGCAAAGAGAGGAGCGGAAATAATATTCCTTCCCGCACAGTTCAATATGAAGACGGGACCAGGTCATTGGAAACAGAGTATTTCCATGAGAGCGCTGGACAATGAGGTCTTTTTTGTCGGTGCGGCTGCGGCGAGATATGACGGTTTTGATTATGAATGCTGGGGCCATTCCGCGGTAATCGATCCGTACGGATATGCAATAGCGGAATGCGATGAGACCGAACAGATCCTGTACGCCGAAATTGATCCGGAGAGAATCAGCGCTGTACGCGGTCAGCTTCCCACATTTACCAGACTCAGAGAAGATGTCTACTCCGTTGCCAGATAAGGCAACAATCGATCTTTCAAATCAAAACATGAAACAGATATAAAAAAGACGAAAGATGCAAAATAATCTTTCGTCTTTTTTTGCTAGACTTTTTTCGTTTATGATGCTAAATATTCAGGAAAGGTATATACGCGGCTATGACCGCAAAAACGATTGACGGAAGAAGGTTTGCGACCTTGATGCTGAAACGGCCGTCAAACAGGAGATTAATGCCGATACACATGATCAGGATAGATCCCACAAGAGAAAGATTATTCATGGCGGCGTCATTCAGAACAGGGGAAATAAAGGACGAGAGCAGTGTAATAATCCCCTGAAAGATGAATACCGGAATGGCGGAGAAAATACAGCCCTTCCCCATGGATGCGGTCATTACCATGATGATAACAAAATCAAGTACAGCCTTTGTAAACAGGATGGAATGATCATGAAAAATTCCGTCCATCAGCGAGCCCATTACCGCCATGGCCCCGATACATACTGTAAATGAGGCATTTAGGAATCCGGAGATGAAAGCGGAATCCTTCTCATTACCGGAACGTTTTTTCAGGTATGCGCCGAATTTTTCCATCTTTCCGTCCGCATCGATGATTTCTCCGACAAGTCCTCCGAGCACCAGAGAAAAAATGACCATATAGTTGCCTGTAATGGTTACAGCTCCGTCGGTTATCTGCAGCGACTTGGATACAGCGCCGTTGATCCCCATCATGAGAACGCTCAATGCCATTGCCAGAAGGAGAATCTTCTGTATCCTGTCATTCAGCAGTTTTTTTGCAAAATATCCTGTAATACCGCCGATAATAATGGCGGCAGTATTAACGATTGTACCGAGCCCCGGCATTTTCAACCCTTCTTTTCATAAAATCCGTTTCCGGAAAATTTCAACAGATTATACCACGTGAATCGGCTGAAGTCTATGAAAATGGAATATGTATACGGTTGTTTTCATGAAGCACATGTGATACTATTTCAAGAGCGTATACAGCGCTGAATTTTGAAAGAAAACATTGAGGCTCGGAAATGGAATACGATAACGGAGAATGGATCATGAGGGGTGTCGATGAGAATGACCCTCACAGGCTGAAATCGCCGGATGAGCTGATCGACTATGTGAACGAGGTTGGTTTTCTGCCTCTGTTTAAGAACAGCGTTCCCGGATTTTCCGTTGAGGAAAAAACTGTACCGTATCACTGGTGGTCTGACGATCCTGAGTGCGATCCATGGATGTGGCGCGGAATCGTTGCAGAAAGCGGGAAAACGGCATACGGGAAATTTTTTGAGGGTAAAGCCGGCTTTATTTCCCTGGAATGGTTTCCTGTTTTTGCCAACTATCGCAGGAACGGTTATGATTTTGATTCCAGATGGGAAGACGGGAAGGCGAATATCCGGCTGAAAAAGATCATGGATCACTTTCAGAACGGAGAGGAACATTTTTCCCATGAGCTGAAAAGGGTATCCGGTTTTGGAAAAGACGGGGAGAAAAACTTTGAAGGCTGCGTTACGGAGCTTCAGATGGAGACTTATCTGGTGATCCGCGCATTCCGAAGCAAGCTGAATAAAAAAGGAGAACCGTACGGCTGGCCGATCACAGTATATACTGCACCGGAAAGCCTTTGGGGCAGTGAAATGTTTTCCGTTTGCTATAAAGAAGATCCTATGGAATCATTTGAGCGCCTGTCCGGACAGCTGAAGAAAATTTGTCCGGGTATTGAGGATAAGCAGATCAGAAAGATATTAAGATAAAACTCGAAAGGAAAGACAGAGCATAATATGAATATTTGCAAAGATTGCGTTTTCTGTGTGATCGGAAAACAGAAGAAAGCGACAGATGAACATATCGACAGCCCAGACTGTGAAAAATTTCTGCAGGATATGCTGGATTTCCTGAGCAAGAATACTTTCAGTCATACTACGGGATGGCTGTCCAAAAAACTGGAAGAGATCTATGAGGACTATTTTGGTGTTCAGGATGACTTTCCGGCTATCAAGCATAAATATAATCAGCTTCTGCTGAAGCAGCAGGATCAGTTCCTGGAAAAAATTAAAAATTCAGAGGATAAGATCAAGACCTGTATCAACTACGCTTGTGCAGGGAACTATATCGACTTCGGAGCTCTGGACAGCGTTTCTGATGAGAAGCTCAGCGAGCTGATCGAGAGAGAAGCACCTGTGGATGAAAAAGAGCTGCAGCGGTTCCGGGAGGATCTTGCCAAAGCAAAGACTCTGGTATATGTTACGGATAACTGCGGAGAAGTGGTCATGGATAAGCTCTTCATGGAGACAATAAAGTCACTATACCCGGAGTTGAAGATTACTGCGCTTCTGAGAGGCGGACTGACGGGGAATGATGCAACGCTCGAAGACGCTGAAGAGATTGGCCTTACCGGGATCGTGGAGTGCGTGGGAAACGGCAGTACCGTATACGGCACGGACTTATCGGATATAAGCAAAGAGGCAAATGAGCTTCTTCACAGTGCGGACGTAATCATCGCAAAAGGACAGGCAAATTTTGAAACATTGCACAGGGAAGGTATCAACCCTTATTATCTGTTTATCTGCAAATGTCAGCATTTTATGGAATATTTCGATGTTCCCCTGTTTTCCAATATATTTGTAAGGGAAGATGAGCTGGAAGGCCGTGATTAAATAGAACAGATTGTGTCGATTAGCTGGAATGAGAACAATTATTGCAGCGGAATTACAGACTCAGATAACTGCAAATATGTTGAAATGTTAGCCATTTTAGATAAAAGGAAACGTATAAAGACACGACATGGGTGATCGAAGTCACCCATGTTTCACTTTTAGAGGTTAATAGAAAATTCGATTACGGAATCTGGAAAAACATAAATACCAAAACAGATATATTTAATGGCTTTAGTTTTGTTGGGAATCTAATTAGTAATATGGTCTAGTGAAGGAATAACGGCAAGGTTTTTCACCTTGCCGCTTTCTATGGATTGAAAATGTTATTAAAACGTAATCAGAACAAAGAGCTATCAGAACCCAACTGAAGAGATAATTTCTTCGCAACTATTATTGACTGCTGTGCAATAAATGAGATTCTCTCGTCAGTCATTCTAAAAGCAGGTCCAGAAACGCTGATACTTGCAATTGGGTAATTCCTGTTATTGAAGACTGGAACTGCTACACAAATCTCTCCTATTTCTATTTCCTGATTGTTAACTGCGAAGCCATTCTCTTTTATAATTTGAATTTCATCAAGCAATTGTTCCTTTGACTTTATGGTCTGCGGTGTAATGGATTCAAAAGTAATATTATTAAGAATATCCTCTAATTCAAATTGCGGAAGGAATGCTAATACTACGCGACCTATAGCTGAAGCATAAATGGGTAAATCAAAGTGTGAAGCGTTTGCTCCTATTGCATGAGGACCTTCTATCGTTTCTACGTAAACCATGCTATTCCCGTATTTGATTCCTAAATGAACGGTTTCTTCACAGATGTTCATCAATTCTTTGATGAAAGGATATGAAGTATTACGTACATTGTTATTAATTTTGCTTGCCTTGCAGTAAAGGTTACAAAACAAATAGGATACTATATCGGATGCAGTTTGGTCAATATTATTAATGTTTTTGATCCTGATTTTATCACAATCGGTGACATCATGATTGATGGTGGAAGTCTTATGCTTGATGAGATTAAGAAAACTGTTTTCGAGAGATCTTTTCCATTTAGAAAAAACAAGCCTGATATTTTGTACTCAGTTTTAGGGACAGAGACTGTCCTTTATGGAGCTGGAGCAGTTGCAATAGATTATGTATTGAATAATTTTGATATAATTTCTGAACGGTTAGATATGAAAAAGGAAACAATCTAGAATAAGAGATGTCATTTTAGAATCGAGTTAGAATACAATAAATAATTACTATGTTATTTTGTCATATTATGTTTTTACAACAACTTGTTCTTTCAGTCTGTTCTTGTACGGGACTTTTAGACCGACTAAGTCTTTCTGTTTACTTTAAATTTGTTCGTAATGCTTTAGCGTCAACTGCTGATTGACCATAGATCAATTCCTCCATGTTATTCTTTTACTGTAATCCGGAATTACAGAAACAGAAAATAATACATGGAGGAATTTGTTATATGAAAAAGAATCTTACTGAACTTGTTTTTGTTCTTGATATGAGTGGATCAATGGCCGGTCTGACGGATGACACAATCGGTGGCTTCAACTCGGTTCTGAAACAGCACAGCAGCGGAGAAGGGGAGGTTTTGGTTACGACATATCTTTTCAATAATGAAAGCAGAATGCTGCATGACCGCATTCCTGTGGCTGAGGTTACTCCGATGACGGATCGGGAATACTGTGCCGGGGGCTGCACGGCTCTGATCGATGCTCTTGGCTCTGCTATCAGGCACATTGCTTCTGTTCACAGATATGCAAGAGAGGAAGATATCCCGGAGCATACAATTTTTATTATCACGACTGACGGCATGGAGAATGCCAGCCATATGTTCTCCGCTGATAAGGTCAGAGAGATGGTAAAGCATGAGCAGGAAAAATACGGCTGGGAGTTTATTTTCCTTGCAGCCAATATCGATGCTGTGGAAACTGCAGTAAATTACGGAATCAATCCACAGCGGGCAGTGAATTATCACAATGACGGTGCAGGAACGGCGACACTGTATAAAACAGTATCGGGTGCAGTAGGAAGCATCCGGAGCGGGTGCAGTCTTGATGAAGCACCCTGCTGGAGAGAAGAAGCAGACAGGGACTTTAATAACCGGAAATAATACGCTATAATACGTACAAGTAAAATGAGCGGGGGTGTGCTGAATGCCGCTTCAGATTGTAAGAAACGATATAACCGCAATGAATGCGGATGCCATTGTAAACTCGACAAATAACCGGCTGAAGAGAGCCGGTACGGGAGTTGATGCCAGCATTCATGCAGCAGCGGGAGAAAAGCTGGAAAAGGCTCTGGAAGAGATCGGATACTGCCCAACGGGCTCTGCCGTAATCACCGAATCGTATAATATCCCCGGCTGCCGGTATATTATTCATGCTGTCAGCCCGGTATACTCCGGCGGGGAAGAGGGAGAAGAGCAGCTTCTGAAAAGCTGTTATAAA
Source organism: Eubacteriales bacterium (assembly GCA_030536255.1). Lineage (GTDB taxonomy): Bacteria > Bacillota > Clostridia > Oscillospirales > Oscillospiraceae > Limivicinus. The sequence goes on along the minus strand of JAUNQI010000006.1, from coordinate 29,074 downwards.
AAGATCTTCTCGCTGGCTCTTTCCCACGGATGCAGCTCTCTGGCTATGCCGGTTCTCTGCTCCGGAGCAAACGAATATCCGAAAAAACAGGCGTATGAAATAGCAACGTCCTGTGCCCGTGAGTTTCTCATGAAGATCGACGGAGAGATGATGATCTACCTGGTTGTTTTTAACAGTGAGATCGTCGGAATCAGTGAGGAACAAAATGACGAGGTTACCGCTTATATTACAGATAACTACGTCAATGAAAAGAAACGGAAACTGGGATATCCGAGAGGTGAAGGAATACTGCATTCGGCAGGATTTCCTGATATAGGAGCTCCGGCGCATTCTTTCAATTATCCTTCACCTCCCGCTTCTTTGCCGAAAGCTTCGTCATTTTTTCCTGATGCGGACAATGCGCCTCTCTTTCTTGGACATCTCGAGAGCAGTGAAGATGAACTGACTGAGCTCTGTAATGAGATTTCTGAGCCGGACTATCGGATACAGGATAAGTCCTTTGGAGATATGTGCGCATGGTGGATGGAGCGAAAGAAAATGACACCGCATGATTTTTACTGCAAGGCAAACCTGACCAGAGCAGCATTCTTCAATCTGAAAAAACATGCGGAGCAGACGCCGAGAAAAACTACTGCGTTTGCCTGCGTGATTGGGCTGAAGCTTGCTCCGGACGAGGCGGAGGATCTTCTCATGCGTGCCGGTCTGGCGTTTTCTCCGTATTACAGAACAGATGTGATCGTGAAAAACTTTATCTCTGAAGGGGAATACAATATAGACACGATCAATATGGAGCTTTTCGAGAATGATCTCTCTTTACTGGGCTCGGTATAATCAAAAAATGCGATGGAGGTCAATATGGAGAATCTGAATTATCCGGAAGTCGTTGCTGTCGGGCACCTTTGCATGGACAGGATCATGATCTGTGAGGATTTTCCACCTGAGAATACCTCAAAACACGTTCTGGATTATTCTCAACAGCCGGGCGGGACAGCGAGTCAGGCTATTGTTGCGCTTGCAAGACTTGGAATTAAAACCGGTTATATAAGCCCAATGGGTGATGATGAGGTCGGAAAGACTCTCCTTCAGGATATTGCAGACGAGGGCGTCGATGTATCAAAATGCCCAATCATTCATGATGAAATTAGTCATTTTACAAATGTTCTGGTAAACGCTAAAAACAACACCCGTACTTTTTTGTCATATCACGGAAAATTTCCTGATATGGATTTTACGGATAAAGATATTGATTATATTTCAAATGCAAAAATTCTCCATCTTGACAACACAAATAATGCTAACGCTCTTAAAGCAGCTAACATAGCAAAAGAACATGGTGTTTTGGTATCTTTGGATGGTTCTTCATTAAATCCAGATAATAGAAAAAATCTGGAGCTTGTGAAGCTTGTGGATATTCTTATTACGAGCGAGATTTTTCCGACAAGATTAACCGGAATAAAAGATCGGAAAGAAGCTATTTGGTTTATAGCAGAAGAATATAATCCCTCTGTTCTCATTTCAACTTGTGGAGAGGAAGGCAGTTTAGCTTATATTGATGGCCATCTGAAATCATATCCTTCCTATTCCGTCAATGCGGTAGACACAACCGGAGCAGGCGATGCGTTTCATGGCGCATTTCTGTTCGGCTTGTTAAAAGGCTATGATTTAAGCTATAATATTCAATTTTCAAGTGCAGTCGCGGCTATTAATTGCCAAAGTATAGGTGGACGGTCCGGATTGCCGTATTATGATGATGTGATCAATTTTATGAAGGCACATTCGTATAACAATTGATTATATTATGGAATTGATGGCTCCTCCGAATGTGATTGGGAAAGACAGATCTGAAGATGGACATTATTCTTTCAATATGTTATTCTGTTCTTAACATAGCATCGTTATTTTATTGAAGTAAAGAGGGAAGTACCGATGGTTACAAATAAAGATAAGCTCTTTAAGCTCGGAAAGAAGATGACGGATCGTATTCCGTACAAGCTCGGACTTAAGCCCATAACGGAGGTTGAGCCCGAATATTGGGGGCTTGCGAATATACTTGATGACGATATGGTCGATATTGCCCTGAGCATGAAGTCCAATCGTGTTCCCATGTCTTTGCAGGAGATTTCGGCATCTTCCGGCTGGAATGAAGAACGTCTGGAACCCAAGCTTCAGGAAATGGCAGAGATCGGCCTTATCGAGTATAACTGGGAAAATGAAGACCACCACAAGCAGTACATTCTTCCGCTTTTTGTCCCGGGTGCGGCGGAATTTTTTAATATGAGAAGGTCTTTCGTTGAGCAGCATCCTGAGGTTTGTGATTTTTTCAATGAAATGACGACCAAACCTCTTGATTCAGTCACTAAACTCATACCGCCTGGTGGCGCCGGAATCGGCATGCATGTCATTCCCGTTGAGAAGGCGATTCCTGCTCAGGCCCAGTCTGTAAGTATTGAGCATCTGTCCCATTGGCTGAAAAAATATGACAAGTATTCCGTTGGTGTTTGCTCCTGCCGCCGTGCTCAGACTGTCCGTGGAGAGGGGTCCGGTGAAATTGAAGACTATTGGTGCATTGCTGTCGGAGATACTGCACAATACTGCGACGAGACCGGGAAAGACGGACACATGATCAGCTATGACGAGGTCATGGAGATCCTTCAGCGTGCCGAAGAAGAGGGCTTTGTTCATCAGATAACGAACATTGACGGTGAAAATAAGATTTTTGCAATCTGTAACTGTGCGCCCGGCGTCTGCTATGCTCTGCGTACGTCCCAGCTCTATAACACGCCGAACCTTTCCAGAAGCGCATATGTTGCGCATGTCGACAAGGAAAAATGTGTTGCCTGTGGCAAATGTGTTGAAGTTTGCCCTTCCGGTGCCGCAAAGCTCGGTCAGAAGCTCTGCACCAAGGATGGACCTGTCAAGTATCCAAAGCAGGAGCTTCCTGACGCAAGCAGCTGGGGACCGGAAAAATGGAATCCTAATTACCGGGATGATAACCAGATAAACTGTTACGACACCGGTACCTCCCCCTGCAAGACGGCCTGTCCCGCTCATGTTGCCGTTCAGGGCTACATTAAAATGGCTGCACAAGGCAGATATATGGATGCTTTGAAGCTCATTAAGCAGGATAACCCGTTCCCCGCCGTTTGCGGCAGCATTTGCAATCGTCGCTGCGAAGAGGCTTGTACCCGCGGCAATGTAGATAATCCTGTTGCTATCGATGAGATTAAAAAATTCATCGCCGAGCAAGAGCTCAAAGAGGAAAACCGTTATATTCCTCCCCTTCGCACGAGGAGGCACACACTCGAGTCTTATCCACAGAAGATTGCAGTAATCGGAGCTGGCCCTGCCGGAATGAGCTGTGCATATTTTCTGGCAAACATGAGCTATAATGTCACTGTTTTCGAGAAAAATGCCTTTCCAGGCGGTATGCTTACGTTTGGCATTCCCTCCTTCCGCCTTGATAAGGATGTTGTCAATGCGGAGATAGACGTTCTGCGTCAGATGGGTGTTGAATTTCGCTGCGGTGTTGAAGTTGGCAAGGATGTTACAATCCCCGAACTCCGTGAGCAGGGCTTCAAAGGATTCTTCCTTTCTATCGGAGCACAGAAATCCGCACCGATAGGAGTCAAGGGCGATGATATGAACGGTGTCTTCGGCGGAATTGACTTCCTGCGTGAGGTCAATCTTGGAAACAGCCCTGAGATTGGGAAAAAAGTCGCTGTTATCGGAGGCGGAAATGTTGCTATGGATGTATGCCGAACAGCGGTTCGTCTTGGTGCGGAAGAAGTTATTGTTATCTATCGTCGTTCTCAGGAGGAGATGCCTGCAGATCAGTCAGAGGTCCTTGAGGCTATGGACGAGGGTGTTCAATTCTGTTTTCTGAATGCTCCTGCAGAAATTCTCGGGAAAGACGGTAAGGTCAGTGCTGTCAGAGTTGAAATTATGGAACTTGGTGAAGCAGACGAGAAGGGACGCAGGAAGCCTGTTGGTACTGGGAAATTCAAAGAGATCGAGGTTAATTCTGTAATTGGGGCTGTTGGACAGAAGGTCGATCTCGGAAGCATCGATCCGGAGAATATGGTGATCAATGCAAACGGTACGATTGCCGCTGATGCTGTAACGCTCCAGACCGCACAGCCCGACATATTTGTCGGTGGCGATATTTTTACTGGTCCGAAATTTGCGATTGACGCCATTGCAGCGGGTCGAGAGGGGGCCGTTTCTCTGCATCGTTTTGTCAACAAAGGACAGAGCCTTACAATTGCCCGCAACCGCCGCCAGTTCATTGAGCTTAATAAGAATAATGTTGTTCTTCCTATTGACAGCTTTGATACCGCAAGACGCCAGACCGTTGCACATGATGCATCTAAAGCAAAATCCTTTGAGGATGATCGGATGACCTTCACGGAGGAGCAGGTCAGGAAAGAAGCCTCGAGGTGCCTCGGCTGCGGAGCGACAGAAGTTGATGAAAATCGTTGTCTTGGGTGCGGCCTGTGTACTACGCGCTGTGAATTTGATGCGATACATCTGAGCCGTGATTTGCCGGAAGCCTCCACAATGGTCAAGGCTGAGGATAAGGTTAAGGTTTTGCTGCCCTATGTTGCAAAGCGCAGCATAAAAATTCTGCGCAACAAGAAAAAATAATGCACGAATTAGGAACGATTATCTACATTATTGATACCATCGAAAAGCTCGCGGTTGAAGAGAAACTTACAGCGGTGGGTTCTATTACGCTGGAGGTTGGAGAGGTTAGCGGTATTATTCCGGACTACCTGAAGGACTATTGGCTGTATGCACGAAAAAAGTCAGAGTTGCTGAAGGAAACTGAGCTAAAGATCCTTGACATTTCTGCAGTGACTTTCTGTCAGAACTGCGAAAAAACCTATTCAACTGTCAAATACGCCAAAGAGTGTCCGTATTGCCACAGTACTGATACCTTCCTCATTACCGGTAACGAGTTTACCATCAAGGAAATTGAGGCTATGTAATTAAATAATGATATAGAGAATAATCTCCGCAGGTGCAGTATATTGCTGCATTCCATGCGGAGATTATTTTTACCATCCCTCTATCTGTCGGAAAACTGAGCAAATATGATTCAAAAAACAGATGAAAGAAAAAGATAGAGACAGAAACAAATGATTGAAGATAGTGCTTTGTAATGATTAGAATAGTTTACAAATCAGTTCGGTAAAGAACTGGAAAATAGCAGAAGAAACAGTGCCGAGAATGTTGACTCCAAGCCTCGGGAGAATCCAGACTGCAGCAAAAACACAGATGATCAGAGTTTTCCGGTATTTGTATAGCTTTGCATAGGTGTTTCCGGGGAGAATCAGATTCAGGAGGCTGGATCCGTCCAATGGGGGAATCGGCAGAAGATTAAAGACAGCCAGACTGATGTTGATATAAGAGGCATAGGAGAGCAGCTGATAAAGCTTTATATTCTGAAACTTATAAAGACAGAAAAAACTGAGAAACAGAAAAAGAATCGAGAGAAGCAAATTGGAAAGAGGGCCGGCAAGTGCTGTAACTGCGTAGTATTTTTTGCGTTTTTCGGGCGGAAAATTGAAAGTGTTGACCGGAACCGGCTTACCAAAACCAAAGCCGAAAGCAAGAATGAGAAAAGCCCCTTCTGGACCGACATGGGAAAGCGGATTCAACGTGACTCTTCCCTGATTTTTGGCTGTGTCGTCGCCCAGAGCAAATGCAGTCCGGGCATGGGCAAACTCATGGATGGGAATACAACAGAGAAGGCTGAAGAGACGAACGGCAATCGTCCCGAAAGAGTTTTCCCTGAAGCTGTAGAAGAGTGCTGCAGCGGCAAGCAGAAGCAGGATAGACTTGTCTTCCTTTTTGAAAAATGAACTCATAGCAATCCTCGGTACTAAAATGTCATATTGACACTAATAAAATAAATTTATCAGGAAAGAAGGAGCAAAGTCAATCTATTTTAGTATGTCGTGTAAAAAACTCAGACCGGATCCGCGGATCCGGTCTGTATTTATCAACAGATGTTTATTTTTCAGATAGGCCGGTTTTCCTTAAACTCTCTTGGAAAGAATATCCTTTTCGTATTTCTTTACAGCAGAGAGATAATCGGGTTCAACACCTTCACGGGCCAGAAATTCGTTCCAGACATCGATGACGGGCATGAGCTTGTATTCTTCTGTCTTTGCCTGCAGAGAAGTGAAGTCATATTGATCCTGAAGAGCCTTGAAGTCCGGCTCGAGCAGGGCGTAAAGCAGAGCTTTCTGAACATTGCGTATACCGGTGATCCATGCGCTGACTCTGTTGATGGAAGCGTCGAAGTAATCTGTTGCGATCAGAGCTTTGTCAAGGCCGCAGCGAACGAGCTCCTTCATGATCTCTCTGGTTTCGTCATCATAGGAGACAACATGATCACTGTCCCAGCGCATCGGACGGGTTACATGAAGCGCAAGCCTGTCACTGAAGAGAAGGAGAGAGGAAATCTTGTCGCTTACCATCTCTGTAGGATGATAATGACCGTTATCTACAAGCGGAGTGATTCCGTGAGTGAGGGAATAGGAAAGGCAGAATTCAGCGCTTCCGACGGTGTAGGCTTCAACCCCAATGCCGAAGACCTTGGATTCGAGCGTGGGAATAACCTTTTCTTTGTCATAGCCAATGGAGAAAATCTCATCGAGAGATTCAGCCATTCTCTTGCGGGGGCCAATCCTGTCTGCGGGATAATCCTTAAGTCCGTCCGGCATCCAGTAGTTTACAAGGCAGGGTATTCCGGTCTCTTCCGCAAAGTATTCTGCAATCTTCAGACAGCACTTTCCGTGTCTGATCCAGTAATCACGAACCTCTTTGTCGGGGGAGGAAAGCGTCAGACCTTCAACTACCATTGGATGGGAGAAGAACGTGGGATTGAAGTCAATGCCAAGGTTTCTGGCCTTTGCATATTCGACCCATTTTTTGAAATGCTTCGGCTCGAGCTGATCTCTTCCGGCGGTCTCTCCGTCTTCAAAAATTGCATAGGATGCATGAAGATTCAGCTTTTTCTTTCCCGGGGTGAGACGAAGGATTTCATCAAAGTCTGCCATGAGTTCTTCGGGAGTTCTGGCTCTGCCGGGGTAATTGCCGGTGGTCTGGATGCCGCCGGAAGCAGCCTGACGGGAGTCAAAGCCTACAACGTCATCTCCCTGCCAGCAGTGAACGGAAACTGTAGTGTTTTTGAGAGTAGCAAGGGCTTTCTCTACATCTACTCCGAGAGAAGCATACATTTCTTTTGCGGATTCAAAACGTGTCATTTTAAATCTCCTTATGATGTATTTGAATTTGAATAATAGTGGTATCTTTTTATCGGCAACAGTTTATCTTATATATCCAAAATATGCAAGAAATAAAATACTCTTGTCATCCAAATCACACGATGATATAATCATATCATCTGAAAATATGTGAAAAAACAAACATAAAAGGAGATAAAAAAATGGCAAAGAATCGCTATATCGGAGACTATCCCGTAATCGGTATCCGCCCGATTATTGACGGGCGTGAAGGCCCTGTCCAGCTCCGTCAGAGTCTGGAAGGTCAGGTTAGGCAGATGGCGGAAGCCGCCAAGAAACTGTTCGAGGAAAACCTTCGTTACTCAAACGGTGACCCCGTAAAAGTTGTAATTGCAGATCATTCCATCGGCCGTGTTCCCGAATCTGCGGCATGTGCAGAGCAGTTTAAAAAGGAAGGCGTGGCAATAACCCTGTCCGTTACTCCGTGCTGGTGCTACGGCTCAGAGACCATGGACATGGATCCGATGACCATCAAGGGCGTCTGGGGCTTTAACGGCACAGAGCGTCCGGGTGCGGTTTATCTTGCATCCGTTCTCGCAACGCATGCTCAGAAGGGACTCCCTGCATTCGGTATTTACGGCCATGAGGTTCAGGACCGCGATCAGGTAACGGATATTCCCGAAGACGTAAAAGAGAAGCTTCTTCGCTTTGGCCGTGCTGCCATTGCTGCTGCTACGATGCGCGGCAAGAGCTACCTCCAGATCGGCTCCGTCACCATGGGTATCGGCGGTTCCATTATGGATCAGGCGTTCATTGAAGAATACCTCGGCATGAGAGTTGAATCCGTTGATGAGGTAGAGATCCTCCGCCGCATGGAAGAGGGAATCTATGTATCCGAGGATGTTGAAAAGGCACTTGCATGGACGAAAGAGCACTGCAAGGAAGGCCGTGACGATAACCCCGAAGAGGTTGAGTTCCTCGGAAAGAAGAGAAGAATTAAGTTTACTCCCGAAGAGAAAGAGAAGCAGTGGGAGTTTACGATTAAGATGTACTGCATCATCAAGGATCTGATTCAGGGCAACCCGAATCTTCCAGAAGCATTCGGTGAAGAGAAGCTCGGCCACAATGCAATCTGCGCAGGCTTCCAGGGTCAGCGTCAGTGGACGGATCATTGGCCCAACTGTGACTACCCCGAAGCAGTTCTGAACTCCTCTTTCGATTTCACTGGCAAGAAAGAGCCGATGGTATTTGCAACAGAGAACGATGTTCTTAATGGTCTCGGAATGCTGTTTATGGAACTCCTTACGAACCGTGCACAGATCTTTGCAGATGTTCGTACTTTCTGGTCTCCCGAAGCAACGAAGCGTGTTACTGGCTATGACCTTGAAGGCAAAGCAGCTGAGAACGGCGGTATTATCCATCTTCTTAACTCCGGCGCGGCATGTCTTGACGGCTGCGGCGAGTGCGTAGACGAGAACGGCAATCATGTTATGAAGCAGTGGTTCGATGTAACCGAGGAAGATATCAAGAAGATGACCGACGCAACCGTATGGTGCGAGGCAGGCTTTGATAACTTCCGCGGCGGCGGATTCTCCAGCCACTTTGTGACCCGTGCCGAAATGCCGGCAACAATGATCCGTCTGAACCTCGTGAAGGGTCTCGGCCCTGTCCTTCAGATTGCTGAAGGCTGGACAGTACAGCTTCCTGATGAGGTAACGGACACTCTGATGGATCGTACCAACCCGACCTGGCCCTGCACGTGGTTCACTCCGCGCTGCGACGGCAAGGAAGGAAGCCCGTTTAAGACCGCATATGATGTCATGAACAACTGGGGTGCAAACCACGGTGCGATTTCTTACGGCCACATCGGAGCAGACCTGATTACGCTCTGCTCTATGCTCCGTATCCCGGTATGCATGCACAACGTTCCCGAAGAGAAGATCTTCCGTCCGGCAGCATGGAATGCGTTCGGTATGGATAAGGAAGGCCAGGATTACCGCGCCTGCGCCGCCTACGGTCCTCTCTACAAGAATATCCGCGGCTGAGACTGTAATAATAAAACAAGGGACAGGCCATAAGTCTGTCCCTTTTAAAGACTGAATAAGATTTTAAAGGAGATTACTGATATGCTGAATAATGTTCCTTCTATCCTTTCCCCTGAACTTCTGAAAGTCCTCTGCGAGATGGGTCACGGCGACCGTATCTGCATCGGAGACGGAAATTTCCCTGGTAAATCCATGGCAAAGCCGAATGACTGTGTCTTCCTGCGCGCAGATGGTCACGGCGTAAATGAGCTTCTGGATGCCATCCTTCAGGTTATTCCTCTTGACAAATATGTTGAGCATCCTGTTATGCTGATGGAAGTAATGCCGTGCGACAAGGATCTGGATATTCCCGTATGGGAAGATTATAAAAAAACGGTTGCCAAATACGACGAGCGCGGAGCTGAGGCATTCGGAGCCTATGAGAGATTTGAATTCTATGAGCAGGCGAAAAAGTGCTACTGCATTCTTCAGTCGGGTGAGACTCAGATTTATGCCAACGTGATTCTTCAGAAGGGTGTTATCGCATGATTAAGTACTACCTGGCGGTTGATATCGGAGCATCAAGCGGACGGCATATCCTCAGCCACATAGAAGACGGGAAAATGATCCTTGAGGAAGTTTACCGTTTCGAAAACGGAATGATCGAGATGAACGGCCATAAATGCTGGGATTCTGACGGCTTGTTCAGGAGCATCAAGGAAGGCATGAAAAAATGTGCCGAGCTTGGAAAAATTCCATCTTCTATGGGAATTGACACATGGGGTGTTGACTATGTCCTTGTAGATGCGGAGGGTAAACGAATCGGAGATGCTGTTGGCTACAGGGATGACCGCACAATAGATATGGATAAGGTAGTAAGCGAGGTTATTCCGGAGAAGGAGCTTTACGCCCGTACCGGCATCGCCAAGCAGCCGTTCAACACGATTTATCAGCTCGTTGCACTGAACAGAGAACATCCCGAACAGTTGGAACAGGCAGAGACCCTTCTTCATTCCCCGGACTATTATAATTTCCTGCTTACCGGGACAAAAGGAGCAGAGTACACGATTGCCAGTACAGGGCAGCTCGTAAGCCCGGAAACAAAAGACTGGGACTATGAGCTGATCGAAATGCTTGGTCTCCCGACAAAGATCTTCAAGCCGTTAAGCAAGCCCGGTACGGTTTTAGCCAGGCTTTCCGAAGAGGTCAAGGAGGAGGTCGGCTTTGACTGTGATGTGGTTATGGTTACTTCTCATGATACCGCTTCCGCTGTTCTTGCTGTTCCGAGTAAAACGTCCAAATTCGCTTATATCAGCTCAGGAACGTGGTCTCTTCTCGGCGTTGAGCTGGAGAATGCAATATGCAACGAGCAGAGCCGCGAGGCGAATTTCACGAATGAGGGTGGATATAATTACCGCGTCCGTTTCCTGAAGAATATTATGGGATTATGGATGATCCAGTCAGTCCGTCATGAGCTGAATGATGAGTACAGCTTTGCTCAGCTTTGTGAAATGGCAGAAGAAGTAAAGGATTTTCCGTCAAGAATTGATGTTGATGATAACCGTTTCTTTGCCCCGGACAGTATGATAGAAACGATAAAAGCTTTTTGCTCAGAGTCGGGACAGGCTGTGCCGCAGACGCCCGGTGAGCTAGCCGCAGTTGTGTACAGAAGCCTGGCGGAATGCTATGACAGATCGATCCGGAATCTGGAAGCCATGACCGGAGAAAAATATGATGCGATTAATATTGTCGGCGGAGGGGCCAATGCGGATTACCTGAACCGTCTGACGGCAAATGCTACAGGAAAGACGGTCTATGCCGGACCGACGGAGGCAACTGCAATCGGCAATATTTCCGCTCAGATGCTTGCCTGCGGAGATTTTTCCGGTGTTGAAGAGGTCAGAAACTGCATTTTCGATTCTTTCGCGGTGAAAACCTTTCTGCCGGAACAGTAAGATTTCGCAGACTGAATAACCGTTCAGCAGAGAATTCCACTGCTGAATCAAGCGGATATAATAAAACAGACAGGAAAAAAGCACTGCCCCTGATGCTTTTCAGGCGCAGTGCTTTTCGCTGCTCAAAACAGAACCGCTTGAGCTTTATTCATATTCAGAAAGTTTTTTCGTTATATAATTCAGAACACGCTTTTTGTCAGCACTCCACAGCGGAGCGATGAGATCCCTTTTCGCTCCGTCTCCGGTTATCCGGTGGACGACCATATGAGGAGGGATGCATTTGAGACACTCAGCAAGAATATTCGTATATTCCTCAAGAGAAAGTGTACTGAACTTTCCGGAAAGATACTCTTCGGCTAAATCTGTTCCCTTCAGAACGTGGAGAAGCTGAAACTTGATCCCGTCGGCTCCGGAACCGGCAATGTATTTCGCAGTTTCCACCGCCATTTCTTTTGTCTCTCCGGGTAATCCGATGATCATATGTACAATAATATTGATCCCGGCTTCCTTCAATCGCCGGACTGCTGTATCGTATACTTCAAGCGCATATCCGCGGCGGATATATTCTGCGGTTTTCGGATGGATCGTCTGGAGACCCAGTTCAATAAAAACCGGCTTGATTTTATTCAGATCATGAAGCAGCGCAATAACATTATCGGGGAGACAGTCCGGTCTTGTTCCTATTGACAAGGCAGCGATATCCGGATGAATAATGGCTTTCAAGTACAGATCACGGAGATACTCTGTCGGAGCGTAGGTACAGGTATAGCTCTGAAAATATGCAATGTATTTTCTTCCTCCCTTTCCTGCTACGAGCGCTTTTGCCGTTTCGATTGCAGTATTAACGTCATTTCCTGTAGGAACGGCAAAGTCACCGCTCCCACCCGAGCAGAAAATGCAGCCTCCGGTGCCGAGTGTTCCGTCTCTGTTCGGGCAGCTAAAGCCTCCGTCCAGAGCAAGCTTGTAGATTTTGTTTCCGAAAAGGTCCTGGTAGTATTCGTTTGCAGATTTGTATGTGATCATATTCGATTCCTTCGGATTGGTCGAAATATCGCCTGAGTGTCTGTGTTATTGCAGCTTTCGGTGTCTTAAAGCGTCAGATGCTAACGCAGTATTGTTTTCACTTTTTTAATTGTCAGAATGAATTCCGTATGGTAAAATAAGATGTCTGAGAATAATTTCCGTTGCAAAATAGACAGCGAATTGAGAAAACAGGGAGGGAGATTATGAATCCTGTATATAAAAGAGTTCTGCTGAAAATATCCGGAGAAGCACTGGCGGGAGACAAGCATACCGGGTTTGACTTTAATGTGGTAACTTCTGTATGCTCAGCAGTGAAGAAATGCATAGAGAACGGTGTTCAGGTCGGGATCGTTATCGGAGGCGGAAACTTCTGGCGCGGAGTTAAGGACGGAGCCGGACACGTAGAGCGCGTAAGCGCTGACAGAATGGGTATGCTGGCAACATGCATGAATTGTCTGGCTGTTGCTGATGTTTTTCGTCAGATGGGAGTTAAAGCTTCTGTTCAGACTTCTGTAGATATCCAGGGTGTAGGTCAGAGATATGATACGCTCAGGAGCATTGAACTGATGGAAAGCGGGACGGTTGTCCTTTTCGCTGGTGGAACCGGCGCCCCGTTCTTCTCAACGGATACGGCATCCACGCTCAGAGCTGCAGAGATTCATGCCGATGCCATTCTTCTGGCAAAGAATGTTGACGGCGTTTATACCTGTGACCCCAAGGTTTATTCCGATGCGGTAAAGTTTGATGAGATCTCCTATGATGAGGTTCTTGCCCGGAAGCTTCAGGTAATGGACAGTACGGCAACATCCATGGCAATGGACAATAATATTCCTGTTATTGTGTTTGCGCTGGCTGACCCGGAAAATATTCTTCGCGTTCTCAGTGGAGAAAAAGTCGGAACGCTTGTTAAGTAACCATTAATATAACAAATAAAACATAAACTGAAAAGGAGAAATACAATGTCTGAATATCAGGAATTCGAAAACAAGATGAAAAAAACCTGTGAGAACCTTGAGACTACATTTGCAACCATTCGCGCCGGCCGTGCCAACGCTTCTGTTCTTGACCAGATCACGGTTGATTATTACGGCTCACCTACCCCAATCAATCAGGTGGCTTCCATTGCAACTCCCGATGCACGCTCTCTGCTGATCCAGCCTTGGGATGCATCCATTCTCAAAGGAATTGAAAAAGCGATCCTTACCTCCGATCTCGGAATCAATCCGCAGAATGACGGAAGAATGATCCGCCTTGTATTTCCTCCTCTTACGGAGGAACGCCGTCTGGATCTTGTAAAGCAGACGAAGAAGTACGGAGAGGAAGCAAAGGTTGCAATACGCAATATTCGTCGTGACGCAATAGAGAAATTCAAAAAGCAGCAGAAGGCGTCTGAGATTACGGAAGACGACTATAAGAATATTGAGAAGGATGTTCAGAAGCTGACCGATGATTTCACCAAGGAGATCGATAAGATCCTTGAGAAAAAAGAAAAGGAACTGAAAGAGCTGTAATGGTTGTTCCGGAACATATAGCGATAATCCTTGACGGAAACGGCCGCTGGGCAAAAATGCGCGGTCTCCCGCGTACTGCCGGTCATGCCGCCGGTGCGGAGACCTTCAGAAAAATTGCGACGTACTGCAAAAATATCGGCGTAAAGTATCTGACGGTCTACGCATTTTCAACCGAAAACTGGTCGAGACCTGAGGATGAAGTCAGGGCCATTATGAAGCTGCTGGACAAGTATCTCCATGAAGCGATTGCTACAATGGAAAAAGACCATATCAGGATGAAAATCCTGGGTGACGTATCACAGCTTTCGGAGTCGCTTCAGAATGAAATAAAGGAAACAAATGATATTTCTTCCAGATATGACGGATTTCAGGCGAATATCTGCCTGAACTACGGAGGAAGAGCGGAAATCGTCAATGCAGCCCGTCACTATGCGTTGGATGTGGCATCTGGGAAAGCTTCTCCGGACATCGACGAAAAGTCTTTTTCCAGATATATGTATTCCGCGGGTATTCCCGACCCCGATCTTTTGATTCGTCCCGGCGGAGAGAAGAGAATTTCGAATTTCCTCCTTTGGCAGTGTGCTTATAGTGAATTCTATTTTTCTGATGTTCTGTGGCCGGATTTTGGCCCGGAAGAGTTGGATAAAGCAATTGAGGAATTCAACAGACGGGACAGACGCTTCGGCGGAGTAAAGCAGGTGTAAGTTTATGGTAAAATCTTTATCTATTCTCGGAAGTACGGGGTCAATAGGAAGGCAGACCGTTGCGGTTGCAGAGCATCTCGGCATGAGAGTAGCCGCACTCGCAGGAGGAAAGAAAATTGATCTTCTTGAGGAACAGGCGCGCCGGCTTCACCCGAAGCTTGTTTCTGTATTTGATGAAGATGCTGCCTCAAAATTGAAGACGGTACTAGCTGATACGGATATTAAGGTTCTGCCCGGAATGGAAGGCCTGATCGAAGCTGCGGTTTTTGATGAGGCAGACTGCGTTGTTACGGCAGTTTCCGGTTCTGTTGGTTTGAAGCCGACTCTGGCTGCTATTGAGCAAAAAAAGAGGATCGCACTTGCCAATAAAGAAACCCTGGTATGTGCCGGTACGCTTGTTATGAAGCATGCGAAAGAATGCGGCGCAGAGATCGTTCCGGTGGACAGTGAACATGCGGCGATATTCCAGTGCCTTATGGGAAGACAGAAGGGAGAATTGAGCAAGATTCTTCTTACCGGTTCCGGCGGACCTTTCAGAGGCAGAAAAAGAGAAGAGCTGGAGAATGTTACTCCTCAGCAGGCAGTAAGCCATCCGAACTGGAATATGGGGGCTAAGATTTCGGTCGACAGCGCTACCATGATGAATAAGGGTCTTGAGTTTATAGAGGCCATGCATCTTTTCGGTGTGACACCGGATGATATTCAGGTGGTGGTCCATCCGCAGAGTGTTATTCACTCCATGGTTGAGCTTGTTGACGGGACTGTTATCGCTCAGCTTGGTGTTCCTGATATGGGAATTCCCATTCAGTTCGCCCTTACATATCCTGATCGCTGCCCTTCGATGTTTGAAAAGCTGGAATTTTCAAAGCTGAAAGCGCTGACATTTGAAGAACCTGACTTTGAAAGCACGCCTTGCCTGAAGCTGGCAATGGACTGCGCAAGAAAGGGAGGAACGGCAGCATGCATTATGAGCGCAGCCAACGAAGTGGCTGTCCACATGTTCCTTCGCGGTGAACTGGGATATAACAGAATATATGATGCGGCTGCGGATGCGGTGGAAGCGATTCCTTCTGTGGAAACTTCCGACCTTGACGAGATCATAGCAGCTGATACTGCAGCGCGTGAATATGTTAAGGAGCATTTCTGATAACATATGACGGTTATATATGTAATTATAGCGATACTGTTTTTTGGCCTGCTCGTGTCTATACACGAGTTTGGCCATTTCATTGTTGCGAAGTCTTGCGGGATCCGGGTAGAAGAGTTTTCAGTAGGAATGGGCCCCGCAGTCATTTCAAAGCAGAAAGGCGAGACAAAGTACTCTCTTCGCTGTATCCCGTTTGGCGGATATTGCGCTATGACTGGAGAAGACGGAGCGTCAGAAGATCCGAGAGCTTTTGTGAATCAGGCAGTATGGAAACGCTTTCTCGTTCTGATTGCCGGATCGTTTATGAACCTTCTTCTTGGCTTCGTTATTATGTTCTGTCTGTATGCGGATGCAGAAGCGTTTATTGCCCCCAAGATTGCATCTTTTATGGAAGGATGCCCTTATGAGGCAGCCGACGGACTTCAGGAAGGAGACAGATTCCTGAAGATTGACGGACATAGAATCTATATTTCTTCAGATCTTTCCGATTATCTGGATGTGTCTGATACACATGATATTGTTGTCCTTCGAGAGGGAAAACGTATAAAATTGAATAGCTTCCATATGGAACGCATTGATTACGACGGATATGAAAACAAAATGTACGGTTTCAATCTTGGCTATGACGAGGGTACTGTAGGAAACAAGCTGAAGTACAGCATGAACATGTGCTGTGAATTTGTGAGATGGGTCATTCAGGGGCTTAAGCAGCTCTTTTCCGGCCAGGCATCCGTCAAAGACCTATCGGGTCCTGTCGGAATCGT
Organism: Eubacteriales bacterium; assembly: GCA_030536255.1. GTDB lineage: Bacteria > Bacillota > Clostridia > Oscillospirales > Oscillospiraceae > Limivicinus. The sequence goes on along the minus strand of JAUNQI010000006.1, from coordinate 12,693 downwards.
TGACATGATGGCTGAAACAGGAGCAGCTGCTGAATCAGCGGCGGATGCGCTGTACAGTATCTTTTATATCGGAGCATTCATTGCGGTAGATCTTGCCGCTATGAATATTCTGCCTATTCCCGCTCTTGACGGAGGAAGAATCTTCTCGCTGATTATAACTTGGATAATTGAATCCGTTACGCACAGAAAGCTGAACCCGAAGTATGAGGCGTATATTCATGCCGCAGGAATGATCCTTCTTTTGGCTCTCATGGCGTATGTGATGTTTAACGACATATTTAAACTGTTTGCGAAATAAAGAGGCCGGATAATGATGAATGAACTGAAACGCTGCAAAACAAAAAAAATAACTGTCCGCGGGATTGAGATCGGAGGAGACGCTCCGGTTTCCGTACAGTCTATGTGCAATACGAAGACGTGGGATGTTGCTGCAACAGTAAGACAGATCCGGGAGTTTGCAGCTGCAGGATGTGATATTGTCCGTCTTGCGATTCCGGATGAGAAATCGGCACTGGCGATTGAGAAGATTCGTGAACAAACAGATGTTCCGCTTGTAGCGGATATCCATTTTGATTATCGTCTTGCTCTGCTGGTTGCGGAGCGGGGGATAGATAAGATCCGGATCAATCCGGGCAATATTGGCGGAGAAGATCACGTGAAAGCGGTTGCCGATGCCTGTAAAGCAAGAAATATTCCCATCAGAATCGGCGTGAATGCCGGAAGCCTTGAAAAAGGTCTGGTCGAAAAGTACGGACATCCCTGCCCGGAGGCAATGGTAGAGAGCGCCAGGTCTCATATTGAGATGCTTGAGAAAAATGATTTTTATGACATCTGCCTCTCCCTGAAAACATCCTCTGTTCCGCTTACTATAGATACATACCGCCTTGCGGCAGAGACGTTTGACTATCCTCTCCATCTCGGAGTTACAGAGACTGGAACGGAATATAATGGGACTATCCAGTCTGCGGTTGGGATCGGTACTCTCCTGTCAGAGGGAATCGGCAATACCATTCGTGTTTCTCTCACAGCGGATCCTGTTAAAGAGGTGACCGCGGGAATATCAATTCTCAAGGCCTGTGGACTCCGTAAGGGTGGCGTGAAGTTTGTTTCCTGTCCGACCTGCGGAAGAACGGAAATAGACCTTATTGGTCTTGCTACGGAGGTCGAGAAACGCGTTTCCGTTATGGATAAGGATATCACGGTGGCTGTTATGGGCTGCGTTGTTAACGGTCCGGGAGAGGCCCGGGAGGCCGACTACGGGATAGCCGGCGGTGTTGATAAAGGGCTGATTTTTAAAAAAGGGCAGGTAGTCGGAACGTATCCGTACGACAGATTGCTTGATGCTCTGATAGAGATGATTGAAAAAGACTGAGAAAAGGATCTTTTCTATGGGGAATACTCCTTTTTTGACAATGTTTCCATGCTGTTTCGAAAATTTGGAAAGCATGCCGGAACTCGACAAAGCCTGCGTCCTGTCATGTACTGTTCATGAGAGAGAACGCATCATAGAAGTGGATGTAAGATTTTCAGCCTTGCCCGGCAAGGCTGAAATTTGTACTCTGGAAAATAGTATTAAGGATTATTATTGCCTGAGCAGCTGCGTAATTAATTCACCGAAGCATGATTCCCAGGATGCCCGTCTTTCTGCAGCGAATCCGGTTTTCGATTCTGCTCCGGACTTAGCAGTTGTTTCCTCTGCTACGGAATCTCTTCCTGCCGAGAATCTTCCATCTCCCGGAGAGATTTCTTCCCCTGCAGATACTCCTGTTCTGTCAGAGCTGTCATCAGCCCCGCATGCAGATCCTGACACCGCAGCAATTGCCGAAATGGAAATAAAACCCTCTGTTATGACAGGAGAAGTGGAAAATGTTATTCCTCCGACGCTGCCGGTTCCTCCGGAAATCAAAAAAGAGATTTCCGCACCGAAGCCTTCCGGAAGTGGAACGGTTCTGATGGGACGTCCGGCAAAACAGAGTATCATTCCCATGAGAAATATTACGGTGGAATCAGGAAAGGTAGCCGTTGAAGGTGATGTAATTGCTGTTGAATCCAGACAACTGCAGAAGCGCGGGAGCGCTGTGCTCTGCTTTGACATTACCGACAAGACAAATTCCTTCCGGGTTTCAAAATTTTTAAGAAATACGGACGATCAGAGTATTATTGAAAAAATTGCTCCCGGCGATCATCTTACGGTATATGGTGATGTGATCTATTCCAAATTCGATGATGATACGATCATTGATCCCCGCTGTATCGTAAAGGGGAAAAAGAAAATCCGGACGGATGAAGCAAAAGAAAAACGTATTGAACTGCATCTGCACACCCGTTTTTCGGCACTGGACGCGCTGACAGATCCGGCGGCAGTTGTGGAACGTGCCGCATATTGGGGAATGCCGGCGGTAGCGGTTACGGATCACGGAGTTGCACAGGCTTTTCCAGATATGTGGAAAGCAGGGAAAAAATACGGCGTAAAGATCATTTACGGACTGGAAGCTTATTTTGTTCACGCTTTTCCGACTGAAGGTTCGGAAGCGGCAGGGAAAATGAAGAAAACGGAATATGAGAGAAGCCATCACATGGTTTTGCTCGTGAAAAACCGTACAGGGTTGAAAAACTTGTATTATCTGATTTCCCAGTCCTATCTGAAGTATTATCATCGTAACCCGGAGGTTCCCAAAGCGGAATTGGATTCGCACAGAGAGGGCCTGATCATTGGGTCTGCATGCGGAATGGGTGAGCTATACAGCGCGGTCGTCAGCGGAGAAAGCGATGAGAAGCTTGAAGAGATCGCATCCTATTATGATTATCTGGAAATTCAGCCGCTTCCGAATAACGGCTTTCTGATTGAAGACGGACGCGCCGCAAATGAGGAAGCTATCAGGGAGTGGAACCGGAAAATATATCAGCTCGGGAAAAAACTCGGGAAACCGGTTGTTGCGGCTTCAGATGTTCATTTTCTGGATCCTGAAGATGAAGAGTATCGGCGAATCCTTCTTGCTTCGAAGAAGTTTGCGGATGCCGATAAGGATTGTCCGATTTATTTCCGTAATACAGAGGAGATGCTGAAGGAATTTGATTACTTCGGCGAGGAAATTGCCAGAGAAATTGTCATCGATAATCCGCGAATGATTGCAGAACAGACCGAAGAAATCGAGCTTCTTCCCAAGGACCTGTTTCCTCCGAAAATAGAACATTCTGCGGAACAGCTTCGGGATCTTGTATATACAAAAATGCACCGGATCTACGGTGACCCCGCTCCGCAAATTGTTCAGGAGCGAGTTGATATTGAGCTGAACACGATTCTTGACCATCATTATGATGTGATTTATATGTCAGCCCAGAAGCTCGTACAGAACTCGCTGGAGCACGGATATCTGGTCGGAAGTCGTGGAAGTGTCGGCTCTTCGATGGTTGCCTATATGTCCGGTATTACAGAGGTAAATGCGCTTCCACCGCACTATGTCTGCCCGAAGTGCCAATACAGCGAATTCATTACAGACGGCTCTTACGGCTGCGGCGCAGATATGCCGGAAAAGAAATGCCCTGTCTGCGGAACAGACCTGCGCCGGGATGGTTTCAATATCCCGTTTGAAACATTCCTCGGATTCCCGGGAAATGAAAAAACTCCGGATATTGACCTGAATTTCTCCGGAGAGTATCAGGCGAATGCCCATAAATATACAGAGACGCTGTTCGGCTCCGATCATGTTTTTCGCGCCGGAACGATCGGTACACTGGCAGAAAAAACTGCATACGGATATGTTAAGAAATATCTGGAGGAGCATGGAAGAAAAGAGACAAAAGCAGAAGAGAACCGTCTTTCTCTCGGCCTTGTCGGAATCAAGCGAACGACCGGACAGCATCCGGGCGGTCTGGTAATTATTCCGCAGGATATGGATGTTACGGACTTCTGCCCGGTGCAGCATCCGGCAGATGATCCGACCTCCGGAATCATAACGACCCACTTTGAGTATCATTGCATGGAAGCAAACCTTCTGAAGCTGGACGAGCTTGGGCACGATGATCCGACCATGATCCGTATGATGGAAGATTTGACGGGAACAGATGCGAAAGAAATCCTTCTTTCCGATCCGGAAACCATGTCTATTTTTACTTCCCCGGCAGCTTTGGGATTGCCGGATGATGATCCGATTATCGGCGGAACCGGTACGATCGGCGTTCCGGAGTTTGGAACAGCTTTTACCCGTCAGATGCTTGTGGATACAAAACCGAAGCAGTTTGATACGTTGGTTCGACTTTCCGGTTTTTCTCATGGTACCGATGTTTGGGCAGGAAATATAAGAGACCTTGTTACAGGGGGAATTGCTACAGTTAATGAAGCGGTTGGCTGCCGTGATGATATTATGATCTATCTGATCCAGAAGGGGATGGAGCCTTCTCTCGCTTTCAAAACCATGGAGGCTGTTCGTAAGGGAAAGGTAAAAAAGTCCGGTTCATTTCCCGGAGATTCCGAAGAACAGATGAAGAGTATGGATGTCCCTGAATGGTGGATAGAGTCCTGCAGGAAAATTGCTTATCTTTTCCCGAAGGCGCATGCGGTTGCTTATGTTATGATGGCGTTCAGAATAGCTTGGTTCAAGGTGCATGAACCTCTTGCATTTTACAGTGCTTATTTCTACAGACGCAGCCAGAAAGGTGAGTTTGATGCGGAGCTGATGACAGGCGGAACAGATTTTGTCCGAAGAAAGATTAATGAATTCAGAAAACGCTCGAATCTTTCAAATAACGAAGAGGACCTTCTGGTGACAATGGAAGCCGTTTATGAATTCAATATGCGCGGCTTTGAATTTGCACCAATCGATATTTATAAAGCAGATGCTATTAAATTCCTTATTACAGAAGATAATAAGCTGATGCCACCGTTCGTTTCCATTTCAGGACTTGGAGAGTCAGCGGCTTTGGATTTGGCGTCCTGCCGTTCTTCCGGAGAAACCTTTGTCTCCATTGAGGAAATAGCGCTTGCCTGTCCGAAAGTAAGCAGTACCCATATTGAGGTGCTGAAAAGAATGGGAGCTTTTGGGGACATGCCGGAAACAAGCCAGCTGAATCTTTTCGACATGTTCTGAATATGATGTTGTTTTAAGTGAGGAAGATGAAACGGAGAAAAATAAAAATCTATATTTTTACACTGTTGTTTTTCCTTCTTTCTCTGATGTTCATTTCACCTCTGAAAAGGCATGATCTGTCAGCTGTTCCGGATGTCTCAGAAATGACTGAGGGAGATCCAAAAAGAGAAAGCCCCGATAAGACACCCCTGCCGACCCAGATACCTGTGGAAACACCGATGCCGGCGATTAATTCGGAACCGGAAATGACACCGGATAGAAAAGAAAAAAAGATACCGGAAGTCAATGCGTATAATGACGGGGTGTCATTAGGGACTGTCAGATATGTTTCACAGCTGAACGAACCGGAAAACAACGGATGGGGAAAGTATGCTTGGAAAGCAGGAATGGAGTGTACAACGGCTTGCATTTCTATGTCCTTGAGTTATATCGGGATCGATGCCAGTCCTGAAGAGATCCTTGATTACAGCTCACAGACGGTCCTGGCTAGTACATATGGAATTGATGAAATAACTGCTTCAGATCTGACCTCGATTAAACTCCCTGCCAAAGATGCATTCGTGAAGCTTATGGAAATGGTTGAACGGTATGAATCGGCTGAAGAGAACAGTATGTCTCCTCCACTTCTCTATTTTTCGGGAAACGGTCATTATCATGCGTTTATTGTAATCGGAAAAGGAGAAGATGATCAATATCTTACGACGGATCCTGCTTTATCCGGAATTCATATTGTCTCCATTTCCGAACAAGGAGAGATCACAACGGAGGAAGAGGGATATCTTGAAAGATATACAAACAACGGAGCATCTCCCGCTGTTATTAACAGCATTGCCCAATGGCAGATAAAAGAGTAAAAAACATCCCGACAGAGAATTGAACGGTTCTCTTGTCGGGATGCTTTTACTGAAAAAATTAGTTTTTTGAGTTATCAGGAGTACGTTTTACTGCTGCTGAAATGATAAGATATGTAATAACAATACCGAAAGCTGCTCCCGCCGTATCAAGCCAGACATCCGGAATGGCAGGTCCTCTTCCGGAGAAGATCTGAATCGTTTCATCTGCCAGAGCAGAGATTACAGCATGTGAAAGAGCAAGAAGAATAATCCCGAATGAAGGCTGTTCTTTTCCATCGGTATTTAAAGAAAAAAACCAAAACAATTCTGCTCCGAGAGCAAAGAACTCTGAAAAATGCGCAAGCTTACGGACGAAATGTTCTGTTACGTTTCCTTTCCCGAGAAAAATCTCAAGAACGGGGGTAAGCAGCTCCATAACAAAACTACTTTCCCTGGCGGACTGCTCTCTGTCAAAGATTGAGTTTCCCCAGATGAAAAGGAGGGTAAGAAGAATGAGCACGACAAGTATTTTTCTTTTCATAGAAGAAATCTCACTCCTGCCGGTCAACAAGAACCCAGGAGTTGTTGTCAGGGAGATAATTGATAACTACCGGGACAAATCTGTTCTTAATATTTCCAACGGTGCAGAAAGGTGTAATGTCCTGAACGTTAAATGTGTAGGCATATTTATCTGTATCGTAGTAAACACGGTCGAAAAGCTTCATAAACAATTCTCCGTCCTGACCGTTCAGCGGATCCGTTTTGACAAGAGCTGTTGAGCTGTTCAGATAGGCAGAAAGATATTTACCGCTTTCTCTGTCAGAAAGCTGCTCAGCTACATATACGGCAAATCCGCTGATCGCTCCGGAAGCGGTAGGAACAGTTGACATATCTCTGGTATAGGAGATCGGCTTTGAAAATGTTCCATCGGGATTTTCAACTTCCTCCACAGGCGGATGTGCCAGATCCTGTAGAATTACTTCATCAAACCCCATATCCCATAGCTCCTGAACGAGCTGAACCGTATAATTTCTGACAATGGTGCTGTATGGATCCAGCCAATAGCCATTTTCATCGTAGTAATACATTCCGTATTCGTTGCGAAGACAAACCTCCGTGCTGTGAGCACCGAGGAGCTCATCCATGCAGCAGCTTATCTGTGCGGCGAGATAGATCTTATCGGCCTTAAGCTGCTCTATAACGGCTGTCAGGCGTTCTTTCGTGTCTGTTTCGACCATGTTCAGGCCGTAACTGTAAGCGATAGGAGCATCTGAATAGTAAGCCAGATATCCATTTTTCTGCTTAATGTCCATAAGAAGCGCATTTCCAGAAGAAAGTCTTTTAGCATATTGTGGAATCGCTTCATCGTTTACATCCTCATAAGGGATATATATTGCACGGATCGGAGATAAATTTTTGCCCGCAGTTGCCTGTACTCCCGAATAATCTGCCTCACCGAATTCGATAGGGACATCAACGGTTTCAAATTCTTTAATGACATGCCCTTCTTCATCAACAGTAGAGGATTTGCCGGAAAGAAACGGCAGTTCAACAGTAACGCCGTCATCAGTGATGACGGCGTACTTCTGCGTGCTGTAGAACAGCACGATTCCAACGCCGAAAAAGAGAAGCAATATTACAGTCGGAACAATTGCAAAGCTGCGTTTTTTCCGTCTGCCTTTATAGAAATCCTGCTGTTTTCTTGCCATATTATTTATTTAATGTTCAATCTTTTCAATGCGGCGGATATGTCTTTCATCATTTGAAAATGGTGTCTGAAGAAAAATATCTGTAAGCTCAATACATTTTTCAGGAGAGATTACCCTTGCTCCGAGACATAATACATTGGCGTTATTATGCTCTCTGGTTGCTCTGGCGGAGAAGGCTTCTGTGCATACTGCTGCGCGGATTCCGGGATATCTGTTTGCTGTAATGGACATCCCAATGCCGGTTCCGCAGATAAGGATTCCCGACTCACATTCGTCTGCAAGAATGGACTCACAAAGCGGTTTCGCATAATCGGGATAATCACATGCATCAGCTGAGAAGGTCCCAAAATCCTTATACTCTATTCCGCAGGAAACAAGATGTTCTTCAATCAGCTTTTTGTATTCAAAGCCGCCGTGGTCAGAGGCAATAGCTATCATTGGTGCATCTCCTTAAACATTAAACCTGAACAGCGTGACGTCGCCGTCATTCATGACATATTCCTTGCCTTCTGATCTGACAAGTCCTTTTTCTTTTGCTGCTGTCATGCTGCCGCAGGCTTTGAGATCATGAAAGGCAACGATCTCTGCCCGGATAAAGCCGCGCTCGAAATCGGAGTGAATCTTGCCTGCTGCCTGGGGAGCTTTTGTTCCGCGGCTGATCGTCCATGCACGGCATTCATCCGCTCCGCAGGTAAGGAAAGAAATAAGGCCGAGGAGATCATAGGAACACCGAATCATTCTGTCAAGACCGGATTCGGAAAGACCCATTTCCTCCAGGAACATCTGTTTATCTTCCTCATCAAGCTCTGCCATTTCTTCTTCCATCTTTGCGCAGATCGGAAGGACTTTTGCATCTTCCTGAGCGGCAATCGCAGCAACAGCTTTATAGTAATCGTTATTTTCGTAGTCAGCGATGCCGTTTTCATCCATGTTTGCCGCATAAATGATCGGCTTGATGGTGAGAAGATCAGATGTTGCAATGATCTGAGCGTCATCCGGATCACATTCGAAGCTCCTTGCACTTTTGCCTTCGTTGAGGTGCGCTGAGAGAGCTTTAAAAACATCTGCTTCATGAAGATATTTTTTATCTCCCTTTCCGGCTTTCAGAGACTTATCAATGCGGCGTTCAACCATTTCAAGATCAGCCAGAATAAGCTCCATGTTGATAATATCAATATCTCTTGCCGGATCTGCTCCACCCTCAACGTGAATGATATTGTCGTCATCAAAGCAGCGGACGACATGAACCACGGCATCAGTATTACGAATATCGCCAAGAAATTTATTGCCGAGGCCCTCTCCTTTGCTTGCACCCTTTACGAGACCCGCAATATCAACAAACTCAATTACGGCATTGGTGACCTTTTTCGGAGAATAAAGCTCTGCAAGGAAGTCAATGCGCTCATCAGGAACAGTAACCATTCCAACATTGGGCTCTATCGTGCAGAAAGGAAAATTTGCTGACTGAGCGCCGGCATTCGTAATCGCATTAAATAATGTCGATTTTCCTACATTAGGTAGGCCGATAATTCCAAGCTTCATTGCATTCTGTCAATAAAATCTACGATTTTTCCGACAGTTACAAGGTTAGCTGCATCGTCATCGGAAATGGAAAGACCGTATATATCTTCAAGGGACATGATCAGCTCGACCACATCAAGAGAATCCGCGCCGATATCATCGATAAGATTTGTATCCAGCGTGATTTCAGACGGATCGATCTCAAATTGCTGAGCGAGTGTATCTCTGACAGTTTCGAAAATCATAATAATCTCCTTCGCATAAAAGCATTATGCCCATTCTCTTGTCTTCGGCTTAGAGGTCGTGTTTTTTTCATTTGCAGTTTTTACGGGAGAAACGACAACTCTGCGATTCGGCTCTTCTCCTGTGGAAGCGGTTGTTACGCCTTCATAGTTCTGGAGAGCAGTGTGAATAACATGTCTTTCATAGGAATTCATCGGCTCAAGAGCCATACTTCTCTTATATTTGAGAGCTTTCTGCGCCATTTTTTCAGCGAGGCGGATAAGGGATTCCTCACGTTTGCTGCGATATTCTTCTGCATCTATGTTAATGTGAGTGCGCTTATCATTTCCTCTGTTGATAACATAGTTAGTGAGGTGCTGAATAGCATCAAGGGTTTCACCCCTGCGACCGATAATAGCACCCATATTTTCACCGGAGAGATTCACGGTGATTGTTCCCTTGTCATCTTTGCCGATGGTCATCTCAGCTTCAATACCCATTCTGCTGAGGAGTCCGGTAAGAAATTCACGAATATCGGCGTATCCTTCAACAGAAGACGGCTGTTTTGCTTCATCCGCTTTTTTCTGCGTTGTTCCGGCTGCATCAGCTTTTACTGCAGAGGTTTCTTCTTTTTTTGCTTTGTTCTGTTTGAACTCAGGTGCGGGTACAGATGCAGGTGCAGGCTTGGGGGTCTCTTTTTTTGCGGGAGCTTTCGGTTCGTCCGGAACCTCGTATTTAATCAGAACCTTTGCCGGAGCTGCACCAAATCCGAGAAAACCGGATTTGGCACGTTCAAGTATTTCAACAGAAACGTCATCACGATCAAGTCCGAGTTCTTGAAGAGCATCGGCAATAGCGATATCTTCGGTACGTCCTGTCTTTTCCAGAGTTTTTATCATTTAATTTTCCTTTTCCTCTTTTACTTCTTTTTCGGTTGTGTCAGCAGTGATTTCAGAAGCAGTTTCAGCAGCTTCATTCTCTGCTGTCTCTACTGCGGCAGAGAGCTCAATACCGGCTTCATCGAGAGCTTTGTCAATTTCGGATTCAACAGAAATAGCATCAGAAGTCTCCTGAATGATTCCGAAACGGTTGGGATCATACGCTCTGCCTCTGGCATATTTTCTGTTTCCGACCTGAGACGCCGGAATGTCAGGCTCTTCTATTCCGAGCAGTTCTCTGCGTGCGGCCCGCTCTTCTTTACGGACTGCCTCTTTGCGTTCAGTGCTCTTCTGTTTTTCATTTGCCTGAATACGCTTTTTACTGGTATTTACATTCTTTTCGTTGGTACCTTCCGCATGCCTGCGTTCTGTTTCAAGACGCTTTGCTTCAAGTTCTTTTTCACGCTCAGAGCGGGCAGCGATTTTTTCGGCATCCTCTATATCAAGCTGTTTTTTGAATATCTTTGTGAAGATAACATCTCTGATCATGCCGAACAAGCTGTTTGCTATCCAGTAAACGCCCATAGCAGCAGGCATGATAAAGCAAAACCAAATAGACATCAGAGGCATCATAAGAGTCATACTCTGCATGGATGCCTGAGACTGGGAATCCTGCTGGGGATTTGACATGTTACTGATCTTCATGGAAAGCCATGAAAGAAATGCTGATAGGAAGGGAATCAAAAACAGTCCAAGTGCAGGAAGCCAGATTTTTGGATCGCTGAAATTGATGTTCCATATTCTCCAGTTTGGAACTCCGCCGAGATCCATACCAAGAAAGCTGAAATTGATATTCTCAAGCTTTGACAAATCAAATTTTGAGAGAGCTTCTTCTCCGGATGTGATTGCTTCCTGAACTTCTGCCCAATGCTCATGAAGAACACCGGCAAGCTTAATTTCATAATAAGCATCTGCTTTTTCAGGAATGATATACCAGCCTTTAGTTACAAAGAAATCCTGAAGTCCGGTAACAGCCTCCGCTGCTATGAACATCATTCTGGAAAGAGGCTGACGGATGACGCTGTAGAGAGCAATCAGAATAGGGAAGGGAATAAGAGACCAGAGACAACCGGACATAGGGTTGATACCCTCTTCCCGGTAAAGCTTCTGCATCTCTTCGTTAAGTTTCTGCTGATTGCCTTCATGCCTTCTCTGCAGTTCCTGAATTTTAGGCTGGAGACGGATGGTACGCATAGAGCTCTTTTTGCTTTTTCCCATAAAGGGTGCGAGAATAAGGTTTACGGCGAGAGCAAAAAGAATAATGGAAAGACCGTAGCTGCCTGTCCAGTTATAGAGCTTGATCATCAGCCATGCGAAGGGTTTGGTAATTGTTGCCCACATAGGAAACTCCTTATTGTAATGATTTCCCGCTTACGGTACAGGGTCAAAAATGTCGTAGTCACTCCTGTGAAAAGGATGACAGCGGCAAATACGCCTGATAGCAAGCCATCCGCCTTTCACGGCGCCGTATTTCTCGATGGCTTCCATGGCATACTGAGAGCAGGTCGGAATAAATCTGCAGCATGGTGGTCTGGATGGGGAGATATTCTTCCTGTAAAAGCGAATCAGGAACAGTAAAATGGCTTTCATTCCAGTGACTCCGGATTATTCAGAATATTCAGCCTGGAACAACATTCGGAAAAGCAGCTGCTGAGAGTAGAGAAATCAGCATGAACTGCTTTAGAACGAGCCACAATAATAATGTCCAGACCTGGACATATATTTTTTGAATTCCGGCGGAAAATGTCACGAAGCCGTCTTCTGACAGTATTCCGGGTAACGGCATTGCCAATCTTAGCCGAAACTGTGAAACCTGTCCGGATGTCTGTTCCCTTGTTTTTTCGGCAGTACACAACCAGATATGGAGATACTGCACTTTTGCCTTTGGCATAAATCCGTCTGAAGTCACTGTTCTTTTTAATCGTATATCGTGATTTCAAGCTGATACCGCCTTCCGGATAAAAAACCCCATAAACACCTTAAGGGTGGATTGCTCCACCCTAAAAACCATGTTGCGTTGTCTCCTGCAATGACAGCAAGACTCAGGCGCTGAGAACTGCCCTGCCCTTTGCTCTGCGGGCGGAAAGAACCTTACGACCGTTCGCAGTCTTCATTCTTGCACGGAAACCGTGAACCTTGCTGCGCTGGCGCTTCTTGGGCTGATATGTACGTACTGTTGCCATAGGAAACTCCTTTCTCTGCCGAATCCGCATAATCCAGATCGGATACGGCTAAAAATAATACTCAACACCGGAAATCCCGATGCAGTTAACGAAAGAATAATTTTACCGAAATTCCCGCCGCGATTGCGGCGGGAATTCCACTAAAAGCACGCCGTGAGGGATTCGAACCCCCGACCTTCTGGTCCGTAGCCAGACGCTCT
>JAUNQI010000071.1 GCA_030536255.1 Eubacteriales bacterium | reverse complement strand
CCTATATAATTCGAAATCTTATACGCAAGTTCAAAAAGTTCACGATACGAGGTCTTACTGTTTCCGCCATTGTCAACAATTGCCGTTTTGTCTGCATACTTTGACGAGGTGGAAATTAAGAATTCAATGAATATTGAAGGGTTCATATAAATACGGAAAATCTTTTCCCAAAAATATCGCTTTTCAACGGAATTGCAAAAGGAAATCTCGTAGAATCAAAATCTTGTTTTCATCGTTGATGGATTCCTCGTCCAGTACATAAGTAGCTCTTCCTCAGCATCCTCCTCCGGGCCTCCTCCTGAGTTCATAAAATATGACGGCATTTGCCATAAGCTATTCCAAAAGACATTTATACTCAACAGAATACGAATAAAAAATTCGCAGTACGTCCAAATCATCGATATGAACGGATGAAAGTCAACTTTCCTTTTCCTCTTTCTTCACTCCACGTTTCTTCTTCCAACTCCAGACGAATTCATATCCGGCGGCATCTGCAATCTGCTCCATAAAGGAAAGGTTGCAGTCATCGAGGTTAATTCTCTGGTTGATGCACTGACGGGTGAGACCGCACTTTTCAGCCACCTCAGATATCGGCATTCCGGCTTTCTGGAGGTACTCCAGCACAGGAGCCATACGGGAAACTTGTTTTTCTTTCTTGCCGAAAGGGGCCCTTTTGTATGACGGGCGAGTCTGCTTTTCCTTCTCTTCCATAGACCGTATTATTTGCAAAAGTCAAAAACTTTTCCCTATCTTTGCGTAAATGTTATATTTACTCATATAGGGACAAAACATTAATATTAAATGATTTCCATAACACACTAAAGGAAATCTTTACAAAAGTAAGAAAACTTTTGAAAGTAAACAAGTAATTGACGCAATATGTTTGATAATCCTATATACAATTATTCGATTGCTTCTGTGCTGAGGTCTCTGGGATGCAGGGAGCAAAAGAAAAATATGTTCCTTTCACCGTTACGAAATGAGTCCGTTGCATCGCTGCACGTTGACCCCGAGAAGAACCTCTGGTATGATCACGGTGCCGGAGTTGGCGGGACCAATGTGCAGTTGGTGCAATTGGTGAAGCGATGCTCGGAAAAGGAAGCTATCAAATACATTGCCCATTTGGATCCGACGCTGGAGTGCTCTGTCCCTCAGAGAGCAGAAGAGTCAAAGATTGAAGTTCGGAAGGCCGGTGTGATTCAGGATTATCTTCTGAAGAAATATCTCGGTGACCGGAAGATTCCGGTATCAATCGCTACCAAGTATTGCAAGGAGGTGCTGACCTTCAATAAAGAGCAGGGAAAGGAATATCGTCTTATCGGATTTGAAAACAACGCAGGGGGCTATGCGATGAAAGCCGTCTCCGGATTCAAATCCACCAACCGTTCCGGAATCACGACAATCAACACCGACGGGGAGAGGAATATCAATCCGTCATCGGAGTCTGTGGCCATATTCGAGGGCTTCTTTGACTTTATGTCCTGGCTGGTGTTCCAGAATACCGAGAAGCCAAGTTGCGACGTTGTAGTGCTCAATTCCGTCAATAATCTGGAAAAGGCAATCGACTATGTCAACCGTCACAGCAGCATACTTTGCTTCACTGACAGGGATGAGGCAGGGCGAAGATGTCTGGACAGAATCAGCGGGCTCTTCAAAGGAAAGCAGATTATGGATATGTCCAACCTATATAAGAAATACAAAGACCTCAATGGGATGCTGGTCGCATCGAGAGGATTTCGAGTAAACTCAAAAATACACAGATAATACTATGGATAGCAATGAAACCCTAGAAACGATGCTCAAGTATCTGAAGAGCGTCAGGAAAGAAGTCGCGGGCATCAAAAAGAGCCTGGTTGCAGAAGAGAAGATGTCTTATACGAACCAGGAGATAATGATGATGTTCGGGATTTCCACCGGTACTTTGAAAAAGTGGCGGGACGAAGGCCTGCTTGGATTTTCAAGAGTCGACAACACCTATATGTATTCCAAACAGGATGTTGCCGACTTTCTGAAAGCTACGCATTTTGATGCCTTCGCATCAAATAAGAAGTATCTGGCCGCTCTGCACGATTCTATAAATCCATAATATCCGCCACGTCCTTATCGACCTTCTCTTTGAGGAATTTCGCATAAGTCTTCTCTGTCGCCGAAATGGAGGAATGTCCCATCAGTTTGCTCAGAAGATATATCGAGATTCCTTTATTTATGGCCATTACCGCAAAAGAGTGACGTGCGGAGTGCATTGTGGCCATAGTTTTCAGACGGAGAGTCATACTGACGGTATGCAATGAACGGTTGAAA
>JAUNQI010000020.1:31255-36619 GCA_030536255.1 Eubacteriales bacterium | reverse complement strand
TCGGTATTTGCGGAGCAGTGCATTGCTGCGATGCCCTGGAGAGGCAGGTAGTAGTTCATCATGGAGAACATACCCTTCTTCATCTCACCGCCGTACCAGGTGTTCAGGATGACCTGCTCACGGGAGGTAATGTTGAAGACGACAGCGGTCTCGGAATTCAGGCCGAGCTCTTTGTAATTCTCAACCTTTGCCTTGGATGCACAGTAGATCGTGAAGTTCGGCTCAAAGGAAGCAAGCTCTTCCTCAGAGGGCTTAATGAACATATTTCTTACGAAATGAGCCTGCCATGCAACTTCCATAATGAAGCGGATAGACATGCGGGTATCCTTGTTTGCGCCGCAGAAAGCATCAACAACATAGAGCTTTTTGTTGCCGGAGAGCTGATTTACAGCGATCTCCTTGACAGCCTTCCAGCACTCTTCGGATGCGGGATGGTTATCATTCTTGTAGCCCTCGGTAGTCCACCAAACGGTGTCCTTGGAGTTCTCGTCCATAACGATGAACTTGTCTTTAGGAGAACGGCCGGTATAAACGCCGGTCATAACATTGACTGCATCAAGCTCGGTGAGCTGGCCCTTGTCAAAGCCTTCGAGGGAAGGATCCATCTCATCCTTGAACAGCTGCTCATAGGAGGGATTGTAGACGATTTCCTTGGTACCGGTAATGCCGTACTTGGTAAGATCGATATTTGCCATCTGAAAATACCCCTTTATCAAAAAAAATTTAAAAACATAATCTGATGCTGCTGAGCTGAAAAACCCAAACTGCAACAGATAGCATTATACTACTAATGTGTTAAGATGTCTATATTTTTTGTTAATTTTTAAGCATTAAAACAGAATAAAAAAAGCACGGGATCAACCCGTGCCATGATTAATATGAAAGCGATTACTTAATGAAGTTCAGAATGAGAGTAAGCAGAACAAATGCAAGAGCGAACCACTTCGTCATCTTTGCGAGCTTCTCATCCCAAGTCTTGGCCTTGCCTTTGCCGAAGAAAGTATCCGCAGCACCGGAAACAGCACCCAGACCGGAAGATTTACCGGACTGCATAAGAACGATAACGGTAACTGCAAGACCGGAAAGAACCTGAAGAATCGTGAAAATTATTGTAAGAGCTGACATATCTGAAATCCCTTTCGATTTTTATTACTCAAAACGCTTGAATACTATAACACAATATATCTCATAATTCAAGCTTTTTATTTGATTTTTTAACATGCTGCTGCAGAAGATGAGCTATTGAAAGAAAAGACAAAATATGTTAAACTGATAAAAAATAATGTGGAGGTCCGTGCTCATGGAAATGAAAATTCTCTGGATCGGTGCAGCAGCTGTTATCGGCTGGGTTGCCTACTATTTGTTTGCAAGGCAGTTTGTATTTAATTTTGTTACGGGTTATCCCCTCGTAAAAAAAATGAAAGCTGCTCAGGAAGACCTGATCGCCGATAATGCCAATAAATATACGACAACTTCTGTTGTAATCACATCATTATTTCTTCTGATCATTTTCTTTATCATAATCAAGTTCTGTCCTACGTATTTTATGATTGCATTTTTCGGCGGGTTCGTTGCCTGCGGCCTTATGCTTATTAAGCAATACGGTCCTACCAACCGGAAAATATTTGATTCTTTCTGCGGAGCATATTATCGATTTGTTCCCGATGATGAGCTTCGGACGGCAATGTACAATATGAAGCCCAGCCAGATGAAAGTCCGTCTCCATGCCATGGGCGTCAGCACAGACTGGATCCCCGAATTCAAAAACTGAAGCTTTGCAAATCAAAAACGAATAACAAAACCGGGAATGTCCGATCACAGCAATGACAGTGAAGAACATTCCCGGTATTATTTTTTTAACGATCAATTCCTTCTTTACACATTCGCATCCGGCGAATAGTGAAGATAAAACTCCTCATAGCATATATCATTTTCTTTGATGAACTTTGCGACCTCAACACCGACATACCGGTAATGCCAGGGCTCATCCCAACCGGTTCTCAGACATTTCTTGGAAGGATAACGCTGAATAAAACCGTACTCCCAGGAATGTTCCTCAAGCCAGTTTCGGAATTCCTCATCCATATCCGAGTAAGAGCTTACTCTCTGTCTTTGTCTGTCCCAGATATCTACAGCCAGAGCCAGCTGATGCTCGCTGGAACCCGGAGCAGCGGTATACTTTTTCGCTTTTTCCGCAGCAACCTGATAGGCTTTGTATACATCGGATTCAGGGTCATCAGCATGATCGCTGTAGTCAGAGTTCGTATACCCCATCTCCATGAAGATTCCGAATGCCTTCGTATTGTAAAGCTGGGCCTGATAGGAATATGTTCGATACGAAGAAGCAATATAGGGGGTAAAACCGTATGCTTCCATATCCTGAAGCATTTTATCCAGATAGGGTTTCGCCGAAGCATCAAAAGCCTGATACTTTGTTCCGTAAATCGGGTCAATCGGGAGATTTCTTTTTTCTTTTTCATCCAGCTGACGGTAATCATCCGACGTTCCGTCAAATTTTACCGATATATCCGGATAATAGGCAGAAGAAAGAAGATTATCCGCATTGACCAGAGAATACTGTGCCATCGTGATATCGATGTCCGGCCAGTCCAGTCCGTCATCTACCACTTCTTCCGGAGCATTCGGATCCGTATAGGATATTTTTTCATTCCCGACGTATACGGCGGAATTGCCTCCCAGAATAACATCCTCCGTCTCGGCAGCATCCCTTGAAATCACGATGGTATAAAGAGAAATGCCAAGAATCGTCATTGTTATAAGCCATGCTATGCGTTTAATCAAAGCTGCTCCTCCTTTTATTTCTGAAGAACCGCTGCAGAAGTTCCCTGCTCTCGTTTTCATTTATCCCCTGAAAAACATGGGGATGATTCGGATAATTCTCACAGAAAAGATCGATCACGCTCCCGCTGGAGCCCATAACCGGATCTCTTGCGCCAAAAACAACTTCAGAGATCCTGGCGTTGATGATCGCACCGGCGCACATCGGGCAGGGCTCAAGCGTTACATACAGACTGCAGCCGTCAAGCCGCCAGTCATGAACGGCGTCACAGGCCTCGCGTATCGCTTCTATTTCCGCATGAGAGGAAGCATCGTGCTTCTCTTCCCGTCTGTTTCTGCCTCTTCCGATGATATTTCCGTTTCTGTCTGCTATGACACATCCGACCGGAACTTCTCCCGCTTCCTCAGCCTTTTCCGCAAGAGAAAGCGCCTCTATCATCAGTTTCTCATTCATGTGGATTCCGCCAGATAGTAAAAGATTCCGTCAATATTCTCTGCGCTCGTATCTTCATCCAGAGTAATGGAAGCAGAATAGAGGGTTCCGTCCCTGAATAAAACGATATCCGTCTGATCTCCCGCTTTGAAATGACGTAAAGCGTCCGAAACATCCATATAACTGTCTATGGAATAGTTTCCGATTTTCATAATGATATCGCCCGGCCGCAGACCTGCTCTTTCAGCGCAGCCGCCGCGGCTGACGGCATCTATATAGGCGCCCTCCGGGAGCTGATAGAAACGGCTGAGAACGCTGTTATAATTCTCATCAAAGTAAGCACTCATAGATGCACGGCCGCTGACATAACCCGTATCCAGCAGCTCATATATTACAGGAAGAGCGTCATTGATCGGAATTGCGAATCCGATTCCCTCCATTCCATCTTCGAGATACTTGGCGGAGACGATCCCGATTACTTTTCCGTAAGCATCATAAGCCGGGCCGCCGGAATTGCCGGAATAGACTGCTGCATCGATCTGGAACATGTTCGAGGCATTCGCTTCATTCTCGTCCGTAGCGATCAGACGGTTCAGAGCGGAAATATGGCCGACCGTCATAGTAAACTCAAGAACGCCATACGGATTGCCGACAGCGTATACCGGATCTCCGACGGATATTGTGTCGCTGTCACCAAGAACGACCGGAGAAAGGCCATTCGCTTCAACTTTAACCACCGCCAGATCTTTTTCATAGCTGTAGCCAATAACAGAACCGGTATATATCTTTCCGTCAAACATGGTAACTGTTACATTGATTCCAGCACTTACCGCATGCTCAACAACATGATAATTTGTAATTATATAACCATCAGAGGAAACAATAAATCCCGAACCGCTGATTACTGCCGGAATCTGATTCCCGTATCTGTCAATATTGACGATATCCGTAGCAATGCTTACGACCTGGCCGCAAGCCTCGTTATAAATCTCCGACGGAGACAGGACCGGTTCCGGAGTCACTTCAACTTCCTGACTGATTTCCTCTGCACTGACTGCAGCAGTCTCTTCCACCTCTTCAGCCATAACCGTCTCATTCTCCGCGGATTTTTCCACGAAAGGCAGAGCCCCCGAAGTCATATACTTCGCCGTTAAAAAGCTTGCCGCTCCCCCACCGATCAGAGCGCTCAGGAAGCAGAGCAGAAGCACCAGGAAAAAGCCGGAGCCGCTCTTTTTTTTCTTTTTCTTTTCGTTACCGGAGTCCTGCATTTCATTCACAGAAGGCCTGTAATATTTAGGCGGGGCAGTATTCTCGTCTTCCCGAATATAGTGGGCATTCGTATACACCTGATGCGTATATCCGCTTCTGAAATGATATTCTCCGCTATCACGGTCCGTTTCGCCAAACAAACCGCTGGAGGTTCCGTAGGAAGCAGGAGTATCTTCGGGAGATCTGTTAAATTCTGTTCTGTTTTCGTCCATAGTATGACCTCAGGAAAAGAGCTGATCTTAGTAGGGATACTATAATACAAATATTTGCCTAAAGTATGAACAGAAAATTAAAATTTGGTATCAACATATTTCAAAATAACTCATGATTTTTTTCTCTGTTTTATGGTATAATGATATGAAAAAATATGTATAACCAGCGGAGGAAAGAAAAATGATTATTCTGGCTTCAGCTTCACCTCGGCGGAAAGAACTGCTGACAATGGCCGGGATTGAATACACCTGTATCCCTTCCGATGCGGAAGAAATCGTTCCGGAAGATCTTACCGCATCTGCCGTTCCCGAATATCTTTCCGGAATCAAGGCAGGTTCTGTTTTCAGTCAGCATCCTGACGACATTGTAATCGGTTCCGATACGATCGTTTATATTGACGGAAAGATCCTCGGAAAACCAGCCGGCAAAGATGAAGCTTTTCAAATGCTGAAAATGCTGTCCGGAAGGACGCATACCGTATATACCGGGGTCACGATCCTTTCTCCCGGAAAGGAGGACCGGTTCACCTCCGCTACGGAAGTGGAATTCTACGAGCTGAGCGACGAGGAGATTCTGACGTATATTGACACCGGAGAGCCAATGGACAAAGCCGGTTCCTACGGTATTCAGGGATACGGGGCAGTACTGGT
>JAUNQI010000020.1:16612-31155 GCA_030536255.1 Eubacteriales bacterium | reverse complement strand
AACAGCGCCGCGCTCTTCTTTTTATCATTTTCACAGATTCATCCGGTAACCCGGAACGGACAGGAATACTTCAGCCGACAGCACAGTCGATCAGAACATTATGTCCTTCAAAATCGTCATAAGACACCTGTTCATCCAGTGTCTTCACTTCCAGTGACCAGGCGATATCCTTCAGCGTCTGCATATCCGCCTGACCGGATATCACGATCATGTACCCCTGCTCTTCGTTGAACAGCAGAATGTAATTATAATAGATATCATAAGGCTGCGCCGAATCCACATGATAGAAAGCTTCAAAGCTGATTGCTCTGTGCCCATTGATTTCTTCTTCCGTCACGCTCCACAGTTCAGGGATATTATTGAGAAAGATCGGATGCCCGTCACTGCCGAACTGCGCCGAATAATAAATATCGATCAGGAAAGGCTGACTCAGTCCCTGCATGGATCTCGGCCGGTCTTCATCCGGCGTAGCCTCAGAGGAGAGTCTGGAATACCAGCCGTTATCCTCCGCCCATGCGTTTATTCTGTTATCCGGTTCGAACGGAAGCCAACCGGGTCTGAACATGATCTTATTGCAGGTCTCCGGACCGGGAACATCAAAAACAGTTGTAACGTTCGTCCAAGACATATCTTCAACGAACCCAAGCGGAAACTCCTCACCCGGTTCCGCATTTCTCATTCCGTCCGGATAATAGGAGTCATAATATACGTCTTCATAGGATTCATCGTAGGTAGCGTTCCAGTCATATTCCACCAGCTTTGAATCCACGATATCAAAGTATCCGTCATACGGAATCGGTGTTCCGTCCCAGAGCTTATCCCCGGTATCCATAAAGGAGAGCATGGGGCCGCCAACATCATGAATACTGCAGCCACTGAAGCTTATTCCGTCTGTCTGATAGATAGAAACCCCGCCATAGGTACAATCATAAATCTCAGTATCCAGAACATTTACCGAAGCACAGTTGTACGTCGTAATCCCCATTACTCCGCAGCCATATAAGCGGCAGGAATCAACGGTAATATTTCCGCAGGAGTCAAAGTCCAGAACACCGCCGGAGCAATCTCCGGGAGTCTGTTCATGCCCGGCAGTAAAGCCTGACAGGAAAAGATCATTGCAGAATTCAAAGCAAAGGACATTTGCATATCTCGGGAAAGCAATAATATTAACGTTTTCCGGAGCATCCGGATTACCGATAATCGAAAGTCCGTCACAGCCGCTGATTACAAGCTCTGGACCGTCATAGCATTCATCCCAGTAATAGTACTCTCCGCCGTAGCTTCCGTAATTATACGCTGAAGAGAGGTTAAAATTCTCACCTTCCAGAAGGATGGAAACACCGGGAGCAATAGCAGAAAGGAGTTCATCGACATTCGTTACATGAATATATCCGTTCTCATCCGCCACAACATTGCTTAAGGGAGACGCGATTTTCTTCTCGACCCGGATGTTTTCATCAAGCCGCATCGATTCAAAGTCAGAGCCAGCAAGAGGATCTCCCTGCGCATTCACAGCAAAAACCGCGCTGTTCTGATACCAGGCCGCCGTATCATTATCTATGAATTTGCAGCCGTCAATTACAGTCCCCTGTTTCTCAAGAGAGAACATACCTTCCGTAATGACATTCTTTTTCACTTCATTTCCGGTAAATACAACATCGGATGAATGTCCGGTGGAAAGAACGGTACTTGCTCTGTTTCTTTCAATTTCGCAGTTAAGAACACGGATATCCGTACAGGTATCAAAGCGAAACAGTTCGAAGCTATAATAATCGTTCCTGCCGCAGGTACGGATCTCACAGTCATTAAATTCCGTATTCCTGCAGTTATTCAGGACAACTGCGCCGTCGCTACAGTCATAGATCTCGCAATCATTCATAAGAATATTCTTGCTGCTGAAAGCCTGGAGACCAAGAATCCCGCAGCCATAAAAGCTGCACTCCGAAGCTGTGAAGTCATTCGTATTGTTTAAGAAGACTACTCCGCCGGCACAGGAGCCCGGTTCTACCGTATGCCCCGCCGTCAGTTCAGAGATGTAAATGTTAGCGCAGTTTTCAAAAGTCAGAACATTGGAATATCTGGGTTCCGCAGAAAGAATCACGTCGTCATCATCCGTACCGATAATGGTAAGATCATTTACGCCGGTGATCACGAGCTCATACCCGTCATATGTTTCATCCCAGCGATAATAATCACTCACGCCGGCGTTGCCGTAGGTCCCAGCCTCCGAAAAATAATACCGGCCTTTTTCCAGGCGTATTTCCGTTGACGGAGCTATCGCCGCAAGGAATTCATCAATATTTGATACGGTAACCACCGCTTGATCTGCACAGGATCCTGCCGATAAAACAGCCGAACACAAAGCGCAAATCAGAAGCAAAGAAAAAACAAGCTTGCCTATGCGCCTGCTATTTTCCTTTTCACCGATCCCTGTAAAAATCATCTGTCATTCTTCCTTTCTTTTGTCATAATACCATGACTCAGAGAGATATCCCTGAGTCCCGGCATATTTTTCTCCGTCATCATATACGATATCCACATTTCCCCAGCCGATTTCCTCATCCAGAGGATTGAGATACTCATTGACCATCGGCAGCCAGTCCCACGGCCGGCAGACAGCATAGCTGTAATTCTGAATTTTCGCCGTGTATGTGGGCATCGTATAAAAATTAATATTCTCTTCTTTTGTTTTCAGAAGCTGGTATGCCAGCCATACCATGTTTCCTCCGGTCAGATTCGTTAACATGTTTTCCTTTGCAATCCGGATCAGCCACGGGAGATTCGGAATATTCTTCGCTGATATCAGCTGAGACATCACGCTTTTCAGAAAATCCTGCTGAAGATTGATTCTGTCAAGATCACCGTTGAAGTACTCATAACGATAGCGAACCAGTCCCATCGCTTCGTAGGAATTCAGAAGCTGATAGCCCGGCTTCAATTCGATGTAAAGATCCTGTGCTTCATCCGCGTAGCTCATCTCCATCGGAACATCATACCACACGCCGCCCAGAGCCTCTATTGCCCAGCTGAAACAGAAGAGATCGATAAAGGCATAATAGTCAACATCAAATCCGATAAGACGTTTTATATGCATTTTTAAAGCTTCAACGCCCTCTTCTCCGCCCTTGGATCCGGCGTAAACAGAATTTATTTTTCTGCATTCCCAGGGCACATTAATAAGAAGATCTCTCGGAATGCTGATAAAATCCATTGTATGATTCTTAGTATCGATCCGGCCAACCATAATCGTGTCCGTGCTCATGCTGGCATCGTCCACGCCGACACAGAGGATCGTAAAAACACCGTCTTTCTTTGTACCGGCGATCGGTTCTTCCGTCATATTATCTTCCACTTCTATCCCTTTATCGTTCAGAATGGCATAAGACACCGAGGATAAATAAGGACAGCACAAAGCAGAAAACACTAGAAGCAGAGACAGAATCCGCTTAATCACATTAACCCCTCATTCTAAAAAGAATCTGTACTGCGGAAATTCATCATATTCCCGCATCAGTATTATTTTTATTTCATAAAAAGCTCCGCAGGGAAAAATATCTTATCCGAGCGGTGTAAAATCACTGTCCGGCACTGCTTTTCTCAAACGGCCAGGGTACCGGCTCATGATCAACAATAAGCCATGCCTGATCGGCAAGCTTTGCCATCGGAGTGTCGGAAAGAGAATCCGAGTAAAAAGCTTCCACAGAAGCATCCGGATACAGCTGCCGGAAGCGGCGTACCTTTTCTTCCCGTTTGCAGTTCACTCCTCTGATCTTTCCGGAAAAGGGAGACATATCCGTTGCGATCAGTTCTGCACCAAGCCGCTCCGCCATAGGACGCACCAGAAAATCCGGAGAGGCGGAAATGATCAGATCATCCGGTCTCTGAACCTTCCTGTAGTACGGTTCAACTCTCCACATGTTTCTGTCCCAGAAATCTTGCAGCAGAACATTCAGGTCCGAAACATACGGAAGAAAACCGAACATGTTTTCCTTAAAACGGTCAACCGATTTCTTGCCTGCAGCATATGCATAAAACGAGGAAATTTTATCCACCGGTCCTTTAAAAAACAGTCTCGGCATTTTTCTGAAACAGTATAAAAGGAACAGCTTCGTGCTGTCATCGTTTAATATCGTTTTATCAAAATCATAGACATTCATTGTATTTTCCCAACAAAGAAAACAGAAAATGCGGAAATCAGGGAAAGGAAAGCAATTACCACGACCTCGGAAGTAATACCGAGCATGGAAAGGATCATCAGGACAGCTCTGGAGGCAAAATTCGCAATCACAGCAGCCATGGATATCTGCATGGAGGAATATGCCGCGCTCACAACATCCGGAAACTTTTCAAGCCCCTCCGAGAAAATAGCAACGTCGGACTTATCCCACGCTTCGTCATTAAAAAGGACATCGGACGCCGCGGAAATATCCGCTTTCGACGCGCACTCGAGCTCATCGCTCCCGTTTCCAAGGAATGCGAGGGTCCTTGTCTTCGCCTTTGTGCCCATCAGATACTCCACCGCGCTCACTTTTCCCTCCGGACTCAGCTCTGATCTCACATTGCTAAAGCTGAGAGAAGAAGCGATTGGCCGCACGACAGAACGAAGGTCACAGGAAAGCAGCG
This sequence comes from Eubacteriales bacterium, assembly GCA_030536255.1. Lineage (GTDB taxonomy): Bacteria > Bacillota > Clostridia > Oscillospirales > Oscillospiraceae > Limivicinus. The sequence goes on along the minus strand of JAUNQI010000020.1, from coordinate 26,532 downwards.
AAAAATTTTTGACGCCGCAGGCTCTGAGCTTTTCCAGCGCATCAAAATTTCCCTGTCTGACCTCGTTGGACAACACCATATATCCGAGATAACGGCCACCGGCAGCAACATGAATCGCCGTCCCCTGTGTATCCGGAACAGTGCAGTTGATTCCATGCTCAAAAAGCAAGGTAGCATTCCCGCAATAGACCGGCAGATCCCCGATAACCGCAGCGATCCCCTTTCCCGGTATTTCTTCTCCGTTAAAGTCTGAAACTGACATGTCGTCCGGAGCACCGCAGTATTTCCGTATTGCACAGGCGATTGGATGACCGGATATGCTTTCCGCTTTTACGGCATAATCAAGTAGTTCATCTGCTGCCGGATCATCCGGATCACAGGGTTCCTCCGAAGAAAAGCCGGCAGGCATAACCTCAATGACGCTATAGTTTTTACTCGTAACCGTTCCGGTCTTATTACATACAAAGGTCTCAATTCTGGACAAACCGTCAAGAAGTCTTCCGTCACGGATAACAGCCCCGGACGCAAAGATCTTTCTTACGCCGGAAAATACACACAAATCCAGAATATCGATCAGACCGATCGGACAGGCACAAAGAAGGACTGCTGCCGCTCTTTTCAGAGCGACTGACCAGTTGTGCGTAAAAATCGGAATAACGACACCGATAACAAGAGCCGCCGCAATAACTGCCGGGTAAATGATGTTATAGGCTTTGCTGCTTTTCACGCCCCAGCTGCTCTGGCGATTGATTGAAGAAGAAAAAGAAGAAAAGATTTTCTTCGCAGCGGAACCGTTATAATCGCAGGTAGCACGAATCAGGACCGGCTTTCCCCTGTTAACTCCTCCGGAAATCACAGCAGAACCTTTTCCGGCAGCTTTTGACGTCATCCCCATTGTCACAGAAGAATAATCAACTGTTGTCATCCCGTCTATAACGTATCCGTCGATTGGAATGATCTCTCCCGGCCGGACAAGCACAACGTCCCCTTCATGGAGATGAACCGGCTTTCTTTTTCGAGTCTCTTTCCCGGGCAAAGCAACTGTTGAAAGATTCGGAAGAATATTCAGAACCGATTCCGCACGTTCATGTTCTTTTTTCTGAGAATAGACTTCAAAGATCTTTGCAGCCTCATAAAAAAGGACAGCAATCGTCGCTTCCACATAAAGCTTTGTGGACAGCATGATAATACACGCTATCAGGACGGGCAGGACTTCGCAGAAAATCCTTCCCCTTTTTACGCAAAGGAACAGATTCGTAAAGCAGAAGATTCCGGCACAAATAAAGCTCAAAGAATAAAGTACCGGTATCATCCATGCCAGAAGACTGTCTGAGAAAGCCATAACGCCGATCAGGATGACTACACCGGCCGCCGCTATAACGATCTTCAGCGTATTCAGATCATATCCGTCCAGATCAGTTCCGAAATCAGGATATAAATACAGATTTGATAGATTTTTTCTGCTCATGATCAGCTCCTGTGAATAAGACCTTTCGCTATATTCATAACATAAGTGAACGTATCGATCTTCAGAATTACAGACCCGCCGATATAAACGAGGCATCCGACAGCAATCTGAATAATCAGCGTGATCAGACTCCCCAGACCAAGGAAAGAAATCGGAAGAGCAGCTGCACACATCACCGCGGCAAGAATCACCGACGGAATAATATCCGAAATCTGCTCGCTGAAGGGATAGTCGATCAGCCTGGAATTCGGCACGGAATTGATCAGCAGGTTGACAACACCTTCCGCAAGAAGTCCGAGTGCCATCGCTTCTACGCCGATAAACATCGTCCCGAGGACGACAGCAAAATCCAGGATCTTCTTAATGATTTCAAGTTTCAGGAAGATATCACTCCGCCCTACGGCTTTTATGGCATTCAGGTTTGCCGTATGAATTGGGAACAATGCATAATAGATGCAGAAAATACGGACAAACGGAACACAGGGCATCCATGCTTCCCCCAGAAGCAGCTGAACCAAAGGACCGGATACCGCGAATAAGCCAAGCATCAGCGGCCACATGATATACGAGCTTACCCTTACCGCCCGTTTCGTCATGCTTTTCACCGAGGTTTTTGAATCCTGCTCCGCAGAGAGGGCGGGAAGAAGAACGCTGTCAATAGAGGTATTCACGTTTTCCACAATAAGGTTCGGGAAAACGACGCCGTAGTTGTAGAAGGAAAGACTGGAGCTGTCATACTGATAGCCGATCACCAGCTGACGGAGCTTATCGGACAACGTATTCAGCACACTGGAAACCAGGAGCTTCCAGCCGTAAGAAAACAGTCCTTTCAGCCGCTCAAACGAGAACTGTCGTTTGGGGCGCCACTTCACGGTAAGCCAAAGGATCACCGTCCCGACAATATTATTCACCAGATACTGGGCGACATATGCCCAGACGCCGAAGCCGGCAAGCGCCATGGAAATACCTACAATTGCGCCGGAAACCGTTCCTCCGAGCGTTGAGAAAAAGAATCTGCGAAAGAGCATATTCCTTGACACAAAAGCCTGCTGAACATTTCTTACGCCGGCAACAATCAATATGATTCCAACGACACGGATGATCGGCGTCAGCTCGTCTTTTTTATAAAAGCGGGAGATCCAGGGAGCGGCAAAAAATAAAGCCAGATATAAAACGATGCAGATGACAATGTTGAAAAAGAACACCGAGGAGAAATCCAGATCGTCCGCGTCCTTTTTCTGAATCAGCGCCGTACCGAATCCGCTCTCAACAAAGACCTGCAAGATATCCGTTATTACAAGTACGATCGTTACGGTACCGAAAAGCTCCGGAGCAAGGATCCTGGCCAGGATCAGCGAAACGATCGTCGTAATAAGCTTCACGCCGATTCGCTCGGCAAAACGCCATATTAAGTTTGAAAAAACCTTGTTTCCCGACATCAATCCGTATATTCAAACATCAGATCATAGATACTGACAGTATCTCCGTTCTGAATTCCCATCTCTTCGAGTCTGCCATAGACGCCGGAGTTCTTTAATGCACGGTTAAAGAACATCAGCGATTCATAATCGGAGAAGTTCACGTTTGCGCAAAGGCGCTGCATCCACGGACCTTCGACCGTCCAGATATCATCAAAGTGCTCAATGACAACATCATCCGCGCTGCCAAGTTCCGGCTCCGGAGCAACATAATCTGCTTCAAACGGCTCCGGAACAGGAATCGTCTCCAGCAAAGCGGCACATTTATGAATAAGATCCGTTACATTCAGATGAGCAACCGCGCTGATCTCCAGGAAATCATATCCGGCGGCTTCAACATGTTCCTTCAGCTTCTCGATATTTGTTCTGTCATCCCCCAGAAGATCCGTTTTATTTCCGATAACGATCTGCTTTCTTTCGGACAGTTCTTCGCTGTATTTCTTCAGCTCCGAATTGATCAGGTCAAAATCTTCAACCGGATCGCGGCCTTCCGAGCCGGAAACATCAACGACATGAACAAGAAGCCTGCAGCGATCCACATGACGGAGAAAATCATAACCGAGACCCGCACCGGAGGAAGCCCCTTCGATCAGGCCTGGGATATCCGCCATAACAAAGGAACGCCCTTCATCGACATAGACAACGCCAAGATTGGGATACAGCGTTGTAAAATGATAATCGGCAATTTTCGGATGCGCCTTGCTTACAACGGACAGAAGCGTGGATTTACCGACATTGGGAAAACCCACCAGACCGACATCGGCCAGAAGCTTCAGCTCCAGCGTAAGCTCATGACTCTCGCCCTCAAGACCGGGCTTCGCGAAACGGGGAACCTGACGGGTCGGCGTGGCGAAATGCATGTTTCCCCATCCGCCGCGGCCACCCTTTGCGGCAACCCAGTTTTCACCGGAGGACATATCGTGCATGATCGCGCCGGATTCCGTATCACGAACAACCGTTCCGCGCGGCACTTTAATATAAAGAGTCTCCCCGTCTTTCCCGTTGCAGCGTTTGCCGGAGCCGTTCATACCGTTCCCGGCAGTAAATTTATGCTTATATCTGAAGTCCATCAGCGTGGACATATTATCATCAACAGTAAAAATGATGCTTCCGCCTTTTCCGCCGTCTCCCCCATCCGGTCCGCCGGCGGCGATATACTTTTCTCTGTGAAAAGCGATTGCACCGTCCCCACCTTTACCGGCTTTGACAGTGATCCGTGTTTTGTCTATAAAAGCTCCTGACATAGTACTCTTCCTATTATCCAAAAATAAATAAATCCGTTAATAAATAGAAGAGCCCGGACAAAAAGCCCGGGCTAGAAAGTTCTTTTTTACTGTGCAAGCTCCTCATAGACAGAGACCTGTTTGCGGTCCTTGCCCATACGCTCAAAACGAACTGTGCCGTCCTTCGTAGCGAAGAGAGTGTCGTCCTTGCCTTTGCCGACATTGGTGCCCGGATGAATCTTTGTTCCGCGCTGTCTGACAAGGATGTTGCCTGCGAGAACGAACTGACCGTCAGCTCTCTTTACACCAAGACGCTGAGCAGCGGAATCTCTGCCGTTCTTGGTAGAACCCATACCTTTTTTATGTGCCATCAGGTTAATCCTCCTTCATCAGAAATTAATAGCTTCGATCTGGACTTTGGTATACGGCTGTCTGTGGCCCTGAGTTCTGCGATAGCCTTTTTTCGGCTTCATCTTATAAACACGGACCTTCTTGCCCTTGCCGGTCTTGACAAGGTTTGCGGTAACGGTTGCGCCTTCAACAAAAGGCTTGCCAAACGCTGCATTATCACCATCAACAACAGCAAGAACCTTGTCAAAGCTGATGGAAGAACCTGCATCGCCCTCGAGCTTCTCAACGAAAATAACATCGCCTTCAGCTACGCGGTACTGCTTACCACCGGTAAGAATAACTGCACTCTTCATAAATGAACTTTTCCTCCCTCTTCAGGTCTCGCTCTTAAGGCGGCGCTGACATATAAAACATATATTCAGGCGCACTTACAAAAGCCTCTTCAATGCGGCTAGAGTAGTATACTACAGGAATCCGATAAAAGTCAACACTTTTCTCTGTATTCAGCACAAACTTTTCTTTATATTCAGCCAAAAAATTCATCCGTCGGAAACTGTAATTATTCCGGCAGCAGGATAGATATCCGAGCGTTTTTCTGTTATAATACTGTTGAATGATAAAAGTTGATATTGTACATATTTTTTTACTATTGCTCTTATAAATCCGAAAGCCGATATATAATATGCCAGATAAGACAGACTTCGTCAACGGTTTTGAATATAAAATAATAAAGTCGCGAAGAAGAACGTATGCTCTGCAGATTTCTCCCGAAGGAGAGATCACGGTACGTGCTCCGCTTTTTGCTACGTCAGGATCCATCCGGAGATTCGTCAGTTCACACTCCGCCTGGATCAGTTCTCATCTGCAGAAGCTCCGGAACAGCAGAAAGACTTCCGGGGCGACAGACAAGCTGACCGAGCAGGAGCTGAATGCTCTTGTCCGAAAAGCAAAGCAGATCATTCCCGGCAAAACAGCAACCTACGCTTCCGTGATCGGCGTCAGCTACGGAAGAATCTCCATCCGTCATCAGCACACGCGATGGGGCAGCTGCAGCTCTAAAGGAAACCTGAATTTCAATTGTCTTCTCATGCTGGCTCCGGAAGAGGTTCTGGACAGTGTCATCGTCCACGAGCTGTGCCACAGAAAGCATATGGATCACTCCCCTGCTTTCTACGCTGAAGTACTGAAAGCGTTCCCCGATTACCAAAAATGGAACAAATGGCTGAAGGACAACGGCGCAACGCTTCAGGCAAGGAACCCATAATATTTAATTTTTATCTTTTCCGGGAGAAAATGTAATGACGAAAGATTTTTCTGAATTTTTTCTGATGACCCCTGATGATGCGAAGCGGTATTCCGTCGAAGTTCTCGGATTCTTCGCTTCTGGGGAAGAACTGAATGCCTATGAGATCGGTGACGGTAATATTAATTACGTTTTCAGAGTTATCTCACAGGTTTCGGGAAAGTCCGTGATCATCAAGCAGGCGGACAGGTTTCTCCGTTCCTCCGGCAGACCTCTGGATCTTTCAAGGAACAGGATCGAAGCCGGTATACTGAAAATTGAAAACGAGCTTGCGCCGGGTTATGTTCCGGTCATCTATAAATATGATGAAATCATGGCCGCAACATCCATGGAGGATATATCCGCCTACAAAAACATGCGAAAGGTTCTGGCGGAGCATGTTTTATACCGTCACTTTTCCGACAATATTTCTACCTTTATGGCCAAGACTCTCCTGCCGACAACCGATCTGGTCCTTGGCAGAGCGGAAAAGAAGAAGCGTGTTCAATTCTTTACGAATCCGGAGCTCTGTGACATCACAGAAGATCTTGTTCTCACAGAGCCGTACTATGATTATAAAGGCCGCAATATCATTACCGACGGAAATGAGGATTTCGTCAGAGAGTTTCTGTACGAAGACAAACAGCTTCATGCCGAAGTCGGAAAGCTTCGCAACAGCTTCATGAATCATGCGCAGGCACTGATTCACGGAGATCTTCACTCCGGCTCGATTTTCATCAATGAAGACGGAATAAAGGTTCTTGATCCGGAATTTGCATTTTACGGGCCGATGGGATATGACATTGGAAATGTACTCGGCAATCTTTTCTTTTCACTTTCAAACCATGTTTACACAACTCCTGATAAAACAGAGTTTATCGAAACTCTCGGGCAAATAATTGCGGAAGTATATGACTTGACCCGTGAAAAACTGTACAGGAAATTCGACGAGCTTGTGAAGTTTCCTCTCTACAGGACAGAGGAATTTAAACGCAGCTATATTGACGGAGTCATGTCCGATTCCGTCGGCTATGCCGGAACAGAGATCATCCGGCGCGTCGTCGGCGATTCCAAGGTCAGTGAGATGACCTCCGTTTCAGCTCCGGCCGTAAAGATCCCGATGGAACGGGCACTGATCCGGTTCGGAATCTCTCTGATTAAAGAAAGAGACGCTATTGTCAGCGGTTCGGAATTGACCCGCACTTTTCAGATAAGCAAAGAATAAAGGAGATTCAGTTATATGGAACGCATGGATTATGATATGCCTTTTCTTCTGAAATATGAAAACGTGGCATGGTATGACAACGGAAAAGTAAGAATACTCGACCGACGCATATACCCTACGGAAGTCCGGTTTGTGGAATGTACGGACTATAAGGAAGTCGTTCAGGCAATCGCGGACATGGTAACCCAGAGTGCCGGCCCCTATACCGCGGTAGGAATGGGAATGGCGCTTGCAGCCTGGCAGGTCCGGGGAAAAGGCTCATCCGAACAGCTGTCCTTCCTGAAGCAGGCTTCTTTCGAGCTTTCCCACGCTCGCCCGACAACCGCCAACCGTTACGGCAAGATCACAGAGAACTGCTACCACGCTGCAGAGAAAGCTCTGGAGACCGGAGCTAACCCTGTTGAGGCGATCCGGGATGCCACGATCGACTCGCTCAACCGCAGATACAGCACCATGCAGCTCGCCGGCGATCAGTTGGAAAAGCTCATCCCCGAGGGGGGAACGATCCTGACGCAGTGCTTTGCCGAAACAGTACTCGGTACCGTTACCCGCGCAGCGAAGAAGAACGGGAAAAGCTTCCGGGTTTTCTGTGCAGAAACCAGACCCTATCTGCAGGGGGCCCGGCTCACTTCCAGCTGTTTTGCCGGAATGGGTATCGACACCACCGTTGTCACCGACAACATGATCGCCTATTCCATGCAGCATGAAGGGATCGATCTGTATACCTCCGCCGCAGATACCATTGCGCGTGACGGGCATATTGCCAACAAGGTTGGATCCTTCCAGATCGCCATACTCGCAAAATACTTCGGGATCCCCTATTTTGTCACCGGCGTTCCCGACAGTGACAAAATGTCTGTTGACGATATTGTCATTGAGATGCGCGATCCATCGCAGGTGCTTTCATTCCAGGGCGTCCGGACAACTCTCCCCGAAGTAAAGGCGATCTATCCCGCCTTTGACATCGTACCGCCGCATCTCATTTCCGGCGTTGTTACAGACAAGGGCGTATATGTCCCGTATCTGCTCAACAGCTATTTTGACAATGAAGTGAGGATGTTTTACTGAGCTTCCATACAGAAGACTTTTCCGTTTCAATGATCCGGAAATGAATGATACGGAAAGAATAAAGATTTCCGGGAGGTGCAAAAATGGAAAACATCAGTGATCCGGTCGTGAGAAAAGATCACAAAGCAAAAATTACCGGCTGTGAAAAATACGTAGGAGATCTCACCCGTTCATCTGACGGACGAGAGATCTTATCTGCAAAACTTGTACGCACACAAAAGGCACACGCAGAAATCTTAAATATTCATATTCCTGATCTGCCTGAATCCTATTATTATATTGACGGCAGCTGTGCTCCGAGAAATGTTGCTTACTATCCGCTGAACGATACTGCCGTTGTTCTCACGGAAGAAGAAGCTGAAAGAATAAAAAACAGCACGCCTCTTTTTGCCGACAAGTTTTCGGAATATGCAGGGCAGCCGGTCGGGATGATCGTCGGTCCGGATGATAAGATCGTCCGGGAGCTCATTTCAAAGTGTACAATTGAATACAAAGAATTACCTGCAGTGATCCGTCTTGCGGATGCACACGAAGTCATTACGCACTATGAAAGATCTCTCGGCAACTATCCTTCCGCTTTTTTAACTGCCGATTTTGTTTATGAAGAAAGCTTTTCGACAGGAAGGCAGTATCAGGCCTACCTTGAAACGCAAAGCATTATGGCAGAGCCGGAAAGTGACAGCAAGATTTTCATCCACGGCTCCATGCAGTGCCCGTTTACCGTCCGGGACAGCATCGCATACGCGCTGAACTGTGCTCCGGAGGATGTGCATATCCGTCAGGATGCTGTCGGCGGTGCATTCGGCGGCAAGGAAGACTTTCCGTCCTTCTTAGCTCCGCAGGTCGCTGTTGCAGCCAGAAAGACCGGAAAACCCGTAAGGCTCATTTTTGACAGGAGCGAGGATCTTCAGTTCAATTATAAGCGGCATCCTTCCCTGACACATATCCGGGCAGCCGTTAAAAACGGGAAAGTAACTGCACTGGATATCGACGGGAAACTGGATTCCGGTGCTTTTCTGTCAAGTTCCGGCGATGTAGCCATGCGGTATTTTACAACTTTCCCCGGAGTATACAGCATTCCCAACCTTCATGTCACTGTCAGCGTCATGAAGACAAATACCCCTCCGACCGGAGCATTCCGGGGCTTCGGCGGACCACAGTGCGAATTCGCCATGGACATGCTCATGTCGCACCTTGCCGATGAGTTAAAAACCGATGAGCTGGAATTTAAAAAGCTCCATATGGCGGAAAAAGGAAAATGCACCAGTACCGGCGGCGCTTACAAATATGAAGTTCCGCTCCCTGTAATGATCCAAATGGCAGAGAGATCCACATCCTACAGTGAAAAGAGAGTGAGATATACCTCAATGCATGAGGGGCGTCTCAAGAGAGGGATCGGAATTGCATTTGCCAATCACGGCTGTCCGCTTGGCGGCAGTATTGAATGGGAGCTGGTTAAACCGAAAGTACATCTTATAAAACACAGCAACGGTACTGTTGATCTGTATACCGGGCAGGCAGAGCTCGGTCAGGGTGTACGTACGGCCTTCTGCAAGATCGCTGCCCATACGCTGGAGATCCCCTATGAAAAAGTAAATACTCCTTATCCCGATTCCGATCTTACCGAGGATACCGGTGTAACCGCCGCCTCCAGAAGTATTGTTTGCGTCGGGAAAGCAATTGAGGATGCAGCGCTGAAGCTGAAAAAGAACTGGAAAGACGGAGAAGAGCAGGAAGTAACCGCGCAATATCAAAAGCCGGACGATTATGCGGAATATGATCCGAAAACAATGGTCGGCACGCAATATGCTGATTTCTCATGGAG
>JAUNQI010000020.1:0-16512 GCA_030536255.1 Eubacteriales bacterium | reverse complement strand
GTTCTGGATAAAGCATTTGCCGATTGCTCCGCCGTTCAGTGCGGATTCTGTACTTCCGGAATGATCATGGCAGCGGAATGTATTCTCAGCGAAAATCCTCATCCTGACGAGGAGGAGATCCGGTACGGTCTGTCTGGCAATCTCTGCAGATGCACCGGATACAATGCGATCGTAAAAGCGATCCAGCAGGCTGCCCAGGAAGGAGAAGGACTATGGTAGAATACTATATCCCTCAGAATCTTGAAGATGCGCTGAAGGCAATGCAAAGCAGGAAGTATTCACCGTATGCCGGCGGAACAGACCTCAACACCTCCGGATTCTATGACAGAAACCTGCTTTTTATCGGAAAGCTTCCGGAATTAAGAAATATACGGGATGACGGGAAGTACATCCGGATCGGCGCTGCCGTAACATACTCCGAAGCAGTAAAAAGTGAGCTGATTCCGGAGATTATGAAAACAGCCATTCATAAGGTTGCCGGACCGGCTATCCGGAATTCTGGGACTTTCGGCGGCAATCTGGCGAATGCCTCCGGAAAAGCCGACAGTGCTCTTGTTGATCTTGTTCTGGATGCGAAGATCCGGATATGCTCTGTTTCCGGCGAACGCCTGGTTAACGCGGTAAATTTTTATCAGGGAAGAAAGAAGGTCGATCTTCAGCCGGATGAGCTGATCTGCGAAATTCTGATTCCGAAAAAAGATTATCAGATCAATTACTTCTACGACAAGGTCAGCGTACGTTCTTCAATCGCAATATCCAATATTTCCATCGCAAGCATATGGAAAATTGAGCAGGACCGAATTCGGGAGCTCGCCATAGGAATCGGCTCGGCTACAGACTATCCCGTCCGATGCTATGATATCGAGCAGCTGCTTGTCGGGAAAAGCCTTGAGGAAGTGGAAAAGGAAAGGGAAAATATTCTTTCCGGATTTGTGGTCAATCTCGATCTGCCTCTTGACAGAACAGATATCAGCTACAGAAAACAAGTCTGCTACCGTCTCCTGAACTACCTTCTGTATGAAGAATTCACCCCGATCCATTTGAAATAAGCAGGAAGGTCCCTTCATGAAAAAGATTATTTCTATCACTCTATGCCTTATCATGACCGTCTGCACCCTGTGCGGTGTCAGCCGGGCAGACGCATTTGCTGACGAAAACAGTGACGGAGATGCGATTTTCTTCGGACACATTATTACAATGGATGAAGAAAATCCGACTGCCGAAGCACTGGCGGTGAGGGACGGTGTTATTATTTTTGCAGGAACCATGGAAGAAGCAGCGCCTTTCATCGGAACAAACACAAAAGTGTATGACTACGAAGACAGCTTTATTTATCCCGGTTTTCTGGAAGCACATACGCACGGCTATTTAGCGGGATACCGTGCGATCGGGCAGGCAGATCTGTCCCCGATCTTCCCTACCGATTATGATGAGATCCGCAGGGTCATCAAAGAATTCATTAAGCAGAATCCTGACCGTGACATATATCTTGCAGCAGGTTGGGTAGAAAATGAGGAATATGTCTCCAGAGACTATCTGGATGAGATCTGCTCCGATAAACCGCTGATTATGAACACCGGCGGCGGACATTCCTGCCTGCTGAATACCAAGGCGCTTGAATGGGCAGGAATCGACGCAGCATACGCAAAAGAAGTCGGGTACGAAATGGTGCACGTGGATGAAGACGGAGAGCCGGATGGATACATCTGTGAAATGCCGGCAATTGAAGTGGTCAACAAGATCCCGGTCACTTTTGAAGATGCAAAAACCTATCTGCTTAACTGGCAGAATTATGCATTTGAGAACGGTTTTACCGCCGTTGCTGATGCCGGTGCCGATCTGGCCTTTGCAGATGCTTCCAAAGTTTATCACGAGCTGGAAGAGGAGGGTAAACTGAAGCTGCGCACCTATTCTTATCTGATGGTACCGGATAACGCCGAAGATCCGAGTGCAGAGATATCTCGCATCGTTGAAGACCGGGCGAAATACAGCGACGAATACTACCATATTATCGGTGTCAAAGTGTTTCTGGATGGTGTGACCGAAGCACACACCGCCTGGCAGACATGGGATTATGCCGATGAACCCGGTTATCACGGCGTGGAACGCTTTAACGATCATGACAAGATGGTAGAGCTGATCACCGCCGCCGATGCGGAAGGGCTTTCCGTTCATGTTCATTCCGAGGGAAGCGGGGCAACACACTTTATGCTGAACTGCATTGAGGATGCGGAAAAGATCACCGGTGATATGGATCAGCGAAACGTAATTGCACATCTGCACTTCGTCGATGACGAGGATATTCAGCGAATGGTGGCAACCGGCTCTATTCCTGCAGTTGCTCCTCTCTGGACACCTAAATTTGCGGGCGAATATGAAAACGAAGTTTCCTTTGTCGGGCAGGAACACGCGGACAACAGCTATCCGATCAAGTCCTTCTGTGATGCAGGTGCCAATATTGTTTTCCACTCCGACTATCCGATCACCCCTGAGATGAACATTAACCGCAGTATATACATGGCGGAACTGCGTGCTGTTCCGGAAGAAGAGCTTGGTGGTCTGGCCACACAGCGAAACATCAAGGAAGCGATCAGCCGTGAACAGGCTCTCCGTGCAATGACGATCAATGTAGCCTACGCATGGAAGCAGGAGGATCGTATCGGTTCATTGGAAGTCGGTAAGCTCGCCAACATGTCCGTATTTGACTGTGATTTTCTGCATGACGATGCCGAAAAGGTCTCTGCAGCTACAGTCATCGCCACAGTTATAGACGGCGAAGAAGTATACAATTCCGGGTTTTCCTCTTCCCTGCTGATTTCTGCTGCATAACCAAGCGGATGTAAGTCCGATACACATTCCGCGATAAATTAGTTAATCTAAAAAAACATATTCTGCAGAAATCATCGGATATAGTCTGACCGCATGAAAACAAGCGGTATACAAAATAAAATATTTATTAAGAAAACGGACGCCGGCAGATCATTTCTGCCGGCGCTTTGTCAAAACACATATTCTTTTACATGTTTTTCAGCGTATTTCTTTCTGATTAACCGCCAAGGTAGGCTTTTTTGATTTCCGGAGACTTCAGAAGCTCTGTTCCGGTTCCGGTAGTCACAATACGCCCGGTTTCCAGAACATAGCCTCTGTCCGCAATGGAGAGGGCGGCCTGTGCATTCTGTTCGACGAGCAGAATGGTGATCCCGCTTTTATGCAGCGTATCGATGATTTCAAAGATCTGCTGAACAAGGATCGGTGCAAGACCCATAGAGGGCTCGTCCAGCATCAGCAGTCTCGGCTTGGACATCAGTGCTCTGCCCATGGCAAGCATCTGCTGCTCACCGCCGGAAAGCGTACCGGCAATCTGCTTTTTCCTCTCTTCAAGGCGGGGAAACTGCTCATAAACATACTTCAGGCTTCCGCTAATAGTATCGTTCGGCTGGGTATAGGCACCCATTTCAAGATTCTCTTCAACCGTCATCTGCTGGAAGATCCTTCTTCCTTCAGGAACCTGAGCCAGACCTTTATTAACAAGCTTATGGGCAGCAACCGAGCGGATATCGCCGCCGTCAAAGGTAATCGTTCCGGACGCAGAGCGGATCAGGCCGGAAACCGTCTGAAGCGTCGTCGTCTTACCGGCACCGTTGGCACCGATCAGCGTGACGATCTCACCTTCATTGACTTCAAAGGAAATACCCTTAATTGCATGGATAGCGCCATAGTATACATGAATATCTTCAACAGAAAGCAGTGCCATCTTTTATTCCTCCTTCTGTTTTCCGAGATAGGCTTCAATAACATCCGGATTGTTCTTGATATCGTCCGGAGATCCCTTTGCGATCAGCTTACCGAAGTTCAGAACACCGATACCGTCACATACGCCCATAACAAGGTTCATGTCATGCTCGATCAGAAGGATCGCAATCTTGAAGGTATCTCTGATTCCGCGGATATTCTCCATTAATTCCGCGGTTTCTGAAGGATTCATACCCGCTGCCGGCTCATCGAGAAGCAGAAGGCAGGGATTCGTAGCCAAAGCACGGACGATCTCAAGACGGCGCTGCGCACCATAAGGAAGAGAGCTTGCCTTGGTATAAGCCTCTGATTCCATACCGAAAATGCTCAGCAGCTCCAGCGCACGTTCCACAGCGATCTTTTCCGAATTAAAAAAGGAAGGAGCACGGAAGAGTGAACCTGCAAAGGAATACTTGATCTCATTATGAAGACCCACCATGACGTTATCCAGAACGGACATCTGAGAAAACAGGCGGATATTCTGAAATGTTCTCGCGATTCCGGCTTTGTTTGCCTGCTCCGGAGTGTAGCCGTTAATATCCACGCGGTTGAGGAAGATACTTCCGTTCGTGGGTGCATATACCTTGGTCAGGAGGTTGAAAACCGTCGTCTTTCCGGCACCGTTCGGACCAATGAGACCGGCAATTTCCGTTCTGCCGACGGTGATATTGACATCATCGACCGCCTTCAGTCCTCCGAACTGAATACCAAGATGCCTGGTCTCAAGAACAGGCGTGGTATCCAGATCTTCTTCACGAAGGAGCGCGTAATCTGTATTGACTCTTACAAGAGGCTTTGTCATACTTTTTCAGCTCCTTTCCCGTTACGGTCCTTTTTTGCGATTTTCCGGAACAGTTCCGCAAGCTTTCCAAGGAATATCTTTCCCTTTGCAGACTGGGTCGTCAGCATCATTGCTATCAGCAGAACCGCATAAATCAGCATACGGTAATCACCGACCGCACGAAGCTTTTCCGGAAGAACCGTCAGGATAATCGCCGCGATCATACTGCCGCGGAGATTCCCCATGCCGCCCATAACAACGAAGACCAGGATCAGAATCGACGTGTTGAAATTAAACTTGCTCGGAGCAATGGATGCAAAATTCATTACGTACAAGGCTCCGGCCATACCGGTAAGAAACGCGGAGGTGACAAAAGCAATCATTTTATATTTTGTTGCAGAAAGCCCGATGCTTTCCGCTGCAATGCGGTTATCACGAATCGCCATGATCGCACGACCGGTTTTTGAATTGATCAGGTTGATGATCAGCGTAAATGCAAACAGGACAAGAACAAATCCGACCGCAAAGGAGGACACCTTGGAATTACCGGTAACCCCCATCGGTCCGTTCAGGACCGTTACTCCCCCGCTTTCCAGCGTAAGAGACTTGCTGAAGCCGAAGTGCCAGCCGGCACTGTCATAGCCAAGGTAGACACAGTTCATCACGTTCTTAATGATCTCTCCGAACGCCAGCGTAACGATGGCGAGATAGTCACCGCGGAGACGGAGCACAGGAATTCCGATCAGGAATCCGAAGAGTCCGGAAAGAAGTCCTGCACAGATCATGCAGAGGACCAGCTGAACGGTCTCATTTCCGATTCCTCTGAACAGATGAAAGAACACCACCCCGGAGAAAGCCCCAATCGACAGAAAACCCGCATGACCAAGGCTGAGCTCACCGGAAAAACCGACAACAAGGTTCAGGGCAATTGCTGCCGTAACATATACGCAGATCGGAACCAGCTGACCGGAGGTGGATCGGCTGAGATTCTTTGTGCTGGCCAGCGTCTGGAACAGGGCAAAGAGAACGATCAGCATAATATAAGTAATCGTATTGCTCTTTCTGGAGCAGCCAATGCTGCTGATAGCTTTTTTATTCGTATTCATCGCTTCACCTCAAACCTTCTCTCTCTGCGCCTTGCCGAGCAGACCGGTAGGACGAACCGAGAGAACGATTATCAAAACCGCAAATACGATCGCATCAGACAGCTGCGTAGAAATATATGCCTGACTGAGCTTCTCAATAATTCCGAGAAGGATCCCGCCGAGGAAAGCCCCGGGGATAGAACCGATCCCGCCAAAAACAGCCGCCGTAAACGCCTTGATACCGGGCATGGAGCCGGTCGTCGGGGTCAGGGTCGGATAGGCGGAACAGAGAAGCACACCGGCTACAGCGGCAAGAGCAGAACCGATGGCAAACGTCATGGAGATGGTAAAGTTCACGTTAATGCCCATCAGCTGGGCCGCACCTTTATCCTCACTGACAGCCCGCATTGCCTTGCCGAGCTTTGTATGCTTAATCAGCAGAGTGAGCACAACCATAATGACAATACATACCGCAATTGTCATGATGGTTTCTCCGGAGATCACCAGCTGGCCATTAAAAAGGCTGACCGGCTGAAGCGTAACCAGAGAATTATACACCTTCGGATTGGACGTCCAAAGCTGTAAAGCGCCATTCTGAAGGAAGTAGCTAACGCCGATTGCCGTGATCAGTACGGCAAGAGACTGCGCCTCACGAAGAGGACGGTAAGCAAGGCGCTCGATCAGAATACCAAGCACCGTGCAGCCAATGATTGCCACGAAGACAGCCGCGATCGGCGGAAGACCGAAGGAGCAGGCTGCAAAATAGGAAATATACCCACCGACCATAATGATATCGCCGTGGGCAAAATTCAGCATCTTTGCAATGCCGTATACCATTGTATAGCCAAGAGCAATGATTGCATAAACACTGCCCAGACTAATGCCGTTAATCAAATAAATTAAAAAAGTCATGATTAAATAGGTTGATCAGAGTGGTGCCGTAATGACACCACTCTGACTAATTTTCCTTTCGGATTACTTTGCGGAAACGTATGCGCCGTTCTCAATGATAACAGCCATAGGATCTTTGGAGACTTCGCCGGTAGGTGCCCAGGTCATGTTGTCGCCGGTGAGACCGCTGAAGGTGAAGCCATTAGTGAATGCTGCAGTGAGGGTATCGCCCATCTCATCGCATTCCATGTCAGCGGTTACGCCTGTTGCAGTGCAGAGATTGTAGATTGCGTAGACACAGTCATAAGCATCTGCTGCGAACTGAGTAGGTACTTCACCGAACTTCTCTTCATACTTTGCAACAAAGTTCTTGGTGAGCTCGTCATCCTTATCTGCGGAGAACGGAGTGAGGAGGTAGGCGCCCTCTGCAAGAGCGGTATCAAAGCCTTCGAGAGTGAGAATGCCGTCCATACCGTCAACGCCGAAGTACTTTACCTGATAGTTCATTGCAGCTGCCTGAGCCATGATGAGGGAGATCGGGGTGTAGTAAATCGGGAGGTAGAACAGATCTGCGCCGGCGTTCTGAGCGGCAGTGATCTGAGTGGAGAAGTCAGTTGCGGAGTCATCCGTGAAGGTACCGGTGTAAACAATGTTCAGGCCCTTAACTGCTGCTTCCTCTACGAACTTCTCATAGATGCCGGTAGAATATGCATCGCCGTTGTTGTAAATGATTGCGATTGCATCGCTGAGCTTGTTGTCTGCGATGTAGTCAGCGGAGCCGATGCCCTGGTTGGGGTCAGCAAAGCACATCTGGAAGACATGAGTGGTGTTGGTGCAGACACTCGGAGAAGATGCGGACGGGGTAAGAGTGAAAACGCCGTCAGCTTCTGCTTCGGGAGCAACTGCAGCTGCGGGAGTGGAGGTAACAGGTCCGACAAGGATCTGCATGCCCCAGTCCATCAGAGTTCCGTATGCATTGACGGACTGCTCTGCATCATGAGCGTCATCTTCATACTTCAGTTCGAACTGAAGACCGCCGAGAGCATTGACTTCTTCAACGGCGATCTCAGCAGCATTCTTAACTGCCTGACCATAAATTGCGGCACCGCCGGTGATGGGGCCGATCGCGCCGAGCTTGATTGCGTCATCTGCAAATGCGGTGCTGCAGAGAGCAAACACCATAACGAGTGCGAGGACTAAGGACATTGCTTTTTTCATAGTGGTTTCTCCTTTTAAAAATAATAAACAATGTGATATATGAAAACCGGCTCATCCTTTTCAGGCTGAGCCGGTAATCAACGTATTATTGGTTATCTTAGCTCAAGTCTGAAATGATTCTTTTATTCTAACTATTCTAATAATAAGCTCTGCGGATATAATCACAAGAATAATAACTGCGACGGAAAGGCTAACTCGGAGAGCAACAGACAAAGAACCCGCTAAAATAAGCAAAACGGACATTGCCGCAGCAATGCCCGAAATAATCATAACGAATAAAGAAGCACACGGAGAAGCAGCCTCACAGCCGAGAACCGTGAAGAAGCTATTCTGTTCCGCTGAATATTTATACATTCTTCAACCTCATTATTCATTGGTTAAACTTATAATAAGACATTGGAACCTGAAAATCAATGCACAAAACAATACAAAGTGCACAAAACTAACTCTCTGTTTTTGTGCACTTACTACAAATTCTGCTTTCTTCGTTTCCCTGTCGGAAAATCATTTTTCATTTCCGTATTCACATTCTGCAGCCCCTGCGATCTGATTGAAATGAACTGGCAAAACGATTTTTTGAACAAATTGCACAAAAACGAAGCCGATTTATCTCCGATATGTTTTCATTTACAAGTTGATAGAATGTTTGTGAAAATGATAACATAATATTGACATTATATGCTGGAGTTGTCTGTATATGGAGAAAGAGTTTTTTGAGATATCCGCAAAAGAGATCACCGTAGAAGTCAAAGATGAGATTACCGGAGAGATCTTCCGCCGTGAGCTGCCCGTTGATTATTATGAAAATGCCAATTTCCTCCGTCTCAGCGGTGAAAATCTGGACGGAAGTCTGTCTCAGCTCGTCTTCTATTCCTCCCGCGGACTTGAGAGAATGAACGACCTGATCGGAAAAGGCCCCGACAAAGACCCCTGCGGAGGGCACAGCCATTAACAATAAGCGCACAGTCTCGTAAGAGAATTAAATATATTATATCGGAGGTACACGCATGATCAAAAAAACACTTGTCATCAACGGAGTCAGCAGGAATCTCATTCTGGATCAGGATGAAACTCTTGCAAAAGTACTCCGTGAGCATCTGCTCCTCACCGGCTGTAAGATCGGCTGCGGTGAAGGCCATTGCGGCGCCTGCAATGTTATCCTGAACGGCAAAGTCTGCCGCTCCTGCATCACCAAAATCAGCAAACTGAAAGACGGCGATGAAATCACTACCATCGAGGGTGTCGGCACTCTCTGCGACATGCATCCCCTGCAGGTCGCATGGATGGCTTACGGCTGTGCTCAGTGTGGTTTCTGCTCCCCCGGCTTCATTATCTCCGCAAAGGTTCTGCTCGAGCAGAATGCAAATCCCACCCGTGAAGAGGTTCGCGACTGGTTCAACAAGAACCGCAACCTTTGCCGCTGCACCGGATATAAGCCTCTCGTTGATGCAACGATGGCAGCAGCAGCCGTTCTCCGCGGTGAAATGACCAAGGAGGATCTCATCTTCCGTCAGACGGAAGACTCTATCAAAGGGACAAAGTATATCCGTCCTTCCGCAGCTCAGAAGGTCACCGGCACATGGGACTTCGGTGCCGACGACGCACTGAAGATGCCCGAGGGTACCCTTCGTCTGGCTCTCGTTCAGGCAAAGGTCTCTCATGCCAATATCAAAAAAGTCTGTACCTGCGAAGCTGAGAAAATGCCCGGTGTATTCAAGATTATCACCGCCAAGGACGTTGTGGCAGCCGGCGGCACCAACCGCATCAACGGTCTTGTCATGCTTCCGCTTAACAACAAGTGTGACGGCTTTGACCGCCCCGTCCTCTGCGACGAAAAGGTATTCCAGTTCGGCGATGCGATCGCGATCGTTGCTGCTGATACGGTCGAGCATGCGAAAGCCGCTGCAGACAAAGTCATTGTCGAGCTTGAAGAGCTGCCCGCATACATGAACGCAATGGCAGCCATCGCCGAGGATGCCATTGAGATTCATCCCGGTACACCCAATGCCTATTATGAGACCAACTGCATCAAAGGCCCCGAGTTTGACTGGGATGCCTGCCCTGATTCCCAGCAGGTCGAGATTGAGAGCTACTGCTCACGTCAGCCCCACCTGCATCTGGAGCCTGACTGCGGCTATGCCTACTATGATGAAGATGGCATGCTGACCATCCACTCCAAGTCCATCGGAATTCATCTGCACATGCCGATGATCGCTGCCGGTATCGGCGTCGAGATGGATAAGCTGCGCATGGTTCAGAACCACGCCGGCGGTACTTTCGGCTACAAGTTCTCCCCCACCAATGAAGCGCTTCTGGGCGTTGCGGCAAAGATCTGCCAGCGTCCGGTCACTTTGGTATTCGACCAGTTCCAGAACATCACCTACACCGGAAAGCGTTCTCCCGCTTTCATGCATATCAAGATGGCCGCAGACGAAAACGGCAAGCTGCAGGCTCTGTGGGGCGATAACTATATCGACCACGGCCCGTACTCCGAATTCGGCGATCTGCTGACCATGCGTCTGAGCCAGTTCACCGGCGCAGGCTACGGCATTCCGTCCATCCGCAACAAGTCTCAGACCGTATTCACCAACCATGCATGGGGTTCCGCATTCCGTGCCTACGGTTCTCCTCAGTCCTTTATGGGTTCTGAGATTGCGATCGACTGTCTGGCTGCCAAGATGGGTATTGACCCGTTCGAGATGCGCGCTATGAACTGCTATAAGGAATCCGAGAAGACCACGATCCCCACCGGCTTCCCGCCCGAAGTCTACTGCGAAGAGAAGATGTATGAGATGGCACGTCCTCTGTACGAGGCAGCCAAAAAGAGAGTTGCGGAGAAGAACGCAGCCTCCGATGGCCGCTACAAATACGGCGTCGGCGTATCCAACGGCGTTTACGGCTGCGGCCTTGACGGCGTTGACTCCTCCTCCGCCTTTGCAGAGCTCAATCCCGACGGTACCGTAACGATGTACGCCGCCTGGGAAGACCACGGCCAGGGCGCTGACATGGGCGTTCTTGTTTCCTCGCATGAGACTCTTCGCCAGGCAGGAATCAAGCCGGAGCAGATCAAGCTCGTCATGAATGACACCAAGACCTGCCCCAACGCCGGTCCTGCAGGCGGATCCCGTTCTCAGGTCATGTCCGGAAACGCCTGTCGCCTTGCAGCAGAAAATCTCGTTGCAGCAATGAAGAAGCCCGACGGCACCTTCCGCACATACGACGAGATGGTCGCTGAAGGCATTGCCACCAAGGTCGAAGGCAACTGGGTCACCACCTTCTGCGCCGACCATCCCATCGATCAGGCAACCGCTCAGGGTGAGCCTTTTGCGACCTATATGTATACAATCTTCCTTCCCGAAGTCTGTGTCGATACCCAGACTGGCAAGGTCAAGGTCGAGAAATTCACCTGTGTCGCCGACGTCGGCACCATTATGAACAGACTGCTCGTTGAAGGCAACTTCTACGGCGGCCTTACACAGGGCATCGGTCTTGCTCTGAGCGAGGACTTTGACGATCTGAGCAAGGAGACCAGCCTCATGAAGTGCGGTATTCCTTACCCCAACGATGTTCCCGATGATATTGAGCTGCACTTCCTTGAAACTTACCGTCCGAACGGCCCCTATGGTGCCGCCGGATGCGGCGAGGCTCCTCTGGATGCTCCTCATCCCGCAATTCTGAATGCGATCTACAACGCCACCGGCGCCCGCATCACCAGAGTTCCCGCACGTCCCGACAAGGTACTCGCAGCTCTCAAGGAGCTTGAGAAATAATTTTTCAAAACAGGCGACCCCATGATATAATAGAGAGGCTCAGACGGGCCTCTCTATTGCTTAAAAGGAGATATGCTTATGTCCTACATTCCCGAACGCGGTTCCACGCACGTATATAAGGTCAATAAAATCTCCAAGGAAGAGATCCACTCCATGGCGGAGCAGTGCGTTTACGAGCAGCCGCCTTTCTGCAATGCGGCCTGCCCGCTGAAGCTGGATACAAAATCCATGCTGAAGGCCGCTGCCACCGGTGACTTCAATAAAGCCCTGCAGCTTTACGAGAGGATCGCTCCCTTCCCTCTTATCCTCGCCGCGGGATGCGATGCTCCGTGTGAGACAAAGTGCCGGCTCAAAGAGGTCGGCGACAGCATATCCGTCCGTGAGATTGAACGCGCCGTTTCCCGCTTCGGCGTCGGAAAAAAATCCGGCAGTGTTTTTAAAATGTATAAGAAGACGCCTGCCGCGATCTTCGGCTCCGGTCTCTTTTCCTTAATGCTCGCCGGAGAGCTTGAAAAAAAAGCTTACCCGCTGACCGTGTTCTGCGAAGAAGGCAGTCCTGAAGAATTTCTCTCCTCCGAAACGGAATTTCTGACGGAAGAGGAATTTGAATCGGAATTAATGCGACTGAATCAGAAAGACATAAAATTTGAATTTAACTGTGATCTGACACATACTTTTTTCGAGGAAAAACGCGGTGAATTTACTATTGTCTGTGCCTCGGAAAAATGCGCAAAGGCATTCTTCCCCGATGCGGTGTGTGACGAATCACTGATGATATATGAAAAAGAGCAACTCGTCATGGGCTGCGGAAGCGGAGTTATGGCGGCAGCGTTCGGCGCAAAAAAAGCCGCGGTCACCGCAGACAGACTGGCCCAGAAGCTTGACCCCCGCAATACAAGAGGCGACGAAGGGCCGGCGGAATCAAAGCTCTACACCGACCTCTCCGCAGCTGGAAGTAAGGAGAAAATCGCCGTTCCTCCTGAAGGGTATACAAAGGAGCAGGCCATGGAAGAGGCAAAGCGCTGCATTCAGTGTCACTGTGACGAGTGCTTCAAAGCCTGCGCCTATATTCAGCACTATCAGAAAAACCCGGCGCTGATGACCCGTGAGATCTACAACAACACACAGATCATTATGGGCGATCATCAGATGAACAAGCCAATGAACGCCTGCGCCCTCTGCGGACAGTGCAAGGTGGTCTGTCCCAATGGATTTGACATGTCCCGCGTGTGTCAGGCCGCGCGCAGAAACATGGTATCCACCGACAAGATGCCCAACTCCCCCCATGAGTTTGCGCTGCTGGACATGCTCTTTTCAAATGAGGACGCATTTCTGAGCTGCAGTCAGCCCGGGCATGAAAGATGCAGATACGTCTTTTTCCCTGGCTGCCAGTCAGACGCAATCGCACCGGAGACCGTGCGCGCAGCTTATACAGACCTTTGCACAAGACTCGACGGCGGTGTTGCCCTGATGCTCGGATGCTGCGGTGCCATCGCCGACTGGGCCGGACGTACCGAAATGTACGAGGAGCAAAAGGCTTTTATCCGCAGTGAACTCTCAAAGCTGGGCGATCCTGTTGTGATCGCCGGGTGCCCCACCTGCGCGAAGGAGCTTCGCGAGCAGGATGGCATCGAAGTGCTCGGAATTTGGGACATTCTGAATGAGATTGGACTTCCCGAAGGCGGGAAAGCACCTGACCGCCTCTTTGCGCTGCACGATTCCTGCGGAGCAAGAGGAGACGCCCAAACACAAAACGCGATCCGCACCATTGCCGGAAAGCTGGGATGCACCCTTATCGACACGGAATATTCCAGTGACCGTTCCCCCTGCTGCGGATATGGCGGGCTGACCGCGTACGCGAACCGCGAGGTCGCGAAAGAAATGACCGAAAAATGTCTTGAACGTTCAGACGCACCGTACATCACCTACTGTATGGCATGTCGTGACCGTTTTGCAAGGGAGGGGCGCGAATCCCGGCATATTCTGGAGCTTATCTACGGAACGGATGCCGGATCCCCGCCCGATATCAGTGAAAAACGATACAACCGTCTGCGTCTGAAAAATGACCTGCTCCATGATCTCCGGGGCGAAGAGCCCGAGGAAGAAATAACGGACGGTCCGATAGAATTTACCGATGAATGTCTGAAAATGATGGATGACAGAATGATCCTGAAGTCCGACGTTATCCAGGTGATCAGAAGCTATAAGGAGACCGGCGAAGCAATCGAGGACGGTGAGAGCGGTCTCCTTGTCTGCCGTGAAAGACTCGGCAACGTGACCTTCTGGGTGAAATTCTCTGAGGATGAATGCGGGAAAGTGACCGTCCATCGCGCCTGGAGTCACAGGATGACCATTCAGCGCAGGATCGGAGGATAAATCATGGCCGATAAAAATTACTATTCAATCGACCCTATGGGCAGGCTCAAATGTCATAAATGCGGAATTCCGCTCATAAAAGGCAAGGCAAAATTCATGTATCTCGACAACGGTTTTCCCGTAGAGTTGCCGGTCTGTCCCGAATGCGGCTTTGTATACGTCCCGGAAGAGCTGGCGCTGGGCAAGGTGCTGAGCGTGGAAAAGGCACTGGAGGATAAATGAACGGTCATCCGGGTGGAAAAGAGCATACGCTCCGTATGATCGGGCTCGCTGCTCCTGAAAGTGGTTCAAGGATCCTGGATATGGGCGCAGGAAACGGAGAGACGGTCGGAATACTCCGGTCCATGGGTTTTGACGCAGTCGGGATCGATCTTGAACCCCGGAGCAATCACGTGCAAAAAGGCAGTTTCCTGAACCTTCCTTATCCGGATAACAGCTTTGACGCCGTGATATCCCAGTGTGCTTTTTTTATCAGCGGAAATGCGGAAAAAGCGCTCAGCGAAGCCTGTAGAGTTCTCAGACCCGGCGGAATACTCATGCTGTCGGACGTATTCTTCGAAGAAGCTCTGCAAACCGTCAGCGGATCACACTTCAGAATACTGCATCACGAGGACATGACCGCGCAGTGGAGAGAATACTATCTTGAAGCCCTGTGGAACGGAGAATCTTTCTGCGGAATCCGCGGAAAGTGCACATACGAAATTTTCATCTGTAAAAAGGAGTAACGCATGGATCTATTTGACAGGATCATGGAGCTGAGCCGGTGCGGATATTTCTGCTCGCAAATACTTGCTATCCTGCTCCTTGAAACGCTCGGAGAAGAAAACAAAGGACTTGTAAAGGCCATGGGCGGTTTAAACGGCGGCGTGGGATATTCCGGCGGCTGCTGCGGCTGCATGACCGGCGGAGCGTGCATTATCTCTTATCTCACCGGAAAGAGCGAGGATACGGAACGGGATCATCCGGAACACAAAAGCTCCATGGGAGAATTCACAGAGTGGTTCACGGAAGAGATGATGATCGAATACGGCGGAATCGACTGCCGCGACATCACGAAGGGCAATCCCGCCAGACGCGTGGAGCTCTGCCCGCAGATCATTGCGGACACCTATATGAAATGTATGGAGATATTAAGCGAGAAAGGGCTTCTGTAATGATAATCGGACGCACAAAAAGTGTCTGTCCCGTGTGCCTTAAGGTTCTGCAGGCAGAAAAGGTCACCGGAACAGACGGATATATCTATATGGAAAAAACCTGCCCGGAGCATGGAAGCTTCTCCAGCCTGATCTGGGAAGACAGACTTCCCGGCTACATGCGCTGGAGCATTTCCAGCTCTGTCAGCGAGCCGCCGGTGGACGGGAAAAAGCCGGAAAAAGGCTGTCCTTATGACTGCGGACTGTGCACTGACCATCTGCGGAAGGGATGCTGCGTGCTTCTGGAGCTGACAAACCGCTGCAATCTCCGCTGCCCGGTGTGCTTTGCCTCCGCCGGAGAAGCAGCTCCCCATGATCTGAGCATGGAAGAAATTGAAAAGCAATACGATTATCTTATGGCTCACGGCGGCCCTTTCAACATTCAGCTCTCCGGAGGCGAGCCGACCATGCGGGACGATCTTCCGGCAATCATCCGTCTCGGGAGAGAAAAAGGCTTCTCTTTCTTCCAGCTGAACACCAACGGAATACGGCTTGCCGAGGAAACGGAATACGCGGAAACGTTGAAAAACGCCGGACTGAACACTGTATTTCTGCAGTTTGACGGACTGGATGATAACGTTTATATCACGCTGCGAGGGAAACCTCTGCTGGATATCAAACGAAAAGCCATCGAAAACTGCGCCTCCGCCGGGCTGGGGATCGTGCTTGTGCCGGTGATTGCCCGGGACGTCAATGAAGACAAAGCGGGAAAGATCCTGCAGTTCGCCCTTGACAATATGCCCGCCGTGCGGGGCGTTCATTTTCAGCCCGTCAGCTATTTCGGACGCTGCGGGCTTGACCGGCCGGATAAGCCTGTAACGATCCCGGCGATGCTGCGGCTCATTGAAGAACAGACCGGCGGGCTGATGAAAGCTTCTGATTTCAGCGGCGGCGGAGCAGAAAATCCTTACTGCTCTTTCCACGCGAGCTATATGCGCCA
This sequence comes from Eubacteriales bacterium, assembly GCA_030536255.1. Lineage (GTDB taxonomy): Bacteria > Bacillota > Clostridia > Oscillospirales > Oscillospiraceae > Limivicinus. The sequence continues at coordinate 466 of JAUNQI010000020.1, read as the reverse complement.
TTCCAACGGCAGCCTGAAGCTGCTGCAGAAGAAATCCGGTTCCTGTTGCTGCTGCACCACGTCCGATGATTCCCGCGAGTTCGTTGCGAATCAGTGGGACGGCGAGGGAGAGCGTTTTCTGCTTCCCGACGGGGAAATGAGCGAGACCTCCTCCCTGGATGATTTTCTGGAGCAGGCAAGGCAAAACACTTTTGCCGTATCCGGAATGATCTTTCAGGATGCGTTCAATCTTGACCTTGACCGGCTGAAGCGCTGCTATATCTGCGAAGTGGGCAGCGAGCACGGGATGGTTCCCTTCTGCGCTTATAACCTTACGGATATTCAGGGAAGATCACTCTATCGAAATGGATAAAAAAATAAAGAAAAGCCTGATCGACACTCTCCTGAAAGAGCAGGAGGGAATGCGCGAAATAAACAGAGATACCATCGGGAAGATGCAGCTGGAAAAGCTCAACGCTCTGCTGAA
>JAUNQI010000047.1 GCA_030536255.1 Eubacteriales bacterium | reverse complement strand
CCATATCCCGGATGTTCAGCCCGCCGCTGAAATCCTCAAATTTGAGGGAGTATTCGGTTTTGGGAGAGGGTCCGGCCATAAAAGCCTCCATGCCTGATATATTGGGATAAAAAAAGACACCAAGTAGTATTACTTAGTGTCTTTGATGTGTCTTCCGGGATCACCGCGGCATCCGGCGCTAGCAGCGATGGACATCTTCCAGAAAAGTTGCGTAACATTTGCTATTGCAGAAAGAGAATTGCTTTTCGTTATTCTTAAACCGATTGCATACGTTCCGACAGTATGTGAATTTGGCCATAGCTTTGGCGGTGCATTCATCGACTTCCCCACCGGCGATCTTTTCCAGATCTTCATCGCTCACTCCGGAGAGATTCAGCTGTTCAAGCAGTTCTTCTTTTGTAATCTTTTCCATGTTAATCTCCTTTAAACGATTTTACAAAAACGTCTTACGCTGTATAGTACGCAGAATAAATCAAAGTGTTACGGTTGTCAATATGGGCGATGAAGCTTTTGCTTGATTCCTTGATTGCATTGTAATAGTAACACAGGTGTTTCTGAATTTCAATATCGTCTTTTGCCGTGTTTTATACTATTTTATATCATTTTCACTCATCTTTCGGTATCTTTGCAGCGAGGACTTTTTCAGCTCCTATCCGCTTCCGCTTGACAGCCGTAACGTTTTGCTTTATTCTTCGTACTAACAGATAGAACGCTTAAATCAATGTTTTTTTAAGGAGAAAACGGAAATGACATTCACAAAGGAAATGAAAGAAAAGGCAAAGAAGGCCGCATCCGCGGAGGAGCTTCTGGAAATGGCGAAGGCGGAAGGCGTGGAGCTCTCAGCCTCCGATGCCGAGATGTATTATAACTTCCTGCACGGCAGCAGAGAGCTGACGGACGAGGAGCTTTCCCAGGTCGCCGGAGGAAAGGGCAATGACCCGAAACCGAATCCGGTTCCAAAATATAAGGTTGGGCAGACGGTTGAATATACCTTTCAAAGTACCTTTTCTATTTTGAAGGGAACAATAATCGACATAGAAGGTTATTCTCCCTATGACGGTTGGAAGTACAGGATTCACTTTACTCAGAGAACTTGTTACCACAAAGACTACCCGGAAACTAGACCGTATGACTCCATCAATGTCTACTGCCTGGATAAAAACCCAGATGCCAAGGTATACTGATCCGTCCCGGCTGCCTCAAATAACTCAACACAGTGTCATGGGGACGTTTCTTTGACACTTTTATTAAATTATTTAAAAGGAGAAAAACCAATGGAAAAGTACACAAAAGAAGAACTGCTTGAACAGCTGAAGCTGAATGGCGTGAGCGATGAAGACCTGGCAAAGATCGCCGGAGGAGAGGACTCGATAAATCAAGCCTGCTGGGATCATTGTATAAAAGTTAGTACTTACGAAATCTGTGAGAATATCTGCTCCAGGTACTAAGTAATATTGTGTACCTGTCCCCAAAATCCTCTCACCTCAGTCTTGACTGCCTGTTGAAGAAGATCTCCGCACTCACCGACGAAGACCTCTCGCTTGTCACAGGAGGAGTCCAGCTGCCGGGAACCCGGCTGACTTCAGAGGAGCTTAGACAAAAGGGGAGAAACAAAGCGAAACCCGCATGACCGCTGAAGGACAATGGGCGAAGACATCTGTGCGCTCTTTTAAGGAAGGGAGCACAGGTGACAAGTATAGGAGAATTCTGAGGCTTAGAGAAAAATATTATGAACGATTTTTTGAAAATTACGCCGGAAAACCATGAAAATGTGATTCGTCAGATTCCGGGAAAACTGTATATCCTTTATTTCAGCGCGGACTGTGTTTTCTGCCGGGAAGCCGTTCTGGAGCTGATTACCATGCCGGAGAACTCCCTGTTCACCTATGCTGTGTGCCGGGTGGATGAAGAGAAGGATTTCCGGATGAAGGAAAACCTCCTGTCGCTGCCGACTGTCCGCGTCTATGAAGACGGCGTGAAGATCCGTGAGACGAACGGATACAATTCGACCTATGGCGTGAGCTACGATATGCGCGGAAGCATAGAAAAGTGTGAGAATTATCATACCGTCTATGCCGATAACGCCGCCACCACAAAGCTCTCAAAAAAGGCGCTCAAAGCTTTCGTTGACGCTGCAAAGGAGAATTACGGCAATCCCTCCACGAATTACGAGCTTGGCGCCAAAGCAAAGGGCGCGCTCAATTATGCGAGATCCGTTATCAGAGAGACCCTTCATCTGAAGAAGGGGAGCGTGATCTTTACCGGAGGCGGCAGCGAGGCGGACAACCAGGCGCTGTATTCCGCTTACCGGGAGGGCCTGAAACAGAACAAAAAGCATATGATCACCTCCGCCATCGAGCATCATGCCGTTCTGCACACGCTGGAGAGCTTCCGGGAGAGCGGGTTTGAAATCACCGTTCTGGGTGTCGATGCAAAGGGAAGGATCGATCTGAAGGAACTGGAAACGGCGATCCGGCCGGATACGATCCTTGTCAGCATTATGTACGCGAATAATGAGATCGGCACGATCCAGCCGGTAAAAGAAATCGGAGCGATTTGCAAAGAGCACGGTGTCCTGTTCCATTGCGACGCGGTGCAGGCAGTCGGGCATGTGCCGATCGACCTCTCGAAGATGAATATCGATTACCTGTCTCTTGCGGCGCACAAGTTCAACGGGCCGAAGGGCGTGGGCGCGCTGGTCGTGTCGGATGATGTGCCTGTTTCTTCTCTGATCCTTGGCGGCGGGCAGGAATTTTCCCACCGGGCGGGAACGGAGAACGTGCAGGGGATCTATGCCATGGCGGCGGCTCTGAAGGAGCACGCAAAGCACATGAAGCGCGATATGAAAAATACCCGGGAGCTGATGGACAGACTGCTGGCCGGTTTGCAGGAAATCCCGGATATCGTGTTCAACGGCGATCCGGAAAACCGTCTGCCCGGTACGGTCAACGTATCCTTTAAGAATGTCCGGGGCAGAGAGCTTCTGTTCCTGCTGGATGCAAAATACGGCATCTGCGTGTCCGGCGGCTCTGCCTGCAATACGAATTCCAAAAGTCCCAGCCATGTTCTGCTGGCGCTGGGTCTGCCGGAGGAACTGGCGGATTCGGCGGTTCGCGTCTCTCTTAACCAGGACAATACGCCGGAGGACGTGGATTACATTGTGAACGCGCTGAAGGAAAGTACCGCTTACCTGCGCGGATGAAAGGATTCTCCGCGCTCACCGGCGCAGCTGAAGGATTCTCCGCGCTCACCGGTGCCGGATCCTCGCCCGTATTCGCATTCCTCAACTGCATAGAGAAATGGAGCACCCGCCTGCGCATCGGCTTGCCGTGCGCGGCGGGTCTTCTGCTGTGTTTTATATCTTTTTAATCATTTTTATCTTTTTCATGCGTCTTCCGGTATCTTTGCGGCGAGCAAAGCTTCGTCATGCAGCTTCATCACATGACTCAGCGAATACCCCATTTCCGAACCGATCCGCCGGAAGGGAAGACCCAGGATATAATGCTTCTCCAGGATCAGACGGTACCTGGGATCTGAGATCTGCTGAATAACACGTATAATACTCTTCAATGTTTCGCAAAGCTTCCGGCTGTCTTCCGTGATCTCCGCTTCCAGATCCGTCATCATGTCCAGCATGTCCGCCATCGGGCGGTCGCTGCCGCTGCTCTGTACCCGGACAGGAGAGAGGGAAGAGGTGATATTCTCCGCTCTGCAGCGCAGACGGACGATCATTTCTGCTTTCGAGTCGATCAGATCATTGATCCGGTAAGCCTGTTCAAAAAATTCCTTGGTATTCAATGGTAACTCTCCTTTATATTCCTTATTTCTGTATTTTGTTCTATGAATTATGATTCTTTTTCTTTTTCAATTTCTTTTTCGTCTGACAGGTTAAGCATGTCAACAAAGCAACAAAGCAACATCGTTTTCCTTAACTTTCCTTGGAATGATTGATATTAATATCTGATTCAAAGATTCTTTTTTTATGAAATTTTTGTTGACATTGTTGACATTTTTCAGAATGGGGAGAGCGCATCGTCCTCCGGCAGCTCCGTCCACTGCCCGGAAAAGGAAACGGGATCCTCCGGTACCTTCATCCAGCCGCGTGATTTCGGATATTTCGGATCGATATAGGATATATTCTTCATTCGTTTCCACCCCTCCATCTTGTCCATGATCAGCCCGATCTCGTGAGACTCCTTCCGGGTCGGGTCCCGGGGCGTGTCGTTCGGCATGGTCAGGGCTTCGCGCATCAGCTGACGCACACAGACGCGGTCCCCGGCAGACTTTCGGGCCAGAAAAGCGCGGATCGCATCCTCCCGCCAGTCGTCCTCCGTTGCCTCGTTCTGCGCCGCCAGACATTCCTCAATGAGGCTCCGGTCCGCAAAAGGAGTCAGCTTGCCGTTCATGTATTTATCCCGGGCCTCCGCCCAGCAGTTCCGGATATACTCCCGGCATTCCCGCTCCTTTTCATAGAGATCATAGCCGTTCATGGAGCACTCCACCGGGTAAAAGCGCCGGTTTCCGGTCTTGTCCTTCAGAAAGCGCCGGTTGTTCGTTGTCCCGATAAAAATACACCGGCGGGGGAATTCCTCCGGGACCTTTGCGTAGGGCTTCCGGAGCTTGTCCACCTGGCGGGAACAGAAAGCCTTGACGGCTTCCGTTTCCTTCGTCTTCGTCATGGCCAGCATTTCGGAAATCTCGCAGATCCAGCCTCCTGACAGCTGCTCCACGGACTCCTTCCCTTCAAAAAGGGTGACCTCCGAGTAGAAGGCGTCCTTCATAGCCAGAAAGCGGATGATCGTGGATTTGCCTTCTCCCTGCCTCGTGCCGATCAGGACCGGGACCTCGTCAAATTTGCAGCCCGGCTCGTACAGCCGGTGGATCCCGCCGGCGAAGATCAGGCGGGAGACCTCGCGGGAGTAGGGGGAATCCTCCACGCCCATCCAGCGGTGCAGGAAAAGCGACATGCGCTCCTCTCCGTCCCACTTCGGCAGCTGATCCATGAGGTTGAGGACGGGGTTGTACTCCCTGTCCCGGAACAGCATCTGAAGCGCCTTCCTGTGCTTGTCGTCGGAATAGATCCCGTAGGTTTCCTCAATATACCGCAGGCTTTCCGCCTCGTCGGCGTCGCACCAGAGCCGTGTCGTCGTAACGCCGAGCTCGGTTTCGTGGATCTCGGCGGAGTTGTTCATCAGGTTGAACCGGACAGACCGGAAATGGGGGTCATTTCTCAGAATAGAAATATAATTGTTCAGAGAATTCAGGGGAGCGCCGTAGCCATTCAGCTCCAGCCAGGACGGGTTGTCCAGCGCGCGGAGCCTCGCCTGCTTTTTCTTCTTTACGGATTCCAGGCTGGCAAAAATATTCCTCACGGTTTTCGGAGCGTCGGAGCCGATCGCCCCTGCGCGGGAGAGGCAGATCCCCTTCAGCTGCTCCTTCTGAAGCTCGGTGGACAGCTCCGCGTAGATCGCCGGAACCGTTGCGCAGATCTGCGCGAGATTCATTTCCGAAATGATCTCGAAACAATCCATAATGTCCGGATCCGTGTTAATTTTCATCAGTGATATTCTCCTTTCAGAAAGAGTAGTAGTTTTTGGCGCCCCGCTCCGGGGGCATGCGCAGCGGGTAAAAAAACAGACCGAGGGACCCGCAGAATTAGCTCCTGCGGATCGCCTCGGTCTTATTACACGAACGAACAGACACGCTCAGGCGTTGAATAAAAAAATTCAGTTGTCAGGCACAGTTCATATTGATCGGATAGAAGACACAGATCTGAATCGCGTTGGATCCGACCGGCCGGACATATCCGATCCCGTAAACGCCTTCGATGCAAAACCGGTAACCCAGCGTGTAGAATTTCCCGCTCGCCTGATCCGAAATCTGAAACGGGGAAAGATCGCGGATCGGGATCGGGTAGATCCTTTCAGGGGAAGCGTGCGGGATCATCAGGAAACGTTCAGCGGGTTCCGGCATTGCTGCCTCCGGTTTCTGAACAGGGGAGAGGACCGGCATCGCTTTCGGAGCGGCTTTTTTCTGCTGCTTCCGCGACCTTTCTCTCCCAGTACCGCCGGTTCGCTGCGGCAACTTTTTCCGGATTTTTCTTTCTCCAGTCCCGGTAATATTCATTCCGGAGTTTGCGCGCATCTTTATTCGCATTTTCAATATTCATCATCTTTCTCCTTCCTGAACAACTTATGTTTATATACATCTTGACATTTTGATATTATGTGATATAATTCGACACAAGATGTAAATAAAGATAAGAATGTTCACTATTTTTGATGTGAGAATAATATATACCTAAAATCCGAGCGTGTCAACTGCTTTTGATAATTGTTCACAATTTGACACAAAATGAGTAAAAAGGGGGCGTTTTTGAGTTGAGTGTCACAGAAAAGAATGAATTCTGGGTTGAGGTCGGAGAGCGGCTGAGAGATCTCCGGATCGATAAAGGCGTTTCTCAGGAAGAAGTCGGGAAGGTTGCCGGCGTCGGGAGAAGCCTTGTGAATATGTGGGAAAGCGGAGAAAGGCAGATCAAGATCTCCGCGCTGTATGATCTCGCGGAATACTATCATACAACCACGGACTATATCCTCTGCAGATCGGACTGCAGAGTTATTGAGGCGACGCTGGAATCCGCCGCCAGATATACCGGTCTTTCGGATAAAGCCGTGAACAACCTCCGGAATGTGAATTATCCGTCTTTTATATCCTATCTGGAGAATCCCAAACTGATCAAGATCTGCGATAAAATTGACAGCATTAAAGATCTTGCGGAAGAAGTGGAAGTCAAAACAGAAAGAGCACAGAAACTGCTCGACAGAGTCTCTTCGGAATACAGCCGGGATTATAACGAACAGCTCCTGAAAGAAGCGGCAGATACGCTTCAGAGTCCGTACGATTTCTGCCGTCTGGCCATCTATGAGCTCTCGGAGCTGAACAGCGAGGTCGTCAACGAAATGTTTGACACGAGGAGGACGATCGAAAAAGCCCGGGATGTTCTGCAGCTTTTACGGGAAACGTCTGAAGCCGTGAAAACAAACTACTGATCCCGGCATAGCGGCATAACGGGGGATTGTCCGCCATCCTTGCTATCTTCGTGTGCCCGGCGAGCGCCGGACGAGCGTCGAACGGGCGTCGGACGGCGCCAGACAGGCACACGTTTCCATCCGCCGCATGGTTCTTCTGCAGTGCCTCCGGTCATTTATTTGATTATATGAAACGTTTGTTTCATATAATCAAATGATACACTTACATCCGGAATTCGTCAAGAAGAAGTTTTTTGTTAACAGGAGAGAGAAACGATGATCTACGATATTTCCCAGCCTCTTTTTGAATGCGACGTGTTTCCCGGAGACAGCAGGCCGCTGAAGAATCAGGTTATGAGCATGGAAAACGGAGAGCTTTATAATTTAACGGAGCTTTCTATGTGTGTGCACAACGGCACCCATGTTGACGCGCCGTGCCATTTTATCCGCGGTGGAAAAGGAATCGACCGTATTCCCCTGGAAAAGTTCATCGGTCCGGCCTATGTTGCAGAGCACGACGGAGACGTTTCTGCGCAGGATGCGGAGATGATCCTGAAAAAGGCTGCCGGAAGCGGTCTCGGCGCAGAGAAGAAAATACTCATCAAAGGAAAGACCACCGTAACTGAGGAAGCGGCTGAGATATTTGCCAAAGCCGGGCTGGATCTCATCGGCAATGAATCCCAGACGGTCGGGCCGGAGGATGCGCCGATGAGGGTGCACCTGATCCTGCTGCAGGAAGAGGTCGTGCTGCTGGAAGGAGTCAGACTGGATGCCGTCCGGGAAGGGGCATATCTTCTGAACTGTGCGCCGATTAACCTCACAGACACGGATGGTTCCCCCTGCCGGGCTGTTTTGATGGATATTGAGGAGAAATCTGTGGAGATTTGAATAAAATCTGCCGTGTAGTGCCTTATTCTGCTGTATTCTGCCATCCCGATTATTGGAAAAGCGGACAAAAACACGTTGGATGCTATTGGAAAAGCGGACAAATATCAAATAAATGCCGTTGTAAAATCGGACAAAATGGCATATAATACCATCGGATAAATGGTCGGGGGAGGGAAAAGCTATGCTTTCTCGAAAAATCGAAAAAGAACTTCAGCATTTTTATGAATCTGATTCCAAAAAAGCCCTGCTGGTTACAGGTGCACGTCAGGTCGGGAAAACGTTTACCATCCGGGAATTCGGAAAGCAATATCGGTCTTTTGTTGAACTCAACTTACTTGAGAACAAAGCCGCACAGTCTTTATTTGAAAACGCGAAAAACAGCGAAGATCTTTTGCTGAGGATCTCTGCTGTTGCAAATGCGCCTCTGATCCCCGGAAAGACGCTGATCTTTCTTGATGAAGTGCAGGAATGCAAAGATATTGTCACGGCCATTAAATTTCTGGTGGATGAAGGAAGTTACCGATATATCCTGAGCGGTTCACTTCTTGGCGTTGATCTGAAGGATATCCGATCCGCCCCTGTCGGCTACATGGATGTTCTGGAAATGTATCCGCTGGACTTTGAGGAATTTGCCTGCGCCAATAATGTATCACAGACTGTTTTGAATTTGCTTCGCAAGTCGTTTTTGGACAAGGCTCCGGTAGATCCCATCGTTCATGAAAAGATGATGGATCTGTTTCGGCTTTATCTGATCGTCGGAGGAATGCCTGCTGCAGTAATGCGTTATCTGGAAACGAATAATCTCCAGGAAGTCATCCGGGAACAGCGGTCAATTATTGCTATGTATAAACAGGATATCGCCAAATATGATCCGGAAGAAAAGCTGTATCTTGAAGAGATATTTGATCTCATTCCCAGTGAACTGAACAGTAAAAACAAACGGTTTATTCTGAAAAATCTCAATGAAAATTTTAAGTTTTCCCGGTACAGCAACAGCTTTCTATGGCTTCGTGATGCAGGGGTTGCGCTTCCCGTGTTTTGTGCCACTGAACCTGCAGCCCCTCTGCTGCTTTCCAAAACTGCACGCCTCTTTAAGCTCTTCCTGTCGGATGTCGGTCTGCTTGCATCCATGTATATGAATGATATTCAAATCAAGATTCTGAACAGGGAAAAGGATATCAACTTTGGTTCCGTTTATGAAAATGCTGCCGCGCAGGAACTGAAAGCGCACGGCTTTGATCTATATTATTTCAACAGCAAGAAACAGGGAGAACTTGATTTTCTGATTGAAAAGGCCGGAACGATCTTGCCAGTTGAAATCAAATCCGGAAAGGACTATACAAAGCACGCCGCTCTTTCAAATGTACTGGCAAATAAAGACTATGCAATCCCGGAAGCGTATGTTTTTCATAACGGCAATGTCAGCGTTACGGATAAGGTCAGTTACTATCCCATCTATATGCTGATGTTTATTGAAAAGGAAAAAGCAAAGGAGCCGCTGATTTACAAGATCGACCTCGGTCCACTTCAGGATACTTCCACCGGCAGCACTGACCCGGGATCGTGACGGCGCAAACACACCGATCTTGCTATTATAACGCTGTTCTTGAAGATATCACGCCGCTCCTGCTGATATCATGCCAATTCTGCAGATGAAAGCCGTAACCAGCTCAGTGGTATTGATTACACCGCTAATTCTGCTGATATCGCGCTGTTCTTGCAGATATTACGCCAATGC
>JAUNQI010000070.1 GCA_030536255.1 Eubacteriales bacterium | reverse complement strand
ACCGCAATAGCCTGCGTATCTGTCCAGAATTGTTCCAGCCGGACAAAAGGAAGACGGGAGATTATGATTCCGAAAAGCTCCCGGATCCCTACAGGGTATCTTCCGAGAGCGAAGGAACCGATGATCGCTGCAAACAGAGCTGTGGCAAGAATGCCAATGACGGTCTTTCCGGAGAGCCGTCTTTTTTCTGTGTCAGGGATTTCTCCTGCACGAATGGTTTCCATGTTTTCCATATCAGAAGATATTTTCAAAGTATCTTGGGAACTGTTCCGCAGCGACTTCACGGATAGCCGCTTCATACTCCTTGTAGCGGCGCAGAAAATCCCTTCCGTCTTCTGTCAGGATGCTTTTTCCGCCGCCGGCCCCTCCCTGGCTCCGTTCGACCATTGTTTTTTTCATCTGCGTTTCCAGATTCCGCAGCGTGTTCCATCCGGCGGAATAGGAGATCTGCATACGCTGGCAGGCTGTACTGACGGAATCCGTCTCGTCAATGAGCTGTAAAAGCATGGCGGCCTTGCTGTCAAAAAAGGAGGTCTCTCTGGCGATGGTTACCGAGACGAGCGGCCGGACAAGCTGGCGGTTATGCTGAGCCAGCAGCTTTTGATAATCCTGCGGGGTGTCGGCATCCTGAAGGATTCCCTCATCCTCAACCTCAATGAACACTGTCTCCGCGCCGCTTCTCATCAGTGCGCCGCGAATGCCCTCCTCGCCGCTGTCGGATGCGATGCTTTTTGCCACAGCGGAAGAGAAAATGATCGGATGCCCCTGCTCGCCGCGGCAGACGGGAACAACGATTTCACCTTTGGATGCGAGCAGAGAAAAAACCGTAGTGGAGGTGAATAGGGGAATATCCACCGGCGTGAATACGATCCGGTTACATTTGTTCGCCAGATATTCAATGCCGATCTTCGCAGAATCAAACATCTGCGTGTGCTCGTAGTTTTCGTTTCTCAGAAATACGATCCCGTTGCCGGTTAAATGGTGTTCCAGCATGTCTGCGTTGAAACCGGTCACCATGACGATATCTTCAATACCCGCCTGTTTCAGCGTTGCCACGATCCTTTTCACAATGGACATGGACCCAATACTCAGCATGGGTTTAAAGTCACCCATGCGGGAGGACATGCCCGCTGCGACGATTACCGCTCCCGACTTCATTGTCGTTACCTCCATTTGATGTTTTTTGTGGAAGAAATGAATGGATTGAGCAAAAAAATAAAATAATGTTGAAAAATTTATACCGATAATATATACTATTTATATCGAATTGTAAAGAAAAACAATTTGCTTTTCAATACAATTCGGAAATATTTTATGATGAGGTGCCGATATGTTCAGGAAACGGATCTGTCTTCTGCTTGTTTTGTCAGTCATGCTTGCGCTTTTCCCGGCCTTTTCCATCGCGGATAACGCCCGTGAATTTACCGATTCCCTTGGCAGACGATTTGTGCTGCCGGAAAAACTTGAAAAAATAGCCCTCTCGGGGCCTCTTACGCAGATCTACGCATTCCCTTTGTGCCCGGAGCTGCTTGCCGGTTTTTCAAAGACATTTTCTACTGATGCGGAGAAGTATATCCCGGATGAATTTCTTTCCCTTCCGGAGTTGGGTCAGCTCTACGGCGGCAAAGGCACAATGAATCTGGAAGCGCTTCTCGCTGCTGCTCCGGACGCGGTCATTGATGTGGGTCAGGCCAAAAGCGGTATGGCAGAAGATCTGGACAAGCTCGGCGAGCAGACGGGAATTCCTTTTATTCACATTGACGCCACCGTTCAGACCGTGCCGGAGGCGTACCGGAAGCTCGGAGAACTTCTCGGAGACAGCACCAGGGCGGAGCAGTTTGCCGTCTGGTGCGAAAAGACCCTCACGGATATTTCCTCCATTATGGAAAAAGTGGATGCGGACGGCGCAAGAAAGTCGGTCGTATACTGCCTCGGGCCTAAGGGGCTCAATGTGCTGGCGAACGGCTCCTATCATGCGGAGATTGTCTCTATGGTTGCCGAAAACGCCGCGGTGGTCGACAATGTGGTGTCCAACGGTGACGGTAATGAGATCGACATGGAACAGCTGATCCTGTGGGACGCGGATGTGCTGCTCTTCCAGCACAACAGTATTTTTGAAGAGGTGGGAGACAGCAGCACCTGGGGACAGCTGAGTGCGGTCCGGGAAGGGGAGTACTACGAAATTCCCAGCGGACCTTACGGATGGATCTCTTCTCCTCCGGCAGTGCAGTGCTATCTGGGCCTGCTTTGGCTTACCGATACGCTCTATCCGGAATACGTGGACTTCGACCTGAAAGAAGAGGTCTCTGCTTATTACAAGCTCTTCTATGGATTTGATATGACCGATGATGCGTATGCGGAACTGGTTGGATGAAAATAGGATTGAAGAAAATAGCTCCCTCTCAGAGGGAGCGTTTTATTGTCCTTTTTCCAATATAGAATGGA
>JAUNQI010000069.1 GCA_030536255.1 Eubacteriales bacterium | reverse complement strand
AAAACGAAAGAAGAACTCAATGCGCTGAAAGAAGAATATGAAGCGCTGAACCATAAGCTTGCTGAACTGACTGAGGACGAGCTTGAATCCGTCTCCGGAGGTCTGGATCTGGAGGAAATATTGGAAGCCAGTAAAAGGTTTTTTAAAATCAGGAAAACGATCAGGGCAGGCAATGCCGATCTGGCAAAAGCTCAATTCCGAGCCTGGAAGGACGAACTCTCAGATTTCGAAAAATATGTTCTTCGCTCCGACTTTGCAGAAACATTTCCCGGTAAAAGTATTGATTAATACGGAAACAACGTGTTTTTAGTTCCTGTTATTTGATTTTTTAAAAGGAGAATTATAAAATGGAAAAGATCACAAAAGAAGAACTGCTTGAAGAGCTGAAACTGAATGGCGTGAGCGATGAAGACCTTGCAAAGATCGCCGGAGGTGAGGATGCATCGATTTGGGAGCAATGCATGCAGTTGTGTTTAAAAAAAGTAGCTCGAGAACATTGTGAGAGGGTCTGCTCCTCTTATAAGTAATATTGTGAATACCTGTCCCCAAATTCTCTCACCTCAGTCTTGACTGCTTATTGAAAAAAATCTCCGCGCTCACCAGCGCCAGATCCTCGTCCATGTTGGCATTCCTTAACTGCATAGAGAAATGCATGACTCGCCTGCACATCGGCCTTCGCCGAAACACGGCGGGTCTTTTATCGCTCATCGGCCGGGTGCCCGGTTCTTTGTCTTCCGCATAATCCTGCTCGGTCACGACCTGCAGGTTCGTCGGATCATCCCCGGAACCGTAGTCTGTGTAATAGGTCAGCGTCGTACTGCTCTCATAATCCGCCCCGAGCGAAATATTCACGTAGTTGATATTTTTCAGCTGATCGTAGCTCTCAAAATACTGTGATCCGATCCGGTAGTACCGCTCAATGGCCCTTCCGAAATCCTCAAACGCCTGCTGCAGCCGGATCAGCCTCCCGGAGGAATCCAGAAAATACAGCTCATTGTCCGCATAAGAAGTGGCAAGGAAATTGGTATTCGACAGCAGGAACCATGAAGGATCCTTGTAGTTGGACAAGTCATAATCCCAGGCGTAAGTTACGCCATTGCAGGTAATATAATACCGGTGCTCGTCATCCGCCGAGCAGACAGCCTCTCGGTTTGCTTCGCTGCCCGGTTCCGCATTCCCGGCTCTGCTCAGGTTATACAGCAGGGCTTTTTTCTTTGTCCCTGCCGACACTCCGGGCGGTGTACCGTTAATCTTGTCCGAAATGCACTTGATATAGTTCTCATTGGCATCCGTCGTATCGAGTAAAACGTAGATTCCCTGAGATCCCGCCCAGACCAGATTGTTCTGGATCAGCTGAATGCTTTTCGGGTACAGACAACCTATTTTCGTATTAATGGGGATATACGGCAGCTCAATGGAAAGCCGGCTCACGCCCGTCCCGCTTCCTCCGCCTTCCGTGTCTGCGGATACGATGCCGAGCGCGGCTTTGCCGATCTGGTGCTCCTGAAAGATGATCAGATTGCTCTGCTGGCAGCCGAACCCGGTGATCGGGTCATTCGTCTCTCCGGCCAGCTGGTAATGCTCCATCGGGAAGTACCCGGGATCCATTTCAATATTCGAGTTGCCGCTCCAGAAGTAGGCGTTCGGCTGTTCCGAATATCCGGCCATTACGACCACGAGAGATCCCGTTCCGCCGTACACCTGCGCATATTTGCAGGAGTTCAGGGCGGCAAACGCCGAATTCTGCAGAGAATACGTGATCCGGACGGTGTTGTTCGTCGGCGGATCCGTCACCGGAGGGGCCACGTCGAAGACGAGGATCCCCGTCGCCGGATAATACGTCCATGCGGAAGTGGCCTGTCCGTCCACCTCCACGGAGATAATGACCTGCGCCTTTACCGGCAGATGATAATTCCTCTCTCCCTGCACGGCGTTGTACCAGACCGTTTTGCGTGGAGACAGCCGGTTTTCCGGCTGGTAGATGTCTCCGGCTCCGTTGGAGGGGGAGGCGTTGATGACGATCACGGGAACATACGGCGTCACATTTGCCGCCGTGAACGTCCATTCCCCGCCGACCTCCGCCGCTGAGATCACCTTATACGCCCCGGTCGTTTTGTAGTAAAGCGATCCGCCGTACATAAAGAAGGTTCCTGCCGTGGCCGGAAGCCCGGTGGCAAGCTGCCCGTACAGCACTCCGGTAGTTGCGTTAAAGGCGTACAGCTTTGTCCCGATATGGGCAAAGAGATGCCCGTGCCAGAGCGAGGAGTACAGGGCATGCCCCTGTCCGAGGGAAGCGTCCGCGGAAAGAAACCGCTGTCCCTTCCGGGAAGCCAGCAATCCGTTCCGCCAAAGCAGATTCTTCATGTCCGGGCTTTCATTCGGCTTGAGGTTGTATTCCATATCCCGGATGTTCAGCCCGCCGCTGAAATCCTCAAATTTGAGGGAGTATTC
>JAUNQI010000046.1 GCA_030536255.1 Eubacteriales bacterium | reverse complement strand
TTAGTTAACATAATTACAAATATTCCTTTTTGACGCTTGAAAAATGAGAAGAAATTCGAGAAAATGAGAAGAAAAACGTCGGTAAATCGCTTGAGTTTCAGAATTATAGACGAATTAACATAGTCATATTAACATAATATAAGATATTTTTCCTCTTTAATGAAAAATGAGAAGAAATCCGGGAGAATATGGTTTTTCTCCCTTCGCATAGAATAAAATTTGTTGTTATTATTCCAGATGTTCAAACTCTTCCAGGTTCAGTTCCCGTCTTAATTCTTCTTTGGTCGGCATGTATGGCAAATACTTCGCAGCAAAAATCTGTCGGTTATCCTCGGGCAGGGTGAATTCTACCAATGTATCACTCTTATCTGCACAGAGAACAATGCCAATCGGCGGGTTATCTCCATCATTCATCATTTGACGTGTATAGTAATTGACATACATCTGCATTTGCCCAAGATCCTGATGTGTTAGATCACCGATCTTCAGGTCGATCAGAACAAAACATTTTAAGATGTAGTTGTAGAACACCAAATCAATGTAGAAGTGGCGACCGTCAACATTGAAATGTTTCTGCCTAGCCACAAAAGAGTAACCTCGTCCCAGTTCCAGCAGAAATTTCTGTAAATGGTCTATCAGTGCTTGTTCCAGTTCGGACTCATAATAATGCTCGTTGGCCGGAAGATCCAAAAATTCAAGAACATACGGATCTTTGATGATCTTCTCATACTCCGGTCTCGGTTCTAATGTATCAATTTCAGCAGCCACACTGTCTTTATCTCTGCTCGCCAAAATTCGCTGATAATAGAATGAGTTGATCTGCCGGTCCAATTGTCTGGAGCTCCAGCCGGACTTTACCGCTTCCTCCAGATAAAAATTGCGTGCAGTTTCATCGGTCACCTTCATCAATGCCCGGTAATGCGTCCAACTCAATTCAGGACGCACTGCGTCCTGAATTGGAAAAGCAACGTAGAATCTGCGCATATTCCGAAGATTGCTTACATCAAAACCTTTACCGAATTCAACAGTCAGTTTATCAGATAAAAACTGCAAAAGCTGTTTACCGTATGCCGCACGATCGTTCTCTCCACAGGCTTCATAAATCTGTTTTCCGATATTCCAGTAAGCAGTGACCATAGCAGAATTCACGGCAGAATATACCTGCTTCTGAGCCGCAATAATATATCCTCGAACTGCACTATAAGTAGCCTGATCCTCCGGAAGCTCCGGCACTTTTTTCATCAATTCGTTATTGCTCATTCTTGTCACCATCCTTTTCAGATTTGAAATACTCCATTTTATGGCCGCATCCGCAGGACTCATAATATTCATGATTATCACTATTCTGAAATAACATAATACTACAAATTAATTATATACGATAAGGCGAATAATATCAATCTGGATCCAGTACGATGGACTGGGATTTATCACTTTGACTGAGTTTTTGACAAGTGAAAAGACCGAAGGCACGACTTCCCATCCTGCTCAATTCTTAAACATTTACTGTTTTACGACGCCCTGTCCTTTCGAACGGGTGAAAAATCAGGAACCTCCAGAGCATATGTCTGCCAGAATCAATATTGCCGAAACGAAATCGTTGGTTAAAAAAAGTCCCGGCTTGCCCGGCTTTTCAACCGGAGAATGCTTTTGTAACGTTCTCTGCTCCTGCTGCGTACTCTTCTGTGTAAGGCAAAACATAATGCCTTTTCAAAAAATATTTTAAAAAGGAAGTGAAAAAAATGACAGCAATGACAGCAGTTCCCCGTGCAGCAGGTATGCCGCTGATGGCGGAAAGCCCGGGCGTATGGATGCTCACGGACGAAGAACTGAAAGAAATCAACGGAGGAGGGAGCTCGGTCCTTCAGTCTGTTGTAAGAGGAAGCCTCCTCATGATCTACGGTCTTCAGGCAAGGCTCCTGTCCCGGGAAGAGGTCGCGGATTTCATGGTCGAGCACAGCGCATTGATCACCTCAGAGCTCGCAATTGTCGGCGGAGTAGCCGCTACAGCTGCATGGCTGACGATGTCAGACGAGGAAAAACGTGAAGTCGGACGCTGGGTCTGGGACCACGCAGTATCATTCTAAACCGAAAGAAAAACAGAAAGGAGCATATAAATTGTTAAATTCTGAATATTGTATCTGACACCCCGCTGATGTTTCGGCGGGGTGATTTCCTTCTTAAATGAAAAATGAGAAGAAATACGGAAGAAAATCAGGAAAATGAGAAATAATCGTCCTGCACGAGCTTATGTATTCTTTATTCTTTCGTCGGAAGATGTTTTTTCGACGGACAACCCTGCTTCATAAGCCAGTTTTCGTGCCGACCACATAACATCATTCCATGAATAATCAGCAGCATATGGGAATTTTCGCTGATAGCTTTTCCAAAGGTCTTGCATGTGAGAACTATTTTTCAGCGTATCAAGAACACTCTCCGCTTCCTTCATAAGCTCTGTGGATTCTCTTTTAACAGATGTTGCGGACAATGCCTTTTGAAGCGTTGCAGAGTCTATTTCCTGTTTTTCAGAGTTCAGCAAAACATGAATGTCGTAAAAGTCACGCATACGGGTATTGGTAACAGACCTTGCAATCAAGGTTTCAAGCTTTTCTGCCAGAACTGTTTCAATGGGATAAGTCATAATGGAGATCGACCGATCCTCGAACATCAGCTTGTATGAATACAAAATCTCCCTTGGCGTTATTGCGTCTCCGGTGGAAACGTCGATTTTCAGCGGAATTACGGAGCCATCCAGATATGCCTCCATAGCAAAACGTAGACCACTGTATTCGGCTTCATCCATGATTGCAGATACGCTCTTTATTTTAAACGTGATATTGTCATCCAGTTTCACATTGCAGATTTCACTGATGATTCGGGTCATATCCTCTTCGGTAACGGGAAGACCCTTAATTGTAGTATCAATGTCCATCGTTGCACGGACTTCCGTTCCGACGAATGCGGACACAAGGAGCCCGCCCTTCAGGACGAACTGATCTCGATATTTTGATAAAGAGGTTCGTTCAAGAAAACGTTCCATGATGAATTTCCGGATCAGAACATGCGATTCTATTCCGGTTTCTTTTGAAAGATTCCGTACAAGATCTTTCAACTGTCTTGAAGTATGAATCATAAAAGCACCTCCAGATACAGATTCAGGCGTTTATCAACATGAAACAGATTTGCGTATTCCATAAGCTTATGAAGATTTTTATCTTTGCGCCGGGAATACCTTTTGAGCGCATCCTGCACGGATTGGATTTCCATTTCGCTGCGGCTTCGGATCATATCGCACACTGTTCTTTCCGGATCATAGAGAATGACCTTATGCCCGAACGGCGTTTGCGCTTCCGTCTTTCCGAGATCAAAAAGATCCTTTTTAACTGTAAATACCTTTACACCGTCCTCAGCAAGGTGAGAAGGATTGTAGCCGGTTTTTGCTGTTACAGAGTATTGAAACGGTTCCTGATCTGTCATATCCAGCAGAAACAAGGCTGTTTCATGCGAAAATACAGTTTCGGGACATCGCAATTGTAGTAAATACAGATTATCTCTCCAGGATTCTTGAGAGCAGTAGATGCCTCGTCCGACTCTTTCATATCCATTTTTTTTGACAAAATCAGCCAGCGTTGGCTTAGAAATGCCTGCCGCAACGATGGCACTTGTAAGCAGAACGCCGCCATTTTCATTTGCTATTTTTTCCAATTCATTAAACCGATTCACAATATACTTCCTTTCACGCTAATATTGTATTTCATATTAGCGTGAATGTAAAGATATATTTGTTAATTTTTCAAAATTTACATTAGTCCTTCTCCTTGTTTTTTGTCCGGCTTCGCCTGAAATCCTAAATTGAAAAATGCACCTCCCGGGCGGGACTTGCTTGTATCCCGCCCGGGAGGTTTTGCTGACTTTTTATTGTCCTTACCATATAATTTACGCAAATAATGAAGAACGCAACGCTCCTGCTGGCATAACGCTGTTTCTTCTCATTTAACGCTGCTTTATTCTGCTCCATAAGGTCAAAATCGTCGATAATTGCAATGAATTTTGCAGATACCGACGATTTATTAAAATTATAAATACTATATTATGTATACTAAAAATAGAAAATAGCACATTTAGTTAACATAATTACAAATATTCCTTTTTGACGCTTGAAAAATGAGAAGAAATCTGAAAAAATGAGAAGAAAAACGTCGGGAAATCACTAAAATTTTACTAATATAGACGAATTAACATAGTCACATTAACATAATATATGATATTTTTCCTATTTAATAGAAAATGAGAAGAAATCCGGGAGAATATGGGGGTTCTTGAGGAAAATTCCGGGGAAACAAGGGGTATCTGAGAAAAACCTCGGGAATATGAAGGGTACCTGAAGAGAAAACCAGGAAAATGAGGGGCATCTGAGAAGAAATCCAGAAAAATGGGGAAATCTTGGGCGACTTCCTTTCAAACAAAGCAGAACGCGCATAGTACGAAAAGCTATGCGCGTTCTGCATCAAGGAAAGTGAAACAGATTAAACAAACTGAAGCTTCTTTTTCTGCTTTACACACTCTTCCAGATAAAAGTTCATTAGTACCTGATAAGGAATACCGGATTCATCTGCAAGGGATTTGAAATAGTCCAGCGTTGAAACACTGATATTCATTGTAACGGCTTTTTTATTCTTCCCGGCGTATGGGTTCTTCCTGGGATTCAGGGATTTGATATCGTATTCTTCTCTCATTTCATCGCTCATTTTTGTCACCATCCTTTGTTGATTTCGGTATACTGCTTGGCCTCATTTTTTGTTGCCTTCCTTGCGGATATGATGCGGATCACATTATCAGCCCCTCGATAACAATGACAGACGATCAGCATCTTTGCCTGACTGCTTAACCCCAGAAGCATAAACCTTTCTTCCTCATCTGAATGATCTGGGTCGTCAAACAGGATGGCCTCTTCGTCTTCAAACACAGTAGATGCTTCAAAAAAGGATATACCGTGTTTGTCAAGGTTCAAAAGGGCTTTGTTATCATCCCATTCAAATAATTCGGTTTTCATATGGATATTATATGTATATTATAAATATAAGTCAAGAGCCTGTGGAAATAATGAAAGGAATAATGCTGTTTTTACCACCCTGCAGGGGAAAATCGTCGATACGTGTTATATAAGGGAAACTGATGAACCCATCTGAAATATAAAAAGGGATCCGCGGGGCCGGATAATGCTTTATATCCGACAGGTACGGATCCCTGAATTTTTTATTTACGGTTTTACGATCCCGACGCACTCTTTCGAATAGGCGTCGTAGACGACGATCTTTTTGAAGTCCGGGTAAACTCTTTTGTAATCCTCAATAACGCTGTCAAGCATATTCCCCGGAACGAAACCGTCTGTTACGGGCAAGAGCCCGGGCCGTATGATCTGAAGCGTATAATTCTTTGTGGTATCAAAGGAAGACACGGGAGAACGGCTCCTTCCAAAATGAGTCTGAAATGTACTATCAATTATATATATATATATATAAGTCAAGAGTTTTTACCGGAAAAGTTGTAAAATAAAAAGAAACTCCTCCCTGAGCGGACAGCGGAATCCCGGAGCCGATTCAGGGAGGAGTTCATTCAGTTGTACATCACGAATCGCTTTTCCGTTAAATAACGGATCGGATCATTCTGCTGCAGGTGCTTCCGCTGCAGGAGCATCTTCCGGTGCTGCCGGCATTTCGGGCATTTCAGGCATTTTGCCGTCAAAACCCTGCGGAGGCGGGGGAGGCATTCCGGGACCGCCGGGGAATCCGTGCGGAGGGGGAGGAGGCATTCCGGGACCGCCATGTGAACCGTGTCCGCCCATCGGCGGGAAATTTTCAGGCATACCGGCAGGCATTTCACCTTCTGCAGGCATTTCCATCTCAGTCTTTTCTTCGAGGACCTGATCTTTTTCGTCCATTGTTGTGTTCCTTTCAAATAATGTATTTAGGTCTTAAACCTGCTGGTATTATATAAGAAAAAACTGAAACATTGCTTAAAAATGACGAAATCTTAAAACATGACCTGCTGATGCATTTTACGGAAGCGTTTCATAAGGATCAAAAGGGAACTGCACCGGAAGAACGGGGAACATTCCCTTGACTTTTTATTTGAGGAAATATAAAATCAAAACAATGATTTTGTTGAAAAAATTATAGATCGAAAAGAGCAGAAAAGAGAGTCCTGATTATGAAAAAACTGCTTGCTATGATAACCGTGCTCGCTTTGGTGCTGAGCTTTGGAGCTGCGGGGTTTGCCGATAGCGGCGATAGCACGGTGGAAGTTAAAGCCGGCACCGGCAGCGTGGAAGTGACTACGGGCAGCGGCACAGAAACGATTTCAGCCGGGAGCGAAACGCAGACTAAAACCTATTCAAATGTTACAAACATTGGTGCTTCCGGTGGAGTTGAGGCCGGGATTACCGGCAATATCCAGGCTTCCTCCGGTACCCCTGTTGAGGCAAACAACAGTACTGTTGTGATCACCGGAGATGTAACGAAAAGCACCCCTCCGGCAGCTGAAGACCCGGTCTACACCGCGGTACTTGCAAATGACAGTAAAGTAACAGTTCAGGGGAACGTAAAAAATGAGTCCGGGAACCCTGCCGTTGTTGCGGTCGTAGGTTCCACAGTCGAAATCGATAAAGATATAAGCAGTACCGGCAGCAGCGTTCTTGCCCAGTCATCTTCTTCTGTCACGGTAAACGGGAGCGCAGAAAGTACGAATGGTTCAACGATAATCGCGAATTCCGGCAGCAGCATTCACGCTGGAAGCGTCACAGCAAACGGGGAAAACGGTGCCGCTGCGCATGCCTCCGGCGGTACAATTACTGTTGACGGCGATGCAAAAGCACACGGGGAGAATTCCGCCGCTGCGTATGCAGAGGGGAGCGGCGCCATCGTAACGGTTACCGGAAACGCTCTTTCTGACGCGAACGGAAATTTCAGTATTGCGGTGCAGGGAATGAATGGCGGCACGGTAAAGGTCGGCGGAAACGTTGAGGCGACCGGAGACTCCGGGCAGGCGGTACAGGTGTTTGGCGGCACAGTACTGGTGGAAGGCTCGGTAACCGGGAGCGTAACGGTTTTTGACGGCAGCACCTCAGCAACTTCCGGAAGCAGTAACTTCCGATCAACTCTCGTTTGGGATGAAGTAAATAAAGGATGTGAAAATTTAACGCCTACCAGCAGTGGCACGCCTTCTTCGGACGGAGGCGTCTACCTCGGGATGCTGAACGGGACAATCGCGATGGGACCGGATCAGGTGCATTACCTGATTGGTACTGACACAGAGAAGAGCTCCGGGAAGCTGGATCAGGACGTCAGTATTTCCGGCAGCATCGGAAACGGTACTGTAACAGGAGCTGAAAAAAACGGCGTCTCCAAAACATATTATTACACTGACAGCGCTGATCTATCAAAGAATATGACGATTACCCTGACTCCCAAAGACGGCAGCAAGAAGCTTACTGTCAGCGGGCTGCCTGCAGGCGTAACATCATCTGAAGCGGATGGAAAAGTCATACTGACCCTCGGTAATGATTTCAAAGGCGGTCTGCAGTCTCTGATGCTTACTCTTCAGAAAATTGCAATAGATAATCCGAATGCATCTGCAGATATTGTCATTAACGCAGATGTGATTCCCGCTCTATTTGTGGACAGCTCCTTTGCAGTCGCAACAATTTCTGTGGAGCTTCCGGAGGGGGCGGAGGAAGGCGCAGCACAGCCTGTCGACATCCCCAACCATGCCGGCATCAAGGTTGCTCCGTCTCTCCTCAGTAAGACGGCGGAATACCACATGGTGCAGATGTTCCTGGATGACAGCCCGGTTCCGGAGAATGTGTACAGCATCACCAATCACGGTGACGGCTCCGTCACGATCCAGATGAGCAACACCTATCTGCTTTCCCTCGGCAGCGGAACGTATAACTTCCGCGCGCTGGTGGACGGACAGGAAATCTTCTTCACCGTCCTCGTGGCGAAGTAAATACTAAGATACCGGAAGAACAGGAACATTCCCTTGACTTTTTATTTGAGGGAATATAAAATCATAAATATGATTTAATTTCGTAAAGCTTAAATCAAAAAAGCAAAACTGAAGAGGTATCTGTTTATGAAGAAATTGCTTTCCCTGATAACCGTGCTCGCTCTGGTGCTGAGCCTGAGCACCGCGGCGTTCGCGGATGCAAAAATTAAAGTTGATGGTGATGATTACGCATCACCGTATACTTATGATTCAAACGCAGTTCAAGTTATCGCAAGCGGCGGGGCCGAACTGACGGTTACCGGAAGTGTCAGCAACAACAATGGCGATACTGCTGTTGAGGCAAGTGGCTCGGATACAGCAGTCACTGTCAAAGAAAATGTCTCGGCAGACTGTGACGCTGTTCGTGCCCAAAATAATTCGACGGTCAAAGTCGCCGGTGACGTGACGGCGGGGGACGGCGGCGCTGTTTATGCCGGGCGTGGAGCAAAAGTCGAGGTTACCGGCAGTGCAACCAACAGTAGCGGCGGTAATTCGACTGTGGAAACTAAAAGTGGTGGAATAATAACAGTGGGCAGCGTATCCAACAATGGAAGTAATAACGCTGTCTTTGCTGATGGTGAAGGATCAGAAATCACGGTCACCAGAGAAGCGACTGCAAAGAGCGGCTATGCTGTTTGGGCCACAAACGGTGGTAAGGTCACCGCCGGCAGTGCATCCAACAACAGTAGTAATAATTCAGCTGTGGATGCCCGATCCGGTGCAAAAGTTACTGTCGGCAGCGCATCCAACAGTGGCAGTAATAACGGGGTTTATGCTATTGGTCAAGGTACAGAAGTCACTGTTACCGAAAAAGCAGAGTCAACAGGCGGCGGCAGCGCTGTTTATGCCAGAAACGGTGCGACAGTCACCGCCGGCAGCGCATCCAACAGCAGCAGCAAAGCGACGATTGATGCTAGTGATACTGGTACAGAAGTCAATATTGAGGGAAGCGTAACCAATAACGGCTCCGGGATTGCCATTTCAACAGGGGAAAATTCAACTGTCACAGTTGATGGGTCTGTTACCGGCAACATCTCCGGATACGGAAACATAACAGTTGGAGAATCCGTCACCGGTAATATCAGCGGATATGGCGGGACAATAATTGTCGAAGGAATTGTCAACGGAGATATTTTTACAAATCGGAGCTATGCTTTTGTCGGAGAATTGAATGGCAGCATATCAACAACAGTTCCGCAAAGCATCCATTATCTGATCGGTACTGCGGAAGGATCAAGCTCTTTTGATACGATCGATATTGACGATCAGAAATCAATTATTGCTTCCGGGAATGTATCCGGAGTTTCCAAAGATTACAGCTATTATACTTCCACCTCTGACTCAACTGTGCTTACGGGATCAGTTATCACGCTGAAGCCAAAGGAAGATAACAAGAAGCTGACAATCAGCGGACTTCCGGCAGGGGTGTCAACAACTACCGGCAGTGACGGATCCGTTACTTTGACTTTAGACTCCGGTTTCTCCGGCGGTCTCCAGTCCCTGATGCTGATCCTCAAGGATATCGCAAAGGATAATCCGGACGTTACAGCAGATGTCGTTGCGCATATTGTCAACGCGGATGTAATCGCCTCCGTGTTTGTGGACAGCTCCTTCGCGGTCACAACAGTTTCTGTGGAGCTTCCGGAGGGTGCGGAGGAAGGCGCGGTACAGCCGATCGACATTCCCAACCATGCCGGTATCAAGGTCGCTCCGTCTCTCCTCAGCAAGACGGCGGAATACCACATGGCGCAGCTGTTCCTGGATGACAGCCCGGTTCCCGAGGACGCGTACAGCATCACCAATCACGGAGACGGCTCCGTCACGATCCAGATGAGCAATACCTATCTGCTCTCCCTCGGCAGCGGAACGTATAACTTCCGCGCGCTGGTGGACGGACAGGAGATCTTCTTCACCGTCCTCGTGGCGAAGTAAAAAGACTCCTGAATCAGGAAAAAATCCATAGATTTTCTTTCACCCCGCCACTCGGCGGGGTGTTTTTTTCATTGACAGAAGCTGCATTTTGATTTATTCTGCATAGTAATGAATGT
The DNA here is from genome assembly GCA_030536255.1 of Eubacteriales bacterium. GTDB lineage: Bacteria > Bacillota > Clostridia > Oscillospirales > Oscillospiraceae > Limivicinus. The sequence goes on along the minus strand of JAUNQI010000046.1, from coordinate 92 downwards.
AAGAATTTAAATAACTAAATTTTGAAAAAAGATGCCGCGCGGATAAAGCAGAAAAAAGGTGTCGTTCAGATGAAAACGCACCGCACAGATAT
>JAUNQI010000068.1 GCA_030536255.1 Eubacteriales bacterium | reverse complement strand
CAAAGCAGGGAAACTGTACGCTTACCGGAGTTGGCTACTGTGATCTGTACTGGGGAACTTTGGTCACAAACCTCTGCGGCTCATCCCATAAGATCACAAAAATTCACGGCAGCAGCTCCTATAATGTGGAGGATTACGGAATTGCCTTAGCCGAGGGACACGGAGCCGGACTGTCTGTTAAAGAGTTTAACAGAACCATTGGTGCGTATAATGACCTGCCCTCCGGTGAGATAAAGGCACTTGTTGAGAGCGGGCAGTATGTTCCCTCCTATATGTGGAATCAGAACGGATGGCTGTGCAGCAAAATGGGGCTGCACGTCATTTCCCAGACGCAGAAATGTCTCCCCTGTGTCGACAGGGAAGATCTGAAGTCTGATACTCTGGGCTTGACCGTTAAAGCCGGTCGTGTCACTGGGATGCGGGCCGTAGTAACTACAATTACAGAAGAGGGAATCACCTTTGAGACGGAGTGCATCGGTAAAATCTATAACAAAAATGAGATGGATACGAATATCTGGACGCTCTATGGAGAACCGGAGACTACCTGTGTTGTCAACCGTCCCGCAACGGTTGAGCTGACCTGCGCGACTCTCGTAAACCGTATCCCTCAGCTCATTGACGCACCGGCAGGCTATGTTACCACGGATCGGTTCCCCTATAATGAGTATATGGTTCATCCGATGAACTGCTACATAAAGTCAAAGGAATGATTCATGGATAAATAATAAATCATCAATTCTTACGGGAGGATGATCCTCTTCTGTCGGCAATTCTGAGCGTCTATGAAGAACAGGGAATCCTCAACGGTTCCCCTCAGAATTGCATGAAGGGTCCGGCTTTTCAAACGGATCTTGCGGCAGCATATCCGGACTGCCGTCTGGTAGTTACTAAAGAAACGATGACCGTTGAAGGAATGATCAAGATCGTCTACGATTTGCTCAGGGATAAGCTGAACATTGCAAAGATCACCTTCACCAGCGGCGTGAACGCTGCCAGTCAGGAATATAAACCGTACGGAACGATTGACCGCTGCCCGCTCTGCGGCATTGCACTGAATAACAACGGCACCTGCCCGAAGTGCGGCTATCGGAAATAAGGCCTGAGAAGATAATTCAGTTGAATTATTGGTGAGATTCGTTATAATACAGAAAAGGTTAGATGAAAGGATCTCAGCAGTATGAAAATATTGGTTATTGACGGTCAGGGCGGCGGAATGGGAAAACAGCTTGTGACTCGCATAAAAAATATGATTCCAGATGCGGAAGTGACTGCGGTCGGGACGAATTCCATTGCGGCACAGGCGATGCACAAGGCCGGAGCTGATCATGCTGCCACCGGAGAGAATGCGGTTATTGTCGGCTGCCGTACTGCGGATGTTATCGTAGGACCGGTGGGGATCGTCATTGCGGACTCCCTATACGGTGAAATATCCCCGGCTATGGCGCTGGCAGTTGCACAGAGCTCTGCGAAAAGAGTGCTGATCCCGATGAATCTCTGTGATAATTATATTGCCGGAGTAAATGATACAGGGATATCTTCTCTGATTGCGGACTGCGTGGAAAAAATCGTGTCGTTTACCGGAACAACGGATAATTGCTGAATTACAGTTGATGTTCCGAACTGCAGCGGAAAATATAAAATAGACGCGAAAACCATCTGACTAAAAAGAAGAAATGAATACAGATTGATAAAAAGGAGCAGACCCGAATCTTCAGGTCTGCTCTTTTGTATTCCTGTTTTACAGGTTCTCGTCGAACCGGAAAAAACTTATTTGAGGGAAGCTGCAACGCTCCTGTCAAACAGGGCTTCAACGTCTTTGCCGGGAGCTTTCGTGATCAGACTGACGACAACGCAGACGATCAGGCCGGCGGCGAATCCAGGGATGATCTCATAAAGTCCTGTGCTGCTGAGGCAAATGAGCCACAGAGCATCCACTAATGCACCGGCAACAACACCTGCGACGGCACCGCTGAAGGTCATGCGCTTCCAGAAGAGGCTCAGCAGAATGACCGGACCGAATGCTGCACCGAAGAGTCCCCATGCATTTTCAACCAGCCCCATGACCGTGCCGCTGTTCGGGTTGGAGGCAATCAATACCGCGATCACGGAGATGGCCAGCACAACGAATCGGCCCGTCCAGAGCATTTCTTTATCAGAAGCTTTGCCCTTGCGGAATACGGGGTTATATACATCGGATGCTGCTGCGGATGCGGATGCCAGCAGCTGGGAGTCTGCCGTGGACATCGAGGCGGCCAGAATAGCGGAAAGCAGGATACCGGAAATAAGAGCTGGGAAGAGCTTTCTTACCATCTGGATAAATACGGTGGAGCTGTCAGAAATTTCACCGAGGAGAAGATGACCGATGCAGCCTGCCGCAACGGAGAAAATAACGATCAGGACGTTCCATGCAATACCGATCTTTGCGCTCTTTTTCAGGTCTTTATTGGAGCGCAGGGACATAAATCTCACAATGATGTGCGGCATGCCGAAATAGCCGAGACCCCAGCCGAGACCGGAAGCAACGTCCTTCCAGTTAGTGAAAAGCTTCC
>JAUNQI010000005.1:34189-107563 GCA_030536255.1 Eubacteriales bacterium | reverse complement strand
GGAGGTTGATGGTCTTTCAAATAATTATATTCACGATATTTCTTTTCAAGTCTATTCTCTTGTAGCAGGTGAAACGCTCGATTCATTCATCGGTGTTCAGGTTGCTCTTGTAACAGCTGAGACGCTTGCTGAAAAGTAAGTTTGTAAAGAGTTTTAAACATTACGATGCAGTCCTATTTTTGGGCTGCATCGTAATTAAATATTATTCAATATAGTTTCTATTTTAGTCTAATAGTTGATTGTTAGTTCTTTTTATAATCTTAATACTAAAAATAATTTTTTTAAATTTGAATATTCCACCGCGGAGAACGGTTTTATTATATAGTACGAGAATAATATGAAATATTAAGTAGATTTTTTGTAAAGGAGAAAGGAAAATGATTTCAGCAGAAGAAAAATCATATCTCAGAGATCTTGCAAAACAGGTTAAAGAAATATCGCAAAATGAAATTTGGAAAGAAAAGGATAGACTCTGGCGTAAACTTAATAGTCTTCAAGGTGAACGTCCAATGATAATTTGCGCGGTTACAGATGAGTGTTGGCCGGAGATTATCAGTGGTAAAGATTTAAAAATTGAAGATCCATATCTAAGAGCGTGGGAATATGATCTTAAAAAGAAGATTTACAGATGGAACAATATTCATGACGATGTAATAATTACTGACAAAATATTTGTCCCTATTGAATATGAATTTACAGACTGGGTAGAAGGCCGGCGCAGACCATATGCTGCAAATAAACCTTATGAGAGTAATGGTAAAACAGCTGAAGCATTTCATCCTTGCATATTAGAATATGATGATTGGGATAAACTTGTTTGTAAACCAGAGCTTAAATATATTGACTGGAAAAAAACTGAAGATAATATGAATCTTCTTGATGATATTTTTGGAGGAAATCTTCAAATTATTAAAGGAGAACCATTTTACAGTAGTATTGATACGACACCAACTGGATGGGGAACAAGTGCAATTGATATTTTGTGTGAGCTTCGTGGCCTTGAAGAAATAATGTATGACGTGATCGATGCTCCAGAGTTTGTTCATATGGCGATGTCATACTTAGTTGATTGTCTCTCAGACTATTTGGATACTCTCGAAAGCGAAGGCCTTTTACGAATTAATAATGATGCTTTCTGGAAAAATACAAATACTCCACTTGGATCTAATGGTTTCGCTATAACGGATGAACTTCCCGGGGATGACTTTGATCCATCTCATATTAAGACACAGGATCTTTGGGGATACTGTCAGGCACAAGAATTTGCGCTTGTTTCTCCAGCAATGGAGGATGAGTTCGTTATTCAGCATCAGAAGAAACTTGCCGAACGCTTTGGCCTCATAAGCTACGGATGCTGTGAATCTAATGACTATAAGTATGATTATTTGATAAATGCATTCCCTAATCTTAGAGAAATCAGCGTATCTCATGCAGCTGACATAAGAATTGCAGCTGAAAAACTTAAACGAGATTACGTAATATCCTGGAAGCCTCATGCTACATTAATCAATAATTTTGATAGAGAAAAAGTTAGTAAATTCATGAATGATAGTTTTAATGTGTTGAAGGACAATAATGTTTCTTGTAGCCTTAGAGATGTTCTGACAATTCATGGCCATCCCGAATACTTTGGAATGTGGACTGATGTTGCTATGGAAGCTGCTAAGCAGTATGAAAGGAAATAGTATTTTGTGAGGATGTTATGGATTTAAATGAAATAACATTGAAACTTATGTCTGGAAAGGCTTAAGACGTTAAATCGTTGGTTGAGCTAGCTTTAGCTGAAGGTATGTCATCCGCTGAGATTCTTAACTAAGGATTATTGAGCTGAATGAATGTAATTGGTGAAAAGTTTAAAAGTTGAAGAATAATTTTATTCCCATTTCAACATGAGAAAATATTCTCTCATGTTGAAATGGGCTGTATTGAGTATTTATCAGTTGTGCGTAATTGTTGTAGTTTTAATCTATAGATTATTGTTTTCAATTGAATTTTTATTTTATGTTTCTAAAAGATTATAAATAATACTAATCATGGAGAATGAAATGAAAAAAAAAGGAATAATAAATGCTGAACTTTCGAAATGTCTAGCTAGTCTTGGTCACAAGGATTCTTTTATGATAGCTGATGCTGGAATGCCTATACCTGAGAATGTTCAAATTATTGATTTAGCTATAATATATGGAGTTCCAACGTTTAAAGAGGTAATGGATGCTGTTGTTGATGAAGTTTATGTTGAATCATATGTTCTCGCAAATGAAATTGATGAAAACAATGTAAAATTACTTTCGTATATTGACAACAAGCTTTCTGGGATACCGTGTGAGAAAGTTTCACATACTGAGTTAAAGAAAATGACCAATAGTTGTAAATTCGTTATTCGGACTGGCGAGAATACGCCTTATCCCAATATTATACTCGTTTCTGGATGTGCCTTTTAATATTTTTTGATTAATTGTAGGAGAGAATTATGAATAAATCTTTTCCTAGAACTGAGGTGGGTGGGGTTTCGCTACCACGTATGATAATAGGAACAAACTGGTTGCTTGGATGGAGCCACACTGGTGCTGCAGCTGATCAGGGAATAAAAGATCGGTACCAGAAACCATCTGATTTTTATCCAATTCTTCATGAGTATTTGGAAAATGGAATTAATGCAATTATGGGACCAGCAAGTGATCATGAATTGCTTGTTGAAGCGATTCATTATACTGAGGATAGAGACGGAAAAGGGTTCATTATTGTAGATACTCCTGTTGTTGACGTGAGCGATTCACTTAATGGAAGAATTGAAGCAGAAAAGATTATCAAAAAAAGCGCACAAATTGGATCTTCGTTCTGCTTAATACATCATGTAAGCGTTGAACAGTTAATAAATAAGGGAAAACGTGAAATTACTAGACTTCCAGATTACTTAACAATGATTCGTGAAAATGGACTTATTCCGGGTTGTGGAGCACATATGCCCGAAGTAATTTTATATTGCGACGCAAACCAATATGATGTTGAAACATATATTCAGATCTTCAATTGTATGGGTTTTATGATGCAAATTGAAATTGAGAACGTTGCTAGGATAATTAATAGCGCAAAGCATCCGGTGATGACAATTAAACCTATGGCGGCTGGAAGAACTACACCTTATGTTGGTTTGACATTTAATTGGAATGTGATAAGAAATTGTGATATGGTTACCGTTGGTGCAAATAGCGCGCTAGAAGCAAGGGAAGATATCGAATATTCTTTTGCTGCGTTGGAACACCGTTTCCCAGATGTTGAAGGTCGTGGGTCATCAGGAAAGAATCAAGATGTACTAAAAAAAGTAATTGATTACGATAATGCGATGTGAATTAATGCAGTTATTTTAAAGGTAGATTGAATACTAATAACCGTTAGTACTTGTTTACGTTTGTAACAAATACAGCGGTTATTCTTTTATCTAAATTAAGTATTTTTAAAAGCTTCCGGATCTCCCGCCGTGAGAAAAACCGGATGATGAGACATGGATGGAACTTCCTCCTCCGGAAAAACCGCCCGATCCCCGGTCATTGTCTCGCGGTCTGGGGACTCTGGTAACATTCTTGGTGATGAATCTGTCATTTCTGACGGAAAGCCGAAGGGACCCGGTCTTATAATCCGAGGCATTCGCCTTTGCCTGTACGGTCGTCATTTCCTTTTTCTGTTTCCTGAGCGGAGCACCGCCGAGAGCAAAGCCTCCGCAGAGGGAACCGATGATTCCCGCAAGAGAGAAGCCTTTGTTTTGCTGATAGGAGCCTGATCCGGAATGAATGTCATAGGGGACTCCGGTTTCCGAATACTGCTTCAGGAGACCTTCACATGAGGAAAGAAAACTCTTAACAGCATTTGCATAGTCACCGGCGCTGAGCTTTGTCAGAAAAGATTTTTCTACTTTTTCCAGGCCGTAGTCCGTAAAAATGTCAATGGCTTTTCCGGTAGTGGTGAGGTGCGTTTTCCGTTCCGTCATAGAGACAACGAGCATGATCCCGTCATGGGAACTTCCGTAACCGTAGCCGTTGGAATCATAAAAATCGTCGGCGAAGTCCTGAATCTGTCGGTAGCTGTTCAAGCTCTTTACAAAGATGGCCGCTACGGTACAGCTGTATCTGTCGCTGAGCTCCTCAGCCATACGGGTGAGCTCGGATTTTTCCGATGAGGACAGAAGACCGGGCTCGTCATATACGAGCGGGGGACCGGAATAAGCAAACGCCTGCAGCGATAATATAAAAGAGAAAACAAAAAGAAAAACAATGCTGAGAATGATCCGTTTCTTTTTCATATTCGCATACCTCCTTAAATAAAGCCGAGGAAACGAATACCGGCATAGATCACTCCTCCAATGAGAACAGAGAAGAGAGATCTGAGCATCCAGTACTTTCCGGTATCAACAGGAAGATTGCCGACAAATCTGCCGCTTTGGCCGTTCATGGCAAAGAGATAGTTTTTCCCTCTCCAGGATGTGCTCAGCAGCCATACCGGGAATAGCGCATAGCTGACTCTGGTTCCGGCAAGTCTTGCAGATCCGGATGTCCTGGAAATAGTCGCATATCCGGAAACCGTATTGTCCAGTGCTTCGGCGGCGGTTCTAGTGATCCTTTCGGCAGCTCTGCTGATCGCAGTATCGGAATCCACATCGTAGCGGTTGGCATAAAAACCGGACAGATACTCCGGTCGGAACGGAACCGCTTCTCTTACGTCAAAGGTTTCTATGGACTCCATGAGATCGTTGGCCATATCCTGCAGGCCGTCAACGGGGACTGCTTCAAAAGCAAGAGAACCTTCGCGTTCCGCCGTGAAATGGCTCGTTTCGGTATAGGTGTAATTCCTGTCAGACCAGGTCCTGACATTCGTCATTTTATAGCTTGCCCGGGCTTCCGCTGTGGTATCATAAAGCCAGAAAGGAACATAAACACCCTTGACTTCCTCAATATGGTTTTCTGCCGTAAATACCTTCGGTAAGAGCTTTTTCCCTTTTAAATGCTCGGAAAGAGCGCTGACAGCCTGCTCACGGCTCACTTTGAAGGGGAGGATCATATCCGGCTTGAGCTCACCGGAGAGCTGACTCTGGAGCACAATCACGTTGTCGCAGTATGGGCATCTGGTTGCCGCAGTTGTGGAATCGCAGATCAGCTCAGCGCCGCAGGATGTGCAGTTATAGATACCGTAATCGGAAGTTTCACTTTCTGTCCAGCTGCTTCCACTGTTCTGCGCATGCGGTTCTTCGGTAAGAACGGGAGCGGAGTCGGAGTTTTCTATATTTGTGGCCTCTTCCGCCCAGACGGGAATGCTGCTGTCGGATTGGTCAGTGTGAGCAGCAGCCTTCGCTTCATCCAGCGTGAACTCCGAATCGCAGTAGGGACACTTCATTTTTCCGCTTGAACTGCTGTATTCTACTCTTGCCCCGCAATGGGGACATTTATATACTGTCATTTACAGAGACTCCTTTCGGAATAACCGATAAATACCTATTATATTCTAAATTAAATTTTAACTGAAAATGTTTCCTTTTTCAATATTAAAAAGAAATTGAACTCAAAACTTGACTGATTGGAAGAAACGCGTTAAAATTTCACAGACAGAATATAAAATAGTCTTATTATCATCAGATATCGGGTATAAACTGGAGAACATATGAGCATCAGAAATAAATCAATATTGGCCGTTCCGTTTATCCTGGGACAGTTTATAATCTTGCTTTCCTTCTCCGCGGAGATATCAGCGTATGCTCAGGAAGGTGATTCCGGGATTCCGGGAGATTATACGCAGTATGTTTCCATGTCAGAGGCCACCCCTTATCCGGAACCGGAAGTGATCACGGTTCCTTTTGAAAATGGGGAGGAGCTTTATATCATGGAGGAGCCTGCTCTTTCGGAAGAGGAAGCGGCTGAGCTGGAAAGAGAAAGGCTTGAAGCGGAGAATACGGTCATCATCAGTACTCTGGATGAGTTCAATACCTTCGCTGCAAACTGCAGTGATAAAATGTGGTCCCTCGAAAAGAAGGTTTATCTGGAGGCTGACATTGATCTCGGTAATGAGCAGTTTACTCCGATCGCATATTTTGCCGGTGAATTATACGGGAACAGACATACTGTTTCGGGGCTGAATGTAAGCGGCAATTATGCAAGAGGCGGTCTTTTCGCAACGCTGGCGAAGTCGGCGTATATTTCAGAGCTGAAGGTAAAGGGAAGCGTAAGCGGAACCGGAAAGTCTATTGTCGGCGGAATCGCCGGCGAGAATTACGGTACGATGCAGAATGTTATTTTCGAAGGGACCGTTGTTTCGGAATATACAGCCGGTGGAATTGCAGGCCTGAATCTGGAAAATGCGTATATTACGGATTCCAAGTCCGGTGGAGCGGTTACCGCGCCGACCTGCGCGGGCGGAATTGCTGCGGATAACAGAGGGAAGCTGCTCTCATGTGAAAATCATGCTGTCGTTTCAACGGGTACTACCGGATTCAACAAAATATTTGAAAGAAAAGATAATATCGGAATGATCTCCGGTTTTTCCTCCGGAAAAGAAGAGCAGTGCGTCAATCTTTCCGCGTCTTCTACCTCTTTGATTACGATTGACAGACAGAAGTTTTTCTTTACAGGTCTTGTTGTTTGCGGGGTCGCGTTTCTTAGCGGAGCAGTTGCTCTGATCGTTTTGCTCTTCAGCGACGATAAGAAAAAACAGTAAAATCATAAAAATTAAATAATTAATAGAAAATTAATAGAAACGGATGATGAAAAGCAGTGAATATTTCTTGCTTTTATTATCCGTTTCTGTTATTATACTGTACTGGCATTTTAAGCAATTATAGGAGGGATCAGGAATGATTCTTAAGAATTCGGAAAAGAAAGAAAACAATTGGTTTGAATTTACGGTTGAGTCTGATGGCGCGGAATTTGAAGAAGCTATAAAAAAAGCTTATCTTAAGAATAAAAATCAGATAAATATACCCGGATTCCGTAAGGGCAAGGCACCTTTGGCTGTTATTGAGGGAATGTATGGTCCCGAAGTTTTTTATCAGGATGCTCTTGATGAGCTCGCCCAGGATGCTTTTGAAGCAGGAATTCAGGAAGGAAATATTAATTTTATCGGTGTTCCGTCAATCACCGCTGCTGATGTAACGGAAGCACGTACTGCTGTATTTACTTTTTCTGTTGAGCTTTATCCGGAAGTTGAGCTCGGCGAATATAAGGGCCTTGAAGTAGAGGAAGTTTCCACGGATGTTACGGATGATGAAGTAAACGCTGAAGTTGAATCCGTTCGCAAACGCAATGCCCGTAAGGTCAGCGTTGATGACCGCGAAGCAAAGCTCGGCGATATCGCCAATATTGACTATGAAGGTTTCCTTGATGCTGAAAAGACGAACCCGTTTGACGGCGGAAAAGGTGAGAACCATGAGCTCGAGCTCGGTTCCGGTTCCTTTGTTCCCGGCTTTGAAGATCAGGTCGTCGGAATGAAAGTCGGCGAAGAGAAGGATATCAACATTACCTTCCCCGAGCAGTATGCTGAAGAGCTCGCCGGCAAGGACGTTGTTTTCCATGTAAAGGTAAACGGCATTACTTATCCTGAGCTTCCTGAGCTGGATGATGATTTCGCACAGGATGTTTCCGAGTTCGATACGCTGAAGGATTACCTCAGCGACGTAAAGGCAAAGCTTTTTGAGCGCAAGTCCGAGCAGGCAAAGAGCGCGATCCGCAATGAAGCCCTTCTCAAGGCCTGCGACAACATGAAGGCAGAAGTTCCCGAGACGATGATCAAGTCCCATATCGATGCAATCATCCGTAATTTTGCCAATAATTATGGCCTCAGCGATCCGAAGATGTCCACGGAGACGATCGCTTCCATGCTCGGTATTGATGAGGAAACAATGAATACGGCCATTCGTCCGAATGCAGTGAACGAATCCAGGCTTGAGCTTCTTGTCAATGCGATCATTGACAAGGAGAAGATCGAAGCAACGGAAGAAGCTCTTGAAGAGTACGTTGCAAAGGTTTCCGAGAAGGTCGGTGCCACTGTTGACGAGATCAAGAAGTACTTCGGTATGGATTACATTGTCAGCGAGTTTAAGAAAGAAAAGGCAATGGAGATCGTTGCTGATTCCGCTGTTCCCGTAAAAGCAAAGAAGACCAGAAAGTCCATCAAAAAGGCAGAAACCGAAGAGTCTGAAAAGCCCGCAAAGAAGACTTCCAAGAAGGCTGAAAAGATTGAAAATGTGGACGACGCAGAAAAGCCGGCAAAGAAGACCACGAAAAAGTCAACCAAGAAGACTGAGACAGAGGAAGAGAAATGAGTCTTGTTCCGTATGTAGTTGAGCAGACCAGCCGCGGTGAAAGATCCTATGATATCTTTTCACGCCTGTTAAATGACAGGATTATTATGCTGTCAGAAGAGGTAAATGATCAGACTGCCAGCCTGATCGTTGCACAGATGCTGTACCTGGAAGCTCAGGATCCGGATAAGGACATTCAGTTTTATATTAACAGCCCCGGCGGGAGCGTAACCTCCGGTTTGGCGATTTATGATACCATGCAGTATATCAAGCCGGATGTTTCCACAATCTGTGTCGGTCTGGCAGCATCTATGGGCGCTTTCCTCCTTTCCTCCGGTGCAAAGGGAAAAAGGATCGCTCTTCCGAATTCGGAAATCATGATCCATCAGCCTTCCGGCGGCAGCCAGGGGCAGTGCACGGATATTCAGATCCAGGCGGAGCAGATCCTGAAGATCAAAAACCGGCTGAATGCTATTCTCGCAGACAATACGGGAAAAAACGTTGAGCAGATTGCGGCGGACTGTGAAAGAGATCATTTCATGTCTGCAGAAGAGGCCAAAGAGTACGGTCTGATCGACAGGGTTATTTACAAGCGCTGACTTTAATTTTACATTTTGCTGAGGGAACATGCCTGAAGTGTTCCCTCACTCTTTTAGGAGGCTTCAATGGCCACAAAGGATAAAACCATAAAATGTTCATTCTGCGGAAAGCCACAGAGCTTATGTGACAGCCTTATCAGCGGCAACGGCGTTTATATATGTGATGAGTGTGTCCGTATGTGCAACTCTATTGTAGCTGAGCAGCTGGGTGTTCCGGAACCGGATACTCCGCCAGCAAAAAAAGCCCGTAAAAATACCCGCAATGCGCTTGGAATCAGTTTTGAAGATCTGCCCAAGCCCATGCAGATCAAGGAACATCTGGATCAGTATATTATCGGGCAGGAGAATGCGAAGAAGGTTCTTTCCGTTGCGGTATACAATCACTATAAGCGCATCCTTCATCCCGCAAATAGTTCGGTTGAGCTTCAGAAAAGCAATGTTCTGATCATCGGACCCACCGGAAGCGGCAAGACCCTGTTTGCCCAGACTCTTGCCAAGATGCTGGATGTTCCGTTTGCGATTGCCGATGCCACGACCGTTACGGAAGCGGGCTATGTCGGTGAGGATGTAGAGAATATTCTGCTCAGGCTGATCCAGGCGGCGGACTTTAACGTTGAGAGAGCTGAAAAAGGCATTATCTATGTTGATGAAATAGACAAGATCGCCAGAAAAAGCGAAAACACATCCATAACGAGAGATGTTTCCGGAGAAGGCGTGCAGCAGGCACTGCTGAAAATGCTTGAGGGAACGGTTTCGAATGTTCCTCCTCAGGGAGGGAGAAAACATCCGAATCAGGAGTTTATTCAGATCGACACCTCGAATATTCTCTTTATATGCGGCGGCGCGTTTGACGGTCTTGATAAAATAATTGAGAAGAGGACCAGCAAAAAATCCATCGGGTTCGATTCGGACGTTCTGAGCAACAAAGAGCGTGACGTCGGAGAGCTGATGGCGCTGGTTGAACAGGATGACCTGCTGAAGTTCGGCATTATTCCCGAACTGATCGGACGTCTTCCGGTGATTGCTCCTCTGAATTCGCTTAAAAAAGAAGATATGATCAGAATTCTTACGGAACCGAAGAATTCTATGGTAAATCAGTACAAAGAGCTGATGCGTCTTGATGATGTATCTCTGGAATTTGAGAAGGATGCGCTGGAAGCAATAGCCGAAAAGGCTATTTCCATGAAGATCGGCGCAAGAGGCCTGAGAAGCGTGGTTGAAGGTGTTATGAACGAGATCATGTTTACGGTGCCGTCAGATCCGGAGATCACAAATGTTACGGTAACGGCAGATGCAGTTCTTAACGGCGCATCTCCGCTTATTACCAGAAATTCGCAACAATTGATAGCTGATAATCCTGAGGTAAACTGATGTCGGATAATCCTGTACAAGTAAATATAATAACGATACCCATGATTGCGCTTCGCGGAATCAGCCTGTTTCCGGGAAGTGTTACGACATTTGAAATAGAGCGCTCTCCGTCCATTGAAGCAGTCAACCGCGCGGACAAAAAGGAACGTCTGGTTTTTCTTGCCGCGCAGAAAAATCCGGCCATTGATTTTCCGGAAGAAAAAGATGTTTATCATATCGGAGTAGTCGGAAGAATCAAGCAGCAGCTGATGCCGCATGGCGGCGGTCTCTGCCGCATTATGGTAGAAGGCTTATACAGAGCTGAAGCGTCTGTTATGCAGTATGACGGAAAGCTCTGGACTGCCGAAGTGACCAGACTTGAAGAGAAGAAGGAAAGAACAGGCGAAACGAAACGTTCTGCAATCCTCAGAAACCTGATCGAACGTTACTATGATTATCTCCAGCTGGCGGAAAACTACTCTCCGGAGGCAGTTGCGGAGCTGATGCAGTTCCGTACGGATTCCGGAACAATTGACGGAATAGCCCAGAATATTTTCTGCGGTATTGACGAAAAACAGGAGCTCCTCGAAGAACTCCGTCCTTATAAAAGAGCGGAGTATCTCACGAAAATTATCGCCCGTGAGATCGAGATCCTTACCCTTGAGCATCAGATCAATGACGCTGCGCAGGAGAGCATCAATAAGAACCAGAGAGAGTATTTCCTGCGAGAGGAAATGAAGGCGATTGAAGATGAGCTTGCGGAGGAAGGGTTCGAAGAGAGGGAAGATTACTCTTCCAGAATTGAAAAACTTTCCTGCTCTCCGGAAATCAAAGCCAGACTCCGGAAAGAAGCCTCCCGCTTGAAGAAAGAACCGTTCGGCTCTTCGGAATCTTCTGTTATCCGGAATTATCTGGATACCTGTCTGGAAATCCCCTGGGAAAAGTTTTCTAAGGAAACGATCAATATCGGGAAAGCCAGATCTGTGCTGGATAAAGATCACTACGGCCTGGAAAAAGTGAAGCAGAGAGTGCTTGAATATCTTGCGGTTCGTCAGCTTTCTCCGGATGTAAAGGGAGGACTTCTCTGCTTTGTGGGTCCTCCGGGAACGGGAAAGACGAGTGTAGCCATGAGCATTGCAAGAGCGACCGGCAGAAAGCTTGTCCGTGTATCCCTCGGCGGCGTCCATGATGAAGCGGATATCCGAGGACACCGGAAAACATATATCGGCGCCATGCCGGGAAGAATTGTCAGCGGTCTGATCCAGGCCGGAACGATGAATCCGCTGATGGTGCTCGATGAGATCGACAAGCTCGGCTCGGACTACAGAGGCGATCCGTCTGCTGCTCTGCTCGAAGCATTTGACGGCGAACAGAACAGCGCTTTCAGAGATCATTTCCTGGAGATTCCTGTTGATCTTTCGAATGTTTTCTTTATTACTACAGCCAATACGACCGATACGATTCCTCCGGCACTTCTGGACAGAATGGAGATCATTGAGCTTTCAAGCTATACGGATGAAGAGAAAGTAATGATCGCCAAAGAGCATCTGATTCCGAAGCAGCGGAAAAAGCACGGGCTTACTTCCGCTCAGCTGAAGATCAGCGATGATGCGCTCAGAGAGCTGATTTCTTCTTACACAAAGGAATCCGGCGTTCGTGTTCTGGAGCGTGAAATTGCGGGCGTATGCAGAAAAGCTGCAGCCGGTCTGGCGGAAAAGAAATTCAAGAGCCTGAACGTAAAAAGAGAAGATCTCAGAACTTTATGCGGACCTGAGAAGTATAAAAAAGATGAAATTCGTGAGTCGGATTCCATCGGACTTGTCAGAGGCCTTGCCTGGACGAGCGTCGGAGGAGAAGTCCTTGACGTGGAAGCCGCGGTAGTGGACGGAACCGGAAAGACCGAAATTACCGGAAACCTTGGGGATGTGATGCAGGAGTCCGTCAAAGCGGCAGTTACCTGTCTCAGAAGCAGATCCTCTGTCCTGGGAATCGATCACGATTTCTATAAAAACAAAGATATTCATATTCATTTCCCCGAAGGCGCTGTTCCCAAAGACGGTCCTTCTGCCGGAGTAACGATCTATACCGCTCTGGTTTCCGCTCTTACCGGAAGACCGGTGCGGCATGATGTGGCAATGACGGGTGAGATTACTTTACGGGGTCGTGTTCTTCCTATCGGAGGATTACGCGAAAAGACAATGGCGGCATTGAGAAACGGCGTGAAAACTGTGATCATTCCTGCGGATAATGAGCCGGATCTGGAAGAGATCGATCCTCTCGTCAGAAGCAGACTGAATTTTATCACTGCCGTGAATGTTGATACCGTACTGGAAAATGCGCTGGCGAATGAGGAGGTAATCCCGTCTGTCAGTTCGGCACAGACCGCACAGATCATCAGCACGCACGACAGGCATACAGTCAGACAATGAAGAGTATTAATTTCAATAAGGCGGAGTTTGTCCTATCCGCCGCATCCGTAAAACAGTTTATACATTCCTCAGTCCCGGCGGTGATATTTGCCGGGAAATCCAATGTGGGAAAATCTTCGGCGATCAATCAGATCTTAAACAGAAAAAACTTTGCCAGATCCGGGAATACACCAGGGAAAACCGTCCATATCAATTATTTTCTTATCGACGGGAAAGTATATTTCATTGACCTTCCCGGTTACGGTTTCGCGGATGTAGCAAAGTCTGAGCGAGATCGCTGGGGAAAGCTGATGGAGGAGTTTTTTGCGGAGAAGGACCTTTTCTCTTCCTGTGTTCTTATTGTGGATTCCCGCCACAAACCAACGGAAGATGACTGCAGAATGTTTGACGTCCTGAAGTCATCGGGAAAGCCGTTTGCAGTTCTTGCCAATAAAGTAGATAAACTGAAGAAATCTGAAATACAGAATAATCTTGACGTTATTCGCAGCGTTCTTGCAATGGAGCAGACAGACATTCTTATTCCTTTCTCTGCAGAGAAGGGAACAGGACGCAATGAATTGATCAGATTCATTACGGACATGTGAATTTCGATATGATCGGAGAGTATTATGGATCAGATAACAGCCAGAAAACTACAGCAGATCGGAAAAGCCTTTAATCTGCCCGGACCGTTCTTCTCCTACGAGGAGATTCTGAACGGCAATGTAAACAGAACCTTTAAGGTGAATTATATCAGCGATGACGGAACCGGGATGGCGGTTGTAAAGCCGTATCTTGTTCAGAAGATCAATTCGTACGCATTCCGGAATGCCGATGAGCTGATGAGTAACATTGATAAGGTGACGGAGCACATCCGTTCCAAGCATCCGGGTGAAACTTGCATGCATTTTCATCATACGGATGTGTCCGGGGAACGGAAAACCTACCTCGAGGAAGAGGACAGCTTCTGGCGTATTTACAAGTTTATTCCCGCTGTCACCTTTGATAAATGCGATGATGTAAACATTATCAGAAACGCGGGAAAAGCCTTCGGTGAGTTTCAGACAGACTTAAGCGATTTTGATGCATCTCAGCTGTTTTATACGATTCCGGACTTCCATGATACCCGGAAGCGCTATGAGAAGCTGATAAAGGACGCCAATGAGGATCCCTGTGGAAGGGTGAAGGAAGTTCGGGAAGAGCTTGATTATCTGTTTTCTGTAATGGATGAAGCGTGCAGACTTACCGATCTGTACAATGAAGGGAATCTTCCTCTTCGCGTTACGCATAATGACACGAAGATCAATAATGTCCTGTTCGATGAAAATACGCTGGAGCCGCTTGTCGTTATCGACCTTGATACGGTTATGCCGGGCCTGGTCGGACACGACTTCGGAGATGCAATCCGTTTTGCAGCGAACTTTACGGAAGAGGACGCGGAAGATACCTCGAAGACCGGTATCGACCTGAACGTGTTCTGGGCGTTTGCGGACGGCTTCCTCAGCCGGACAGCAAAAACGCTTACCGATCTGGAAGCTGACACACTGGCGCTGTCATCTTTTTCTATCACCTGTGAGCTGGCGACCCGTTTCCTGGACGACTATATCATCGGAGACAAGTATTTTAAGGTGAAGAAGAATCAGCATAACCTGATCCGTACGCGCTGCCAGATTGCCCTCGCGAAGGATATTCAGACAAAGCTTGGCGCAATGGATGCGATCGTAAAAAGCTGTATCAATAAGTATAAATAAAAAATTGTCAGAGCGTTTCAAGTATTTAGGCAGACTGAAGATTGTTCGGTCTGCCTTTTTTAAAATGCCGAATTCGGTCTCTTTTAAGGTTGCAAAGTTTACATAAGCTGTGATATAATAATTCAAATTTTCATAGGCTGTTAGGCTGACGCAAAGCGTCAGAATGGAAGATTATAATGAAAACACGTGTTTTTGAAGCCTCAGAACCCGGTGCCGGTGAGCTGATCCGGAACGGCGGTCTTGTTGCCGTTCCGACGGAAACGGTTTACGGGCTTGCCGGAAACGGACTGGATGAAGCGGCTGTTCGTAAAATATATGAAGTAAAAGGAAGACCTGCAGTTAAGCCTTTGTCGCTTATGGTTCCCGGAAAAAGTGCAATGAAGTTTTACTGTGATCCCGTTCCGCAGGATGCGGAATATCTGGCGGAAAAGTTTTGGCCCGGTCCGCTGACAATCGTTCTGAATTCCCGCAGCATTGTGCCGGAGATTGTCCGTGCCGGCGGAGAAACAGTCGGTCTTCGGTGTCCGGACAGTGCGCCGACGCTGAGTGCGCTGAAGGAGGCAGCGGTGCCCTTTGCGGCACCTTCCGCGAACCCTTCCGGGGAACCCAGTCCCAAATCCGCATCAGAGGTTTTAAACTATTTTGACGGTACTATTGACGGGATTATTGATGGAGGAGAATGTGTTCTCGGTACGGAATCTACCCTTATTGCAATGAACACGCTTCCTTACCGGATCCTTCGTCAGGGAGCTCTTCCTTACGAGATGATAGCGGACGCTCTTGCTGAAAATATGACTGTGATTGGCGTGACCGGTCCCACGGGCTGCGGAAAAACTTCGGTTCTTGATTTCGCGTCAGAGGTTTATAAAGAAGATTGTTTCACAGTTGATTGTGACAGGCTGTATCATTCTTTGCTGGCGGAGAATGCGGAGCTGAATGCTGCAATATTAATGACTTTTCCGGAGGCTTCTGAGGAAGCTCCTTTGTCCGGAGTTGTCCATGTGGATCGGAAGAAGCTTTCCGGAATCGTATTTGAAGATGCGGATAAGCTTTGCCGCTTAAATGAAGTAACACATCCGTTTGTGGTTTCGGCGGTAAAAGATCTGATCAGACAACAGGCAATGAACGGAAAGAAAATCTTTGTCATTGACGCTTCTGAGCTGATTGGCTCCGGTGCGGATCTGCTGTGCTCTGTCACGGTTTCGGTGCTGGCACCGCTGGAAGACAGAATCCAGAGGATTATGAACAGAGACGGATTATCCCGCTTTGATGCGGAGAAGAGAATTAAAGCGCAGCATGAGGATGCCTTTTATTCTGAGAATACAATGTACTCAATAGGCAATGACGGAACCTTTGAAGAATACAGGAAAAAAGTATTGGATCTGTTGAATAATTTGATCGGAGGAGCAGAAAATGAAGGATAAGAAAAAGGAAGAGATTCGGGATACGCTGTTTTATTCCCGTAAAAACGGTTATGAGCTGATCGATACCGCAGAGAGAATTTCTGTTGAAAAATATGCTGCGGATTATATGGAATATCTGAATAATTCAAGAACGGAGCGCGAAGCGGTTTCCAATGCGGTGAAGGAAGCCGAAAAGAGAGGCTTTGTTGAGTTTCAGCCCGGAATGAAGCTTCAGGCGGGTGAAAAAGTATATTTCAATAACAGGGGAAAAGCCCTGATGCTTGCCGTAATGGGGTCGGAAAGCCTGGAAGAGGGAGCTGTGATTGCCGGAGCGCATGTCGATGCACCGAGACTGGATCTGAAGCAGAATCCTCTGTATGAAACGGACGAGCTTGCTTTCTTTAAGACGCATTATTATGGCGGAATTAAAAAATACCAGTGGGTTACGATCCCTCTTGAGCTGCATGGCGTTGTCTGCCTGAGAGATGGCTCCTCTGTTGATGTTGTGATCGGAAGAAATCCGGGAGAGCCGCGCTTTGTTATTACGGATCTTCTTCCGCATCTTGCAGCAGACCAGATGAAAAAGACCCTTGCGGACGGAATTACCGGTGAGGGGCTGAATATTCTGATCGGCTCTGTTCCTTATGATGACGAAGGAAAGGATAAGGTCAAGCTTGCTGTCCTGAGTCTTCTGAATGATTCCTACGGGATCATTGAAGAGGATTTCCTTTCTGCCGAGCTTACGGCTGTCCCAGCGTTTGACGTTTGCGAAATCGGTCTTGACAGATCTCTCATCGGCGGCTACGGCCACGATGACAGAGTCTGCGCATATGCCGAGCTGAAAGCGATATTTGAGGTAAAGACACCGAGAAGAACCTGTATCTGCATTCTTGCCGATAAGGAAGAGATCGGCTCCATGGGCGTTACCGGAATGAAGAGCAGAGCTTTTGAGACCTTTATGAAGGATCTCTGTGTTGCCCAGAATGTTGAGCTGAGACGCTGCCTGGAAAAGAGCTTCTGCCTTTCGGCGGATGTCTGCGCAGCTTCGGATCCCAATTATCCGGAAGTAACGGAAAAGCTGAATGACGCCCGGATTAATTACGGTATGGGTATCTGCAAGTATACGGGAGCCCGCGGAAAGTCCGGCACAAGCGATGCATCGGCAGAGGTCGTGGGCTTCGTCAGAAAAGTTATGAATGAAAACCACGTGATCTGGCAGCTTGCCGAGCTCGGTAAGGTCGATCAGGGCGGCGGCGGAACGATCGCCCAGTATATGGCGGACAGAAACATCGATACGATCGATGCTGGTGTTCCTGTCCTCAGTATGCATGCTCCGTTTGAAGTTGTGTCAAAGCTTGACTGCTATATGACCTACAAGGGCGTCCTGTCATTATATAATTCATGAGCTTCTGGAATTCAATTCTTTTTGGAATCGTACAGGGGATAACGGAATTTTTCCCTGTTTCAAGCTCCGCGCATCTTTCGGTTATGTTTAATCTGTTCGGAATCACGAATGCGGGATATAACTCGAAGATGTTCAGCGTATTTCTTCATTTTGGTACGCTGATTGCGGTTTTAATTTCATATTGGAATGACTTCGGAGAGATCTTTTTCCAGGTCTTTGATTTTGCCGCGGCTTCAAGGTCTTCCGGCAGCAGCCGAAAAGCATATTCCGGCGTGCGAATGCTTGTAATGATGATCTTTGCTGCGCTTCCTCTTGCAATGCTCCTTCCTTTTAACAGTGCGATCAGCTCTTTGTATGAGAGCAGCCTGTTTATCGGAATCATGCTGGTCCTTTCCGGAACGGTAATATATATTGCCGGTCAGCTGAAAGAGGGAAGAAAGACGGAAAGAAATATGGAGATATCCGATGCGATCATCATTGGTCTGTGTCAGATGGTCTCGGCTTTACCCGGAATGTCCAGAACCGGAACCGTAATGACGGCAGGAATTGCCGTGGGGTGCTCCCGTGATTTTTCCCTGAAGTTTTCTCTGATGCTGTCTTTCCCGGTAATGTTCATTGCGAATATTGTCAGGATCGTTGAAGCGGCTGCCTTGCCTTTCGCTTTTTCTGATGTTCCTCTCTGCCTTTTGGGAATGGCTGTTGCTTTCGTTACGGGTATGCTGGCAATTCGATTTTTGAGAAAGATCATAAAGGACGGTCATTTTCACTGGTTCTCCTATTACAGCTGGGTTGCTGGCGTTATTTTTATCATTCTTACGATGATTTTTTAAGGATAATTTTGAATGGCTTCTTCTAAAAAAGGAAAAAAGAATAGCAGTTCATCAAGAAAGCGGGAACCGTATCAGCGTCAGGCTTCCATTGAGAATGCTGGTGCCAGAATAGCCTCCGGAATGCTTTTTATCATTCTGGGTGCCTGTACTGCCGTCAGCTATTTCGTTCAGGAAGGAACGATGATCGTTGGGATCCGGAAGTTTATGAGCGGTATACTCGGTTACGGCTTCTGGGCGCTGGCGGTTTGCTTTATTTGGGTTGCGGTGATTATATTTCAGGGGAACAGTCATTCCGGTCTGAGAATTGTCTGTATCCTTTTGATACCGATCCTGTTTTCCGCTTTTATAGATCTTCTGTCCTATGAAATTCCGTTAAATTATTCCAGTACGGATATTTCGTCTCAGGCGAATGTCCTGTTTAAAGACGGGCAGAATTTCAAATGCGGAGGAGTACTGTCCGGTCTGCTCGTTATGAAAATGGTGCATCTTCTGAGCAAAATCGGGACAGGGATCATTGTCTGTATCCTCCTCATCATCTGCGTTGCAATGGCAGTATCGGAGCCTCAGGCTTGGTATGGCGCATCACCGAAAAAATCCGGAAAAAATTCGAAATCTTCCGGAAAAGGATCTAAGTCTTCGCAGACGAAAGCATCCGCTTCGGGTGTCAGTTCAACGCTCGGAACATTGTGGAACGGAGAGAGCGGAAGAACAGGCAGAAGTTCCTCCGGCCGTTTTGATCCGTCTTCGCTGATTCGCATGAATGATGATAACGGCGGGGATACGCTGTATGATTTAAGATTCAGTAATGAGGAGAAAGAGCTGGGACCGGTTTCTCAGATTGAACCGGATGATTATCCGGAGGAGATTCCTGTTGAGCTTCCGAAGCGAAAGTCACGCACGTCCTCCGCTTCTTCGGAAAAGCCTGTCCGCCAGACCGCTTCGGATAAGGATCCTGACTTGTTTTCCGGCCTTCGAGCACCGGATTCTTCCGATTCCGGGAACCTGTACCCTGCTAAGGTCAGTAAAAAAACAAAAACTGCCGATGCTTATTCGCTTGATTCGGATGTTCTTCTGCGTGGGAACAGAAAGTCATCTGCTTTGCTTGAGGAAGATGATCCTGAGAATATGCCTGTTGATCTGCCGAAACGGAAGCCTCGGGTTTCTTCTGCTCCTGCGGAAAAGCCTGTCCGACCTTCCGGGAGAGAATCTCAGCGTCCGGAGCCGGAAGAGATTCCATATAAGAAAGCAGACAGAGCTTCCGTTAGGGATAATGATGATTATTTGAAAAGCGGAGACAACGCCCAGGATAATGACTGGGATAACAGCCGTGAACTGCGCAGAGAGGGATCCGGGCAGTCCGGCAGACCGATTCCCGAGGGTGAGCGCAAACGTACAGCGGCATCTTCCCGGAATGACATCAAAGAGCAAAAACAGGTTACTGCGAAAGAGGCCCGTTCTGCGGCTCGCAGCATTGCTTCTCAGATCAGTAAGAACGGAGGAGACGATTATTCCTATTATGAATATCCTCCTTCTTCTCTGCTTCGTGCGGCAAAATCCGAGGGCTCAGATTCCGAGAAGGAGATTTACGAGAATAAGATCCGTCTGGAGAATGCACTGCACAGCTTCGGCGTGAATTCCTCTGTTGTCAAGATGACACACGGTCCTACTGTTACCAGATATGATATTGAGCTTGAGCAGGGTGTTAAGCTTACGAAGGTTACCAATTTGTCCAATGACCTTGCGCTTGCGCTCGGCGTTTCTTCCGTTCGCATTGCTCCGATTCCGGATGAAATATCCACGGTAGGCATAGAAGTTCCCAATAAGATCATCAATACGGTATCTCTGAAAGAACTGATCGAATCTGAGAACTTTACGGAGGCAAAGTCCAGGCTGAGTTTTGCCATCGGAAAAGATATCGGAGGAAATGCCATTATCGGCAATATTTCCAAGCTTCCGCACATGCTGATCGCCGGTACTACCGGTTCCGGTAAATCGGTATGCATGAACTCTCTGATAATTAGTCTACTCTATAAGGCCAAGCCGGATGAAGTGAAATTTATCATGATTGACCCGAAAATGGTTGAGCTTGGTATATATAACTCTATCCCGCATCTGTATGTCCCGGTCGTTACAGAGCCGAAAAAAGCGGCAGGCGCCCTTCAGTGGAGCGTTGTTGAAATGCTGAAACGATACCGCCTGTTTTCTGAGGCTGGGGTACGCGATCTCGAGACCTATAACACGTATTGCAAAAGCAACGGGGAACAGCCCTTGCCGCAGGTCGTTATTGTTATTGATGAGCTGGCCGATCTGATGATGGCTGCCTCAAAAGAGGTGGAGGAAAGTATCTGCCGTATCGCTCAGATGGGGCGTGCTGCCGGTATGCACCTGGTCATAGCAACGCAGCGTCCTTCAGCTGACGTCATTACCGGTCTGATGAAGGCCAATATTCCGTCCAGAATCGCGTTTGCTGTTTCTTCCGCGCTTGAAAGCCGAATCATTCTTGACCAGGCCGGTGCGGATAAGCTGATCGGTCATGGCGATATGCTCTATGCTCCGATCGGCTGCGGGAAGCCGCTTCGTGTTCAGGGTGCTTTTGTCTCTGATGAAGAGAGAGAAAAGATCATCAAGTTTATTTCTGCGCATTCATCGATCGTTCCTCAGGCAAATGATGAGATCAACCAGTTTATGGATAAGGCCATGGAAGGAAAGGGCGGCTCTGCAGGCAGCACGGACACCTCTTCTGCCTCCGGAGGTAAGAACGGAGGAATCGCGGAAGGCTATGACGAAATGCTTCCGGATGCCGTTGAAGTTGTGCTTGAGATGAAGTCCTGTTCCGTTTCTATGCTTCAGCGGAGAATAAAGCTCGGCTATTCCAGAGCTGCAAGGATCGTTGACCAGATGGAAGAATTAGGAATCGTCGGCCCTTATGAAGGAGCCAAGCCCCGGTCTGTTGTGATTACCAGAGACGAGTGGAATGAAATAAAGACGCAGAAGCTCGGGCTCTCCGGAAATGATGATTATGCTGTCGCAGCTGAAATGAGCGAATAATGCGGCAGGAATGAGAGAATATTTTCATGAGTTATCTTTCTCCTGAATTGAATGAAAGTGATATCAACAGAATCAGCACGCTCGGTCTTGCCTATATGGGGGACTGCGTATTTGAAATGCTTATCCGGACCTATCTTATTTCCGAAGGTCATACGGCAGCTCTTGATCTCCATCATTCCGCTGTCGGACTGGTGAATGCTCCAGCTCAGCACGCTTTTTATGAAAGAATCAGCTGTCTGCTGGATGCTGAGGAAGCAGAAATCTATCGGCGGGGAAGAAATGCCAAAGTAAATTCTGTCCCGCACAATGCATCGGTGGCGGATTATCATTCTGCAACCGGTCTTGAGGCTCTGTTCGGATGGTTGTTTCTGAACGGCCGGAGAGACAGGGTTGAAGAGCTGTTTCAGGCGGGAATGCGTGAATTATGAGTATCAGTTCCGATTATATAGCAGCGGTCGTATCCGAGCTACGGAAAAAACTGATCGGAGGCAGAATCGACAAGATCCAGCAGCCATCGAAAGAGCTGATTATTCTTACTGTACGCAACAGAGGCGTCAGCTCAAAGCTGCTTCTCTCCGCTTCTACGTCCGGTGCCAGAATTCATATTACAAATTGTGAATACGAAAATCCTTCGGAACCGCCTATGTTTTGCATGCTTCTCAGAAAGCACATTCTCGGTTCTGCTCTGCTAGGCATTGATCAACCGGAAGGTGACCGCATTGTCTGTCTTTCCCTGATCAGCTCCGATGAACTGGGGAGAGACGCTGAGAAAAAGCTTTATATTGAGATGATTCCTGGCAGGATGAATATTATTCTGGTTGGAGCTGACGGGACGATTACAGACTGCATTTACAGAAGAGACTACGAACCGGATCTCTACCGGAGAGTCTTCCCAGGGATGATCTATCGTCTGCCGAAAAGACCCGAAGGATTCCGCCCTTCAGAAGCGCAGGATCCTTCCGAAAAGCCCGGCGAACGAAGCAGGACTGCGGAATTCACAAGTTCGGAATTTGATTCGGTTTCGGCATTTCTGGATGCGTATTATTCCGAACGTGAAAAGAAAGAACTCTACCGAAGAAAAACGAAAGAGCTGAGGGCATCTCTGATTTCTGCAAGAAAGAGGATTGAAAAGAAGCTCTCCGCACAGAAAATCGAATTACAGAATGCTGCTTCAAGGGAGCAGAGCAGAAGATATGCCGATCTGATCACGGCAAATATTTACCGGATCCGGAAAGGTGATACATTTCTGGTCTGTGAGGATTATTATGAAGAGGGATGCTCGGAGAAGGAAATACCGCTGGATCCTTTGCTGACACCCCAGGCAAACGCTTCCAGACTGTATAAAGATTACAACAGAAAAAAGACTGCGGAGGAATATCTTTCGGGTCTTATTGAGAAGGCCGAGCAACAGCTGGATTATATCGGTTCCGCTTTGTATGAGCTTGATCTTGCCTCTACGGATGCGGAAATCGAAGGAATCCGGGAAGAGCTCGTTCTTTCCGGGGTGATCCGTTCACGTCTGGGAAACAAAAAAGGGCAGTCTGCCAAAAATGCTAAGAATAAAAAGGTTAAGAAACCAACGCTGGATTATATTTCCACAGTTACTGATAACGGCCTTGATATTCTGGTTGGCCGGAACAACCTGCAGAATGAAGAACTGACATTTCATATTGCGAGGAAAACAGATATCTGGTTTCACGTCAAGGATTTTCACGGCAGTCACGTGATCCTTCGCACGCTCGGCTCCGCTCCGGAGGAGTCGGATATCCTGCAGGCTGCGAAGCTTGCAGTGAGGTATTCTCAGGCTGGAATGGATAACGTCAGCCTCAGCGGAGGAAAAGTTGCTGTAGATTATACGGAGATCCGTTATGTGAAAAAACGTTCCGGAACGCTTCCGGGAAATGTTACATTTACAAATCAAACGACAATTTTTGTATGAATATCGTTTTTTGCTTCTTTGCGGCACTGCTTGCGGGAAGCTTGAATAGAGAATAATCAAGCTTTAAGACCTGACATGTTCGGGTCTTAAATTTTTTCCTTTTTTGTGTTTATCATTTATCCGTTTTTCAGCGGATATTCGCTTCAGTATCGGTTGACTAAATCAGAGCAGACTCTTATAATAAATAAAAACAATTGAAGAAAAACCAAAATATTTATTTCTTGGAACAGGAGATAACCAATGATATTTCTTGGAATCGATCTCGGAACTACGGGTCTGAAGGCGGTGCTAGCCAATGAAAAAGGAGAAATCCTCGGAATCGGATACCGCCAGTACTCCCTGGATGTTCCTCATGCGGGATATGCGGAGCAGTCGCCGGAGGCGTGGTATGAAGCTATGTGCCTGGCAATCCGGGATGTCCTGGAGAAAACAGGAATCGCCGCGGAGAGTATCGTGAGTGTTGGCTTTTCCGGTCAGATGCATGGTCTGATCGCTCTGGATGCGGAAGGTAATGTGCTTTGCCCGGCAATCATTCACTGTGACGGCCGCGCATTTGAGGAGAAAAAGCAGCTCAACGAAATCGTTTCGATGGAGCAGTTCGGTATGTGGATCCAGAACCGTCCGAATTCCGGTTTCCAGATCCTATCCATGATGTGGCTCAGAAATAACCGTCCGGAGATCTATGGAAAGATCCGTCATATTCTCCTGCCGAAGGATTATCTGCGTTTCCGCCTGACCGGGAACTTTTCAACAGAGGTAACGGATGCCTGCGGATCTATGATGTTTGACAGCGTCCATACCTGCTGGAGCGAGGACATCCTCAATGCTGCCGGGATCAACAGGGAAGTGCTGCCGGATGCTTATCATCAGCCCAATGATATTGACGGATATGTTACAGATAAAGCATCTGCGGAAACAGGACTTAAGGCGGGTACCATTGTCGCTTTCGGCGGGGGAGATACGCCGCTTCAGGCAATTGCAAACGGGATCTTCCAGGAAGGGGAAGCCTCTATCAGCGTCGGGACTTCCGCACAGCTTTTCGTCGCTATGGATCATCCGGAATATGACAAGCAGCTTCGTACGCATACCTTCTGCCATGCACCAAAAGGAAAGTGGTATATTATGGGTGCAATCCTGAACGCCTGCCTTGCTCAGAACTGGTTTGACCGCAGCGTTCTGGAGGACAGAGATTTTATCGCTCTCGGTGCAAAAGCTGCTGAAAAGCCGGCAGGCTCCAACGGGCTGCTGTTCCTTCCGTACCTTACCGGAGAACGCACGCCTCATATGAATGAGCATGCCAGCGGCGCTTTTCTCGGCCTGACGCTTGCGCATGACCGTTATGACATGCAGCGGGCTGTTCTGGAGGGCGTTGCCTACGCGCTTCGCGACTGTTTGGAGATCATTCATGGTCTGGATATTCATATCGACCGTCTGCTTATTTCCGGCGGCGGAGGAAAAAGCCCGCTGTGGCGACAGATCATTGCGGATATTCTTGAAATGCCGCTTCGCCAGACGGACTTTGATGAACAGGCTGCGATGGGCGCAATCATCTGCGCGCAGCTTGCTGCCGGTGCCTATCCGTCCTTTGAAGCTGCCTGCAGTGCGCAGGTCAGAGAAAGCGGAATCATTACGGAACCTGACCCAAATCATTTCGCTGTCTACAGAGAAGGATATCTGCTTTACCGCGAAGCCTATGAGGCCAATAAAGATTTGTTTAAGCGCCTGAGAGAAACTCAGGCTTGATCAAAAAGGAGATCCATCATGTCAATTAAGCTTATTGCTCTCGATCTGGACGGTACCCTGACAAATGACGAAAAAAAAGTAACGGAGCATACAAAAGAAGTGCTTCTTGCTGCCGGAAAAAAGGGAGTTTCCATTGCTCTTGCCAGCGGAAGACCTATGCTCGGCGTATCTCCGATTGCTGAATTTCTGGAGCTGAACTCGGTCAACAGCTTTGTCATGGCTTTTAACGGTGGTCAGATCGTGAATTACCGTACCGGTGAAGTTATCAACTATGTGAATTTCAATCACGATTATATTCCGGAGGCAGTCTCCTGTGCCCGCCGTTACGGGATGCCAATCCTGACGTACAGCGATACTGAGATCTTTACGGAAGGACCGCTGGATCAGTGGGCGAACAAAGAAGTTAAAAACTGCAACAAGAGTGCTACGCTTGTTGCAGATCTGGTGAAAACAATTGAATTTCCCATTGTAAAGATGATGATCTGCGGAGATCCGGAAAAGCTTGCTGTTACGGAAAAGGAGATTGCCGCAAGCTTTGAAGGGCGGCTGGATATCTACCGTGCTGAGCCCTGGTTCCTGGAAATGATGCCGAAAGGGATCAATAAATTTGCCGGCGTAAAAATGATCGCTGACTCTATGGGGCTGCAGCCGGAAGAGGTCATGGCCTGCGGAGATGCCAACAATGATATCCCGATGCTGGAGTATGCCGGTCTGGGTGTTGCTGTTGCCAATGCAAGCGATCAGGTGAAAGCAATCGCGAACTTCATTTCTACAAGCAATAATGAAGACGGTGTTGCTGTCGCAGTTGAAAAGTTTGTTCTCTGATTTTCTTTTTAGTAGTCGAACGTCTATCTGTATAATTGCTTTATATTTAATTTTATATATTTTTCAGACTCCTTTTATTTAAGGATCAAAAAGAAAGAAGGAAAAGAAATGTTAATCAATCTGAAAGAAATGCTGAGTGTTGCAAAGGATAATCATTTTGCAGTTCCTGCCTTTAATGTATCTGATTATTCCATGTTCAAAGCCCTGATGGAGCTCACGGAAGAGATGAACGCTCCAATCATTATTGCGATCCATCCCAATGAACTGAAGCATATCGGTACTTCCATGGTACAGGGAGTCATTGACCGGCTTAACAAGTCAAAGGTTCCGTCTGTTGTTCATCTGGATCACGGCGCAAGCTACGAGCAGGCAATCTGGGGAATTCAGAATGGCTTCACTTCGGTAATGATCGATGCTTCTATGCTTCCGTTTGAAGAGAACATAGCCATCTGCAAAAAAGTCGTTGAGGCGGCTCATCCTGTGAACGTATCCGTTGAGGGAGAACTGGGCACAATAGGAACTGCAGACAATTTCGGAGAAGCCGGATCCATGGTAATTAAATATACAGATCCGATGGATGCAAAGAAGTTCGTCGAAGCAACGGGGATCGACTGCCTTGCTGTTGCAATCGGAACCTGTCACGGTCTTTATCCGAAGGGTGTTGATCCGAAGCTCAGACTGGACATTCTTGAGGATATTGTGAAGACCATTCCGGAGACCCCGCTGGTGCTTCACGGCGGTTCTGCAAATCCCGATGACGAAATCGCAGCTTCTGTTGATATCGGCGTGAACAAGATCAATATCTCCAGTGATATCAAGGCTGCCTACTACGTAAAAATGAGAGAAGTACTGAAGGATATGAAGCTGAGAGAGCCGATGGACATCCAGCCGGAATGCATGGAGGCAATGAAGGTCGTTGCAAAGCAGAAAATCGAGCTCTTCAAGGCGGACGGGAAGGCTTCCCTCTATTAACTGAGTATTATTCCTGACCTCAGCCAAACTGCAGGCGAGTTTCTGAAGGAAATAACAGAGTGCATCTCAGGCTGCTGTGCAACAGACCGTATAACATATCGGGACAGCAGCCTGATTATTAAACTGAAGTGAAAGGACACAAAACGCTATGGCAAGGATCGTATGCGCAGGCCATTTATCACTGGATATCCCGTACAAAGCTGTTGACAAAAGTGTATTTACCCGGGACACAACGTTTGTTGACAGCGCCTATGTAACTACCGGAGGCGATGCACTGAATTGCACTGCGAACCTGACGAAGCTGGGCCTGGGTAAAGACCTGAAATATGTGTCCGTTATCGGAGATGACGCCTTCGGTAAAATGACGCTGGCCGATCTGGAGGCGTCGGGGATCAATACCTCTTCTGTTCGGTGCAAAAAAGATGTCGGTTCTTTTGCAACAGTTGTTCTGATCAGTGAGGACGGTGAGCGCCATTTTATGTGCGCCGGGAATGCCAACAGAAATGTTACAGTGGATGACGTGCTTAGTGAGCTGAGCAAAGATACAGAGCTTCTCCATATCGGGTCTTTCATGTCTCTGGATATGCTGGAAGGGGAATACATGGCCCGTATGTTTCAGACGGCACAAAGCATGGGAATTAAAACCAGTTTTGATGTTACCTATGATTCGGAAGGAAAATGGCTGAAGAAGATCGAACCCGGTCTACCCTATAGCGATATCATGTTTGCGAGCTATGATGAGGCGGTATCCCTTTCCGGTTATCGTACGCCGGAAGAGATCGGTGCTTTCTTCCTTTCCAAAGGTGTCAAGCAGTTCGTCCTGAAAAACGGAGAAGAAGGCTGCTATGCGGCAAGTCTTTGCGAGAAACTTTTTGTTCCCGCCTATCACTGCGTGCCTGTTGTGGATACGACAGGAGCCGGAGATGCTTTCGTTTCCGGTTATCTGTACGGCTTCCTGCACGGGCTCTCAACGGAGGAATGCTGTGTTCTCGGTTGTGCACAGGGAGCGATGTGTATCCGGACTATGGGTGCGCATATCGGGACAGGTACTCTTCTGGAGCTGAAAGAATTCATCCGGGAAAACGGCGCTTTGACGCTGGATTCCGAAGAATTATTAAGAAAATTTTGATATTTTTGCCCGGAAATTCTGATTTTGAACGGATTTACATCCATCCCGTCAGTACTGTTCCGGGCTTTTTGTTGGTCAAATTGCATAAAAATTGCATGTGAAAATTGGTACATATTTCCAATTGCTATATCTTGACGAAGCAAACAGGGAGTATTAAAATACTTTTATTATATTTTTTAAGAGAATACTGTTTATTCGTTCATGAAAATGCAGATTATTACTCTTGCTTTTACATAATTTTTTAGGTAACGGAGGTGTGATATTTGGCAGAAGATACCATAAACAGGGCGGATTATATTCTGAATATCGACGGTATATCCAAGGCTTTCGGCGGTACGCAGGCTCTGAAGGATGTTCAGCTGCATGTGAAGAAGGGTGAGGTTCATGCTCTGCTCGGTGAAAACGGCGCGGGAAAATCTACTCTGATGAATATCATTATCGGCCTGCTTCAGCGTGATGAAGGTACGATTGAATTTGAGGGCAAGCCGTATGAAGTAAAGAGCCCTGTGGAAGCAATGCAGAGGGGCATTGCGATGGTCCATCAGGAGCTGAACCCTGAACCATATCTTACCGTGGCGGAAAATCTCTTCCTTCACAGAGAGAGTATGGTAGGGAAGTCTATCTTCCTCGATAAAAAGTCTCAGAATGCGCGTGCACAGAAGATCCTTGATGAATTTGACGTAAAATTTACTGCCAAGACGATGATGCAGGATATGACGCTTGCTCAGGTTCAGATGGCGGAGATTATTAAGGCAGTTTCCTGTGATGCCCGTCTGATCATCATGGATGAGCCGACGTCTTCTCTGGATTCCAATGAAACGGATCATCTTTTTGCGACGATCAGAGATCTGAAGGCGAAGGGTGTTTCCATTATTTATATCTCTCACCGTATGGAAGAAATCTTTGAGATTTGTGATCAGGTTTCGGTCTTCCGTGATGGACGTTACGTCGAATCAAGGCCGGTTGAGGGTGTATCCCATGAAGAACTGATTCGTCTGATGGTCGGCCGCAAGGTCGATAACGTTTTCCCGAAGGTTGACTGCCCGATCGGTGAAGAAGTCTTCCGTTGTGAAAATCTCACCGGAAAAGGCTTTGAGAATATCAGCTTTACGGTGCATGCCGGTGAGATCCTCGGTCTTTCCGGTCTGGTCGGCTCCGGAAGAAGTGAAACCGTCCGTGCAATCTTTGGTCTTGACCCGATTCAGAGCGGCAAAATGTATCTGGACGGAAAAGAGATCACGAACAAGAGCCCGAAGGATTCCATCAGTAAAGGAATCTGCATGGTCAATGAGGACAGAAAAGCTTACGGTCTTTGTCTTTTCCGTTCCTTAAGAGAAAATATCTCACTTCCGAATCTCCCGACCCATCAGCCGAAGCTTCTCCTGAATCAGAAGAGAGAGCGTGCCGAAGTTTCCGATGTTGCGAAAAAGCTTACAGTAAAGGCTGCCAGTATGGAGCACAGCGCCTACTCGCTCTCCGGCGGAAATCAGCAGAAAGTCGTTCTTTCCAAATGGATCATGGCATCTCCGAAATTCCTCATTCTGGATGAACCTACCCGCGGCGTTGATGTTGGTGCCAAGTCGGAGATCCATACGCTGATGAGCCAGTTCGCTGCGCAGGGTATGGCAATCCTGATGATTTCATCCGAGCTTCCTGAAATGATGGGCATGGCGGACAGAGTTATTATCTATCATGAAGGACATCAGAACGGAGAATTCCTCAGAGAAGATATAGTCAGCGGAAAAGTGACCCAGGATGATATCCTTGCCAAGGAATTTGGCAAATAATTACAGGAGGGAATATTAATGGATAAAACACTTAATGATAAAAAAAGCTTTTTCAAGTCAGACTCTTTCCGCCTCTTTATGGGAAAATACGGAATCGGTGTTATCCTGTTCATTATACTTGTAGCACTCAGCATTGCGGAGCCAGACTTCAGAAGCAGCAGAAACCTGATCAATATTGCCAAGCAGGTTGCCATTAACGGGTCTATCGCTTTCGGTATGTGTCTTGTTATCACTGCCGGCGGCATTGATCTTACAGTCGGCTCTCAGCTCGCTCTTGCTGCAGTTCTCCTCGGTGAGTTCGTTATGAAGAGAGAAATGAACGTTTTCGTTTCCTGCGGTCTCACTCTTGTTATTACGACTGCTCTCGGTATGATCAGCGGTGCTCTTATCTCCAAGTTCAATATGTTCCCGTTCGTTGTAACGCTCTCCATGCAGCTGGTTATCCGAGGCATGGCGCAGGTTATCAGTAACGCACAGGCTGTTTCTATTACGAATACAACGCTGAAGGCTTTTTATCAGGGCAAGGTCGGCGCAATCCCTGTTCCTGTAATCATTCTTCTTGTTCTGGCCGTGATCATGTATATCCTGCTTCACTGGACGAAGCTGGGCAGATATATCCTTGCTGTTGGCGGAAATGAAAAAGCTGCCATTGCTTCCGGCGTTAATGTATTCTGGACGAAGGTAATGACCTACACCATTTCCGGTTTTACTGCCGGTCTTGCTGGCATTATCCTCTGCGCAAAGACTTCTTCCGCACAGTCCAACCTCGGTGTCGGATATGAAACAGACGCTATTGCTGCCTGCGTTATCGGCGGCACCTCCTTTGCCGGCGGCGTTGCTACGATTCCCGGAACCCTGATGGGAATCATTATCATCGGCTGCATCTACAACGGCATGAACATGGTCGGCATCAGCTCTTACTACCAGAGCATTGTTAAGGGCTGCATGATCATTCTCTCTGTCCTGTTTGATAAGGTTATTAACAAGAAAAAATAATCCACAGGCAGTCCATTAATTCGTGTGATTGGCGGTTTACCGCAATATAATAATCACAAATATAAGAAAGGAAGAATCATTTATGAAGAAGATTCTCGCACTCGCACTTACCCTTTGCATGGTCCTTGCACTTTGCGCAACCGCATCTGCAGACCGCGCAGGAGACGTTAACGGCGACGGAAAGTTCATCGTTGGCTACATCTCCAAGAACACCACCGATACCTTCCATGGCCCCATCAACACCTATGCTCAGGAAACCCTTGATGCCCTCGTAGCAGACGGCACCATCGATGAGTGGACCGGCATTCTTGACGGCCTGACCGACCCCGGCCATCAGTGTGACCTCGCTGATGACTGTCTTTCAAAGCATTGCGATGCTGTTATCATTCTCCCCGCTGAGGCAGAAGGAACTGCTCCTGCTGTCGAAGCTCTTGCAAACGATGGTGTTGCAGTTGTTGTTGTTAACTCCAAGACCAACAACACTGACGACCTCGCAGCAACCTACTGCGGTTCCGACGACGTTTACGCCGGCACTCTCCTTGCTCAGCACGTTGTTGACAACTGCCCCGATGGTGGTAAGTACCTCCACATTCAGGGTGTTCTCGGTAACTCTGCTCAGATCCAGCGCGGCGAAGGCATGCACTCCATCATGGACGCAAACGACAAGTTCGAGATGGTCGGTGAGCTCACCGGTAACTGGAGCTCCGACGAAGCAATGAAGATCGCTGAAGACTACCTCACCCGTTTCGGCGAGGAGCTCGTAGCTATCATCTGCGACAACGACGACATGTCCTCCGGCGCACAGGGTGTCTGCAACGATGCAGGTCTCCCCGGCGTTGTATGTGTTGGTGTTGACGGCAACAACTATCCTCTCTCCATGGTTAAGGCCGGCACAATGCTCGCAACCGTTCTGCAGGATGGCGTAGGCCAGATCGCAGCCGGTATCGATGCAGTTGTTGCTCTCTCCAAGGGCGAAGCAATTGAGAAGGAATACAGCATTCCGTTCGTTCTCGTAACTGCTGAGAACGTTGACGACTACTACACCGGTGAATAATTCGGAAACTTTGTTTCTGTAATTTTAACCAAATAGTCATTGGAGGCAGGTGCTTATGGCATCTGCCTCTTTTATAATTTCCTTTATATTGACAAAGATGATCGGTTAAGTATAATGAGATTAGGATAAACAATAATTATATAACATTTCCATTTTTACTGGAGGCTGTTAAATGCGTAAGGGTATTTGCTGTGCGGGGAATGTCAGTGTTGATCTGACTTATTATGTGAATATTTTTCCTCAGGAGGGAGAGCTGGTTCATATTGAATCCAGCAGTGCGCGCTCTCTTGGCGGACTTGCGGCCAACTGTATAATTGATCTTGCCAAAATGGATCCGGAGCTTCCGCTTGTTCTTGCCGGAAATGCTGGAAATGATGAGCTGGGTACTTATACAAGAAGTGTATTTTCCGAATACGCGAATATCGATGCCTCCGGATTGAAATCTTTGGGGGATACTGCGTATACGCTTGCAATCTCCAATCTGGTTACCAAAAGCAGAACATTTTTTACCTATCCAGGAGGAAATAATGTTTTCTGTGAGGAGGATATTGACTGGGACAATCTGGACGTGGATCTTCTTCATGTTGGATATATTTTTCTGATGCCAGCCCTGGATCTTCCGGACAGTACCTACGGGACGAAAATGGCAAAACTGCTGCATACAGCGAAAGAACACGGTTTGAAAACTTCCATAGATATCGTTTCACAGTCAGGGGCGGATTTTGCTCATATGGTTCCTCCGGCGCTGAAGTATACGGATTATTTGATAATCAATGAACTGGAAGCACAGCAGACAACGGGCATTACACTCCGAGATGCAGATGGGCTGCACCGAGAAAATATGAAAGCCGCCCTCCAGACTTTGAAGGATTTCGGTGTAAGCACCTGGACGGTAATTCACTGTCCTGAATTTGGCTGCGGATTAGACGAAAATGGAGATTTTTTTACCGTGAACAGTCTGAATCTTCCGGATGATTACATAAAAGGAACTACCGGGGCCGGAGATGCTTTTTGTGCAGGAGTTCTGTATGCTGCGGAGAAGGTGATGGGAATGGAAAAGGCTTTGCTGATCGGAAACTGTTCCGCTGCTGCTTCTCTGAGTGAGCCCTGCGGAACAGAAGGCCTGAGGTCTCTGGAGGAGGTTCTGAAGCTGAAGGATATTTACGGGCTCAGACCAGACTGATATTTCCAAATTACATTAATATGCCCTGTGAAATATATGGAGTATCATTTTCATTCCATATCTCACAGGGCATATCTAATTATTAATTGTTTAATTCGAATTATTATTGGATTATTTCGGACAAATCAGAAAATCATTCCCAGTTTTTCCAAATATCCGGACAATAACCGACAGTAGCCTGTTTTCCGTTCCGGACGATCGGTGTTTTCAGCATTTCCGGAATTTCAAATAACTTTTCAATCTTGTCTTCTTTTCTTGCCAGATGCATGAACAGCTCATAGTCCTGATCCTTTGGATTGACGATGTTATCCAAGCCCACAGCAGTAATAACAGAATTCAGCTCACCTCTGCTCATCCCAAATCTGAAAAGGTCAATATACTGATATTTGATTCGTCTTTCTTTAAAGTAGCGCTCTGCTTTTTTTGTGTCAAAGCATTTTGAAGCGCCGAAAATCTGAATATTCATATTTCAACAACAACCGGTAAAACCATGGGAGTGCGTTTCGTTTCTTTCAGGAGAAAAGATGTTACGGCACTCTTAATTTTGGACTTCATTGTATTCACGTCATTCGGATCGATTCCGGCAGCTGTTTCGCAGGCAACAATGGCTGCCTGTGTGAGTTTGTCAATAAGCTCTTCGGAATCTTTTACATAGATAAAACCACGGGTAACGATTTCAGGAGTACCGTTAACGGATGCGGTCTCAGCTGAGTAGGGAACAACAACGACGACCATGCCGTCTGAAGCGAGACGGTGCCGGTCACGGAGAACAACACTGCCGATTTCTCCGATTCCACTGCCATCCACCAGAATTTCTCCGGCGGAAACTGTCTTTTCGCAACGGTATCCCTTTTTTGTAATTTCAATCATATCTCCGTTGTCACCAATAATGATGTTCGAAGGAGAAACACCCATCAGCTTGCCGAGCTCTGCATGCTTGACAAGCATTCTGTATTCGCCGTGCACCGGCATAAAATACTTCGGGCGGATGAGAGCGAGCATCATTTTCAGATCTTCCTGAGGAGCATGTCCCGATACGTGGAGATCGGTGTGCTTATCGTAAATGACTTCCGCACCTTTGCGATACAGCTCATCTATAACGCGGGTAATCATGGTTTCGTTCCCGGGAATAGCAGAGGCAGAAATAATGATTCTGTCATTGGAGTCGATCTGGATTTGCTTATGTTCGGAAAAAGCCATTCTGTACAGCGCAGACATGGATTCACCCTGACTGCCGGTGGAAATAATAACCGTCTGCTTCTTCGGAAGCTTATTGATGGCATCCAGAGATACAATAACATCCTCCTGAGATTCCATATACCCAAGAACCGTCGAAACATGCATGACATTTTCCATGCTGCGACCGGTAACGGCAACTTTTCGACCGTATTTTTTCGCGACGTTGATGATCTGCTGCAGTCGATGAACGTTGGAGGCGAAGGTCGTAATGATAATCCTCTTTTCACAGCCTTTAAAGAGCGTGTCAAATGATTTGGTAACCTTCATTTCAGAATCTGAATGACCGGGCTTCTCCACATTGGTCGAATCGCTGAGAAGGAGAAGGACCCCCTCATTACCAAGCTGACCAAGTCTTGCCACATCGATCATCTTTCCGGAAGTGGGAGTGATGTCAAACTTAAAATCCGCAGTATGA
The DNA here is from genome assembly GCA_030536255.1 of Eubacteriales bacterium. Classification (GTDB taxonomy): domain Bacteria; phylum Bacillota; class Clostridia; order Oscillospirales; family Oscillospiraceae; genus Limivicinus. The sequence continues at coordinate 73,206 of JAUNQI010000005.1, read as the reverse complement.
ACGACCATACCGAGAGGCGTAGTTATTGCCAGGGCAACTGTATCAGGGATGGAATGATTTACGTGAATGAATTCTATCGTAAAACAACCGAGCCGGAAGACACTGCCGGCTTTTTTGGTAAAGATCTGTGAATTATAAAGAAGGTCATGCTCCTCCAGCTTGAGCTCAACAAGAGCAGCCGTCAATGAAGTGGTATAGATCGGAACATCAAGCTCCCGAAGCAGATAGGGGACTGCTCCGATATGATCTTCATGTCCGTGCGTCAGAATGAGACCACGGATCTTTTCTTTATTCAGCTTAAGATATGATATATCGGGGTATACAACATCAATGCCGTACATGGTTTCATCAGGGAAACCCATACCGCAGTCGATGACAATAATATCATTTCCGTACTCGAGAACGGTCATATTCTTACCGATCTCTCCGAGTCCGCCAAGTGGGACAACTTTGAGTTTAGGGATCATGCAAATTCCTTTCTTGCGTCACATTTCGGTTCTGCCTTCAATTGCTCTGTTTAAGGTTGCATTATCGGCGAATTCCAGATTTGAACCTACCGGAATACCGTATGCAAGTCTAGATACCTTAATATTAAAGGGTTTTAACAGTCTGGATATATAAAGCGCGGTCGCTTCACCTTCGGTATCAGGATTCGTAGCCATAATGACTTCCTCTACTTCGTCCTCAGCTGCCCTGACAAGCAGCTCTTTAATCCGGATATCCTCAGGACCGATATGAGACATCGGAGAAAGGACACCGTGGAGCACATGATAGAGCCCGTTATATTCTTTACCGCGCTCAAAGCTGAGAACATCCCTCGGCTCGGAAACAACGCAGATAATGGATCTGTCACGAAGGTCACTCCGGCAGATGGGGCATACATCATCCTCCGTCAGATTCTGACAGACAGAGCAGCAGTGAACAGAAGATTTAGCGGAAACAATAGCATCCGCAAAGGAACGAACCTCATCTTCCGACTGACTCAGAACATGGAACGCCAGACGCTGGGCACTTTTCCTCCCGATTCCGGGAAGAGCAGCGAATTTATCGATAAGATTTTCAAGAGTAGAGGGAAATTCAGTCATATTGGTTGCCTTTCAGTTTCGAAGGGATTCGATTGCTTTTTTCCTGTCAGGAGCTGAGAAGAAATAACTTCCCGCAACGATCACGTTTGCTCCGTATTCAACGGCAGTCTTCACTGTTTCTGCATTGATTCCGCCATCGACCTCGAGAAAACAGGACGGATTACTCTCATTGATCATTTTTCTGACTTCAGCAATTTTATCAGTCATCTCATATATGAAAGACTGGCCTCCGAAACCTGGTTCGACTGTCATAATGAGCACCAGATCAATTTCTGGGAGAAACTCTCTGAGTGCGTATGGAGACGTGGCAGGCTTCAGCACTACTCCGCATTTCTTTCCACAGGATCGAATCGTTTTCAGAGCTTCGTGTATCTTTACGGATGAAGCAGCTTCCACATGAACGGTTACAAGATCTGCTCCGGTTTTGCAGAACTCTGCAGCAAGCTCCTGCGGTTCCCGGATCATGAGATGAACGTCCAGAAACAGATCGGTGTTCGCTCTGACACATTTCAGAACCGGAAGACCCATCGATATGTTTGGGACAAACTGGCCGTCCATAACGTCAAAATGAAGCCAGTCAGCGCCGGCCTCTTTTACAGAAACGAGGTCATCAGCGAGATGAGCAAAATCAGCGGAAAGTACAGAGGGAGCAGTAATAATCATTCTAAAATACCAACACTTTAAAGTATTATATTTCTAACCGAATTTATTATAAAATAGTTAATAATTATTTGCAACCCCCAAAAGCGTCTTGACTGAAATATGAAATAAGATTAGAATAAACAAAAAATATTAAATTGGAGGCATTTCAGCTTGTATAACAGACGCCGCAGAAGAAAAAGTTTTCTAAGCAGAATATATTCTTTTGCAATTTCCTGGGCGATCCTTTCTTTTATTTTTCCTTTATTTGCCCCTCTCGGATTTCTGGCGGTAATTGGCTTCAGTGTTTTGATCGCTTTCCTGGTGGGTAAGGCAGTCGGTAAAAAAGAAAACGGAGAATATGAAGAGCCTGTCAATGTTGCGGGTACCAAACGTGCCAGCGAGCGTGTTGGGAACAAGAAAAACACATCGGATCCCTCCGCTGAAGCTCAGACTCAGTATAAACCTGCCGCGCAGAAAAAAAGCTACGGTCCGGAGATAGATCCTATCGTTGAAGAAGGGAACAGAGCTCTCAGCGAAATGGGCCGTTTGTATATGTCGATTCAGGATAATGAGATTCGCTCAAAAATCAATGAAATTATGCGGATCACGGATAAAATCACTCAGGACGCTATTGAAGATCCCTCTGACATTCCTCAGATAAAAAAGTTCTTCCGATACTATCTTCCGACGACGATCAAACTTTTGAATTCCTATGACAGAATGAGCTCCCAGGGAATAGAGGGAGAAAACATTGACAAGAGTATGAACAGCATTAATGAAATGCTGGATGTGGCGATAGCCGCTTATAAAAAAAGGCTGGATTCTCTTTTTGAGGATCAGGCTCTTGATATTGAAACCGATATCGATGTGATGAACCAGATGCTTGCCCGTGAGGGGCTTGCCGGTGACAGAGATTTTATTGTAAATAATGAGACTTCTCATTATTCGGAATTCAGTAATTATACTTCAAACAGCGGTTCTGCGGCTCAGGCTGCTGTTTACGAAGAAAGAAAGGATAGATAAATCAATGGCTAACGAAAATTCAGTCCCGAATCTTACGCTGGATCCTTCTCCGGCAGCAGTTGCGGCTCAGGAGCTTTCCATCGAGGAAGAGATCAATCAGGCTGCAGAACAGATCGAAGCTGTGGAACAGGAAGTAAAAGAAGAAATCGTTCCGGAAAAACTGGAGCTCGAAAAGCTCTCTGCGGAGGAACAGGCCGCTGTTAAGGAATTTGCAGCAAAGATCGATGTTTCCAATTCCGAGCAGGTGATGAATTACGGTGCCGCTGCCCAGAAGAATATTTCGGAATTTTCCGATGCAGCCCTGAATACTGTTAAGACCAAGGATATGGGCGAAGTCGGAGATATGCTTACAAGTCTCGTAACCGAGCTGAAAGGCTTTGATTTCGATGAAGAGGAAAAGAAAGGTTTTTTAGGTCTCTTTAAGAAAAGTAAGAAATCTCTTGAGAGCCTGAAAACATCCTATGACAGCGCCGAGAAGAACGTTGATAAGATTGTTGAACAGCTCGAAAATCATGAGATTACTCTTCTGAAAGACATCTCTCTTATGGATAAGATGTATGACAAGAATGAAGAGTATCAGAAAGAACTGACGATGTATATCATTGCCGGTAAGCTCAGAATTCAGGATCTCCGTGAGAATGATCTTGTGGAAATGCAGAATAAGGCCAAGGAGACCGGACTTACGGAGGATGCTCAGGCCGCCTCTGATTTCGCAAATCTTATCGGCCGTTTTGAAAAGAAGATTTATGATCTTGAGCTGACCCGTATGATCGCTGTTCAGATGGCACCTCAGATCCGTATGATTCAGAACAATGATTCTCTGATGGTGGAGAAGATCCGTACATCCATCAATAATACCATTCCTCTCTGGAAGAATCAGATGGTTCTCGGTATGACGATGTACAATTCCGATGAAGCCATGAAGGCCCAGAACGCTGTTACAGAGGTGACGAATGATCTCCTCGAGAAGAATGCGGAGACGCTTCATCAGGGCAGCGTAAGCATTGCTAAAGAGGCGGAGCGCGGAATTGTTGATCTGGAGACCCTTCAGAAGACGAATCTTGAGCTGATTTCAACGCTTGAAGAAGTTCGTCAGATTCAGGATGACGGCAGAGCCCGCCGTGCTCAGGCAGAAGCCGAGCTGGAGAAAATTGAGGGCGAGCTGAAGCAGAAGCTTCTTGCTCTTAAAGGTTAATATTCAATGAAAAAACTATTTGGGAATCCAGTATTTGCTGTCGTTTTTTCATTACTGCTGATTTGTCTTTCGAGCCATTTCAGCGTAAAAATGAAGCTTGGGAATCTGGCGCCGGAACAGGTTCTTCTGTATGCTTCTCAGTTTCCGGGAAAAATATTTATCCGGTCCGTGATGATTTAAAAGAGGTTTTGTATCATGTCTATAGAACGAGGAAGAGCATATTTCAGAGAGCTGGGAATTGAGGACAGAGTCAGAGAATTTGATGTTTCTTCTGCAACTGTTGAGCTGGCGGCTCAGGCCCTGGGCGTTGAGGGTGCAAGAATTGCAAAGACGCTTTCATTTAAGCTTCCGGAGGAGAAGCCGATTCTGATCCTTGCAGCAGGGGACGCCAGAATCGATAACCACAAGTATAAAGATAAATTTCATACGAAAGCGAAGATGCTGACGTCGGATGAGGTCAATGAATTTATCGGCCATCCTGTCGGAGGTGTCTGCCCCTTCGGAATTAATGACGGAGTGGATGTCTATCTCGATGAGTCCCTCAAACGGTTTGAAACAGTTTTCCCTGCTGTCGGTAGCGCTAGCAGCGCAATTGAGCTGAATCTGGATGAGCTTTTCCGTTACTCCAAAGCGCTTGAGTGGGTTGACGTTACAAAGCTCCCTGAGGACTGATCTTTTTCCAAAGATTTGTCAGAAATTCGGTAAGCTTAATACCATCTTTTTCACTCTATTCTTAGTTTGTTAATATTTATAAATCACCTCACTATTTCAGAGGTGATTTATTGCTTTTTTATACAAACTTACAATTGCCTGACTTTGAAAAATTTGTTATAATGCACATAGTTTGATATAATAGCATTAGTTTGGAAATTTAATTTTAGTTTTTCCGGAGGATGATCATGAAAAAACAGAAAATCGGCTTTACCGAAACAGTGCTTAGAGACTCCAGCCAGAGTCTTATAGCAACCAGACTTCCTTATTCCAAGATGGAGCCCATCCTTGAGACCATGGACAAAGCAGGATATTATTCCTGTGAGGTCTGGGGCGGAGCTACCTTTGACGTTTGCCTTCGTTTCCTTGGCGAGGATCCGTGGGAGCGTCTCCGCAAGATCCGCGAGCATATGCCCAACACCAAGCTTCAGATGCTGCTCCGCGGCCAGAATATTCTTGGCTACAAGCATTATCCTGATGACATTGTCCGCCGCTTTGTCAGAAAGTCCGTTGAAAACGGTATCGACATCATCCGTATTTTCGACGCACTCAATGATACTCAGAACCTGAAGGTCGCTATTGAAGAGACTGTTAAGTGCGGTGCAATGGCTTCTGGTACGATCTCCTATACCACTTCTCCTGTTCATACTCTTGCAAAGAACGTTGAGACGGTCAATGAGCTCGTTAAGATGGGTGTCAGCTCCATCTGCATCAAGGATATGGCAGGTATCTGCACTCCTCAGAGCATGTATGATCTCGTTTCCGCAATTAAGGACGCTCAGCCGGATATGCCTCTCGTAATGCATACACACTGCACCACCGGTATGGCTTATATGACCTACCTCAAGGGAATTGAAGCCGGTGCTGACGTTATCGATACCGCAATCTCCCCGTTCTCCGGCGGTACTTCCCAGCCTGCTACAGAGACCTTCTTTGAGGCTCTCAGCGAGATGGGTTATCCCGTATCTCTTAACAAGGAAGTCATTTACAAGATGGCTGACTACTTCAAGCCCATTCGCAATGACTATATTAAAGATGGCACTCTTAACCCCATCTCCATGGGTACCGATACTCAGTGCCTGAACTACCAGATTCCCGGCGGTATGCTTTCCAACCTCCTCAGCCAGCTCAAGACTCTCAACGCTCTCGATAAATTCGAAGATGCTCTCAAGGAGACTCCTCTGGTCCGCAAGGATATGGGATATCCTCCGCTTGTTACTCCTACCTCTCAGATCGTTGGAACTCAGGCTGTTGCAAACGTAATGGCCGGACAGCGTTATAAGAACGTTAATGACCAGATCAAGGCTTACTGCCGCGGCGAATACGGTCATACTCCTGCTCCTATTGATCCTGAGATCCAGAAGCAGATCCTCGCTGGTGAGGAACCCCTCAAGGTTCGTTATGCAGATACTCTTCCCACAGATACCTATGAGAAGACAAAGGAAGCTTTAGGCGAGACCGCCCGTTGCGAAGAGGATGTTCTTTCTTACATTGCCTTCCCGCAGGTCGCTGAAAAGTTCTTCGAAGAGCGTAAGGCAAACGAAGAGAAGGTAGTTAAGTACAGCATCACGGAGGCATAATATGGATCTTGTTAATATTTCCCTGGGTACAGGCGCTGCCGTCGGTCTTCTTGGCTATTGCGTTGTTTTCATTGGCCTGATCCTTCTGATGCTTGTTGTTATGGCACTTGCAAAGTACTTTATCAATAAAGCGAAAAAGGAAAGTGAAGCTGTTCCAGTAAAAACAGCTCCTGCAGCTGAGCCGACCGCTGCTCCCGCACCGAAGGCTCCCGGTTCCGCCGGCGAGATCAAGCTGTATGATACCGATCCCAGAGACGCTGCCATGATTATGGCTATTGTTGCAGACACAATGGGCAAGCCGATTAACGAGCTTCGCTTTAAGTCCATCAAGGAGGTTAAGGAATAATGAAATATAAAGTTACTCTTAATAAGAAGGTTTATGAAGTTGAGGTTGAAGCCGGTGAGGCAATGCTCGTAGATGAATACGAAGCAAAAGCTCCTGTCGCTTCTGCTCCTGCCGCTCCTGTTGCTGCTCCTGTCGCAGCAGCTGCCCCTGCAGCAGCTCCCGCTGCCGCACCTGCCGCCGGTCTTGCAGCCGGTGAAGTCGTAAAGTCTCCGATGCCCGGCAACATTCTGAAAATTCAGTGTGCTGTTGGTCAGAAGGTCAATGAGGGTGATTCCCTTATTATTCTCGAAGCTATGAAAATGGAGAATGATGTTGTCGCTTCCAAGAGCGGTACTGTTGCTCAGATCGTTGTAACCAAAGGACAGGTTGTAGAGACCGGATCTCCTCTTGTTGTCATCGCATAAGGAGGACACAGATGGACGTTTTAGGTACACTTCAGAAGCTGGCGCTTGAATCTGGTTTTGCCGGATTCTTTATGGATGGCGGTTGGAAGAACCTCGTTATGATCATCATAGCATTTGTTCTTCTTTATCTCGGCATCGTTAAAAAGTTTGAGCCGCTGCTTCTCTGCGGTATTGCTTTTGGATGCCTCCTCAGCAACCTCAGTTATTTCATTTCTCTCGGTGGTGACAACGCAATGTATCACCCCGAAATGTGGGCTGAATTTCTTGATGCGACCTCTCCTTACTATCACAGCTATGGTCATATCATGCAGAACTGCGGCCTTCTGGACTTCTTCTATATCGGCGTTAAGGCCGGTATATACCCGTCCCTGATCTTCATGGGTGTCGGTGCAATGACGGACTTTGGTCCTCTGCTTTCCAACCCGAAGAGCCTTCTTCTCGGAGCTGCTGCTCAGCTTGGCGTTTTCGTAGCATTCTTCGGTGCAATTGCTCTTGGTTTTACCGGCCCTCAGGCAGCTTCCATTGGTATCATTGGCGGCGCTGACGGTCCTACAGCTATCTATCTTACCACGAAACTCGCACCTGAGCTCCTCGGGCCTATTGCCATTGCTGCTTATTCCTACATGGCTCTGATTCCTCTGATCCAGCCGCCTCTTATGAAGCTCTGCACAACCGATGAGATGCGCAAGGTCAAGATGGAGCAGACCCGTGAAGTTACCAAGACCGAGAAAATCATATTCCCGATCGTTGTTGCTTCTTTCGTTATTCTTCTTCTTCCTTCCACCGCTCCTCTGATCGGCTGCCTCATGCTCGGCAACCTCTTCCGTGAGACCGGTGTTACGGACAGACTTTCCGATACTGCTCAGAATGCTCTGATGAACATTGTTACAATCTTCCTTGCAACCTCTGTTGGTGCAACGATGACGGCACAGACCTTCCTCAGCCTCCAGACCATTTACATCATCGTTCTTGGCCTTGTTGCATTCGGTATCTCTACTGTCGGCGGACTTATCGGCGGTGTTGCCATGTACTATGGCTCCGGCAAGAAAGTGAATCCTCTGATTGGTTCCGCAGGCGTTTCCGCAGTTCCTATGGCAGCCCGTGTATCTCAGGATGTTGGTAAGAAGTACAATAAGACCAATTACCTTCTCATGCATGCTATGGGCCCCAATGTTGCCGGTGTTATTGGCTCTGCAATCGCAGCAGGCTTCCTGCTCAGCGTTTTCGGCTGATCTGATTATTCGCGCATAACGGTTGCTTCTGTTAAACCGTATCCTCAGATAGTCGGATAAATAATACAGATTAAAATATGATCACCTGAACATTCAGCAATTGATGTTCAGGTGATTTTATATTTTGTATAAGATATTTGTATATTTTATAACTCTTAGATTGAAAATCGTAAAAGTGTAAGTTATACGTAACACAGTGAATCAGTTTTGTGTGACTGTCCAGTTGTCTTTATTAAAGATATTGTCTTTTACTTTAAACCAGACAGAATCATGATAATCAAACTGTTTAAGCGTATAATACTGATCTTCCCAGAATTCGGAATCATTAACAAGAGCCTCTCCGCTGTTCTTAAGAAAAGCGTTACCGGTAAAAGGATTAAGAGGTTCTGTAAAAAGATCTTTGGAAGCAAGATACGGCATATCTGCATTTGTCATAAAGGAGTGATCGACTGTTAGACCTTCCGAATCGTTGGATATTTCTGAACTTTCTGTTCCTTCCGAAGTGAAATCTTTAAACATCAGAAGAGAATTCATTGACTCGATATGCGTTCCATTGTCAAGAAGCATATCATCAAACAAAGCTCTGCCGTGGTCGGATACGATAATGACTCTGGTATTATCGTATACATCGTTTTCTTTCAGATATTCTGTCCATTCTGAAATACGCAAAAGAGCAGACATGGTTACATGATAATGTCTGAGCTGCAGCTCGTTCATTTCCAGCAGATTCCCGTCAGAATCGAGTCGTATGTTGTTTGCATACTCTGATGCCTCCTCAAGGACGGAGGCCTTGTAGCTGTCGGATGAATCCATCAGTGACGGAGTATGAGCAAGATCATTGTTGATAATAAACAGACAGCCGTTATCGTTATCTGTAATAGTAGTTATATAAGGAAGCTGCTCCATAACTGAGTAGGATTCCAGGAGTTCCATGGAAGGTGTTGTAACAGTTCCCGGTTTTAGATATCGTCCTCTGTTATATAAAAAACCACGGCAAAAATACGGAGAACAACGAAAAGCACTGTACATTACGAAATTCCGGATCTGCGTTTCCTCATTTGCTTCTACGAAAACAGGCCAGTCCTCACTGCTTCTGTACATCTGCGCTTCCATTGTGTTATAGCCTCTGATTCCGTATTCATCATAAATAGAGAGATCCGGGATCCAGCGATAGTTTGCATAAGGAATATCGCATACGGTAACATCATATCCGTTTTCTGAAAAAAGAACAGGCAAAGCGCAAATCGCTTCATTATGCTTGTCGACTACGGATTCCTCGCTGCGTTTATTAAATTCAAATGGGGTATAATCATATCCTCCGAACATTGCCGGCGTGGCAAAAATAGTATATTTTCCGTAGGAAACAGTGTTGGGATACCAGGTAAAATCGGACAGGCTGTCTTCAAGCTCCGGCGATTCCTCCAGGCAGAACGGAATAAATCTGCTGATGGCCCTGTCCAGGCTGAATACAACAACGTTCTTTCCGTTCCTGCTGAGGTGCAGAAGATCAAGAGCGGATGAATCGCTGTAATTATCTCCGTAACCAGAAAAAGCGTTCCTTCCGGTTTCTTCTTTGACATTACTGCTGATCCTGAAGAAGTTCATTACGGAAAAAACAAAAAAGGAAACAGAGAACACAATACAAAGACCTTTGCAGACATCTTCTTTTTTGATGAAAAGAAAAAGAAAAACAGCGCATACAGCAGCGGTAACGGCTCCGTTGATAATCTTTTCGGACAATGTAGTGCCGATTTCTGAGATATCGTCATAGACGAGCAGGGGAGAGAGCGCTGTTCCGAGTCGGAAGAGGAGATAATTAACAGCTGCGCATCCAATCAGGATCCAGGAAAGACAGCGCAGGATCTTTTTCAGCTTTTCTCCGCAGATCAAATAGAGCAGACCGCCGTAGAAGATGAATACTCCGGCCCATGAAAGGAACGTGGAAAGAACAAGCATCATCGGCCCGTAGTGCGTGCTTTGAAACTCTACTGCGGAGCTGGCAATTACGGTTCCTGGAATCATTGCACCGAACAGAAGCGTCAGAACGGCTGACGGGGCCAGATATCCGCTGAAACAGGAAAAAGGGGAAGGCATTTTCTGAGTCCGAAGATATTTAATAGTGGAAATTACCGACCAGAGGAACAGTATTCCTGTAAATGAGAAGACTATAATGAAAAACAACTGATTATTTTGCGGAAGATCCGGAATAATTCTGTCGAAAGCACATTCAATGATCTCAGCGCATAATTTCAGCGGAGTAATAAAAAAACAGCATAACAAATCAATAAAAGACATAGTATTTTCCTCCGGAATCAATGATTTAATTATACCACGGATGTCAACTCATAAATAACTTGTAAACCGTGCTTTTCATGGTATAATATAATAGTTTTGTTATGTGTATAAATTAGAGTTATTAATTTAGGAGATTGCCATGACACTTAATGAGTATGTTGCTTCGTTAGCTGATAAGCGGATCGGAATTATCGGAATTGGCATCAGCAATGTTCCTCTTATTCGTCTCCTGGCTGTATCCGGATGTGATGTTACAGCCTGCGATGCCCGCAGTGTTGAACAGCTCGGTATGGATGCCCTGAATCTGGTTAGCCTTGGGGTAAAGCTCAGATTAGGCCCGGATTATCTGGATAACCTTGATTTTGACATTATTTTTCGCACTCCCGGTCTGATGCCGTTCGATGAGCATTTGGAAGAAGCCAAAAAAAAGGGCGCTATAATTACATCCGAGATGGAAGTGTTCTTTGAGCTTTGTCCTTGCCGGATCTTTGCGGTTACCGGCAGCGACGGTAAAACTACTACTACCACCATTATCTCAGAGCTTTTAAAGGCTGCCGGATATACGGTTCATCTTGGCGGAAATATCGGCCATCCGCTTCTTTGCGATACCCCGATGATTCAGCCGGAGGATATTGCTGTTCTGGAACTTAGCTCGTTTCAGCTGCATTCAATGAAATGTCGTCCGAATGTATCTGTTATTACGAACATTTCTCCGAATCATCTGGATAAGCATAAAGATTTTGATGATTATGTGACTGCAAAAAAGTCCATATATCTTGGTCAGAATGAAAATGATACTCTCGTCCTGAACGCGGATGATCCGAATTCGGCAGTTTTTGCTGTTGAAGCGCCTTCGATGGTTCGGTGGTTTACTATGAATACCTGTGATCCGGCTTTAAATGAGGTAGCATCTTATCGAAATGATCCATCGCTCCGTGCAGCCCAGAACGGCGTTTTTGTAGCAGAAGGACGGATCTGGAGAATGGTCAACGGAGAGGTTGAATACATTATGCCGGTTGATGATATCTATCTTCCCGGTGAGCATAATGTGAAGAACTTTATTGCTGCGTTTACGGCAACGTACGGATATGTGTCAAATGAGGTCTGCAGCTCAGTTGCCAGGACCTTTAAAGGTGTAGAGCACCGTCTTGAAACTGTCCGGGTCCTGCATGATGTTACATATATCAATGATTCAATCGGTTCCAGTCCATCCAGAACAATTGCCGGTCTGAATGCAATGAAAAAGCCTCCGGTCGTGATCCTCGGCGGATATGATAAAAAGATTCCGTTTGATTCTTTGGGAGACGAGGTATGCCTTAAGGCAAAAAGCGCGGTTATAACCGGTGCAACCTCGGGAAAGATCAGTTCGGCTATATGTAATTCTGTTTATTATAAAGAAGCCTGCGAAAAAGGATTTACGATAAAAATAGAACCGGTTTTTGAAGATGCTGTAAAAGCGGCATCATTGCTGGCGAAACGAGATGATATTGTGCTCTTTTCTCCCGCTTGTGCTTCCTTCGATCATTTCAAAAATTTTGAAGAACGCGGGAATTATTTTAAGAAACTCATTATGGAGCTTAAGTAATGAATATTACTGAAATTAAACCGGAGATCGTTGATCTTGCTCTGGAAGCAGAGGAACGGATCGAGGATCAGTTTAAGGATATTGACGATACAGCAAAAGAAAATACGTTAAGAGTAATGAAGGCTTTTCAGAACTGTAAAGTTTCGGAGGCCTGCTTTGCCGGTACGACCGGCTACGGTTATGATGATCTCGGCAGGGATACGCTGGACAGGTTATATGCGGAAGTTTTCGGCGCGGAAGCAGCACTTGTTCGAATCGGGTTTGTGAATGGTACGCATGCCATAACTGCTGCGCTTTTTGCACTTTGTCGTCCGGGTGAAAAGATCCTTTCTGTTTCCGGTGAGCCATATGATACTCTTCGCCGTGCGATCGGTATTGACGGGGATGATTTCGGCTCCTTAAAATTCTACGGGATAGAATACGGTCAGGTAAATTTGAATTCAAACGGAGAACCGGACATTCCCGCTATCAGGGAAGCTCTTCAGGATCCGTCTGTAAAAGCGGTTATTCTCCAGCGATCCTGTGGATATGGAGAGAGAAGAACGCTGTTTATTGAAGATATTCGTCAGATCTGCAAGACCGTTCATTCTGTTCGTGATGACGTAAATATATTCGTAGATAACTGTTACGGAGAATTTACAGAGACAATGGAGCCCACCCATGTCGGGGCAGATCTGATCGCCGGTTCATTGATAAAAAATCCCGGTGGAGGAATTGCTCCTTCCGGAGGATATGTTGCAGGCAGAAAAGATCTGGTTGAGAGAGCAGCGTTCCGCCTTACGTCCCCGGGAATCGGCGGAGAAGTCGGTTCAACGCTTGGTAATACGAGACTGATGTTTCAGGGCTTTTTTATGGCTCCTCACATTGTAGCTCAGGCACTGAAAACGGCAGTTTTCGCGGCTTCTATGATGGAACTGATGGGGATGAAGACCTCTCCGTCCTCTTCTCAGCCGCGGTCGGATATTATCCAGAGAATCTCTCTGGGAAGCGGTGAGAATATGAAGCGGTTCTGTCAGGGAATTCAGGCCGGAGCTCCGGTCGATTCCTATGTTTCTCCCGAACCATGGCCCATGCCGGGTTATGACTGCGATGTAATTATGGCCGACGGTTCGTTTATTCAGGGATCCTCAATCGAGCTTTCTGCGGATGGGCCGTTTAAACCTCCCTTTACTGTTTTCCTCCAGGGCGGGTTGACCTATGAATCGGGCCGACTTGGTGTTATGATGGCTGCGAGCGCTATGGTCTCCTGATCTGCTGTTTGGTATGATATGATGAATTACTTTGAATATTGTGAACTGAAGGAAACAATCAATTTTCACATGGACGCCTATTATAATAATGACGCGCCTGTGATATCCGACTATGAATATGATCTCCTGATGCAGCAGCTGAAGGATTGTGAGCGCGAAAATCCCGATTGGATCACGCCGGATTCTCCGTCTCAGAAAATCGGGGGAGTGGCAAAACGAACAGCAGGGGTGAAAGTAACTCACGATGTTCCGATGCTGTCCATAGAAGATGTTTTTTCAAAAGATGATGTTTCTTCGTGGATCGACAAGGTCCATGCTCTTCATCCCGGCTGTAAGTTTTCTGTTGAGACGAAAATCGACGGACTCAGTATGAGCCTCCGCTATGCAGGGAGAGAAGACGGTAAGCTTCATCTTGTTCTTGCCGAAACAAGAGGAGACGGGCTTGAAGGGGAAGACGTTACAGCGAATGCGTTTGTTATTCCTGATGTAAAGCAGGTCATTGATCTTCCATATGAGTCTCTTGAACTCAGGGGAGAGGTCTATATGTCCCACGAGGACTTTGACAGATACAATCTCCTTCAGGAACAGAAGGGAAAGAAGACGGCTGCAAATCCGAGAAACCTTGCTGCCGGTACGCTTCGGCAATTGGATCCTTCCATTACGAAAGAACGCGGACTGCGCATGTTTGTTTTCAATGTTCAGAGTGGACCGGCGGAGGTTATGACAAGCCATGTCCAGGCAATGAATATCCTTTCTGATGCTGGTGTTCCTGTGGTGTTTCACAAAATCTGTGAAAATACAGATGAGATCCTTACCACGATCGATGAGATCGGGAATATGCGTGGAACGATTCCGTTTGATATCGATGGCGCGGTAGTAAAGCTTGATGCGATTGAATACCGGAACGATTTTCCGGCTGGCTCGAAATATTCCAGCGGGCATATTGCCTATAAGTACCCTCCGGAGGAACGCCCGGTCGTTATGGACGAGATTCTGGTAGATGTCGGCCGTACTGGAAAGCTGACTTTTACGGGAGGTTTTCACGATAAAGAAACCGGTTTGCCCGCCAGACTTTGCGGAACGAGCGTATCAAGAGCTACGCTTCATAATCAGGATTATATTACAGATATGAAGGTCGGAATCGGTGGAACATATCTGGTTTATAAAAGCGGTGAGATCATACCGAGGCTGAAATCCTGCCTTTCCGAACCGCATGAAATCTTTAAGGCACCATCCGAGTGTCCGGTCTGCGGCGCAAAGCTCGTCAGGGAAGAGGATACGGCGGATATCTGCTGCGTGAATACCGCGTGTCCGGCCCAGCTATCCAGAACTATTTCGTATTTTACCTCTCTGGATTGCATGAATATCATGGGACTTGGCGAAACACTTGTGGATGATCTGGTTAAGAAAGGATTCCTTTCCGGGTATGCGGATATCTACTCACTCCGGGAAAAACGCGATGAGCTTGTTGATCTCGGAATTATAGGTAAGGAAAAAAATACCGATAAAATCCTGGACAATATCGAGAAGTCAAAAAGTAATGATCCGGTCAGGCTTCTTACCGGTCTCGGAATCCGGAATGTAGGTAAACGAACCGCAAAAGCATTAATGAAGCATTTTTCTTCAATCGACGAGCTTGCTTCCGCAGACAGTTCGGAACTCGTCGGAATTGATGATATTGGAGAAATTACAGCCGACTATATTAAAGAATTCTTTTCACTCCCTCAAAATAAAGAGATGCTGGCCAGACTGAATGCTTTCGGTGTGAACATGAAGAACCCGGACGGCTTGTCCGTCTCGGAGAAGTTGACGGGACTGACGTTCGTGATTACCGGTACTTTACCGACTTTGGGAAGAAATGAAGCGACAGAGCTGATTGAGTCCAACGGCGGGAAATGCACCGGGAGCGTCAGTAAAAAAACTTCTTATGTTGTTGCCGGAGAAGCTTCCGGAAGCAAACGGACGAAAGCAGAAGAGCTGGGAATACCAGTTATCGATGAGCAGAAGCTTTTTGATATGCTGAAGTAAAAAGGAGCCGAATATATGAAAAAAGTTTTTAGCCTGATATTTTCGCTCCTGCTCCTGTTGCCGTTTTCATCTTCGTTCTGCGCTTCAGCTGAGAATGATGGTGCATCCGATCAGGTCGTAATTCATTATTCCTACGAGAACCAAGTGTTTTTTGACCCTAATGAGGGCATCAATGCAATTCTGAGCTATACCTGTGAAAATCCTTATGTTGTAATTGAAGATAATCCCGGTGCGGCAGAAAGAATTAATTCCGTACTGGAACCGTATAACGCTTCTTATGTTCCGTCTGATGACGGAGTAGCAATCAATATGGACAGAGAAACATATCTTCTTTCTCTTGCGGAAGATTATTTCTCTCTCCACTCCGAGGATCATAACGGAGGTAGTTTCCTTTTCTCTTTTTCTCACAGATGCAGCTCTGTTCAGTGCAGAAACGGTTTGCTGATGCTGGCTTTTTCTGATTATCTTGATGATATTGACCATACAGCCATCACTTCCGAGACATTTTACTTTGACCTGTCTACCGGCGAGCAACTTGCTGAAAGTGAGGCATTGCTGAGAACGGGGGCTTTCGAAAACGAAAGCTCCGGGACAGGAATATGCGGAATCTTTAACGAAGAGCAGTTTGCATCCGAAGGTTTTGCATTTGACGGTCTGAACGCAGAAGCAATTGCAATTACGGATCTTCTCGATACCGTCAGCTCCGGAACGCTGTGCTTTCTCTGTGTTTCCGGAGAAGTGAAAAATGTTCGGCTTTCCGCCATGGTAAAGTATGATCAATGGTACGAAAAACAGCAGCTCTGGTTTTGCAGCAGAATGGAGAATGAAGCGCTGCAGCTTATCGTTGCTCCGCCGACGGAGGATTCTGCGATTAAGCTGATCTATCAGTCCGGCGGGCAGAATATAGAAAAAATGATATCTGCGGATCCGGCCGGGAACATGATTCTCAGTGATTCAGTATTTATCAATTAGAATGTATAAATCCTATGAATATTCAGAAAGCAGCATATAATGAAAAAATCCGATTTTTATTTTGATTTACCTGAAGAGCTTATTGCCCAGACTCCTTTGGAGAGAAGGGATGGTTCCCGTATGCTTCATATTGATAAAAAAACGGGAGACCTTGAGCACAAACATTTTTATGACCTTCCGGATTATCTGCATCCCGGAGACTGTCTTGTCCTGAATGATTCCAGAGTCCTTCCTGCAAGGCTGATTGGCAGCAGACCCTCCGGAGGCAGCATTGAGCTTGTTCTGCTTCGTGATCTCGGTGATAACAGATGGGAATGCCTTTCCCGCCCAGGAAGAAAAACTCGTCCGGGACAGGAAATCCTGTTCGGCAACGGAGAACTGAAAGGTATTGTTGAGGAAATTGTTGAAGGCGGAAACCGTATTGTTCGCTTTGAATACGAAGGTATTTTTCTGGAGATCCTGGATCATCTCGGACGTATGCCTCTTCCTCCTTATATCAAAGCGGAGCTAAATGATCCGGAGAGATATCAGACGGTTTACTCCAGAGAGCTTGGAAGTGCTGCGGCACCTACTGCAGGTCTTCATTTTACGGAGGAGCTTCTTGACAAAATAAGAGACATGGGAGTTAAGGTCTGCTTCGTCACGCTTCATGTCGGTCTCGGAACATTTCGCCCTGTGAAAGAAGACGAGATAGAAGATCATGAGATGCATTCCGAGTTTTGTATCGTTCCTCAGGAAACGGCAGATGCGGTAAACAGTACAAAACAATCCGGAGGCAGGATTATTGCTGTAGGTACAACGTCCTGCAGAACGCTTGAAAGCTTTACCGATGAAAACGGATTTTTAAAATGTACTTCCGGCTGGACGGATATTTTTATCTATCCCGGATATCAGTTTAAGTGCATTGATGCTTTGGTTACGAATTTCCATCTTCCGGAATCAACGCTAATCATGCTGGTTTCGGCTCTTGCCGGAAGAGAAAATATAATGAATGCTTATAAAAGCGCTGTCGAGGAGAAATATCGCTTTTTCTCGTTTGGAGACAGCTGCCTGATCATGTAAATCGGAGATATTATGTACAAACTAATTAAAAAAGAGGGCCATGCAAGAAGAGGAGAATTTACCACTCCGCACGGAACGGTTCAGACTCCTGTTTTTATGAACGTCGGTACGCAGGGCGCTATCAAGGGCGCTCTTTCCGCAGAGGATCTGGCAAGGATTAACTGTCAGGTCGAGCTCTCCAACACTTATCATCTCCATGTCAGACCAGGAGATGAGCTAATCAAGAAAATGGGTGGTCTGCACAAATTTATGACGTGGGATGGTCCCATACTCACGGACAGCGGCGGATTTCAGATCTTTTCTCTTGCAAGCTTGAGAAAGATCACAGAAGAGGGCGTTGCATTTAATTCTCATGTCGACGGACGTCATATTTTTATGGGTCCGGAGGAAAGCATGCGAATCCAGTCTAATCTTGGATCAGATATCGCTATGGCTTTTGACGAATGCATTAAGATCCCGTCTCCCCGTGAATATGTGGAAAGATCCTGTGCAAGGACTGTCCGCTGGCTGGAGAGATGCAAGGAAGCGAATATCCGCTACAATTCAGAGGATGACGCTGTGAATCCGGGACAGATGCTCTGGGGAATTAATCAGGGAGCTGTGTTTCATGATATCCGGATCAGCCATATGAAGCGTATTGCTGAACTTGATCTTCCCGGTTATGCGATCGGCGGGCTTGCAGTCGGCGAGACGCATCAGGAGATGTACGATACCATAGAGGCCGTCGAAGAATATATGCCTGCTGACAGACCCCGTTATTTGATGGGTGTTGGTACTCCGTCGAATATTATTGAAGCGGTATGGCGCGGCGTGGATTTCTTTGACTGCGTTATGCCGGCAAGGAACGGGAGACATGGTCATCTTTTCACCTGGAACGGCATCATTAATATAAAAAATGAAAAATATTCCACAGATGAGCAGCCAATCGATCCACAGTGTGACTGCCCGGTTTGCAGAAGGTATTCCAGAGCTTATCTGCGTCACCTTTTCAAAGCGGAGGAAATGCTGGCTATGCGTCTTTCCGTTATGCATAATCTCTATTTTTATAACAGCCTGATGACCAGGATACGGGATGCCCTTGACGGAGGAGACTATGCCGAGTTCCGCAGCAGATATTTCGGTGTTCTGGATAAAAGAATATAACCAATTAGTCCTTGCAATTATCTTATACTGATTGTATAATAAATTGAATTATTTTTGGAGGTATACCGAATGAATCCTTTTGTTTTCCTTACTGAAGCTGCGGCCGGAGAAGCTGCTGCAGGCGGCGGTTCTATGATAGTCATGCTTGTTGTCATGTTTGCTGTCTTCTATTTCATGCTGATCCGTCCTGAAAATAAGAAGAAAAAGCAGGCAGAAGAAATGCGCAACAGCATTTCCCTTGGCGATGAGCTGACAACG
The DNA here is from genome assembly GCA_030536255.1 of Eubacteriales bacterium. Taxonomy (GTDB): domain Bacteria; phylum Bacillota; class Clostridia; order Oscillospirales; family Oscillospiraceae; genus Limivicinus. The sequence continues at coordinate 54,395 of JAUNQI010000005.1, read as the reverse complement.
ATCGGCGGAATTATAGGGAAAGTTGTACAGGTAACTGAGGATACGATCACCATCGAGACCGGTGAGGACAGAGTTCGTATTCAGCTGAAGAAATGGGCGATTTCCACGACTGCAAAGCAGGAAGCTGCTGAGGCTGCAAAAGCCGCAAATGCTACTTCTTTCTTTGGCAAAAAGAAAAAATCCTGATTCAGTCCTGCGTTATTTAATAATACAATATGATCCGGCGAAGCTTTTTACATCAGGAATGTGAAAAGCTTTGCTTTTTTATCCCTCTTCTTACCGCTTGGCTTTATGATATGAAACAAACTTATGTCAAATAAAATATAAATAATAAAAATATATTTACATAAGATGAATTATATAATATAATACTAACACTCAAAAAACCCAGTGTTTCAGCGGCTTTACAGAGATGTTGCGGAAATGATTTACATAAAAAAGAAAATATTTTTAATTTTATGTAAATTGGTACTTGCAATTTTTACTAATTTGTAATATATTGTAATCACTTAATTATGTTAATTGTTACTTCTCTGGTTCGAGGTGTGTTATGAACGATTCTGATGTGATTGCAATATTTACGAAGTATCTGCACGATGACAAGCATGCTTCCGATAATACTCTGAGTTCTTATATCAGAGATATCCGGCAGCTTTCCGCTTATCTTGAAACGGAATGCGGATGCGATATTGTCAATGCGGAAGAGGAAGATATTCTCGGTTACATAGATCATCTTCGCAGCATTGGTAAATCCGTTGCTACGGTTTCCCGCAGTATTGCGTCCATAAAGGGTCTGTATACGCATCTGGTTATCAACCGCTATATGAAGGAAAATCCTTCTCTGAAGCTTGTCCCGGAAAAGAACCAGCAGAAGCTCCCGGAGATCCTTACGGATGAAGAGATCAATCTTCTTCTTTCTCAGCCTCATCCGATCGATGCGAAAGGCTACAGAGATAAAGCGATGCTTGAGCTTCTATATGCTACGGGAATCAGAGTATCCGAGCTGATCAATCTGGACGTTGATGATGTTAATATCGAAAGCGGCGTCATCAGATGCGCAAGCAAGGGAAGAGAGAGATTTATTCCTATGTACGAAGAAGCGGTTCAGGCGCTTGATAATTATCTTGTTCTTGTCCGTCCTCAGATGGTTGCGCTTCCGGATGAGAGAGCGCTTTTCGTGAATGTTTCGGGTGACAGAATGTCCCGTCAGGGATTCTGGAAGATTATAAAGTACTATACTAAGAGTGCCGGAATAGAAAAGGACATTACCCCGCATACGCTTCGTCATTCCTTTGCAGCACATCTTCTTGAAAATGGTGCGGATATTCACGCAATCCAGGAAATGCTCGGTCATTCGGATATCTCTTCCACGCAGGTTTATTCGAATCTTGTAAAAAAACAGCTGATGGAAACCTACAACAGGGCACATCCGAAAGCTCACAACTGACAGGATATTATTTCCTTCCGGTGCATGTAACAGCTTGCACCGGATTTTTTTATATGTTACAATGCAGACATGAAAATATTAGGAATTGATCCCGGAATTGCTACGATCGGTTTCAGTATTCTTGAAACTGAAGGGAACAGATACAATCTCATCAACTGCGGCGTTATCACAACTCCTGCCCATACGCCTCTTTCAGATCGTTTATGTACAATTTTTGATGATCTGACTGAATTGATTGCGGCCTATAAACCCGATGTTGTTGCAATTGAAGAGCTGTTTTTTAATACAAACCTGACTACTGGCATCGCAGTCGCGCATGGCAGAGGTGTGATCCTTCTTGCCTGCAGAAAGTCCGGTCTTGCGATTTATGAATATACGCCTCTTCAGGTGAAGGATGCTGTTGTCGGATACGGAAGAGCGGATAAAAAGCAGGTTATGGATATGGTAAAAAGGCTGTGCGGACTGAAAGCCGCTCCGAAGCCCGATGATGCTGCTGATGCTGTTGCTCTTGCGCTTTGTCATGCACGCAGTACAACATCTATACTATATAAGGGTGAGGATGATAAATCCACCACATAAGGAGCAGAGGTATGTTATATCATCTTGAAGGAATCGTAACTGAATTGAACCCCGATTCCGCAGTAATTGACTGCGGAGGAGTAGGGTATGAAGTTGCTGTTACGCCGAATACGGTTTCTGCACTTTCTCTCGGTGAGAAATACAGAATCTATATAATTGAGTCCATAGGGGAAGATTATTACGATCTTTACGGTTTTCTTTCCGTTGCAGAGAAGAAGTGGTTTCGGCTGCTTACTTCTGTTTCCGGTGTCGGCCCAAAAGCCGGTATGTCGATCCTTTCTTTCAATACTGCGGATACGCTTGCCGCGGCGGTGATCAATGGTGATGAAAAAGTATTTACAGCCTGCCCCGGTGTCGGAAAAAAGATTGCTCAGCGTATCATTCTTGAACTGAAGGATAAGATTGCAAAGAGTATACCAGCGTCGGACAGAACTGTTCTTGCCGCCGGAGCCAAAAGCGTTTCTCCTGCTTCCGGTCTTGCTTATGACGAGGCGGTAACGGCACTGAATGTGCTGGGATACAATACGGCGGATATTGTTCCGATTCTCAGGCAGATCAATGTTGAAGGAAAGAATACGCAGGAAATCATCAGAGAAGTTCTGAAATTCATGGTTTGAGAACAGGAAAGGAAGTAAATAATGAGTATTACTTTATCGGATAATACACGTGAGGAAATCCTGACGACTTCCGCCTCTCTCCCTGAAGATCAGAACGAGGGTTCGCTTCGTCCCAAACATCTTCATGAGTATATTGGCCAGAAGAAAGCGAAAGGGAATCTGGAGATATTTATGAATGCGGCCAAGCTTCGTGGGGAGCCGCTGGATCATGTTCTCCTTTTTGGACCTCCGGGACTCGGAAAAACAACGCTGGCGGGAGTTATTGCAAATGAGATGGGGGTAAATATGCGAATTACCTCCGGTCCGGCAATAGAAAAACCGGGAGATCTTGTCGCATTGCTGACAAATCTCAACGAAGGCGACATTCTTTTCGTAGACGAAATTCACCGTCTGAACAGAGCGTACGAAGAGATTCTTTACCCGGCTATGGAAGATTATGCGATTGATATTATTATCGGAAAAGGTCCGTCGGCAAATTCGATTCACCTGGATCTGCCGCATTTTACCCTGATCGGTGCCACGACGAGATCCGGACAGCTAACGGCACCTCTTCGTGACAGATTTGGGGTATCGCTCAGGCTGGAGCTTTATACGGTGGAAGAACTGAAACTGATTGTGAAGCGTTCCTCGGAGATCCTCGGAGTGGATATTGATGATTCCGGTGCGGAGGAGATCGCCTCCAGATCGCGCGGAACGCCGAGAATAGCAAACAGAATGCTCAGAAGAGTAAGGGACTTTGCCCAAGTAACGTCGGACGGTCATATTTCCAAGAAGGTTGCGGACGTTGCTCTTTCTGCAATGGAAGTGGATCATCTGGGTCTGGATTCTCTGGACAGGCGTATGCTTACCGCTATTATTGAATATTACAACGGTGGCCCGGTAGGCCTGGAAACGCTTGCTGCAACCATCAACGAAGATTCCGTAACGCTGGAGGATGTATATGAACCTTATCTTCTTCAGATCGGAATGCTCACCAGAACGCCCAGAGGAAGATGTGTGACGCACAAAACATATGAGCATCTCGGCTTGAAAGACAGCCGTACTGAACAGATGAATGAGAATATGAGCCTTTTTGACTGATTTTATAGTTTTTTTCTTGTTTTTTATCAATTTGGGTTTGACAAAACCGAAAAATCTGTTATAATACACACCGCAAAAATCAATAACTTATCAAGAGCAGTGGAGGGAACGGCCCTTTGAAGCTGCAGCAACCTGCTTTCGCGGCAAGGTGCTAAAACCGGCGTGAAGCGCGATGATAAGCCTTTTCAGTAAGGAATTATGCGGCCTGCCGGATGCGGGCCGCTTCTTTTTTGCTTATACTTTAGGAGGTCATTTTATGTCACATTACTTCTTTACTTCTGAATCTGTCACGGAAGGTCATCCGGATAAGATCTGCGATCAGATTTCCGATGCGATCCTTGATGCAATCATTGAAAAAGATCCTGAATGCCGTGTTGCATGCGAGACCACGGTATCTACAGGCCTTGTTCATATTATGGGTGAAATCAGTACGGATTGTTACGTGGATATTTCCCGTATTGCCAGAGATGTGATCCGGGATATCGGATACGACAGGGCAAAGTACGGCTTCGACTGTGATACCTGCGGAATCATCACGAATATTGATGAACAGTCCGGAGACATCGCTATGGGCGTTGATAAGGCCCTTGAGAGCAAAAACGGCGAGGACCAGGAGCTGCAGAATGGGGCAGGAGATCAGGGAATGATGTTTGGTTATGCCTGCGATGAGACTGAGGAACTGATGCCTCTCCCGATTTCTCTTGCTCATAAGCTTGCCATGAAGCTTGCTTCTGTTCGTAAAGACGGAATTGTTGACTACCTTCGTCCGGACGGAAAAACCCAGGTTACTGTGGAGTATGATGAAAACCGCAGACCTGTCCGGGTGGATACGGTTGTTATCTCCACCCAGCATTCTCCCGAAGCAGAGCTGGAAACGATTCGCAAGGATATGATCGATCTTGTCATAAAGCCCGTGATTCCGGAGGAACTGCTTGATTCCAATACAAGATATCTTGTCAACCCGACCGGACGTTTTGTTATCGGCGGACCTCAGGGTGACTCCGGACTTACCGGAAGAAAGATTATTGTCGATACCTATGGCGGAAGTGCACCGCACGGCGGCGGAGCGTTTTCCGGTAAAGATCCTACAAAGGTAGACAGAAGCGCAGCTTATGCAGCCAGATACGTTGCAAAGAACGTGGTTGCTGCAGGTCTGGCAAAGCGCTGCCAGGTTCAGCTGGCCTATGCGATCGGCGTTGCCCGGCCGGTGTCCGTGCTTGTTGAAACGTTTGGAACGGGAATCGTGCCGGATGACGTTATCAGCGATGCGGTTTCAAAGACCTTTGATCTTCGTCCTTCTGCGATTATTCGTGATTTGGACCTGAAAAAGCCGATCTACAGAAAGCTGGCTGCCTACGGACATATCGGCCGTGAGGATCTGGAAGTCGTTTGGGAGAAAACCGACAGAGCGGAAACTCTGAAAAAGTTGATTAATGCTTAATATATACCTGTACTCCTATCTTACTTTTACAGATCCATATGCTGATCTGCCCGTCTCTTCGTACCGGATGAAACATTTTGGCAGAAATGAAGAGCTGAACCGGAAGAAGATTATTAACGAGCATGCATTATTATATTCCCTGAAGCAGTCCGGAATTGATCTGACAGGTGCTTGTCCGGATATCCGTACTGCTGAATGCGGGAAACCGTATATTCCGGATATCGGTTTAAACTTTAATATTTCCGATTCAGGGGACATGCTATTAATAGCAGTTTCCTCAAATGAGATCGGGGCGGATATTGAAATAATAAATAAGGATACAGATATAGACGGTATAGCCAGACGTTTCTTTTTAAGGGAAGAGGCGGATTATTTAAAATCTGTCTCTGATCCGGATCTGAGAGCTTCTGAATTTACAAGGATCTGGACGATTAAGGAAGCATATTTGAAATGTTTGGGGACTGGTCTGTCAGGAGATCTCACTTCTGTTTCTGCGCTGAATCTTCCGGAATCATATCTGTTTCAGACGGAACGGGACGGAGACTATTACTATACAGTTTGTGAAAAGAATTAATGATGAATTATAAGCATCAGCATAATATGGAAAATACAATGTATTATATGGAAACGGGTTCCACGGATCCCGCTTATAATCTTGCATTTGAGCAATATGTCCTGGAAAACTGCTTGTCCGGGAGTTATGTGATCCTCTGGCAAAATGACAATGCAATCATAATAGGGCGGAACCAGAATACCCTTCAGGAGATCAATAGGCAGTATGTGGAAGATAAGGGGATTCGCGTCGTCCGGCGGATGACCGGAGGGGGAGCAGTTTATCATGATCTTGGGAACCTGAATTATTCCTATATTACCGATTATAATGAAAATATCAGTATGGAGGCTTTTAATGCACCTGTATGCCGTGCACTCAGGGAACTCGGACTGAATGCCGAGTCAAGCGGAAGAAATGATATAACGGTTGACGGGAAAAAGGTATCGGGAGTCGCACAGCGTATCTATAAAAACAGAATACTGCATCATGGATGTATTCTGTTTGCTGCTGACACTTCTGTTCTTTCCGGTGCATTAAACGCGGATCCGGAAAAGTTTACTTCAAAAAGCGTTAAGTCTGTCTCTTCGCGTGTCGCGAATATTTCTGACCTTCTTGAAGAAAAAATCGGAATGGATGAATTTAAGAAACGGATCAGGAAAGAGTTGATCGGGAGCGGGGCAGAAACCTTCTTTCTTTCTGATACAGAGCTGGATTTGATCGAAGATCTGGCCGAAAAAAAATATCGCAGCTGGGAGTGGAATTACGGTCATTCTCCGGAATATACTTTTCATAATAAAAAGCGCTTCGCGGCAGGGAGTATCGAAGTCTTTCTGAATGTTAAAAACGGTTATATTACCGATGTCGTTTTTTTCGGGGACTTTATGGCGCAGACGGATCATACAGCGGCTTCCGAGGCGCTGAAAGGTGTCAGATACTGCAGAGAAGATGTACGAAAGGCACTGGATATACCGGATCTGGATAGAATGTTTGGCGGTATTACAGCTGAAAACATTGCTGATGTTATTTCTTGATATTTTATTCATTTAGTGATACAATAAAATGAATATTTTTAAATGTGTCTATGAGGTTATATTATGGCAGAAAACACCTATATTTCCATATCTCTTGATAAAGGAACCTTCAATATTTCCGATGATGTAGTGGCCGGAATTGTTCGTCCTTCAGTGCTTGAAGTTGAGGGAGTAGATGATCTTGCTTCTGCTGTGGGTGCCGGAATTGCAGAATATATCGGTCTTAATATGAATTCCCGTGGCATCAAGGTCAGGTTTGATGACGATAAGATCATAATTGATGTTATTATTACGGTGAAATACGGCTGCAATGTTGTAGATATCGCAAAGAAGGTACAGGCTTCTGTTCTTTCTGCCGTTCAGAGTACAACGGGCTTTGAAGATGTAACCGTAAACGTTAATGTTTCGGGAATAGCATTCTGAAATCAGAGTATATTTAGGGTATAAAGGAAAGAACAATGAAAAGAGATATTGCTCGTGAAATAGCTGTTCAGATCGTATTCGGGACTCCGTTTTCAGGGGGCAGCGCTGGTGATTTCCTCGAAGAGTTTTTCTCCGGGGAGCATTTTGCGTCTATGCCTGATGAACTGGATATTTTTTCAGCTCTTCCCGATGATATGAGTATGGAATATATCAGAAGAACCGTAAACGGTGTTTTTGATCATCTCGAAGAGATCGATTCGCTAATTGGCGGAGCTTCCAAAGGCTGGAGTGTCCGCAGAATCTCCGGAACCGCCAGATCTGTTTTGAGAGTAGCGGTTTATGAGATGCTTTATGCGGATGATGTCCCTGTTGGCGCAGCTATCAATTCCGCTGTCGAGATCGATAAAAAATATGACGATGCCGATGTTGTTTCGTTTGTGAACGGAGTTCTCGGATCAATAGCAAAGGGAATATCCGATAAATAATGGAACGTCCGGTTTTTTCTGTTTCGGAACTGAATAATTTCGTAAAGTCCTGTCTTGAAGAGAATCCGGTTCTTCAGAATGTGTGTGTTTTGGGCGAGATATCGAATTACAAGCTTTATCCTTCCGGGCACCATTATTTTTCTTTGAAAGACGCGGAAGGTTCTGTCAGCTGTGTTTTGTTCAAAGGTCAGGCTTTTTCTCTGCGTTTCAGGCCGGAAAACGGACTTACGGTCATGGCTTCAGGCCGTGTTAGTGTTTATCCCAGAGACGGAAAGTATCAGCTGATCGTCAGTGCTATGATGCCGGCTGGAACAGGCGATCTTCAGTTGGCTTTTGAGCAGTTAAAGGCGCGCCTTGACCGGGAAGGTCTTTTTGATTTTGCACACAAAAAGCCGATTCCGGAATTTCCGGAGAGAATTGCGGTGATTACGTCGCCGGTCGGCGCCGCTGTGCGGGATGTTATCAGAATCCTTGGAAAAAGATGGCCAATGGCTGAAGTCCTGGTTGTTCCGGTTCGTGTTCAGGGAGTGGAAGCTCCCGGCGAGATCTGCGAAGCCATCGGATATGTCAATCGTTTCAGACTTGCTGACGTGATTATTACCGGCCGCGGAGGAGGCTCTGCTGAAGATCTTTGGGCATTCAATGATGAATTGGTTGCCAGAAGTATTTTTGAGTCCGATATTCCTGTTATTTCTGCTGTCGGGCATGAGCCGGATATTACGATATCCGATTATGTTTCGGACAAAAGAGCTTCAACGCCCTCCAATGCCGCAGAGATCTGTGTTCCGGACTCAGATGAAGTACGGTTACAGGTGGCTGGTGATCTGAAAAGGCTGTCAGCCGTTATTGAGAAGAAGCTGATTGAAGAAAGAAAGAATCTCATGAAGCTCGAAACTTCAAGAGTGCTGCGTGATCCTTCTGAAACCTTCAGCCTTCGGCGAATGGATATTGATATACTTCGGGCTACGCTTTGCAGTACTGCCGACAGAATATTAGACAGTAATTCACGCCAGCTCGCTTCTCTTTCTGCTTCGCTTGACGCTTTGAGTCCGCTGAAGGTTCTCAGCCGTGGTTATTCCATTGCAGTGGATCCTGAAGGCCGCAGGATCCGCTCCGTTTCAGAGCTGCCGCAGGGAAAGAAATTCAGGCTGAAACTGTCAGACGGAACCGTGAATTGTATTGCTGATGAATTGGAGAATAACCAACATGTCTGAGAATAAATTATGCTTTGAAGATGCGCTGAAGCGTTTGAATGAAGTTGTTCGGCATCTTGAAGATGGGGATCTTCCTCTTGAAGATTCTCTCACTTTATTTGAAGAGGGTGCCGGTCTTGTCAGGATCTGCAATGAGCTGCTTGATTCAGCCGAACAGCGCGTGAAGATTCTGAAAAATGATTTTGACAGTGAACCTGTAGAGGTGGAATATGATACAGAAAACTGATTTTATTGAAAAAATCAATTCTTATCTGAATTCCTGTATTCCGCAGTCAGATATTATTCAGGATGGTCTGGCGCAGTCAATGCGGTACAGTCTTCTTGCCGGGGGCAAGAGGATCCGTCCGCTTCTTGTGCTGGAATTTGCTGCAGCACTTGGTGAGAATCCCGAAAAGGTTCTCCCTGTTGCCTGTGCAGTAGAAATGATTCATACGTATTCACTGATACATGATGACCTTCCCTGCATGGATAATGATGTGCTTCGCAGAGGAAAACCGACGAATCATGTCGTATACGGTGAATGTACGGCAACGCTTGCCGGAGATGCTCTCCAGCCGCTTGCTTTTGAAACAATCCTTTCCTCAGAATTGTCTGCAGAAAGAGCTGTCCGATGCGCACGGATCCTTGCTGAATGCATTGGGATGAAGGGAATGTGCCTGGGCCAGTATCTGGATATGCTGGGTGAAGGAAAAGAACTGACGGCAGAAGAGCTTGATCTCATTAACAACAATAAAACAGGAGCACTGCTTGCCGCTTCCTGCGGGATCGGAACAGCTGCTGCCGGCGGATCTGAAAGACAGATCAATGCGGCAATGAATTTCGGATATAAAATCGGTCTCGCTTTTCAGATCAGGGATGACATTCTTGATGTGATCTCTACCTCGGAAGAACTTGGAAAAAATGTCGGCTCGGATGCCGAAGAAAAAAAGAACACTTATATGGTCCTTCTTGGAAGAGAAAAATGTGAAAATGAAATAAAACGCCTAACGGAAGAGGCAATATCTGTTTTGGAAGAAGAGTTCAGAGGATTTGATATTTCAGCTCCCGTTGAACTTGCAAGATCCATGGAAAACAGAAAGAACTGATCTCTGGAGTAATTCTGATAATGCTTGAATCTATAAATTCTCCCGAAGATTTAAAAAAATTAACATATCCGGAGCTTGACCAGCTTGCATCCGAAATCAGGGAGTATCTGATTAATACGGTTTCCGTTACCGGAGGTCACCTCGCTTCCAATCTCGGTACGGTCGAATTATCGATTGCTCTTAACCGGGTCTATGATGCCTCCACAGACAGAATCGTTTTTGATGTCGGTCATCAGGCATATACGCACAAGATCATCAACGGCCGCAGGGAACAGCTCACCACGCTGCGTCAGTTTGGCGGCATTTCCGGTTTTCCGAAACCTTATGAGAGTGATGCGGATGCCTTTATCGCCGGTCATTCTTCTGATTCAATTTCCGTGGCATACGGAATGGCGAGAGCAAGGACGCTGATGCACGGGAATTATAATGTCTGCGCGCTGATCGGTGACGGAGCGCTTACGGGAGGTCTTGCGTATGAAGGGCTGGAAAATGTTGCATCCTCCAGCGAGCCGATCGTTATTATTTTGAACGATAATAATATGTCCATCAACAGAAATGTCGGTGGTCTGTCAAGAATGCTGAAAAAACTCAGAACCAGTGAAAGCTACTATGAGTTTAAAAGAAAATACAGAGCTGTGATCGGTATCAACTCTTTTGCGTACAAGTTCAGCCACAGTATTAAGGAGTTGATCAAGGAACACGCTCTGGCCGGAAATATGTTTACGGCCCTCGGTCTGAACTATCTCGGCCCGATTGACGGGCACGATATTTCTTCTCTGGAAGAGGCAATTCGCGTTGCAAGGGACATGCGTCAACCGGTTCTCCTTCATGTGATTACTCAAAAGGGGAAGGGATACAAATTTGCAGAGCTTCATCCCGATAAATTTCATGGTATCGGTCCTTTCAACAAGGAAACCGGGGAACCGAATTCTTCATCAAAAGGTTACTGCAATGTAATGGGAGAAGAGCTCTGTGCGCTGGCTGAAAAGAATGACCGGATCGTTGCTCTTACTGCCGCAATGTCCGGAGGAACCGGCCTTACGGGTTTTGAAGAAAAATACCCGAATCGCTTTTTTGATGTTGGAATCTGTGAGGGGCATGCTGTATCTATGGCAGCAGGAATGGCAAAGCAGGGAATGGTTCCGGTGTTTGCTGTTTATTCCAGCTTTCTTCAGAGAGCATATGACATGCTGATCCATGATATATCGCTTCTGAACCTTCACGTTGTTTTTTGCGTGGATCGCTGCGGTATTGTCGGAAGTGACGGAGAAACGCACAACGGATCCTTTGATGTAGCCTTTCTTTCTTCCGTACCCGGAATGAAGATCCTGAGTCCGGCGTCCTTTATTGAATTGAAAGCTATGCTTCGTTATGCGGTGAATGATTGTTCCGGTCCAGTCGCAATCCGCTATCCGCGCGGAGGCGAGGGCGAATATAAAAATGTATATGTTTCAGAGGAACAGCTTCTCAGAAGCGGAAAAGATCTGACAATGGTCTGCTACGGAACGCTCACCTCCAATATCGTCAAAGCTTCGGAAGAGCTGGAAAAGATGGACATTTCGGCTGAGGTGATCAAGCTTGGAATTATCTCCCCGAACAGCTTTGAAAAAACGTTAAACTCTCTAGTCAGGACCAGAAAGCTTCTGATTGCGGAAGATGTCTGTTCGGAGGACTGCATCGGCCGCCGTATTCTTTCCGAGGCAGAAAGCCGGGGAATCAGAATTAAAACGTCATGTCTGCTGAATCTTGGGTCCGGATTGATATCTCATGGCTCAGTACCTCAGCTTTATAAGTTTGCCGGGATGGATTCCGAAAGCATTATTAAGCAGGCTGTCAGAATTACAGAGGAATAAATGGCAAAAATCAGATTAGATCAGCTCATATTTGATAAAGGCTATGCCGAAAGCCGGGAAAAAGCCAAGGCAATTATCATGAGCGGAAATGTATATATATCCGGTCAGAAAGCGGATAAACCCGGAATGCAGGTTTCTCCGGATATCGATCCTGAGGTGCGCATAAAAGAGCTTCCTTTTGTCAGCCGGGGAGGCTATAAGCTTGATAAAGCGCTGAAGGTCTTTGGTGTTGACCCTACCGGAAGAAAATGCATCGATTGCGGAGCATCTACCGGTGGCTTTACGGACGTTCTTCTTCAGAATGGTGCGCAGAAAGTGTTTTCTGTCGATGTTGGCTACGGTCAGCTGGCGTGGAAGCTGAGAAATGATGAACGGGTTGTGAATCTGGAGAGAACGAATTTGCGTTATGTTACGGAAGATCAAATTCCCGAAAAGCTGAGTCTGGCTGTCTGTGATGTTTCCTTTATTTCCATAAAGCTGATCATTCCCGCAGTTGTTCCCTTACTTGAGGAAGATGCGGAATTTATCTGTCTGATAAAGCCGCAGTTTGAAGCCGGAAGAGAACTGGTCGGGAAAAAAGGGGTGGTCAGAGATCCCGCTGTTCACAAACAGGTGATCGATGATATCCTCAGTTTTGTTCCTTCGACTGGTCTTTCGGTTATGGGGCTTGACTATTCTCCCATCACCGGTCCCGAGGGGAATATTGAATTTCTCCTATATATGAAAAAGCATGTCGGCGAAGGTGCTGACGTTGATTCTTCCGCTGTTGTTTCGGCAGCGCATACGGAGTTGAAATTATGATAGCAATTTGTCCGAACCCATACAGAGATATTGACCTTAAACTTACCAGAGAGGCAATCAAGCTGCTGGAAGCTTCCGGTTATGAGACTTGTGTCTGCCCCGTGTTTTCCGGTCCGAATGATGATGTGATCCCGAAAGACCTCCGGGCCTGTACGCTTGAGGATGTCTCCGGAAGAATAACACTTGCTGTTGTGATTGGCGGAGATGGAACGATTCTTGCTGTTGCGAGAGAAATGCCGGATCTTTCTGTTCCGCTGCTCGGAGTAAATCTCGGTACGATGGGCTTTATGGCTTCTCTTGAGCCTGAAAATCTCGGGCTGATCGTGAAAGCGGCTGCCGGAGAGTTTACAGTCAGCCCGAGAATGCTCATTTCAGCAAAGCTTGAGCATGAGGGAACAGTCATATATGAAGGTACTGCGTTGAATGATGCGGTGATCCATGGCTACGGTGACACTATTTACCTCAATGCATCTTCAGACGGAACCCGGATCACAACTTTTTCCGGTGATGGTATTATTATTTCCACCCCGACGGGATCTACCGGCTATTCCATGTCAGCCGGTGGACCGATCGTCGAACCGGAGGCTGGAAATATCATTATCAGTCCGATCTGTGCACATACGATCTGTTCAAAATCTTTTGTACTCAATGCTGACAGAGTCGTTACCGTTACTGCTGAAAAGCTCCACGACAGAAAAGCTTATTTATCAATAGACGGAATCGTATCTGCGGATGTCAATAAAGGAGATCTTCTTACCGTTAAGCGTTCAGAGAATTGTGTTCTGATTGCTGACATGGGTGTAAAAAGCTTTTATGAGACAACGTTTGAAAAACTTACTGTTTAACGAAAGGTGAATGATGATGAAGCCCGGAAGACAGACAGTTATTATCGATATAATTTCAGAAAAGAATATTGAAACACAGCAGCAGCTTATTGATGAGCTTGCGGCGAGAGGCATCAGGTCCACACAGGCAACGCTTTCCAGAGATATCAGGGATCTCAAGCTGATCAAGGAACCCTCTCCGGACGGTCGTTCCAGATATGTCCGAAAGGAAGAACCGGAAGAAGAAAAAAAGGCTGACGATATTATGCGGGTGATTCTCAAGCCCAGTGTAAAATCCTATGAAGCCGCACAGAATATAATAGTGATCAAGACCTTTCCGGGGCTTGCTTCCGCAGCATGTGCCGCAATAGACAGCATGGAGATTCATGGTCTGGTCGGAACGATTGCCGGAGATGATACAATATTTATCGCGATGAAGACATCTCAGCTTGCGGATGAAATGGTGGAGAAGATGCATGAGATCCTTTAATAGGATCTGAGATTGAATTAAGGTCGTTTGAGTATGCTTAGAGAGTTGCACATTGAGAATATCGCTGTTATCGAACGATGCAGTATTTCTTTTAATCCCGGCCTTAATGTTCTGACAGGTGAGACCGGTGCCGGTAAATCTATTATCATAGATGCGCTGAACGCTGTCCTGGGAAACAGGACCAGCAGGGAGCTGGTTCGCCGGGGTGCTGAAAATGCGGTCGTTTCAGCGGTATTTGAGCCGGTGAATGAGCATCAGTGGCTTGCGGATAATGACATTGAAGAATCCTCCGAGCTGATTCTGCAGCGGAAAATAACTTCAGACGGAAAGTCCTCCTGCAGAGTAAACGGGATTCCCGTTACTGCTTCTCAGCTGAAAGATCTTGCTTCGCGTCTCGTGGATATACACGGTCAGAATGACGGTCTGCGTCTTCTGAACGAGAGCTCTCATCTTGGTTTTCTGGACAGATTCAGCGAAGATGAGGCTATTTTGAATGCGTATAAAACAGAGTATGAAAAATATAACGGAATAAAAAAAGAGATCCGGTCCTTATCGATGGATGATGAGGATAAAGCGCAACTGGGTGATACGCTCAGATTCCGGATCGATGAGCTTTCCAGAGCGGAGCTGAAAAAGGGAGAGCATGACGCACTCTCCGCAAGAAGAGACCTGCTGCGTAATTCGGAGAAACTTTGTGAAGCACTGGATTCTGCGCTTTCGCTTCTTGCTGGCGAAGAGGACAGCGCTTTGAGTATGACACAGAACGCGGTATACTATGCCGAAAGAGCAGCAAGGTTTGCGCCGGAACTGGAAAATTCCGTGAAATCTCTTTCTGACGCAGCTTTTTCGATATCCGATGTTTCCGAAATTTTCAGAGACTTCCGGGAATCCCTTGATTTTTCTCCGGAGGAGTATGACAAACTGGAATCCAGGATCTCTCAGCTTGACCGGCTGGAGAGAAAATATTCGAGAGATGAATGCGCTCTGATCGATTATCTTGAAGAATGCCGGGAGAAGCTGGACAGTATCGAATATTCCGGGGAACGTCTTGAAAAGCTGAACCGTGAGCTGGCTGCTCAGGCGGCAATTTGCAGTAAAACCGCTGAAAAACTGTCAGCTGTGAGAAAGTCTTCTGCTGTTGAACTGCAGAAGAGGATTGAAGCGGAGCTTGCCGCGCTGAATATGCCTTCGGTGAAATTTATTGCCGAAGTGAGTCCAACCCAACTGAAGGAGGGATTCGGACCTGACGGTGCGGATGAAGTCTGTTTCCTGATTTCAGCAAATGCCGGAGAGCTTCCGGGAAAGATATCAAGAATCGCTTCCGGAGGAGAGCTTTCGCGTATCATGCTTGCACTGAAGAATGTATTCGCGGAACATGACACGATCGATACGATGATCTTTGACGAGATCGATACGGGTGTATCCGGGATTTCTGCGCAGAGAGTTGCGGAAAAGCTTTACTGTGTTTCGAAAAACAGACAGGTCATGTGCGTGTCCCATCTTCCTCAGATTGCTGCAATGGGGGACAGCCAGTATCTTGTTTTCAAATCGGAGCATGACGGCAGAACCTATACGGAGGTTTCGTGTCTTGATCCCGAAGGCCGTAAAAATGAAATTGCCCGCCTTTACGGCGGTGATAATATAACAGCAACTACCCTTGCAGCAGCTGAAGAACAGCTGGAGGCTGCAAAAATATTTAAAAATTAATTAATGGGAGATATACAAATGCAGATTTATGATGAACTTGTTGCGCGCGGTCTGATTGCTCAGGTCACAAATGAAGAAGAGATCAAAAATATGGTCAATAACGGAAAAGCCAAATTCTATATTGGTTTTGACCCGACTGCTGATTCTCTTCACGTCGGCCACTTTATGGCTCTCTGCCTGATGAAGCGTCTCCAGCAGGCCGGAAATCAGCCCTTCGCTCTGATCGGAGGAGGTACCGGCATGATCGGCGATCCTTCCGGACGTACTGATATGCGTAAGATGATGACGGTCGAAACGATACAGCACAACTGTGACTGCTTTAAAAAACAGATGGAAAGATTCATCGAATTTGGGCCGGATAAGGCGATGATGGTGAATAATGCCGACTGGCTCCTTGACTTGAATTATATCGATGTTCTCCGTGAGGTCGGTGCATGCTTCTCCGTCAACAATATGCTTAGAGCTGAGTGCTACAAGCAGCGCATGGAAAAAGGTCTTTCTTTCCTTGAGTTCAACTACATGATCATGCAGGCCTATGACTTCTATTATCTTTTCCAGAAATACGGCTGTAATATGCAGTTCGGCGGAAACGACCAGTGGTCCAACATGCTGGCCGGTACGGAGCTGATCCGCAGAAAGCTTGAGAAAGATGCCCACGCCATGACGATTACTCTCCTTCTTAACTCTGAAGGAAAGAAGATGGGCAAGACGGCGTCCGGTGCTGTCTGGCTTGATCCTGATAAGACTTCTCCCTTTGATTTTTATCAGTACTGGAGAAATGTTGAAGATGCAGACGTGCTGAAATGCATCCGTATGCTTACTTTCCTGCCTCTTGAGCAGATCGATGAGATGGATAAGTGGGAAGGCAGCCAGCTGAACCAAGCCAAGGAGATCCTTGCTTATGAGCTTACCTCTCTTGTCCACGGTGAAGATGAGGCTAAAAAAGCGCAGGATGGCGCAAAAGCCCTGTTTGGCGGTTCCGGCAATTCCGAAAATATGCCTACCTGTGAGCTCTCCGCAGATGACGGAAAAGATATCATTTCGATTCTTGTTAAAACCGGTCTCTGTTCCTCCAACGGTGATGCGAGACGTAACATTCAGCAGGGCGGCGTAACTGCCAATGACGAAAAAGTCAATGATATCAAGAAAGAATTTACAGAAGAAGAGCTGAAAGCCGGTGTTATCGTGAAACGCGGCAAAAAGAACTTCTATAAGGTCATTTTGAAATAATTATTGGAGATTTTTATGCCTGAAATTACTGAAGAGATCAGACGAAGAAGAACTTTTGCCATTATCTCGCATCCGGATGCCGGTAAAACCACTCTTACCGAAAAACTTCTTCTTTACGGCGGAGCCATACAGACGGCCGGCTCTGTAAAAGGGAAAGCGACAAGCAAGCATGCAGTCTCTGACTGGATGGAGCTTGAAAAACAGCGTGGAATTTCAATTACAAGCTCTGTGCTTCAGTTTGAATATGAGGGCTTCTGCATCAACATTCTGGATACCCCTGGGCATCAGGACTTTTCTGAGGATACATACAGAACGCTTATGGCAGCCGATTCGGCAGTCATGGTTATTGATGCCGCAAAAGGTATTGAGCCGCAGACAAGAAAACTGTTCAAGGTCTGTGCCATGCGTCATATTCCTATCTTTACCTTTATTAATAAGCTTGACCGTGAAGCCAGAGATCCTTACGAGCTGATGGAAGAACTGGAGAATGAATTCGGAATCGGAACTTATCCGATCAACTGGCCAATCGGATGCGGAAAAGAATTTAAAGGTGTATATGACAGGGAAACCGGAAATATTCTTGCTTTTGGAGAATCCCATCGCGGACAGGACAGAATTCGTGCGGTTGCTGTTCATGTAGATCTTTCCGACCCGGCTTCCGCAGATTCCGCAATCGGAACGCGACTCCGTTCCCAGCTCTTTGATGACATAGAGCTGCTTGACGGTGCCGGATATGATTTTGACATTGATGCGGTCAGAAACGGAAAACTAAGCCCTGTATTTTTCGGTTCTGCTCTGAATAATTTCGGCGTTGAGGAGTTTCTTGAGCACTTCCTGAAGATGACGACATCCCCTCTGCCGCGAGTTGCGGGAGAAGAAACAGTTGATCCTTTTGATACCGGCTTTTCAGCATTTGTATTCAAGATCCAGGCGAATATGAACAAAGCTCACCGGGACAGGATCGCATTTATGAGGATCTGCTCCGGAAAATTTGAGCGTGACAAAGAGTATTATCATGTCCAGGGAGGAAAGTCCCTGCGGCTTGCTCAACCTCAGCAGCTGATGGCGTCCGAGAGAGCAATTATCGATGAGGCTTATGCCGGAGATATCATCGGTGTTTTCGATCCCGGTATTTTTTCAATCGGCGATACCATCTGCGAAAAAGGGAAAAATATTCATTTTGCCGGTATTCCGACATTCGCTCCTGAGCATTTTGCAGCTGTGGAGCGCGTGGATACCATGAAGCGCAAACAGTTTGAAAAAGGAATCGAGCAGATCGCACAGGAAGGTGCGATCCAGATCTTCCATGAACCGTATACCGGTTATGAGGAAGTAATCGTCGGTGTTGTCGGTGTGCTGCAGTTTGAGGTTCTGGAATACAGGCTCAAAACGGAGTATTCAACAGAGATAAGAAGAAGAGATATGCCCTATGAGGTGATCCGATGGATAGATCATACAGACAAAGATATTTCTTCTCTGAACCTGACGAGCGATACTAAATGGGTCCAGGATTTTAAGGGAAATGATCTTCTTCTGTTCACTTCATCCTGGTGTGTCCAATGGGCGCTGGATAAAAATCCGGGCCTTTCTCTCAGAGAATTTTCCGAAAACTGAAAAGAGGAATATATTATGGATTCTGATGTTGCCGCATTAAAAAAGCTCGTTGATGAGAGCAGCAATATTGTATTCTTCGGCGGAGCAGGTGTCAGCACGGAAAGCGGGATCGCTGATTTTCGCAGCGTGGACGGACTCTATAATCAGGAGTGGAAATACCCGCCGGAAACAATCCTCAGTCATACTTTTTTTGAAAGAAATCCGGAGGAGTATTTCAGATTCCATAGAAAGAAGCTGGTTGTTGACGGCGCTAAGCCAAATAAAGCGCATCTTCGTCTTGCGGAGCTTGAGCAGGAAGGAAAGCTCAGAGCTGTGATTACGCAGAATATAGACGGGCTGCATCAGGCTGCCGGCAGTAAAAAAGTGCTGGAGCTCCATGGCAGTATTCTGCGGGCTTATTGTTCCCGATGCGGAAAGCCGTATGATGCTGATAAAATGAATCACGGGACAGGTTTACCGCGTTGTGACTGCGGCGCTGTAATCCGTCCGGATATTGTGCTCTATGAGGAACCGCTGGATGACGCCGTTCTCACCGAAGCGATCCAGCTGATCAGAGCTGCAGATGTACTGATCGTCGGCGGAACGAGTCTGAATGTTTATCCCGCTGCCGGACTTATTAATTATTACACCGGCAACAAGCTTGTGCTTGTCAACCTCAGTGAGACTCCGTACGACAGTTACGCGGATCTGATCATTCATAAAAAGATCGGTGAAGTATTTTCACAGATATAAAGAAAGAAGATTTTCAGCAGATAACATGGGAAAGTTAATTGTATTTGAAGGAATTGACGGATCCGGTAAAAGCTCTCAGTACAGCCGCATCTGTGAAAAACTAAAGAAGGATAATACGGATTATTATCACATCGTTTTTCCAAGATATAGCAAAGAAAGCAGCGCACTGATCCGCATGTATCTCGGAGGAGAGTTCGGATCAAAGCCCGGAGATGTCAATGCCTATACTGCTTCCGCTTTCTTTGCGGTTGACCGCTTCGCCTCCTATCGCGATGACTGGGGCAAGTATTATGAAGAAGGCGGACTGATCCTCTCCGACCGATATACCACATCGAATGCTGTTCATCAGGGCTGTAAGCTTTCGGATGAAGAGCTTCCGGCATTCTTTGACTGGCTTCGTGATTTCGAGTACAAAAGAATGTGCCTTCCGGAGCCGGATCTGGTGATTTATCTTGATACTTCAGTCGAAGTTTCGGTTTCCAGAATGCGCCGCCGTGAGGAGAGAACAGGAACTCAGGCGGATATCCATGAAAAGGATCTTGAATATCTTTCCCGAAGTCTTCATACGGCAGATCTTGCCTGTGATCATTACGGATGGGTACGTATTCCGTACCTGAACCCGGATGGTTCTGTCAGGGATATTGAAGAGAAAAACAGAGAGATCTACGCAAAGATACGGGAATACCTTGACAGTGAAGGCTGATCCGTTCATTATATTATTATTTTGATAAGGAGCATTCTATGCCCTTAAACAGAAAGAAAAAAACAGAACCGAGGGCAGTCCGGCCTGCTCCGGCGAAAAGTCAGGAAAAAACGTCCGAGCCTTCCCGGCCGGCGGTTGTAAGAAGTCATGAACAGAGATCCGGATGCCTTGGCGCATTTATGTATTTTCTGTTTGTTGTCTGTCTTTCAGTAGCCATAGCGTTTTTCCTGTGGATGGCTGCAAATGATGCTCTTTCGCTGAACAAGTCTGATTTTGAAGCGTCTGTTTCGCTGCCCG
>JAUNQI010000005.1:0-34179 GCA_030536255.1 Eubacteriales bacterium | reverse complement strand
AACAGTGACGGAACCTCGGGAACGAAAACAATCAGTTCCATAGATCCGGAGTATTTTGCTTCCGCACTGAAGGATGCCGGACTGATTCAGTACAAATGGCTGTTTTCTTTTTACTGCGGACTGTCCAACGCATACACGAAAGTTGATCCGGGCGATTACAAACTGAAATCTTCCTTTGATTACCGCGCACTGGTTCAGAACATGCGAAAAGGCGTCGGAGGAATGAAGACTGTTGATGTTACGATCCCTGAAGGATTTACGATGCGTGATATCTTTATGAAATTCGATGAAAATGATGTCGCATCCTATGATGAGCTCGTAGATTCGGCCAACAGTGGAATCTTTAAATATGATTTTCTTGACGGTACGGAAGATTACGGTGCTTCCCGTCTGGAAGGTTACCTTTTCCCCGATACCTATCAGTTTTACGTGGGTACGGAACCATCTACGGCGATCAACAAGCTTCTGAATGAATTTAATGATAAGTTTACTCCGGAAATGATATCCAAAGCACACGAGCTGGGATATTCGATTAAGGATATCGTTACGATTGCCTCCATTATTGAAAAGGAAGCAAAACTTGATGAAGACAGGGCGTATGTAGCTTCGGTAATATATAATCGTCTGAAGACCGGAATGTCACTCGGGATGGATACTACAATCCTGTATCTGTTTCCGGATCATGAAGGGGAACCGACGCAGGAGATGCTGAATACCGATTCTCCTTATAATACGCACATCTATACCGGTTTTCCGCCGACTCCGATCTGCAATCCCGGGCTGGAATCGATCAACGCGGCTCTTGCACCGGCTGACAGTAATTACCTCTATTTCTATGCGGATATCGAAAGCGGAAAGCTGAATTTCTTTACGAATTATGATGAATTCAACAACTATGTACAATCACACAGAAATCAGGCGTCCTGAGCTTTTGAGTCCTGCAGGGGACTATGAACGTCTTGTTATGGCGGTGACTTACGGCGCCGACGCTGTATATCTTGCCGGCAGGGAATTCGGAATGCGTGCCGCTGCTGCGAATTTTGATAATGAAACACTGATAAAAGGCATTCAGTTTGCTCATGAAAAAGGGTGCAGGGTCTACGTTACCTGTAATACGCTTCCAAGAGAGGATGAGCTGAAAAGACTTCCAGAATACCTTGAATTCCTTGAAAGTGCCGGAGCAGATGCGCTGATCATCGCGGATCTCGGAGTTCTTTCTCTTGCAAAGAAATACGCTCCGAATACAGCAAAGCACGTCAGTACTCAGCTCGGCGTCATCAACAGTGCTTCCGCCTGTATGCTCTATGAGCTGGGAGCCGATACGGTAGTCCTTGCCCGTGAGACTCCCCTGGAAGATATCCGTCTTATCCGGAAACATACGCCGAAAGAACTGAAGCTTGAAGCTTTTGTTCACGGAGCAATGTGTGTTTCCTTCTCCGGAAGATGCCTGCTCTCCAATTATCTGACGAACCGTGATTCAAACCGCGGCCAGTGTGCTCAGCCCTGCAGATGGAAATATCATCTGATGGAAGAGACCCGGCCCGGTGAATATTTCGAAATAACGGAGGATTCCGGGGGCTATACTGATCCAGATCCCAATGCGAAGCGCGGCGAAACGGGAACTTATATTTTTAATTCCAACGATATGTGCATGATCGAGCACCTCGGGGAGCTGTATGAAGCGGGAATAGACAGCTTCAAGATCGAAGGCAGAATGAAGAGCGCATATTATACGGCAACCGTGACGAATGCCTACAGGCATGCCGTGGATGCGATGCTGAAAGGCAGCAAACCGGATCCTTTGTGGATCGCGGAAACGGAAAAAGTAAGCCACAGGCCTTACAGTACCGGTTTTTATTACGGTTATCCGGGACAGCATTACGGTACATCCTCGTATACGCAGAATGCAGATATCGTTGCTGTGGTTGAGGAGTGCGATCAGGACGGAAATGCCGTTCTTACGCAGAGAAACCGCTTTTTTGCCGGAGATCAGCTCGAGCTGATGAACCCTGAGCTGCTCCCGATGAAATTCACAGCTGATAAAATATATGATATGAACGGAGCTGAGATTCCGGATACTCATCAGGCAATGCTTCGCTTCCGCCTGAAGCTCCCGGTACAGGTTCCCCAATATACTATTTTAAGAAAAGAAAGATAATTTTTTGGAGGATAAAATGAACAAAAAGTACGGTCTTAATGAACTGCGTGAGATGTTTCTCAGCTTTTTTGAAACGAAGGATCATCTGCGCCTCCCCAGCTTTTCTTTAATTCCTCAGAACGATGCAAGCGTTCTCCTTATCAATGCAGGTATGACTCCGATGAAGCCGTACTTCAAAGGTGAAGAAGAGCCTCCACGTCACAGAATCTGCACCTGCCAGAAATGCATCAGAACAGGTGATATTGACAATGTTGGCAAAACCGCACGTCACGGCACCTATTTTGAGATGCTCGGAAACTTCTCCTTCGGAGATTACTTCAAGCATGAAGCCATAGCCTGGTCCTGGGAATTTCTCACGTCTCCCGAATGGGTCGGACTGGATCCGGACAGACTTTATCCCTCTGTATTCATGGATGACGATGAAGCCTTTGATATCTGGAATAAAGAGATCGGCATTCCGAAGGATCGCATTTTCCGTTTCGGAAAAGAAGACAACTTCTGGGAGCACGGTGCAGGCCCCTGCGGTCCCTGTAGCGAGATCTATTATGACCGTGGTCCGGAGTTTGGCTGCGGCAAGCCGGACTGTACGGTAGGCTGTGACTGTGACCGCTATATTGAGGTCTGGAATAATGTTTTCTCTCAGTTTGACAATGACGGTCATAACAACTACACCGAGCTCAAGCAGAAGAATATCGATACCGGTATGGGTCTTGAGCGTCTTGCTGTTGTCTGCCAGGGCGTTAACTCTCTCTTTGATGTTGATACCGTAATGAATATCACCAACAAGGTCTCCGAGCTGACCGGTGCTTATTACGGAAAAGACACGAAGAC
The DNA here is from genome assembly GCA_030536255.1 of Eubacteriales bacterium. GTDB lineage: Bacteria > Bacillota > Clostridia > Oscillospirales > Oscillospiraceae > Limivicinus. The sequence continues at coordinate 31,190 of JAUNQI010000005.1, read as the reverse complement.
GGATATTTCTCTCAGAGTTATTACTGACCATATTCGTTCGTCTGTCTTTATGATTTCTGACGGAATTACGCCGACCAATGAAGGCCGCGGATATATCCTTCGCCGTCTGATGCGCAGAGCTGCCCGCCATGGCAAGCTTCTGAACGTCAATGAACCTTTTCTCTGGAAAGTTGTGGATACTGTTGTTCACGAGAATGAGGTTCAGTATCCGGAGCTTCGTGAGAAGAAGGATTACATTATTACCGTTATTAAAAATGAAGAGGAAAACTTCTGCAGAACGATCGATGCCGGTATGAGTATCTTTAAGGATCTTCTGGAAGAGCATAAGTCGAAGAATGAAACCGTTTTCTCCGGTGCTGATGCTTTCCGTCTTTACGATACCTTCGGATTTCCTCTTGATCTTACGATCGAAATGTGTGCCGATGAAGGGATGACTGTCGATGAGGAAGGCTTTAAGCAGCTGATGCAGGAGCAGCGGGAGAGAGCAAGAGAAGCCAGAAAGGCTCTTGGTGATCTCGGCTGGGCTGGTATTGAATTCGGTAAGGAAATACCCGATACAAAGTTTATCGGATACGAGAACAGCAAAGCAGACGGAAAAGTTCTTGCCATCGTTTTTGAGGATTCGCTTCATAAAGAGCTTCGCGATGGAGAAGAGGGGATTCTTGTTCTTGATCAGACGGTCTTTTATGCTGAAATGGGCGGTCAGGTTGGTGACCACGGTAAGATTACCTGCGGTGACGCGGTCTTTAAAGTAACCGACGTTCAGAAGAACAAGGGCGGAAAATATATGCATTACGGTGTTCTTACTGGTGGGACTATTAAGGTCGGCGATACGGTTACCGGAGAGTACTGCGCACGCAGAAGAGCAGCCATTGGCCGCGCTCACAGCACAACCCATATGCTTCAGTCCGCTCTCAGAGAAGTGCTCGGTGATCATGTCCATCAGAAAGGTTCTCTTGTTGACGAAGATACGATCCGCTTTGACTTCTCTCATATGTCGGCCGTTACTGCTGAAGAACTGAAGAAGGTTGAAGAAATCGTCAACGGATATATTCTTTCCGCTGCGGATATTAAGACTGTGGAAATGTCTCTCGAGGATGCCAGAAAGTCCGGAGCAACCGCACTGTTTGGTGAAAAGTATTCCAGCACCGTTCGTGTGGTTAGCATGGGTGCCTTCTCATCGGAACTCTGCGGTGGTACGCATCTTGACAATACCGCAAAGGCCGGTTCTTTCCATATCCTTTCCGAGTCGTCTGTTGCATCCGGTGTTCGCCGTATTGAGGCAGTTACCGGCATGAAGACGATTGCTCTGCTGAATGATAATTCTGAGATCCTTGCTTCGGCTTCTGAAATGCTCAAGACGAAGCCGGCAGGTCTTACAGAGCGCATTGAAGCTCAGTTTGCAGAGATCCGTGAGCTGAAAAAACAGATCGAGCAGTTCAAGGCAAAGGAATCTTCCGGAAATGCCGGAGCATATCTGGAAAAGGCGAAAGAGATCAACGGGCTTCACGTTGTTGCCGTTAAGCTTGAGAATACGGATGCAAACGGTCTTCGTTCCATCGGTGATGTGCTTCGCGATAAGGATAAGGCTGTTGTTGCGCTTCTTGCTTCTGTTAACGGAGAAAAGATCTCCTATCTCTGCGTCTGCGGTGCGGATGCGGTAGCAAAGGGCGTAAAGGCCGGAGATATTATTCGTAAGGTCACTGCCGTTACCGGTGGCAAGGGCGGCGGAAAACCCGACTCCGCAATGGGCGGCGGCTCCGATCTTTCCGCGCTGGATACTTCTCTTGAGCTTGTCTATTCTCTTGTATGATTACGAAGAGAACTTTACAGCAACCTGTTAATATTCATTCAAACTGTTAATTAAGGAGTAATAATCATGGAAGACTGCATTTTCTGTAAGATCATTGCCGGAGATATTCCTTCCTCTAAAGTTTATGAGGATGAATATGTCTACGCTTTCCGCGATATCAACCCTATCGCTCCTGTTCATGTTCTCATAGTTCCCAAGCAGCACATCAGCTGTGCGGATGAGATCACTCCCGAGAATTCCTTTATTGTTTCAAAGATCTTTGAAGCAATTCCGAAGATTGCGAAGGCCGAGGGACTTGATAACGGATATAATGTTCTCAACAACTGCGGGGAAGCAGGCGGACAGACGGTAATGCATCTTCACTTCCATCTTCTCGGTGGAATTGACCTGATGGGTCTTGTCCAGAAGCAGTGAGAAAGCTGCTGATCTTTTCAATTGTATATGCTTTAACTACCATTTGCGCCGGATTCTTTTTAAATTCCGACGCATTGGTGATTTTCTGCGCTGTTTCCGCTCTTCTCGGTCTGCTGTTTTCGTTTAACAGGAAAAAGAGAAAAACGGTGGAATTTTTGCGTCTGTTTTTCCTTGCAGCTGCATGTGCGGTGATCTCGTTTATCCTGCATGAAGACTTTATTTCTGACCCCTGCAGAACTCTTGACGGTTTGGAGCGTGAGATTACGGTCTCAGTTTCCGATTATCCGGAAACAGGGGAGGGTTATCAGCGCGTCAGAGGACGCATCCTTTCCGATGAAGTACCTGCAGTAAAGATCATTCTTTATTCAAATGAGACATCTGAAAAAGATGATGCCGGTACGGAAAGTGAATCTACCTTTAATCTTCTTTCGGCCAGACCCGGGGACAAGCTCACGGTTACCGCAAAGATGCGCTCCGCGGATCACCGCTACGGAAAGCCGTATGACGGATATTATTCTTCCGGCGTTTTTCTCATTGCTACGGCAAAGTCTGAGATCTCCTGCATCAGCCGTGAAGGCGGATTTCTGTCAGAGCTCCGCTATCTTCCTGTAAATGTTTCCCATAGGATCTCAGAAGCTGTCTCAGAACTGTTTGACAGCGATATTGCCCCTTTTATGAAGTCCTTGCTGCTGAATGACAGGGATGATTTCTATGCGGATGCGTCTCTGCCGCTCTCGCTTTCCAGATCCGGAATCATGCACATTGTGGCAGTTTCGGGAATGCATATTGCATTTCTTGTGGGATTCTTTCAGCTGGTATTCGGAAAAAGAAGAAGATCGTCGCTGCTGTGTCTTTTGATCATCTGGTTCTTTGTCCTGATGACCGGTGCTGTACCGTCGGCAGTCAGAGCCGGTTTTATGCAGTCGATGCTGCTCCTTGCGCCATTCTTCCGCAGAGAAAATGATCCTCCCACGTCTCTTGCTTTTGCGCTTCTGATACTTCTCGCTATTAATCCCTATGCGATCCGAAGCGTAAGCCTTCAGCTTTCTTTTGCAGCGGTTGCCGGCATTATTCTTGTTTCGGTTCCTCTTTATCAGACTCTGACAGGAAAGTTCGGGAACGGGATCCTGTTCGCTTTGCTGAAGTATGTGATCGGTATCATTTCATCTTCTCTCGGCGTAATGATCTTTACACTTCCTCTTACAGCATGGCATTTTGGCACGGTATCTGTTCTCTCGGTAATTACCAATATTCTTGTTATCTGGGCGGTGTCGATCTGTTTTGGCGGCGGGTTTATTGCTTCGGCAGTTTATTGTTTCTCTCCGCAGGTCGGAAAAATAATTGCTGTTCCGTTTGCATGGCTTGCCCGGTATATTCTCAATACATCGTCTCTTATTTCCAAAATTCCATTTTCTACGATGTATATCAGTAATTCCGATAATTCCGCTCTTTACTGGATGATTTCGGTTTATCTGATTTTTGGACTCTTCCGGCTCTTCAGAAAGATGCCGGAAAAGTTCAGGATCATTGTTCCGGCTCTTTTGTCTCTTATTTCTTTATGTCTTACCGTTTCGGGAACAAAGCTTTTTTATCAGGCTTTTCCTGCGGTATATTCTGTTGTTGATGTCGGTCAGGGACAGTGTCTGTCGGTTTTTTCCGGAGATGAGACGGTCATAATCGACTGCGGTTCGGTAATGACTGCGGATAATGCAGGAGAAGTGGCTGGAAAATATCTTTTGTCCTGTGGAAGAAGCAAGATCAATACCCTTATTTTAACGCATCTTCATGAGGACCATGCCGGGGGAGTTGCTGAGCTGCTGGAATATATTCCGGTAGATGAGATCATTCTCTCTTCAGAATTCGCTTCGGATAAGGATCAGCTTCCGGCAATCAAGGAAGCGGCGAAAGCGCATTCCGTCCGGATCACCTATATCACTTCTGATACGGAAGCGGATGTCGGCAGTATTCATCTCAGACTGTTTGCTCCGACCGGAACCTCGAAAGAGAATCAGAATGAAAAATGTCTGATGTGTGTAGTTTCCATAGATGATTATGACATGCTCGTGACTGCTGATGCTCCGGCGGAGATTGAGAAAAAACTGATCCGAGACAAGTCTTTTCCGCAGACAGATCTGCTGATTCTCGGTCATCACGGCTCAAAAACTTCTTCGTCGGAGGATCTGCTCAGGCTCTGTCCGGGTGCGACCGGCGTGATCAGCGTCGGGTATAATACATACGGTCATCCCTCCGAAGAGGTTCTTGACCGGGCTTCCGGATATCTCGGTACTGTATACAGAACGGACAGAGACGGAACGGTTCAGTTGATTCTTGATAACGGAGATATGATTCAATGCCTAAAAAGCAAACTGACAGCTGCGATTTTAAATCTGAAGTTAACCGCCTGAAATCTTCAGCGCCGGGAAGACTGTACTTTCTCTACGGACCTGAGGATTATCTGAGCATGAATTATCTTGATACGCTCAGATCAATCTGTCTTCCGGACGGGGATGACGGTTTCAGTCTCAAGCGTTTTGAAGGGCCCGGACTGGATCCTTCCGGTCTGCGTTCGGCACTGGATGTAATGCCTTTTCTTTCGGAAAGGACCTTTATTGAGCTTCATAATGTTGATGTCAATAAGCTCTCCGCTCCCGATGATTATATAAAACTGCTGAAGGATATTCCCGAATACTGCACGGCTGCATTTATTCAGGACTCCAATTTTGAACCGGATGGAAGACTCAAGCTCATTAAATTCCTGAAATCTGAAGGTGTCAGCTTGTGTTTTGACAGGCAGGATACGGCATCCCTTGTAAACTGGATCAAAAGAAGATTCTCCGCCCGCGGGAAGAAGATCGATGATCAGACCTGTGAACGTCTGATGTTTGTCAGCGGTACGCTCATGAACAGGCTGATCCCCGAAATTGAAAAGATCGCCGGTGTGACATCAGGTGATACAGTTACCACGGAAATTGTGAACACGGTTGCCAACAGGATCCCGGAAGCGGATGTGTTTGAAATGATCAATTATCTCTCGGTAAGAGATATCAGTCATGCTGCAGGAATCCTGACAGATCTTCTTTATGATCGGAAAACTGAGCCGATCGCTGTGCTTTCTCTGATCGGGTCCCAGGTCCGCCGTCTTTACGGAGTAAAGCTTGCGCTGGAAAGCGGTCTCGGCTATCGTGGTGCTTCCGAAGTAATGAGCAACAGCTGGGAAAGTCTGATTAATAAAACGATTTCATCTGCAAAAGGTTTTACACTGGATCAGCTGGCGGAAGCGGTCAGAAAGTGTACAGATGCAGATTATCTGATGAAATCATCCTCGAGCGATGATGTCGGAATTTTAAAGGAACTGATTTTCAGGCTTGTTTGATATGATTGAACGGAAACCTTCAATTAAAGAAGCGATCATCGTTGAGGGCCGCTATGATAAGAATACTGTCAGCCAGATCGTCGATGCGCTTATTGTGTCAGTCAATGGCTTCAATTTGTTCAACAACCCTGAGACCCGGAATTATATTCTGGATCTGGCAAAAAAACAGGGGATCATTATCCTTACTGATTCCGATTCCGCAGGATTTATGATCCGAAGAAGGATCCGCGATTTCGTCCCGGTAGATCTGATCAAGGATGCCTATATTCCGGATATTTTCGGGAAAGAGAAACGGAAGGACGCTCCGGGAAAAGAAGGAAAACTCGGAGTGGAGGGGATGAGCAGGGAAGTGATCCTTCATTCTCTGAAGTCCGCAGGAGCTACTTTTATTTCGGAGGATACTTCGGAATCCCGGATGAATTCAGAAATTCTCAGTGCAGCGGATCTTTATTCCACCGGATTTTCGGGAAAAAAAGAAAGCGCCCGAATGAGGTCGCTTTTGCTGAAGGAGCTGGGTCTTCCCGAACATCTCAACACCAATGATCTGCTCCGGATCCTCAGCGGAACAGTTTCAAAATCTGCGTTGTATCAATATGCGGAAAAATTTAACCGGAAGGAGAATTCAGATGACGCTTCAGGAATCAGGGGAGATGTATCTTGAGACGATACTGATCCTCTCAAAGAAAAACGGCGTGGTTCATTCGATTGATATCAGCCGGTATATGGGGTTCTCCAAACCCAGTGTTTCCAGAGCTGTCAGCAAACTGAAGGTAGATAAGTATATCGATATCAATGATAATTTGGAAATAACGCTGACTAATTCCGGAAAAGAGATCGCCAACCGGATCTATGAAAGGCATCAGATCCTTACGGAGACGCTGATCGGTATCGGTGTGAGTCCGGAAACGGCGGCTGAGGACGCTTGCAGGATCGAGCATGTAATCAGTTCAGAGTCATTTGAGGCGGTAAAAAATCACAGAAAGAATTGACACGTCTTCTTTTCTGGAGTAAAATACACAAGATTTATGCCCATGTAGCTCAGCAGGATAGAGCGGCCGCCTCCTAAGCGGCAGGCCAGAGGTTCGAATCCCCCCATGGGTGCCAGAAAGTCAGTTTACGGTCTGTAAGCTGGCTTTTCTCATTTTCGTTGATCTTATAAAAATACAGGATCAGGTGTCAAAAGTATGGAAAACAGACAGATCGTAGAAAATATATTGTCTTGTCTCGGTGGAAGGGAGAATGTTCTTTCCGTTACCAACTGTATGACAAGACTTCGCGTTACAGTCAAAAAAGAGGAACGTGTCGATGAGAAGAAGTTAAAGACCACCGAGAAAGTCCTCGGCCTTGTACATGACAGAAATTTTTCCTATGAGGTCGTCGTAGGACCGGGAAACAGCAGACGGTTTGCGGATATCTGTCATGAAATGGGATATTCCGCTGCATCCGTTGAAAGTTATGACTGGAAAGATACGAAGGCAGCAATGAAAGCAGGACAGAAAAACAGCAGGATAAAAGTACTGCTGAAAATTATCGGTGATATATTTGTTCCTTTGATTCCGGGAATTATTTCGGCGGGACTTTGTGCAGGATTTGCTTCGCTGATTACTCAGATTGTTCCGGAGTATGAAGAAAAAAACATATGGTATCTGATACATACTCTGCTTACGGTGATAAACGTATCTTTTATGACCTATATAACTGCGTGGGCAGGTTATCGGGCGGCGGAGCGTTTTGGTGCTACGCCCATACTCGGCGGAATGCTGGGTATGATCACTTCTCTTTCACAAATAGACTCCATTTCGCAAGTACTTGGTCTTTATAATGCCGATGCTCCTCTTCAGTCTGTTTTAAGAAGTGGAAAAGGAGGCGTTTTGGCTGTTATCTGCGGTGTTTTTGTATTGTCTGTCGTTGAAAAAAAGATACGGAGAAAAATGCCTGCGAGCATTGATATTGTGTTAACTCCTTTACTGACGCTGCTGATCTGCTGTGTACCGTACATTCTGGTCATTATGCCTGCATTGGGATATGTTTCGAATGCAATCGTCTGGGTTTTCAGCAAGGCGTGTATGTCGGAAAGTGCAATCGTCCGTATGATCGTCGGTTATGCCGCATCTGCGCTTTTTCTCCCGCTTGTTGCCTCCGGTATGCATCACGGTCTGGTGGCACTGTATACGGTCCAGCTGCAGGAACTTGGATTTATTACGCTTTATCCCGCACTGGCAATGGCGGGAGCCGGTCAGGTAGGAGCCGCTATTGCTTTACATCGGAAAGCAAGGAAGATAAATCACAGACAGCTCTGCTCTGTAATAAACGGATCCCTTCCGGCAGGTTTTTTAGGTGTCGGAGAACCTCTGATATACGGGGTTACATTGCCTATGGGGCGCCCGTTCATCACTGCCGGAATCGGTGCGGGGTTTGGTGGTGCTTTTGTCATGCTTTTCCAGGTGGCGTCCACCACGTGGGGCCCCTCAGGACTGTTGGGGATATTTGTTATGACCGCAGGGCCGAATGGAACGGTAAGCAGCATGCTGATGTACCTTATCGGTCTGATTCTATCCTACATTATGAGTTTTGTTATCACAAATGCTGTGATAACGGAAAAGGAAATTGCCGGAGCGCTCGGGGGAATACCACTTCCTGCAGAAGAAGCTTCTTCGTCGGATTCTATGGATTTAGTCGAAGAAAACAGAAATCATTTATATAAAACGATCCGTCATGGTGAACCTGTTCCGTTTGAATTTGGCAGAATGAGAACATTTGAGTATATTATCAAAGACCCTGCGGGCATACATGCAAGACCTGCGGGAGAGCTGTCAAAGCTTGTTGCTGAGACCGGCTGTGAGGTAACTGTGAGGAACGGTGAAAAATCAGCCTCCGGGAAAAGTATTCTGGAGCTGATGATGCTTGGCGCATGTCAGGGCAGCCGCCTGGAAGTAAGCATAAGAGGAACCAATGCAGAAAAGGCTGCTGAATTACTCCAGCAGTTTATGGTTGAAATGCTTTGAAAGGGGAATCTGCAATGAAAGAGTTTAAATGCAGCGTTGCCCAGAAAGGCTTCTTTGCCGGTCCCGTATTCTGTTTTTTCCCTGTTTCACAAAGTGAAAACAACTTAATCACCGATACAGAATCCGAAATAGAAAAGCTTCAGCATGCAGAGAATCTATTCGTAAATACCATCCGACAGAATAATATCTCCGGAAATAATGCGGAAATCTGTGAAACCGTGCTTTCAATTCTGAATGATGATGTTTTCAGGGGCAGAATCGAGAATAACATCCGGAGTTTTCAGCTTAATGCACCTGCTGCTGTAATGAAAGCTGCACAAGAGTTTTCAGAAGCTTTAGGCAGTGTGGATTCCGAGTACATTCGCTCAAGGAAAGACGATATCCTCGGCGTGGCTAATCAGTTGATATCTGTTCTATGCGGTATAAACGGCTCACCGGCTAAATGCTCCGCTATATGTGCTCCTGAAATAAGCCCAGCTCAGCTAGGCTCTATCGATGAGCGTTTCCTAGGCGGATTACTGACCGATAAAGGTTCGCCCAATTCACATGCTTCTATTATTGCCAGTAATATCAGCATTCCTTATCTTTATGGAAACAGTGACGCCGTAAACGAAGCACGTAATGCCGGATTCATCATTCTAGATGGTGAGACCGGAACCGTGATTACGGACCCTGACGAAGAGATGAGGGCTAACGCATTACGAAGAATGAAGCAGGCCGGATATAAAAAGACTGCCTCGGAAAAATTTAAGGAAGAACTTCCTCCGCAATCAAAAATTAAGATTTATGCCAACATAGAAGGGCCCCGGGATATTGATGAGCTTTTGAAATCTGACGCAGACGGGGTCGGGCTTTTCCGCACAGAATTTCTGTTTCTGAATAGGGACACGCTTCCTACAGAAGAAGAACAGTATGCGGCATACAGCTCTGTTCTGGAAGCGATGGGGGATAAGGAAGTAATTATCCGGACAATGGATATTGGCTCCGATAAAAAGCCGCGCTGGCTTGAACTTCCTGACGAATTCAACCCTGCGCTTGGACTTAGAGGTGTAAGAGTTTCACTGGAAAAGAAGGAATTATTCAAGATTCAGCTTCGTGCGCTTCTCCGGGCAGGTGTGAAAGGCAATTTAAAAATAATGTTCCCGATGATAGCTTCACCGTGGGAGATAGACGAAGCGAAAGAGAGAGTCCGGGATGCTGCTGAGGAGCTCAGTATGCAGGGGATAGAATATAAGATCCCGCCAATCGGGATCATGGTGGAAACTCCTGCCGCCGCACTTTGCGCGGAAGAATTGGCGGAGAAGGCAGATTTTTTCAGTATAGGAACAAACGATCTGACGCAGTATACGATTGCTCTTGACAGAGAAGCGCAGGGACTTGACAGATATTTTATGCCGCATCATGAGTCTGTTTTCAGACTGATTGGAATGACTGCAGACGGAGGGCATAAACACGGCATAGAAACCGGTGTTTGCGGACAGCTTGCGGCTGATTCTGAGGCAGTGAGTAGACTGATAGAGCTCGGTGTGGATGAGCTTTCTGTTGCCGTTCGGAAAGTCAGAGACATCAGAATTCAGGCGTCAGAAGCAGAGAAGCAGATGGAAGAAAAGAAGCGGCTGGAAAACCAGAATCGCTTCTCCATGGTATTTGCCCCTGCTGACGGATTGCTGATTCCTATGCCGGATATTCCCGATCCTGTTTTTGCAGACGGAACGATGGGAGAGTGCTTCGGTATTCTGCCGTCGAACGGAAGTGTTTACTCTCCTGTGAACGGAACCGTCATTGCCATTGCCGAGACCGGACATGCGATGACCATTAAAGCAGACACCGGGATGAATATCCTCCTCCATGTAGGAATCAACACCGTCAGTCTGAAATCCAAAGCGTTTATTCATCATGTCAAAATCGGTGAACAGGTGAAGAAAGGTCAGCATATAATGGAAGCTGATCTTGAGATGATTAAGAATGAGGGACTATCCCCGATAATTGTCGTAATCGCACTGAACAAGTGATCTCTGTTCATGCATTCTGCCGAAAAAATGCTTCTTTCTCTTTCGTTTTTTTTATCTTTTTGGTGACCGGAGTTAATATATTCCTTGAATTAAACCATTCCGTGTGATAAAATCAAACTGTTTGGAAAATCACGGCGTATATTCAAAAAGCAGTATTAATAAAGGAGTGTAATAATGAATCTTTCGCCTCTTAATAAAGCTAGATACGGCTATTCCCCGAAGCTTCCCGGAATGCTCAGAAACGGTATTGCTGATATTTCCGTGAAGGAAGGCGCTCCTACTCAGAGCGTTGCCGATCAGGAAAAGATCAAGGCTCTTTTCCCCAATACCTATGGTAAAAATGAAATCACCTTTGAAAAGGGAACCAATACTTCCGCTGTAAAAAAGCAGGTCGTCGGCGTGATCCTTTCCGGCGGTCAGGCACCTGGCGGACATAACGTTATCTGCGGTCTTTACGATGCTCTGAAAGCAATCAACCCCGAGAATGAGCTGTACGGCTTCAAGGGCGGTCCCAGCGGCCTCGTAGAAGATGATTATGTGGTCTTTGATGATGAATTCATCAATGCATACAGAAACACCGGCGGATTCGATATCATCGGTTCCGGCAGAACAAAGCTCGAGACGGAAGAGCAGTTTGCTATCGTTACGGAAGTCTGCAAAAAGCACGGCATTACGGCGATTACCATTATCGGCGGAGATGACTCCAATACCAACGCAGCTGTTCTGGCTGAGTACTTTGCAGCTCACGAAGCCGGCGTTCAGGTGATTGGCTGCCCGAAGACGATCGACGGCGACCTCAAGAATGAGGATATTGAATGCTCCTTTGGTTTTGATACCGCAACAAAGACCTTCAGTGAGCTGATCGGCAACATTGAAAGAGATGCCAACTCCGCAAAGAAGTACTGGCACTTCATTAAGGTCATGGGCCGTTCCGCTTCTCACGTTGCTCTTGAGTGTGCTCTTGAGACGCAGCCCAACATCTGCCTGATCGGTGAAGAAGTTGCCGCAAAGAATATGTCTCTCTCCGAAATCGCTTCCTCCATTGCGGATTCCGTTGAAAAGAGAGCAGCAAACGGCATGAACTTCGGTGTTGCAATCATTCCTGAAGGAATCGTTGAGTTTGTTCCCGAGTTCTCCGCTCTGATTGCAGAGATTAATGAGCTTCTTGCCGGTAATAAGACCGAAGAGTTCAATGCTCTGCCGAACTGGTCCGCAAAGCTTGCCTTTATCAAGAGCGGCCTCAGCGAGAGCGCTATGGATGTTTTCTCTGTACTTCCTCAGAATATTCAGCAGCAGCTGTTCCTCGAGAGAGATCCTCACGGTAACGTTCAGGTCTCCCTGATCGAGTCTGAAAAGCTCTTCTCCGCTATGGTTAAGACAGAGCTTGACAAGCGTAAAAAGGCAGGAACCTTCACCGGTAAGTTCAGCGCACAGCATCACTTCTTCGGCTATGAAGGAAGATGCGCATTCCCGTCCAACTTTGACGCGGATTACTGCTATTCTCTCGGTTACAATGCTGCAATGCTGATCCAGTACGGCTTTAACGGATACCTCTCCAAGGTCTCCAACCTTTCCAAGCCGGCAGAGGAGTGGGTTGCAGGCGGAATGCCGATCACCAAGATGATGAACATTGAGCGCCGCAACGGAAAAGACAAGCCCGTTATCAGGAAGGCTCTTGTTGAGCTTGACGGCAAGCCTTTCAAGTTCTTTGAAGCAAACAGAGAAGCATGGGCAGTAGAAACCGCATTTACGTATCCCGGTGCGATCCAGTATTACGGTCCGACCGAGGTCTGTGATCTTACCACCAGAACTCTTGCTCTCGAAAAGGCCTGAGTGAATCAATCAGTTTATTAAATATTATTTATAAAGGAGTTTAAACTATGGCACTCGTAACAACAAAAGAGATGTTCGACAAGGCATATAAGGGCGGCTATGCTATCGGCGCATTCAACGTCAATAACATGGAAATCGTTCAGGGTATTACTGAGGCTGCAAAAGAAGAGCAGGCTCCTCTGATCCTTCAGGTATCCAAGGGTGCCCGCAAGTATGCAAATCATACCTATCTTATTAAGCTCGTTGAAGCAGCAATTCAGGAGACCGATCTTCCTATTGCTCTTCACCTTGACCACGGCGACAGCTTCGAGCTTTGCAAGAGCTGCATTGACGGCGGATTTACCTCCGTTATGATCGACGCTTCCTCCAAGTCCTTTGCAGAGAACATTGCTATCACAAAGCAGGTCGTTGAGTATGCTCACGATCACGGCGTTGTTGTTGAAGCTGAGCTCGGTACCCTCGCAGGCATTGAGGATGAAGTACAGGTCTCCGCAGAAGACAGCTCCTACACCCGTCCCGAAGACGTACAGGAATTCGTTGAGAAGACCGGCTGTGACTCCCTTGCAATCGCAATCGGCACCAGCCATGGCGCATACAAGTTCAAACCCGGCACAAAGCCCCAGCTCCGCTTCGACATTCTCGAAGAGGTTGAGAAGCGTCTCCCGAATTTCCCGATCGTTCTTCACGGTTCCTCCAGCGTTCCTCAGGAGTTTGTTGAACTGATCAACAAGTACGGCGGAAATATGCCCGGTGCTATCGGTGTTCCCGAAGATCAGCTCCGTCAGGCAGCTTCCATGGCAGTCTGCAAGATCAATATCGACTCCGACCTTCGTCTTGCTCTTACCGCTTCCATCCGTCAGTTCTTTGCTGAGCATCCCGAGAAGTTCGATCCCCGTGAGTACCTCGGACCCGGCCGTGAGGCAATCAAGGCTATGGTCAAGCATAAGCTCGTTGATGTTCTCGGCTGCAACGGCAAGGCTTAATTTCTCCGAAACTGTTTATTCAGTCTGAGGTGAACCTGTGAAAAAAAGCAGTTCCTTCTTTGTAAAAATGGAACCGCCGAAAAAACGTCTTAATCAGGCTGAGCGGCTGAAAAAGCTGCAGACGCATAAAACTTCCGAATACTATTCCCGTGTTCAGGAACCAAACTGGCAGCAGCTTCTTACGGAAGATCCTTCTTCCGTGAGTGCTGCACCGGAAGAATCCATTCCCGTCTATACGGCTCCAGACAGAACACCCGGGAACGTATCCGAATACAATGAACCGGCAGATGATGTCTCCGAAGAGGGGACTCCGGATTTACCGTCGGAACAAGAGAACGGAAAGAAGCTTCGAAACCGTATTTCTCCGTCAGTCCGCAGGATCTTTCTGCTGATCAGGCTGGCAGCGGCATCTCTGATGTTCGCTGCCGCCGTTTTATTCGGCAGCTTATCCTCGCTTTCCACGGTACTTCTGATTCTCTCAGCTGCTGTTGCCGGTTATGATGTTTTTCAAAAGGCATTCCGTTCAGTTATATACAGAAATATTTCTGACGCGTCAGTAATCATTTCCGCAGTTACAATTGCGGCTTTTATCATCGGATTTCCTATGGAGGGTGCGGCTCTGATGATCCTTGCTCCCATCGGTAAGCTTCTGACGGATTTCCTGAGGGAAAAAATGAACGTCTCTGCTTTCCGGATGATAGACAGCAGGGAAGAGCAGGCAGTTTCTCTTGCGCATTCCGTCATTGAGAAAAACGATTCGGATTATCTCTATACGGAGAGTGTGATGAGCAGGAGCATAGGTCCTCTGCTTACAGCGGGCATCCTGATTGCCGTGGTCTATGCGGTATTGCTGCCGGTGATCTCTTATTACAGAACGATCGTTACCGTTCACAGAGCAATTACAATTATTCTTGTTTGTACTTCTACGTCGGTTTTGATCTCCATGCCGTCTATCGGGCGATTTGCCCAATGTGCATCGGCGGCAAGCGGTGTTATTTTCAAAAACGCATATGCCCTTGAAAAAACAAAGGATGTTAAAACGTTTGTTTTTGATAAATCCGGGCTATTCAGCGCTCCTGAGCCGGAGGTCCTTTCGACGCATTCCGACGTACTTGACGATAAAACGTTCAGGATGCTGATCGGTCATATTATCTATGATTCCGGTCAGGCGTTTGCCCGTACGATCCTGGACTCGTTTGAATTTGATTTTGATCCCACACTTGTAACCGGATTTTCTGAAGCTCCGGGAGGCGTTTCTGCAACGATCAGCAATTGTGATGCGGTATTCGGGATCAGGCAGTTCGTTGAGAGCAGGGGATACACGCTTCCGGATGACGCTGAAAGCGAAGAAGGTATTTCTTATTATCTGTTTCTTTCCGGTCGATACGGCGGGGCTGTCGTGCTTTCCTCGGATATTACCGATGATATCTCCGACGTACTGCATGAGCTTCGTCTCAGCGGGATCAATAAATGTATCCTGATTACGGAACAGAACTCTGAAGAAATATCTGATTTTGCCGAAGTCAACGGATTTGACGTTGTTTACGCAGGCACATCTGCGGAAGATAAAAATTCTCTGATTTGGGATATCTGCAATTCTGACCGTACGAAAAAGCTGATCCTCACGTCGGACAGGAATGTGACTACAGAAAGCGACGATACTGTGATCCTGGCAGGGGATGAGCTGTACAATGCGGATGCAGTCGTATTGCCGCATCTTCTTGGCGGGATATGCGGAATTCTTCAAATAAGTACAAGAATCAGTCAGATTGCCTTTGAAAATGCAATTTTTGCGTTTATTATCAAAGCATTGGTCATTTTTTTCAGTATGATCGGCTACTGTAACATCTGGATGGCGATTATTGCTGATATTGCCGCAGCCCTGATCACAATCCTGAATTCGAGCAGAGTGGCTTCCAAGTCTCTGATCAGTACATTGTTTGATAAATAAAAGGAAAGAGGTCCCTGCATGGTGAATCGGTCATGCAGGGATCTTATTTATATTCAGTTTTAAAAGAAAATGATTATCATTCAAAAAACTACAAAAAATACGAAAATGTATTTTGTAGTTTTTTAAATAACTTGGTTATTTCGTTGTTATAATTTGTTTAGGATCAATAAAATGAATTGCAGAAAAGATAGTCAGTCCGCAGAATAATGGATAACAGGGGGTTGACTTACTTATGGACCAGTTTTATAATAAACATAAAATCTCGTATAATAATGATTTAACGAGATTTGCACTTGAAAAAAATAAGAAATTATGGTATTATGTTAACAGTAAGATATTCTAAATAAAATGCAGATTGTTTGCTGTTATTCAATTCATTTTTAATTAAATGCAAATGTTTCTGTAATGCATTTATCAATTGTGTTTTCTGTATTTCTCAAATAATATCATTCTATATCTTATGAGGTATTTGCTATGACGTTAGATCAGATCACGGATGCTCCGGATATTCTGATGGAGTTTCTGGAATATCATTCTACAATACGCGGTCATTCCGACAGAACTGTTGCAGCGTATTATACGGACCTAAAGATCCTTTTCCGGTATCTCAAGCAGCGCTGGCACAAGGTTGGACGCGATGTTCCGTTTAATGAGATCGATATTTCGGATGTCAATCTGGATTTCATTAAACAAATAAAAATCGAGGATCTTTTCCGCTATCAGTCGTTCTCTCCGGAGATGTCCGGTTCCTTATCCGCAGCCAGCCGTTGCCGTCGAACGTCGTCGTTAAAATCGTTTTTTAACTATCTTACGGTGAAAAGGCATCTTCTGGATAATAATATCTGCCTGGAGCTCGATATGCCCAAGCGCCGAGCTTCTTTGCCCAGATACCTGGACGAATCCGAATGTGATAAGCTCTTATCTGCCTGTTCCGGTCCCTATATGTACCGGGATTACGCGATTTTGATGCTTTTTATGTCCTGTGGATTACGAATTTCGGAACTTGTCGGGCTCAATCTGAGCGATGTATTTGAGGATCATGTCCGGGTACTCGGTAAAGGCAATAAAGAAAGGATCGTCTATTTCGGTGAAGGCTGCCGTGAGGCGCTGGACGATTATCTCATGGTGAGAGATAACGGAAAGATCCATCCGGATGCCCAGAAAGCCCTGTTTATCAGCCAGAAAAACGGACGTTTCGGCGCAAGAGGAATTGAGCAAATGCTGGAAAGAAAGCTGCTGGAGGCCGGTTTAGACGCTTCCAGATACTCCCCTCATAAGCTTCGCCATACAGCTGCAACGCTGATGCTGAGAAACGGCGTGGATACCCGCGCGCTGCAGGAGGTTCTGGGACATTCCAATCTCTCTACAACGCAGATCTATACGCATATCGATAACGCAGCGCTTCATGAAGCTGCAATGGCCAATCCAATCGGGCGTAAAAAGCGTGAAGAGATATCCGACGTTAAAGAGTAATCCAGACTTCCGTGAGAACAACAAAAAGAATTTATCAGCACTTAGGCGTGATCAGCACCGCACCGCCGATATCAAAAATGTCTTCATCAGTCAGGAAAAACGGCTCTATACAGCGATCTGAGAGAAACTGAATGATACTTTCCCTGTCCGGATGATTTCTGAGCGATCCTGTAAACACCATTTTATTATCGTGAAGAAATACGCTGCCTCCGATAAAGCCATAACTGTAGCCCGGAAGCGAAATATGCCCCTGAGAGATCTTCAGATAATCAATTCCATGATTCTTCGCTGCCTGACAGATCCCGTTATCCGACGAAATGATTCCGTCCCCGCAATCCAGCGTCGTACAGGCAGCGTACCCCTGATTTACATGAATTAATTCAAAATCAGGTTGTATTTCCCTGCAATCGTCAGTAAATCTGCAACATTCAGAATTTGCGACGAAAATTTCTCCGTTGAGGATAATGGGATCGTCGTATTTTTGTGTATTTAACAAATCATGGCTGTGTCTGATATTTGTAGTGCTTTGCTTGTTGTTTTCGTCGTAAATTACAGTATTTATTTCTTTCCCTACGAGTGCTTCCTTTGTTATGTCCCGTAAATCGTCTACTATTTTATAATTTCCCTGCTTTACGCCGCAATTATTGCTCTCGATTTCAGATTTATTTTTCTGAATCGCAGAGCATTTTTTTATCTCTTTATTGCTTAAATACTTCAGGATTGTTCGGGATACTGTATTTGTATTGAGGAACACTATAGTTTTTATCACGTTTTTAACCGCTTTATTGTACTTATTTCCGATTCCGGGCAGGATCCTTGCATTCAGCTGCACGTCTCCCGGGTATTCGGCTGATTGTTTTTCCTCGATAAAGGAAACGTGGAGTCCGGCTTCTTCCAAAGTATTTTGGAATGAAGTGTTCTTCAGATATCCTGCCAGAAAGATATTTTTATCCCCCGGATAGAATACAGACAGATCCGTATGCCCTGCCAGATGCGGACTGATGTCCGGGTTTTCCGGCAGAGCGAGAACTGTCAGTCCCAATTCATTCAGTTTGTTTTTGAGGAGCGCTGTATAGCGCTCCCCTATAATTATTTTCTGTTTCATTATGATTATTTATCGACTTTTTTTGCTTCATTTATCAATGAATTTATATGTAGCTCACCTTCAGTGTATGGGAATTCCATTATTCATTAAGCTGCATAAGATCCTGGTAAGTTATAAAAAGATATGATTATTTATATTTTTTTACTTAACGACTGCTTTGATGGCTTCGTACACAGATTTTACCGGAATGATCTCCAGGCCGGGATATTTCTTTATATCACCTTTGATATGCGCCGGAATTACGCAGCGCTGAAAGCCGAGTCTGGATATCTCAGAAAGACGCTGATTGATCGAGCTGACGCTCCGGATCTCTCCCGAAAGGCCGACTTCTCCGAGCGCTGCAAGGTCTTTTCCGAGAGGCCTGTCCAGATAGCTGGAGCAGATTGCAAGCACTGCGGCGAGATCCGCAGCCGGTTCATCGATCGTCAGACCGCCGATCACGTTGATATAGCAGTCGCATCCGGTAACGGCAAGTCCCCCGCGTTTCTCCGTTACTGCAAGAAGCATGGCGGCGCGGTTGTAGTCCAGCCCGTTACAGCGTCTGGAGGGATTATAGGATGCCGGAGTTACCAGCGCCTGCACCTCCGCTAAAAGCGGTCTGCTTCCCTCCATCATGCAGGTCACGCAGGTTCCCGGGCTGTCCTCAGGTCTGCCGGACAGGAGCATTTCAGAAGGATTCTCCACGCAGGCAAGCCCCTTGTCGTTCATCTCAAATACGCCGATCTCATTGGTGGAGCCGAATCTGTTCTTTACAGCTCTCAGAAGCCGGAAGGATGTGTTCTGTTCACCTTCAAAATACAGTACGCAGTCCACCATGTGCTCCAGAACCTTCGGCCCGGCAATATTGCCTTCTTTATTAATGTGGCCGACAATGAATACTGTGATCCCCTGTTCCTTTGCCACACGCATAATGCGCATGGTGCACTCTCTCACCTGGCTTACGCTGCCGGGTGCGGAATCGCTGCTGTAGTCGGAAACCGTCTGAATGGAGTCCAGAATGAGGACGTCCGGAGACACTTCGTCCATGCTGGCGATGACTTCGTTGATGTCTGTTTCCGCCAGAACCAGCACTTTTTCGTTTTCAACGCCGAGGCGGTTCGCTCTCAGCTTCAGCTGGCGCTCGCTTTCCTCACCGGTAACGTACAGCACGTTCAGCTCATCCGACAAGCATCCGCACATCTGCAGAAGGATCGTGGATTTTCCGATCCCGGGAGCACCTCCCACGAGGATCAGAGAACCTACTACAGCGCCTCCGCCGAGAACCCTGTCAAACTCCCCGATCCCTGTGCTGAAGCGCATCTCCTCGGAAGCGTCCAGCTCCGTGATCTTCTGGGGAGCTTTCTTCTCCTTAAAGACTTTTCCCGATTTTTTCGGAGAATCCGGGGATATTTCCTGAAGCGTATTCCAGGAACCGCATTTCTGGCATTTTCCGGACCAGTTCGGGAATTCGTTTCCGCAATCGGAGCATACAAATACCGTTTTATTGTTTTTCGCCATTGATCTACCTCAGACAAACTGTGCCGTCTGGCAGTGGCGGTCGGAGATCATGAATTCCGTATGCGGGAATCTGTCTCCGAGCAGGCTCTTCAGCTCATATACGACCGGGTTTTCCGTGCAGAAGTGATCGGCGTCGATTAGGTTGATTCCAAGCTCCTTTGCTTCCAGAAAAGCCGAGTATTTCAGATCTGCGGAAATATAGGTATCACAGCCGAATTCAAAGGCCGTGCGGATACCGTCCCCTCCGGCGCCTCCAATGCAGGCAATCTTGTGAACCGGTCTTCCGGCGTCATAGTAACGCAGACCGTTGGAATTCAGACGGCTCTTCACGTACTTCAGATAATCCACTAAAGCGATCTCTTCCTTCAGCGTTCCGGCCCGCATGATCGGATCGCCGGGAACCCGGGTACAAGCACCGGAGGCAAAGGCTTCCGTATTCTCGTAATCATCGATATCGTCTGCAGATTTCTCAACTCCGAGAAGGCGGATCAGGACGTCGTTGACTCCCCCTTCGGCTTTGTCCAGGTTCGTATGCATGGACAGTACGCAGATCTCTTTCTTTGCCAGCTCTATCAGCTTTTTCCCTGTCGGATCCTCCGAAAGGACGTTTTTGAAGCTGCCGAAAATCAGCGGATGGTGCGTAACGATCAGCTGCGCCTTCTTCTCCACTGCCTCAGCGATCACTTCCGAGGTTGCGTCAAGTGCCAGCAGAACCCGCTGAACCTCCGCATGGATATCCCCGAAAAGAAAGCCTGCGTTATCAAAGCCCTCCTGCGTTTCCACGGGGGCAAATTCGTTTAAATAGTCGTATATCTCTTTACAGGTCGTCATATCTTTTCCTCATTTCTCTCAGCTGACGAAGGAGCTCCGAATAAAAAATATAATCAGAAAGATTGCCTTTTCGGATGCCCGAGCTTTCGATCCCATTCAGCTTTTTTTCCATACTTTTCAGCGTTCCGAGGATCATGTCCCGGAATTCCGAATGCTCCTTCAGGATACGGAAGCGCCCGGTGAACAGTTCCGCGTCCATATACGGATCCGCTGCGTCAAAGCCGGATGCATCATTCAGCTTTCTGGTAAAATATACTCCGTTATATTCTGAAGTAAAGATCTGGAAGACCCGCCCGTTTTCCCGGACAAGTTTTTCGTCGGTTATCACGAAGCCGTTATTGATGAGATAATACCGGAGGATCTCGGCTTTCGTCATCGGCTGCAGGATCAGGCGGATCTTCGGCCGGCAGAGCCAGTCTGCAGCGTCGATAATGCTGCAGATGAGGTCTCCGCCCATTCCCGCGATGATCACAGTATCCACCAGCTTCGGGCTGCAGCCGGCAAGTCCGTCCGACAGCGTAAAAAGAATTCTGTTGCTGACATTCTGCTCCAATGCATATCTCTTTGCAGCGGAAAGCGGACCTTCGTTGATATCCGAAGCGATGATATTCCCCGCGTATCCCCTCAGGGCAAGCTCCGCGGGAACATATCCGTGGTCGGTTCCGACGTCAATGACGCCTTTTCCGGGCTGAACCAGGTCGGTTATAGTTTTCAGTCTTTCAGTCATATTATAAATCAAGCCGGAACAAGTCCGGCTTATCAAAGATTATTCGGTTAAAGGATAGGAGTGCCGGATCAGAGCGTCTCGAGATATGCGTTCAGGTCATTGACGAATTCTTCGGGATCGACTCCATGTACTGCGCAGGCCTGTTCCACGTTCTCGCCGCTGGCAAGAGCACAGCCGAGGCAGTGCATTCCGATTGCCTGGAAAGCGGGCATGGCTTCGGGGCAGTTTTCAATAATATCTGCAAGAGGTGTTTCGGGTGTAATTTTAAACATAATCATTAAATTCCTTTCAGAATTGTTAAACAAAATCGGTAAAATGAATAGCGGGACGCAGTTACGCGTCCCACTATCTCAACAGACGCAATAAATTATGCCTGCTGCTCTCTCATCTTTGCAAAGCACTCGCTGCAGTAAACAGGACGATCGGACTTGGGCTCAAAGGGAACCTTTGCCTCGCCGCCGCATGCTGCGCAGACAGCAGTGAAATACTCACGGGGACCACGAGCTGCGTTCTTGCGTGCATCTCTGCAAGCCTTGCAGCGCTGGGGCTCATTCTGGAAGCCGCGCTCTGCGTAGAACTCCTGCTCACCGGCGGTGAATACGAACTCGTTGCCGCATTCTTTGCAAACTAAGGTCTTGTCTTCGTACATTTTAGATCCTCTCTTTTGATAAATGCCAATTGGCGAAATATATGCGAACAGCATTATTACTTGCTGGAATCGCCTTTGTCTATATGCGCAGAGAGCTTCAAACGTATCCTCTGTACTGCGTTATATACAGAAGCTACCGGTTTGTTGAGCTTTTCAGAAAGCTCGTTATAATTCATTCCCTGCAGATACATATCTAAAACGGACCGTTCATACGCCGAAAGGCGGTCCTTTAAAGAAGCTACAAACTCCTCATAGTGCTCGTTTTCTATAAAAAGTGTTTCGGGGTTATTATCACATAATGAGGAATCAGACAAATCCGGCTCATCCAACGAGAGGAACCCGGAGTATTTCCTGAAGGAAATCGCATCAAGAAGCTTGCTCCGGATACATACTTCGGCGTAAGAGCTGAATGAAACACCTTTTCCGGGATCAAAGGTTCGGATTGCTTTCAGTAAGCCAATCGTACCTTCCTGGATCAGGTCATCATTGTCTCCACCGAAAAGATAAAACCTTCTGGCACAGATAGAAACTTTGCGCTTATATCGGGTGATAAGCTCTTCCTCCGCATCCTGATCTCCGGAAGAAGACATCAACAGAAGTTCATCATCATTATAATTCTGATATTGCTTCATTCCTTTACCTTACCATCCAACAATACATTGTCATTATACATAAAAAAATTTTTTTGTCAACATTTTTATTCGGAATGCGTTCTGTGTTCTGCCGTTTGGCTCATCAAAAATGGAAATAACGGGGTTGAATCGAGGTAAAAAATACGTCAAAGAGCAATCAAATGATCCAGACAGCTTCCGAGCCCCCTGCGGGAAATCGCAGTCACAGCATCTGCAAGATTCGGCTTTCGATATTCCAGATCATGGGCATCCGAGCCGAGCATATGGATCATTCCATCAGAAAGAAGCTCAAAGGCAAAAGTCTGAGTTTCTCTCCGGGTGAAAAAGGAAGCGTTCACCTGAACGAGAAATCCCCTGCTGTCCACTTCTTCAAACAGAGAATTGTCCTTCAGAAGGCGGGCATATCTGTCCACGTGCGCGATCACCGGTACTACACCGAAATTCTTTTCGGCAAGAGCAATCTCATCAAACATGCTCTCTGTCCAGGAGGACATCGGCGGCTCGACCAGAAGAAAATGATCATGTCCGAAAGCAAGTCTCCTGAGACTTTCGCAGGTACCGAGAGTCGGGAAATAATATACCTCCGCCCCGAGATAAACAGAAGGCACTTCCCTTTTATCCCCGTGTTCCCGTCTTTGCAGGACATAAACTTTCAGCTTGTTTACCGCTTCCTCACGTCTGCGGAGAAACGCTTCCGGGCTCTCTTCCGCCGGATAGTAATGCGGCGTGGCGACGATCTTTTTTACGCCCTGCTGCGCGCTCATACAGAGCATTTCATATGCAGTTTCCGGAGTATCGGCTCCGTCATCGATCCCCGGGAGAATATGACTGTGAAAATCGATCATAAACTATTCCTTATTATCAGTCGGTTTCGTTTTTCAGTCGGCGGTTCATCAGCTGCCGCGCAAGCTCTTTGGGAGGCGTGCCGCTGATGATCCGGTTCATTGCAGAAACGATCGGCATCGAAACACCGTATTTTTCCGAGAGCATCAGCGCGGGCTCAATGGCGTTCAGACCTTCCACGACCATTCCTACTTCAGCCACAGCATCTTCTACGCTGAGGCCCTGACCAATCAGGTTTCCGCATTTATTGTTCCGGCTGTGTCTGCTCGTAGCGGTAACAACAACATCACCGATCCCGGCAAGGCCGGCAAACGTCTGCTCCCGGCAGCCCATCGCCAGTCCGAGGCGTTTGATCTCCGCAATGCCTCTGGTGATAATGGCAGCCTTGGCGTTGTCTCCGAAGCCGATTCCATCGGAAATTCCGGCAGCAAGAGCGACAACGTTTTTCAGCGCAGCACAGATCTCCACGCCGTAAATATCGGTATTGGTATATGCCCGGATGCAGGTACGTTCGAACAGTGCTGCCACTTTTTTCGAAGCTTCCTCATCTTCGCATGCGGCAACGATCGCTGTCGGGAGGTCCAGTGCGACCTCTTCCGCGTGCGTCGGTCCGGAGAGCGCAACAACCGGATTCTCCGGCAGAACATCCCGGATCACTTCGGTCATTGTATAAAGCGTATCCTTCTCGATGCCCTTGGCGACCGAAATCAGCACCTGAGAAGAACGGAGCACATCCTTCGCCTTTTCCGCTGTGCTGCGGATGTGCAGCGACGGTACAGCGAATATGACAAAATCCGCGTCGGAGATATCCCCCATGTCCGCCGTAAAAACGATCTCTTCCGGGATCACTAGTCCGGGAAGCTTGGCATGATGCCTCGTTTCCGAAAGCTCTGCGGCCTTTTCACGGTTCCGCAGCCAGATGAGAACATCATATCCTTTTTTGTTAAGGACACAGCCCAGGGCCGTGCCCCAGGTACCAGCGCCAAGAATTGCTATTTTTTCAGTCATTTTTCAGTGTAAAATTTCCTTCTAAATCAATTATAACATGCTTATCTATGCCGGACCTCTCTCTAGAGAAAATATTCAGGATATTATTTATATACCGTGCTTTCAACGAACATGGGGTAATAACGCCCGCTGGAATCCAGCGCGATCGGCAGTACATACGCCTTCAGATCCGTTTTATTGTATCCGCCGACGTACAGCTTCCCGTCGTCATATATATAATCGCCGGGATTATAGACGGTTGCTTTGGAAAGCTGTTCCACCGTTAAGAAAAGACGGAAGCATTTTTCTCCGTAGCTTTGGCGGACACCGTAGTTGGCAAAATTATTGTTGATGCTGTAATTCCGGAATTGCCGGTAATGATGCCCGGCTGCATCCGCCTCTGCCTGCGTGACGTAGACGACCATGTTATAGCCGGAAATATTCGGATTGACGTAGATTCCCTGATTTGTATTTGCCTGAGTCTGAGAAGCAGAAGAATCCGGACTGTAATTCTGAATTCGGACATCCGTCAGATCAATACGGTAATTATACACGGAATTGTCGGTTTTCACCGGCGAGATTCCGAAAGCGACCAGCGTACACGGACTGTCCCAGGTCGCGGCAGCGGAAGCGACGCTGTTTTTGCTGCCGTAATCAAACTGCGTATTCAGCACGGACCAGCCGTATTCAATGCTGCAGACCATAATGTCCCGCGTACCGCTGCAGGAGCCGCTGCTCAGATCTGTTACCTGGTAATCGAACCCGATCCCCGTGCAGTCAAAAAGCGGTGCGGGCAGGATCATATAATCGCTGTTCGTTCCGGGCATAGCCTTTCCGGTCGTCATGGTCGGCTTGCCCTTGTAGGAGATCCAGGTGTCCTCTGTAATAAAGATATCGTTTGTCTTATCGGAATAATAATCGCTGACATAAGGCTTCTGCGGAGCCGTATCCTTTTGCTTTCCAAACAGCGCGGAAGCCGAGGGAGAAACTGCCCCGAGGACCGTGCAGATGCACAGGAAGAAAATCAGAAAAGAGGATAATCTTTTATCAATTTTACTCATGGAAACATATACTCCTGTTCCGGATTATTCTGAATGAAGATTCGTGAAGGTATCCGTAAAAAAGTACAGAATCTCCGCATAATTCCTTTTGTTCTGTGAATTTCGCGAAGATCCTGCATGATTATTTCTTATAGTAATAGTAATCTTTTGAGTATTTCTTAGCGGAACCCTCTATCGTCCCGTTCAGAACAAAGCCCAGAATATGGCACTTGGCCAGCTCCAGCTGCTGCATGCAGGAGGCGAGAACGTTCTTCGGGCAGCTGCCGTCTTTCACAACGATCAGCATGCCGTCCGTCAGTCCGGAGATCGTCTGCGCATCCGCAACCGCACCCACCGGGGGAAGATCCAGCAGGATATAGTCATAGACAGTGCGCATCGTTCCCAGCAGCTTTGCCATACGCCCGGAGTTGAGAAGCTCGGAGGGGTTGGGAGGAATATCCCCGGCGGAAATGGCGAAGAAACCGCTGCTGTTATCCGAAGGCGTATAGGCAGCAACCGTTTCGCCTACAACGTTAATATTCGTGAGAAGATTGGAAAGACCGGGACTGAGCGAAAAACCAAGCTTTTCATTGAGAGAAGGACGGCGCATGTCACAGTCTACCAGCAGGACTTTTTTACCCAGCTGAGCAAGGGAATAGGCCAGGTTTACGCTGGTCGTGCTCTTCCCTTCCGAGGTTCGGGAGCTCGTAACGCCGATTATCTTGCAGCCTTCCGAAGCAACAAAGGAGAAAAGAATATTCGTACGAAGACGGATAAACGATTCTTTTGCGGCATAATTCATATTTTCACAAAGCAGCGCTCTGTCAGCTTTCAACTTCTTGTCAGCCATCGTTTACTTTCCCCCCTTCTGTTTTTTCGTATCCTGCTTGTAATAGGAAGAATATTCTCCTTTTACATGCTGACGCATATCCGGGATCATCGCAAGAATGGGAATATCCGGATAGGCCGCGGAAAGATCGTCAGAAGAATTGATCAGTTCTTCCGGAGGAGGAGCAAAGAGCATCTTCATCGTGATAATACCGACGACCAGGAACATGCCGAGCAGGATGCCGATTGCGGTATTCTTGAGGAGATTCGGGGAGGAACGTCCGGCAGGAACTACCGCAGACTCTACAATTCTGACGGAGCTGCCGTCCACGATCTCGGCAATTCTTTCCGGCAGCACCCGGGTGACGGTATTGGCGATCAGCTCCGCTTCCAGCGGGCTTTCGCTGGTAACCGTGACCTTAAAGATTCCGGTGTTCTTTACGTTCTCCGTCGAGATCATTTCCCGGAAGTCCTTGAGCGGATATTCCACGCCGGCTTCCTTCATGATCTCCTCCAGCGTGGGACGGGAATCCAGGATCGTAACATACGTATCCACGAGGGTCTGAGCTGCGCTCAGCTCTCCGGAGGAAATGGAAAAGCTCGTACTGCCGACGGAGAAGGTGCTGTTATTGACATAAAACATCGCCGCCGCCTGATATTTCGGCGTGATAAACGTAGAAGTAACAAAGAACGTCAGCACGCCGCAGACAACGCCGGCAAGCAATACAAAAACGATATTGTGCCAGATTGCCCGGAACAGCGCAAGCAGGTCTATGGTCAGCTCTTCATTATTCGCAGAGTTATTGTTATTCATGAAGCAATGCCTCCGAAACCAGAGATGAAATCATCTTTCTTTATATTATTATACATTTATATCATATCTACGGAAAGAATACAAGAAAATCTCTGCCGAAAGGCTGAATGATAAACTCTCAGTAAGTTCATGCCTAAGTATTAAAAAAAGAAGAAAATTTTAATAAATAATGAAATGACACTGAAAAAATGAAAGAAAAATATTGACTTTTGAAATAAATTTACTTATACTATCAAAGAATATATGGATAACATAATATTTAGGAACACAATATATTGGAGGATACATCTATGAAAAAGATTCTTTGCGCTGTCCTTGCACTTGTCCTCGTTCTCGGCCTTTCCGTTTCTGCTTTTGCCGGTTCTGTTTCCACTTCTTCCGTTTCTTCCGGTTCTTCCGTAACCAAGAGCGAGTCTGACGGTGAATCCACCTCTGCTCTCCCTGTTGTTGTTAATGAAGATTACGTTGCTGAAGAAAACGAAGAAGCCGAAGAAGAAAATGAGGTCACTTTCGTTGATTCGAACGGTGAAGTCGTTAAGACTGCTCCCGATGCACTCGTAATGCTCCCTGTCGATGAGGCAGAAAAAGTTCTTGAAGGTGAAGAGCTCGAAGCTTTTGAAAAGTACTACGAGGAAGCCAAGGCAGAGGAAGATTACATTGTAACCAATTTCTTCTGGCTCGATGTTGCTGACGAATACAAAAACGAAATCACCGCCGGTAACGGTCTTAAGCTTACAATGCAGGTTCCCGGTCTCAAGGCTGAAGATGAAGTTAAGGTTACTGTAAACGGCAATGCTCTCCCCGATGAGAACGTTTCCAACAACGGAGACAGCACCATTACCGCCTGCTTCTATGAGCTCGGTGCTGTTGCTATTATGACGAAGGCTGCTGCATAAGCTGGTTGCTTTTCGAATCAGTTCACGAACATACAGAAGGACGGCTCCTGCAGTCGTCCTTTTCTTATTGAAATATTATGAAAAAATCTACGAAATTCATTGCCGGTGTTGTCTCTGTCCTTTTGATTTTGGTTCTGCTGGGCGGCTCTCTGCTTCTTCAGCAGCGGGAGGACGGGAACATTGTCGGTGCCGGGACATCCGAGCATGCCCTTCAGAAAAAAGACTCTCTGGAATATAACGGAAAGACGTATCCACTGAAGAGACATATCCGTACGCTTCTCGTCATGGGAACAGATAAGTTCAATCCGGAAGAGGATGTTTCCGGTTTGTTCTACAATTACCAGCAGGCGGACTTTCAGACGGTTCTTATTTTTGACCAGGATAAAAAGACCTGTACCCCGATCCAGATCAACCGCGACACGATGTGCGATGTCCCCTGGCTCTCCGTTAACGGAAAGGTCGGCGGAACGAAGTTCTGTCAGATCGCTCTTTCGCATACCTACGGTTCCGGGGCGGAGGACAGCTGCGTTAACTCCCGGAATGCGATCTCTTCCCTGATGTTTGACGCACCGATCGATCACTATGTCTCTTTTTCTCTTGATTCCATTCAGATCATCAATGATCTCGTCGGCGGAGTTACGGTTACTGTTCCGGATAACGCGATTGCATACGCGGATCCGGACTTTGTAGAGGGCAACACGGTACTGCTCCAGGGCGACAAGGCAATGAAGTTCGTACGCACAAGAGACAAGGAAGTATTCGGCTCCAATATTGACCGTATGTCGCACCAGCGTGTCTATCTGGGAGGCTTTGTTCAGGCTGCCAGAGAATGCTATGCGGAGGAGGATGAGTTTTCTCTGAAGGCGTATGATCAGCTTTCTCCGTACATGGTCACCGACCTCAGCCTCAACGATCTGAACGAGACGGTGCAGATGCTCGTGGAGTATGAGATCCTGCCGATTGAAACGCCCAAGGGCGAGCTGAAGCTGGGTACACAGTTTGCGGAATATTACATCGACTATGACTCTCTGTGGGATCTTGTAAAGAACGCTTACTGCACATGAAGTCACTTTGAAGGAACCTGCGCAGCAGCGGCGCTGAGGTCTGAACTGTAAGCGTATAAAGAATATCGCGCATAATAAAACCGGGGAGCAGAATCTGATACAGGATCCTGCTTCCCGATTAATTTTGGTACTTTATTTAGATTCTAATGTCTGACATTTATACGGTGAATGATCAGGGGCAGTTACTTGGAAGCGGGCATCGCCGCTGCCTGAGCTGCTGCCTGCTTTTCCGCCTTTTCCATAGCGGTAATTCCGAGCTCATCCTTGATCTCGTCAAAATAGCCGAGCATGTCCATTCTGTCATACACGACCTTGCCAATCGCCTCATAGGTCTGAGCATTGAGTTCTACAGAATAGGGCGTGGAACGGAGAGAAGGCGGGACCAGATTATTGCGGAGATAGCTCTCGTCATCCTTGGTAGCCGTGATGCCGGTATCCCGGAGTGCGTCGCCGGTAAGATATTTGCGGAGGTTGATGAAGCGGTTGCCGAAAGCCTGAGACATGAGGGATTCCGCCTGCGTCAGCGTGGAGGAAGGAATGGACTGATCATTGCTCATGTACATTCCGAGAACGATGTAGCGGTCGGAATTCCCTGTCTGACGGGCAAGAAGCGCTTTCTGCTGGTCCACCAGCTCCTGCGCCTGGTAGAAGTCCCCATACGTTCCGATAAAGATGACATGGATATAATCCTTATAGAGATTCGATCCGGAGGTTACAATCTCCGTTCCTTTTGCAATCTCCGTTTCGGTGCCGGGGGTAAGACGTGTAAAGCTATATCTTCCGGAGGAATACTGGCTGTAGCTGGAGGGGTCCGCAGTGAGAGTTCCTTCAATTCCGCCGATCACAACCGGATTTACGCCGCCGTCTCCGAAGATCAGCGGCTTGACATGTTTGGCGAATTCATTCGTCAGACGGATCTCCACCGGCTCACATTCCGCAGGAACCGTAAGATCCTCCCCGACGAGATAAGGAACCGCGCCGGCACGACCGAGAACCGTATAGGAGCTCTCCTCCCCTACGCCCATGTTCACGACCGGAATATCCACACGGTAGTCTTCCCAGCGGATCTTCGTGAGGTTGTCCGCAAAGTCCACCGTAGAACGGAAATCGTATTTATCACAGATATTGAGATCAATCAGATCCTGCAGCACGCCGGGGAAAGAAACACCGCCTGCGGAGCCGCCGGTAAGCACATCACCCCAGCAGACGATTCCGGGCATATAGGTCTGGATAGCGGCAAGATCGGCTTCGTAGGCAGCCTGTACTTCCGCTGCACCCCCCGTTTTCGACCCGGTCTGAGGCGTGTTTGCCGTGTTTTCCTGAGAGGACAGCTGCTGCTCATACTGCGCGAGGTACGCCAGATCTTGCTCCTCGTTCTCCTCTGTCGTCTTCTTATAGTAAAAGTAGAACCCGACCAGAAGCGCTGCCGCAATCAGGAATACGAAGATCCGAAAAATCACTCCTCCGACATTGCTTTTTTTCTCCCACATGAACTGTAGTCTCCTTAAACATACTCTAAAATCATATTATATTATATTTTTTTGTAATTTTCAAGAAAAGAATCTGATCAATTTGCTGCATAGGCTTTTCTTACCATGTTTTCATCCTGGTTTTTCAGGCGGATAAACGCCTGCTGTACTTCCTGCGGAATGTCTTCATGGACGATAAAGCCTTTTCCAGCCGGACCGTAGCCGTTTTTATCGTCCGTAATTCTCGAAATCTCCCCCATCAGTAAGGACACATACCGTTCCAGATCCCACATTCCCCGGATCTCTTCGGTAAAAGACAGATCTTCGTTCAAAACAGCTTCGTAGCCTGCGAAGTTGATGATCTTCATCTCCGGCTCATATTTTCGGAGCGTCAGGGACATTCTGCGCTGCATCGTGGCATCCTGACAGAGAATAATCGAACGGCAGACAAGGTTATTGGTTTTTATCAGCTGCAGGAGATTCGTGATATTGTTCCCGCAGTTGGTTGAGACGGTTTCCAGGTAATCGGCGGAAAGGGCGTATTTTCTCTTTAAAGCCTCCGCGAAGACAACAGCCTCCGGGAGGCCGTCCGTATCGAAGTCCGGATACAGCGCATGCACCTTGTCTCTCAGCGTCTGCGTCGTGTGCCCGGCACCGCCGACAATGATGTACTTCCGTGCGACCTTATTCCAGATCGCATCGGCAAACACATCTCCCCCGGCCAGAATGTTTCCTCCGAACAGGACCATCACATCCGCCTGAGGTTCCCCAAGGACTTTCTCCACTTCTTTCTGCGTAAGGCAAGGAATATCCCGCGGAGCGCAGAAACGGGAGAGCGTATTGATATCGTTGTAAAAAGATTTGTCCATTTTCAGCTTTAACTCCTTGCAGGCTGCAGCCTGCAGCTAATCGGTCTCTACGGAACAGATCCCTTTCTGTTTTCTTTATCTT
>JAUNQI010000004.1 GCA_030536255.1 Eubacteriales bacterium | reverse complement strand
CTTCTCAGCGAGGAATTATAATCAAATCATTCGTCAGCCTATTCATACGAATACCAGATAGAACTCAGGAGGCCGCTCATTATTTGAGTGCCTCCTGAATTTATTCTGTATAAAAATATACCGGAAATCGTGTTACTGATCTCCGGTATATTTTACGGAAACTTCACAGTTCCCTTACATCCCCATTTTTAATGTAAGATCCCTGAGGCTTTGCTGAAACTGCGCCTCAGATATTGCGCCGTGAGAAAGGAAAGTTTCAAGAATCTCTTTCTGTCTTCTGTACAGGCTCTCTCTGGTCGGCTTAACATATTCCTGCTGTTTTGCTTCTCTGATCGGCTGCATACTTTCCTCCGGAGATTTATTTTACGGGAGCTATTATATCGAAATTCCAGATAAAGTCCACAACAAAAAGGTTACATAAAAACAAAATAATAACCCAAATTATCCCGCTATATTTTTCTCTATGCAACACACAAAACAGCAACTCGCTATTCGTTTTTCACCTTACTCCGCTTCCTAGTAAGTCCAGCGTTTTGCTCAGTTTAATGTCTTACTTTCCCAGAACAGCTGCCCAATCCGCTTCTTTGAAGCCGGCAAGAACAAAGTCATCGCCGATCAGCAGCGGGCGTTTTACCAGCATTCCGTCAGCTGCCAGCAGCTCAAACTGCTCGTCTTCGCTCATCGTCGGCAGCTTATCCTTGAGCTGCATCGCCTTGTATTGAAGTCCGCTGGTGTTAAAAAACTTTTTCAGCGGCAGTCCGCTCTGTTTATACCATGCTTTCAGTTCTTCGATTGTCGGATTATTTTCCTTGATGTGCCGCTCGTCAAATGTGATACTGTTTTCCTCCAGCCACTTTTTTGCCTTCTGGCAGGTCGTACATTTTGGATAACAAATAAACTGCATAATTGGTCTCCTTCCTGTTAAAACAATATCCGAGCTATTTTTATCACACTTTAAAATATACAAAAAGCTCTGAATCGATTTGATTCAGAGCCCTTTGAAAAAGCAGCGGGAGAAGGATTTGAACCCTCGCATACGGAGTCAGAGTCCGCTGTGCTACCCCTACACAATCCCGCTATGTTTTCAGCTCAATTAATATAGCACATGCGCTCTTATTTTGCAATACTTTTTTATTATTTCACTCACAGAAATTTTTATTTTTTTCAGATCCGAAAAGATCACTACAGAAAGCGTATCCATGCCGGATATCTTTACTGAAAATCTCCGTCCCGCGTATCGGCAAGCTTCCATACATATGAAGCCTGAATATTCACTCTGTTGTATTCATCGGTGCTGTCCGGAGCCCTGTATACCGCGTTTGAAATAACCTCCAGCGGCTCGCTTTCTCTCTTATAAGATTCCAGCAGGAGCTGTTCCTGAAATACCAGACAGCCGAGCTGAATATGATAATCACTTGTAACTACGGCAAGCTGCTTTATTTCCGGATAATGATCCAGAAGGATCGTACACGTT
This sequence comes from Eubacteriales bacterium, assembly GCA_030536255.1. GTDB lineage: Bacteria > Bacillota > Clostridia > Oscillospirales > Oscillospiraceae > Limivicinus. The sequence continues at coordinate 108,735 of JAUNQI010000004.1, read as the reverse complement.
CTCTGGGCATTCTCCCCTGTGGTAAGGGAACGGTTCTCTATGATCAGCCTGTCCGGGCTGATCCCGTTATCGATAAACCATTGCGCCATCAGGTCAGCTTCCGTTTCTTCATGCCTTCCCCCGGCGGTTCCTCCGCCAGTTACCGCAATATAGGCTTCCGGATACTTTTCAGCACATGCGAGGGCAGTCCGGCATCGTCCGATCAGCTCATCGGCCATCGTTCCCTCAGAGGTCAGTGCATATCCAAGAACAACAATGCATAAACTGTTGTTTTCCGGGAGACCGTCGGGAAGAACATCATAAAACACCGTCATGTCATTTCCCACATACTCCCAGTATTTCATGATTCTGTTCCAGACACTCCCGAGCTCCGGGTCTTTCTCCGACAGATCTGAAAGGAGCTCCGAAATCTCTCCATAAGCCGAAGCCTGACGCATTTTATAGGTATAAACAAGGTCGCTGACAATACTGTAGGTTTCAAAATCATAATCGGCAAACGCGGAAGGAACGCACTCAACCAGCATAGCGGAGAACAGCAGCGAGCACAGAAACGATTTTACTCTTTTCATCATCTTTACTCCGAAATAAACGAGCGCAGGCCGATAATGACCTGCGCTTCATAACAGACTATAAAATTACTTTGCAGCCTTTGCCATCTCGCAGAGAGCGGTGAAAGCAGCGGGATCATGAATAGCCATTTCAGAGAGCATCTTGCGGTTCATATCAATTCCGGAGAGCTTGAGGCCATGCATGAAAGTAGAATAATTCATGCCGTTTGCCTTGCAGCCGGCGCTGATACGAGTGATCCAGAGCTGACGGAAATCTCTCTTTTTGAGCTTGCGGCCGATGTATGCATAACGACCGGACTTCATGACCTGCTCATTGGCCATCTTATAATGACGGGATTTATTTCCCCAGTAACCTTTTGCCAGACCCAGAACTTTATTTCTGTGCTTACGGGTCATCATTGCGCCTTTAACTCTTGCCATTTGATTATCCTCCTATATCACGTCTGCCCTTATTTATAAGGGATCATTTTTCTGATGGTAGCCTCGTTGGTAACGTCCGCATATGCTCCGCTGCGCAGACGGCGGCATCTCTTGGTGTCTTTCTTAGTGAGAATATGGCTCTTAAAAGCATGAGCGCGTTTTACCTTACCGGTCTTCGTGAGATTGAATCTCTTCTTTGCGCCACTATGTGTCTTAAGTTTTGGCATAACAATATCTCCTTAAATAAATATTTTATTCTGCTGTTTCCTCTGCCGGAGCTTTCTCCTGAGCTACAACGGTCTCCTGCTTCGGCTGCTTGGGCTTTGCGGGCTTTTTCGGCGGGGTCACCGGCTTTGGAGAAAGGAATACAGACATATTTCTTCCTTCAAGTTTCGGGGCCTTGTCCAGAGTTGCCACTTCGGAACACTTTTCTGCGAAGTCATTCAGCAGCTCTACGCCTATTTCTGTATGAGCCATCTCTCTGCCGCGGAATCTGACTGAAACCTTAAGCCTGTCTCCGTCACGCAAAAACTTGATGCCGTTTTTCAGCTTCGTGTTAAAGTCATTCTCCCCGATGGACGGACCCATACGGATCTCCTTGATTTCAATTGTACGCTGATTCTTTTTTGCTTCCTTTTCCTTTTTCGTCTGCTCAAATCTGAACTTGCCATAGTCCATTATTCTGCAGACAGGAGGGGTGGAATTGGGAGCTATCTTGACAAGATCAAATCCCTGCTCTTCGGCAATTTTGAGTGCCTCTTCCGCAGACATAATGCCAAGCTGCTCTCCGTTCTCTCCAATGAGACGAAGCTCGCTGTCGACTATCTCCTCATTAATCTGATGAGTATCGTTTGCTATTGTCAAACACCTCCATATCCGAAACGGATAAAATAAGAACAGCGCGGACGCACAGCATCCGCGCATAAAAACACATCATAATAATGCATTTATTAACCACAGCTGACCTGAATTGCCGCTGGGTGAGGGACGAGATGCCGTACCTTCTTTATTTTCGCTCAGTTATTATATACAGACAGAGAATAAATGTCAAGCATTATTTTCTGCATTCATTGCAATCTTTACGATGCGGCTCGTTCCAAGGCGTTCGGCACCAAGGCGCATAAATTCTTCTGCATCCTCCAGTGTAGAAATCCCACCCGCCGCCTTAACTTTGACAGAAGAAGGGCAGTTCTCTCTCATAAGCTTCACGTCCTCAAAGGTCGCTCCGCCCTTTGAAAAACCGGTAGAGGTTTTAATATAATCAGCGCCGCATTCGGATACGACAGAGCACAGCCTGATCTTCTCTTCTTCCGTGAGCAGACAGCACTCAATGATCACTTTCAGAACATATCCTTCCGATGCTTTTCTGACAAGGCGGATATCATTGGCGACATCATCCCAGCATCGGTCTTTGACCATAGAGAGATTAATTACCATATCGATCTCATCTGCGCCGTTTTTTATTGCATCAGCCGCTTCATACGCTTTTACAGCACTCGTGGAATAGCCGTTCGGAAAACCGATGACCGTGCAGATCTTCATTCTGTCACCGACATATCTCTTCGCCCCGGCAACGTGACACGGAGGAATACAAACCGACGCACAGCCGTACTTTATCGCCTGATCGCACAATGTCCTGATCTCATCTGAAGTACAGTCGACTCTGAGAAGGGTATGGTCACACAGACTGAGAATGTCAGAAATATCAATTGTTTCATTTTCAAAGCTCATGTTATTTGCTCCTTTATATCAGTTAATTTACCGTTACTTCCGGTTCTCCATCAGCGCCGATTGAAATCGATACAGCCGATGCACTTGTTCCGGAATTCCGGGATGAAAACTCAATCATCTTTTCCGCAGCCGGATCCTCGATCTTCTTCTGAATAAGCCTGCGGAGGTTCCGGGCACCGTAGGTAACGGAATAACCTTCCTTCACCAGATATTTCACTACATCCTCATTCCAGGAAACAGTAATATTCCGTTCTCTGACAACGTCCCGAAGCTCACCAAGCATCAGCTCTGCGATCGCTGCAAAGTTCTCTTCGCTGAGCTGGTTGAAGCAGATGATCTCGTCTACTCTGTTCATAAACTCCGGTCTCAGGAATTCCCCGAGAGCTTTCAGAGCACGCTCTCTCGACATATCGCTCAGCGTTCCGCCGAAGCCTACACTGCCGGACTTTCCGGAGCTTCCAGCATTCGTTGTCATGATAATTATCGTATTTTCGAAATTGACAACTCTTCCCTGAGCATCGGTTATTCTGCCATCATCCAGGATCTGAAGCAGAATATTCATCACATCCGGATGGGCCTTTTCAATTTCATCAAAAAGGACAACCGAATAGGGCTTTCTGCGGATCTTTTCCGTAAGCTGACCCGCCTCATCATATCCGACATATCCCGGAGGCGATCCGATAATTCTGGAAACAGAAAATTTTTCCATGAATTCGGACATATCCAGACGGATCAGTGACTCCGGAGAATCAAACATATCCTCTGCCAGACGCTTGACAAGCTCCGTCTTTCCAACGCCGGTGCCTCCGACAAAAATAAAGCTCACCGGTTTATTTTTCGCCTTCAGACCGACTCTCCCACGCTTGATAGCAGCGCACACGGAATCGACTGCCTCATCCTGACCGATAATATGTTCCTTCAGGCGGGAATTCAAGCCGGCAAGATGCTCGATTTCTCCTTCTTTGATACTCGAAGCGGGAATTTTCGTCCACAGCTCAATAATGCGGGCAAGATTGTCGACGGACAGCTCCGGCTTGGGCACAGCTTCCAGTTCCTTCAGCTCCTGCTCCAGCTTTATTTCTTTGCTGCGCAGCTCCGCAATTCTGGCGTATCTTTTATCCAGAAACTCCTGGGTATTCTCAACATCTTCAGGAATCGGTTCCGAGCTGAGAGCTTCACGCTCAAAGCGGATATTTTCCAGATCCTGCTTTGCCAGCATACGGCGGGTAATATTTTTATCCTTCAGGTTAACATCGGAGCAAGCCTCATCGATCAGGTCGATTGCCTTATCCGGCAGGAACCGATCCGTAATATATCTCTCGCTCATCGTAACCGCAAGGCGGCACATGCTCTCCGGGATAGAGACCTGATGATAGTCCTCATAGTAATGGGCAATGCCCTCAATAATCTTCACGCTGTCCTCAACAGACGGCTCATTTACCGTAACCGGCTGGAAACGGCGCTCCAGTGCGGAGTCCTTTTCTATATGCTTACGGTATTCGTTAAAAGTGGTAGCACCGATAACCTGAACTTCTCCTCTGGAAAGAGCAGGCTTGAGGATATTTGCGGCATTCATGCTGCCTTCGGCATCTCCGGCACCTACGATGGTATGGATCTCGTCTATTACAAGGATAATGTTTCCGTGAGCACGAATCTCCTCTATAAGCCCTTTCATGCGGCTCTCGAACTGGCCCCTGAACTGGGTACCGGCGACAAGAGAAGTAAGATCAAGGAGAAATACTTCCTTATCAAGAAGCTTTGCGGGAACAGCTCCTGAGGCTATCTTCTGAGCCAGACCTTCCGCAATCGCCGTTTTCCCGACGCCCGGTTCTCCGATCAGGCAGGGATTGTTTTTCTGACGGCGGTTGAGGATCTGAATTACCCGCTCAAGCTCCTCTTCTCTGCCGATCATGGAATCCAGAGAGCCTTTCTTTGCTCTCTCTGTCAGGTCAATGCAGTAGCTGTCAAGATATTTCCGTTTCAGAGGCTTTTTCCCGTTCTGCGTCTTCTGATTCTCCTGCTGTTTTCCTGAGGAAGTTCCCTCCTGAGCGGGAACGGGAACACCGGGATTTCCGGGCTTATTCCCCATTCCGAAAAACCTCCCGAAGAACGGGAAAGTTGAAGTCTTTCCTTCATTTTCCGGATCTGAATTATCGCCGGAAGCATCAAGACCCTCTCCGCCATCCGCTAATCCGTTGAGCAGATTATTTGCTTCGTCGGCCAGATTATCCATTTCTTCGTCGGAGATCCCGAACCGCTTCAGGATATCATCCACGGGCTTGATGTGCAGATCCCTTGCGCACTGGAGGCAGTATCCTTCGTTTACAGTCTCTCCATCCTTATCAACTTTTGTTATAAAAACCACCGCTATGTTTTTCCCACAGCGTGAGCAAAGTGTTGCCATATGATCTCCTTAAATCAAAGTCTGAGTAATAAATCTGAATGCGAGGAAGAAGTTGACGAGAGCAGTTTTCTCACAGGTATCTTTGCCGAGGATCAGTCCCAGGAATCCAAGAAGCCAGCACAGAAGAACACAGTACATAAACCCCTTCACCAGTCCAAGCGCCGCTCCAGCGACTTCGTCAACAGTATCTATATTCGGCAAATGAAAATCAAGATTAATGACATCCATAGCAGCGACCAGAAGGATCAGCACCATGATGAAAGAAACCGTAATACAGCCTACATACGCAATTGAATTGCTCAGCACAGCGATAACGGCCTCTGTCACACTGATTCCGGATCTTGAGGAGTAATCTACCGAATCATAAGCAAGATCTTCAGATACATTTCTGCAGAAGCCGATGGAACGGATGCATTCATATGCGTAATCATATCTGAGCGAGGTATCCTGTTCCAGAATATCCGAAAGCGAAAGATCTGTTCCCCCGTAACCGAGCTTTTTCAGGATCTCGTCTGTATTTGTCTCCGAATCAACAAATCCGCCAACAAAGGGATTCAGCGCAGGGACCAGCTCCTTTGCAAATCTGGAGGCGAAGAGATTCGCTCCAATCAGGGCAATAACAATGGCAAGGAGCGAAGCTATTCCCCGAATCAGACCTTTCTTAAAGCCTGACCAGATACTCATTCCCAGGATCAGCAGAAGCAATATTGTCAGGAAAAGTTTCATTTCAGCACCTCTTTCTATATTCACGCGGTGTGTTCCGGCAGAATTCAATCCTGAAGCATAATTCCGGCAGGGCCTTCATACCATACCCTGTTCAGATACAGTCCCTGAGGCGGCATTGTGGGCCCGGTAAGACGCCGGTCACCTTTTTCCAGCAGAGAAGGGATATCCTCCGGCAGCAGTTTTCCGTAGGCCGCGTAGACCATCGTTCCCACCATGGCACGGCACATATTATACAGGAATCCGTCTGCACATACCGATACAGTAATCATGCTTCCCTCTTTTACGGCACTGCATGAAAAAACGGTTCTTACCGTCGTTTTTGTCTCTGTCCCGAGGCTGCGAACTGCCCGGAAATCATGTGTTCCTTCAAACGCAGCGGCCGCACGGCTGATCAGCTCCATATCCAGATGCTGAGGCCAAAAGCATACCCTGTCCGCAAGGAAAGGATCCCGGATTCGGTCATTCAGGATCTTATAAATATACTCTTTTTTGATGCATGACGAGATCGCATTAAAGTCATCGTCCACATCACACGCCGCAGTAACTGCGATATCCGACGGGAGACGGGAATTAACAGCAAGGGGAATCCGATCCGCAGGTATATTCGTTTCCGCTTTAAAGTTGGCGCAGTATCGCAGCGCATGCACCCCGGCATCGGTTCGCCCGCAGCCTGTTACTCTCACATGCTCTCCCAGAACTTTCTCAAGAGCCTCCTCAAGCGTCTGCGCAACAGTAATGTCATTTTTCTGTATCTGCCAGCCGTGATATCGGCTGCCGTCATATTTCAGACGCAATGCTATATTTCTCATTGCTCAGACACCTGACCAAAGCTTTTTCATCAGAATAATGAGAATAAGAAACGCAGCTGAAACGGCGAGAGCGATCCAGTCCGAAGCGGACATTCTCAGGACCTTCATGCGTGTTCTTCCCTCTCCCCCATGATAGCAGCGGCATTCCATTGCCACTGCGAGATCGTCAGCTCTTCTGAACGCAGAAACGAACAAAGGGACAAGGACCGGAATTAACGCTTTTGCTCTTTTAATCAGACCTCCGCTTTCAAAGTCCGCACCTCTCGCCCGCTGGGCCGACATGATTCTGTCCGTTTCCTCAATCAGAGACGGAATAAAGCGAAGAGCCATGCTCATCATCATTGTCATCTCATGCACGGGAACTTTTATTTTTTTCAGAGGACTCATAAGATACTCAAGCCCGTCCGTTAAGGACATCGGGCTGGTAGTATAGGTAAGAAGGAATGTACCCGTTATGAGAAGGACAATCCTCAGGATCATTTTCAGGGCTTTGTCAATTCCTTCCCAGGTTATGATCCATCCGGGAATAACGGGAGTTCCCTCTGTATAGAACATATTCAGAAAAGCCGTAAGAACAATAACGATAAGCATCGGCTTCAGACCGTTAAAGATGTTTTTCGGCTTTATATGCGAAATTACCATGCATATAACAGCAGCAGCCAGAACAGCCGCATAAGACAGCCAGCTTTGCGCCTGAAAAAGAGCAACAATAAACAGCACGACAACAATAAGCTTTGTTCTCGGATCCAGTCTGTGGATGATCGTATCACCGGGGAAGTACTGACCGAGAGTAACATCCTTCAGCATCTTTCCGCCTCCTTTGCTTTGAGTATGGCGGACTTCAGCATATCATGAGTATATACCGGTCCCTGAATATTTATCCCTCTTTTTATCAATTCCATCGCGATTGCCGTTGAAGACGGGACACTCAGGCCGTACTCTCTGAGCTTTTCCGGTTCCGAAAACACTTCAGCCGGAGTTCCATCCATTGCAACAGTTCCTTTGGAAAGAACAATGATTCTCTCCGCAATTCTGGCAATATCATCCATATTGTGGCTGACAACAATGACAGTTGAACCTGTTTTTTTCCTGTATGTGCAGATATTCCTGAGTATATTTTCACTTGCCTCAGGGTCGAGACCGGAAGTCGGCTCATCAAGGATCAGAACTTCCGGACGCATTGCTATAACTCCGGCAATTGCTATTCTCCGCTTTTGTCCGCCGGACAATTCCAGCGGAGAGCGATCAAACAGTTCTTCATCCACATCGGAAAAGGCCGCCGCTTCGCGAACCCGCTCATCGATCTCAGCTTCTGACAGTCCCATATTTCCGGGACCGTAGGCAATATCTTTATACGCCGTTTCTTCAAACAGCTGATATTCAGGATACTGAAATACGAGACCTATTTTAAACTTAACAGCCCTTGCGGACTTTTTATCAGCATTAATATCTGCCCCGTCAACCAAAACACTTCCGGATGTGGGCTTTATCAAAGCATTCAGGTGCTGAATCAGCGTAGATTTTCCGGACCCGGTATGACCGAGCAAGCCGATCATCTGCCCGTGAGGTATTTCTAAATCTATCTTCTCCAGAGCTACTTTTTCAAAAGGAGTTCCTTCACTGTATACATGCCTCAGTGAATCAATAATAATATCAGCCATTTGCTGCTCCTGTAATCAAGAAATGGGGTCTGCCGCAAGCTTAAAAAGCAGATGCTATTGCTTCGGCACAGCCCTCAACGGAAAGCTCATCGAGGGGGACTGAAAAGCCGCTCTGTTTCAGATCATAAAGAATTCTGGTAGTCTCCGGAACGGTAAGACCTTCCTTTTCCATAAGCTCCACCTGCGAGAACACCTCACGGGGTGTTCCTTCTGTCACAATGCTTCCGTTCGACATCACAACCAGTCTGTCAGCGTCGACACATTCCTCCATATGATGAGTTATATAAACAACCGTCATCCCTTCTTCACGGCAGAGACGCATTACGGTATTCAGAACATCCTTTCTCCCCTGCGGATCCAGCATTGCCGTCGGTTCGTCCAGGACAATGATCTTCGGATGCATTGCAATTACCCCGGCAATTGCAACTCTCTGCTTCTGACCACCGGATAAAAGGTGCGGAGCATGACTGCTCATTTCAATCATTCCCACCTGCTTCAGCGCTTCATCCACTCTTCTGCGTATCTCATCGGAGGGAACACCGAGATTTTCCGGGGCGAAGGCCACATCATCCTCAACCACATTGGCTACGATCTGGTTGTCCGGATTCTGAAAAACCATTCCGACATTGCGTCTGATCTCAATTGCGAGCTGTTCATCCGAAGTATCCATTCCGCAGACCGACACACTGCCTTCATCCGGAATAAGGATCGCATTCAGATGCTTGGCAAGCGTGGATTTCCCGGAACCGTTATGACCGAGCACTGCAACAAAACTGCCTTCTTCAATGGAAAGCGAAACCCCGCACAAGCTTTCCATATCATCCCCGGGATATGTATAATGAACATTATTCACTAAAATTATCGACATGACGTATACCTGCAGGCTGCTCCGCAGGGAAGCACCAAGCCACTGTCAGAGACAGGAAGGCCGAGCTCCTGCGCTTCGCTTTTCCCTCCGAATTTTTTAGAAAAGATGCTTTCGGAAATATAGGTCAGAACAGACGGAGAAAGACCGGTTGTATAGGAATTGATGATCACGAAAAGAGGAGAATCGGAAAGTACTCCCGCGCACAGAGAAACAAACGGCCAGAGATTCTGCTCAAGCTTCCATACCTCTCCTCCGGGACCTCTGCCATATGACGGCGGGTCCATAATAATTGCGTCATACCTGCGGCCACGGCGAATCTCACGCTCGACAAACTTTGCGCAGTCGTCCACGATCCACCGGATCGGGGCATCTTTCAGACCGGAGGAAGCGGCATTTTCCTTTCCCCAGGCAACCATTCCCTTTGCCGCATCAACATGGCAGACAGACGCTCCTGCTTTGGCACAGGCACATGTTGCCGCCCCGGTATATGCAAAAAGATTCAGTACGCTGATTTCTCTTCCGGCGCTGCGGATCTGTTCTGCCGCCCAGTCCCAGTTGGATGCCTGTTCCGGAAAAATACCGGTATGCTTGAAATTCATCGGTTTCACATTAAAGGTGAGTTCTCCGTAACGGATCTGCCACTGCTCCGGCAACTTTCCCTTATTCCAGCTGCCACCCCCGGATTCACTGCGGAAATATCTGCCGTTGCAAGTGCTCCACCGCTCGTCTTTACGGGGCGTACTCCATATCGCCTGAGGGTCAGGACGAACAAGGAAATAGTCTCCCCATCGTTCAAGCTTTTCCCCATCGGAACAGTCTATCAGTTCAAAATCATTCCATTTATCCGCAATCCACATATCAAACTCCGAAAGAACTCATAGTAATGCATATTAAATCATGGTATTGTACCATGAAAGCATTCTTTTTACAATAAACATTATATGAACAAAAAATTCCCCCTATAAAAAGCGGCAATATTATCCGCTCTTTTTAGGGGGAATCCGTCTTTAAAACTATAAACCTGCCAGAAATCAGGTATTATTCAGCGCCAATCAGTGACAGTTGAAATACTGGATGGCACAGGTGTCCGTCAGGATCAGATCACACGAACCGGAATAAAGACTGTTAAAGCAGTCCGTAGTTCCTCCGACAAGACGGATCACATTTTTCAGTTTTTTTACCTCATTCGGAATTGTTTCCAGGGCCTGCCTCGCTTCGGGCGTTGACGGCATTGAAAGAGTTTTTCCCTTCAAACTGCCGACAATGGCTCCGTCACGGGAAGCTATCACAATATCGTTATGGATATACGGCCCGTATACCGCATACTGTTCTGCTTCAACCTCTTTGGGATCCAGCGCTATTCCTCCCCAGGCGCAGTCAATATTACCTGAAGCAAGCTCATTATAAACATTTTCTTTTTCTATTGTCTGTTCACGCAGCACCCAGCCGAGCTTATCCGCCACTGCGATGGCAAGTTCAATATCAAACCCCCAGTAGGTATCATTGGAGATATATACAAGCGGGAAGGAATTGATATCCACACCGATGGTAAAAGTTCTGTTCGGAGGGACAGCCAGATCATCAAGCGCATGAACATCGCTCTCGAACTGAACAGCTCTTGAACCAAACCATTTCGCCGACAGCTCATCCACTTTGCCTTCTGCAGACAGAACCTTGATCGCAGCAACGACATAGTAAATGATTGGGTCGTTATTTCGGAATGCCAGGGAATAATCCTGCTCGACAAGAACCTTTTCCGTCTTTACTCCGTAGGTACTCGCACCGCACGCACAAAGCGATACGGCTAAGCAGCAGACAAGAGCTATACTGATTAGTTTCTTTGCCATAAAGATCAATGTCTCGGGCTGTATCTGTCGTCTGAAGTATAATCGCTCAGATAATCGTCAGCATCCGAATCGGAATCCGTCAGGTCATAGTCTGCAAGATGATAGTCAGAATAATCACCGGCATCCCCATAGTCTTCTGAAGCCTCGTAATCTCCGTATCCGGAGTAATCTTCGGCATCCCCATAATCGGAAGCATCATCTGATTCATTTGATCTTCCGAGTCCATATCTGCGGAAATCTTCTTCAGAAATATCCGAATATCTGCTGTTTCCCCTGCCGGTAACCGAGGGTTCACCGTACAGTTCTTCCTCATCATCTTCATACTCAACAGCCTGTGCCTTTTTTCTCTGGAACATGCTTTTCAGGCCGCCGGCTTTTGAGCTTTTCGCTGACTTTATCTTTCCGGTGGAAGATGAAGACCTTCCGGATTTCACGTTTTCACGGTAATCATCGTACTCTTCATCGGCATATCCGTCATCATATCCGCCGCGATAGTCATCCTGATATCCGTCATCATACTGCTCATCATAGTTTTCTTCGAACTCCTCATCCGGTCTGTCGGAAGGAATGTCTTCATAGCCATCATTCGTATAGCGGTCGTCTTCGTAGCGATCTTCTTCAAAGCGCTCATCTTCGTACCGGTCATCCTCATAGTACTCATCCTCGTACCGGTCGTCTTCATAGCGATCCTCTTTATAACGTTTCTTCCCGCGTTTCTCATAACGATCATCATAGGCTTCGTCATAATCATCGTCGTATTCTTCATCATAGTCGTCCGCAGCTCTGCCTTTGCGGCCTCTTTTTGCAGACTTCTTCTTATCCTGTCTCGGAGCAAGCTCTGAGAGATCCCCTCTCATATAATCCTCATAGTCTTCCTCATCATACTCATCTTCCTCAAGCTTTGCTTTTCTGAGCTTGACAATAAATACAATAAGGAAAATCAAAGCAAGAACAGCCAGCCCGATGATTACGGGAAGGGTAAAGGCCGGAAATTCTCCCTCGGTAATTTTTCCTGCCACAGGAGTAACCGTCTGCTGGGGGGTATCAATAAAGATTGAGGACTGGGAAGCAGTCTGAGTCTGTGCCGTCTGGGTCTGAGCTGCCTGAGCTGCAGCAGCCTGCTGGGCTGCCGCTTCAGCAGCAAGACGCTCCTGTTCTTCTCTCGCCAGACGAGCCTGTTCCTCCTGCTGAGCTATGACCAGATTGGCCTTATAGGTCGCGAGCTCGCTGTCAAGCTGAAGCGTATAATCCACCAGCATTTTTGCAACATTCCCGATATGCTTTTCAAAGCTGGTGATATTTTTCGTCATAATCGTAACGATAATCGGATTGGGCGTATAGATAATACCGGCAGAATGATAATTCTTATTTCCGTTTTTCTCTTCAAACGCACCATATTTCTGTGCGGTCTCATACTGGCCGTTCAGCTGAAGATCAAGATAATGATAATTCTGATCCTGCTTCATATAGTCCATAATACGCGGGTATTTATCCGACTGATTATAAAGTGTATTCAACACCTGCGTATAATACTTGGCGGAGTAGTAGCTGTAAGCGGAGAAATCCGCAGGGAAATAATCTTCGGGAAGATCCGTGAATTTTATCGTCTGTTCCGCACATTTTCCGGAGTAAGTTCCTCCGAGATATTCTACAACTGCATGACCGGTATAGTTATCCGAGTACACGAGAGAACGCTGTTCCATATGTTCCACTGTTCCGCTGGCATACTGAGAATTGATCTGGGTATCGGCAGTGATTTCTCCGTTGTATTCCTTCTCTGCAAGAAGCATGCAGCAAGGAACTTTATAGAGGCTCGCACTGTAGCACCACTGGTCGGCGTCATAATACCAGGTATCACCGGTAGCCGTATAACAGTATCCTATGGAGAAGACCTTGTTGTTTCCGCTCAGGCCGTTTTCCTTCACATAGGTATCGATCATAGACTTGAGTGCTGCAGAATCAATAATTCCGGAAGACTCTTCAACCGCTGTGGCATCTGCACTCGCGTTTTCTCCGGCAACCGCACCGGTTCCGTCATTTTCATCCGCGAATACGGAAGCACAGAACGAGAGCATCATCAGCAGACACAACGCTGCCGCCGAAATTCTTTTTATCATTATATTCATGTCAGTTTCCTCTTTCATTCATCATCCGGGAATATCCGGCTGTATTTCTGTGAAATTGCTGTTTGCAGTATTGTCGTTAACAGGAGCTGCCGGTGTGGTTCCCTCAGCTTCATATTCGCATACAAATCCGATTTGTCCGCTGTACATATCCGGATAATCCTTCACAGGATTATCTCTGCTGTCGTTATAAACCCAGTCTCCGCCAAACTTCCAGAGGAGAACATAGTCTTCAGTAACGCGATCCCCGCTGTCGTAACCGGAAGGCTCTCCTTTTCCCCACTTATAATAGCTTATCTGTTCATCATTTTCCCAGATCAGCTGGGCATTCTCACGATGGCATCCGATCCAGAGCTTTTCTATGCCTTTTTCCTGTGCAAGTGCGATAATCTCATTCAGCTCCGCTTCATCGGAGATATTCACAAGATGACCGCCCAGCTCCGCACAGCGCTGCTGAGCCTGCGTCCAGCTGACATCCTCAACAAAAAGCTCATAGGAATGTGTTCCGGTTCTGAGAGGAACCGGCTGACCGCTTTCCGTTTCGCCCGCAGCTTCTCCGGATTCTTTTGTATCAGACATGATGACAATCGTACCCGGCTGAGCAATTTTGATATTCTCTCCCTCAGGATCGGGGGTCGGAATATATATATCCGGCGGGAGCGTATTGTCCGGATCTTCGGAATCCGAATCACCGGAAACAGAATCCAGCGGAATGATCTCCGTTTTCTCATTCTGCGCACCTGGCATCGATGCCGCAAAGTCTTCAGAGAGGGCCTTGAACAGAATCGCACCGATAACAATTGCCGCGCAGAGAATGAGAATGATTGCAGAAGGACGCATTCCTCTCTTTTTGCTTTCTTTGGCTATCTTTTTTTCCCTCTCGGATTTCAACGTCTGACTGTAAGCAGATGCGGAATTATCCGCTCTGAAGTCAGGATCATAGGAAACAGATCTTGCCTTAGGCGTTCCGTCTGTCTGAGGCGCCCTGTTCTTTCTTGAGGGAGGAGCAGGTGCTGCCGGGGCGCTGTAAACCTCATCAATAATATCGTCAATATTATCAGAGACTGCCTCTTCCACATCTTCCTCTTCTGAAAGGACTTCTTTTTCTCTCAATATGTCCGCCATCATGCGTTCCATATCGCTCATCTCTTCTGAATTTTTGCGGAATATTTCTTCCGCGCTCGGTTTATTCTGGGCCATATTCTGACCTCCTGATTTATGAAGAAATTAGACATACCACTGCTATGATAATTTAAGTAATAATAGCATATCAATAATATTATGTCAACGTTTTTATTGTGTTGACTCTACGCAACCGGAAACTCTGCCATTGTCACAAATCATTCTTTTTATCATAAATTACTATATAAAATTCAGCCGTAAGATGATATAATGCATCGCAACAAAACGAAAGAGCAGGAAGCCATGATTCAATCAGACAGCAAACGCAGACAGGGATATATCGCCCTGGCCGGATGTTATTTTATCTGGGGATTTCAGCCCCTCTATTACGCTCTTGAAACAACATTTGACACGACATTCCTTCTGGCATGCCGAATTATTTGGGCAGCAGTAATCTGTACGGTAATTATCGGAGTTCAGGGGAAAATCGGTCAGCTCACATCGATTTTCCGAGATCGCAGCATTCTTCTGCGTGAAATTCCCGCCTCCGTTCTTTTGCTCGCAGACTGGAGCATATATCTCTTTGCCGTACGCAGCGGAAGGATCATGGAGTGTTCCATGGGATATTACATCATGCCTCTTGTCATGTTTGTTTTCGGCGCTGTAATATTCAGAGAAAAGATCACCAAGCTTCATCTTGCAGCGCTGATATTCATCATTATCGGAATCATTTTCAGCGCCGGAGGTTTCGGCGGATTTCCATATGTCACGATACTTCTCGCGCTGTGTTTTTCTGTATATTCCGCTCTGAAGAAAGCCCTGACGGTCGATTCCGTTGTCAGCACAACCGCTGAGATCATTATGATGGTTCCTGCCGCTGTAATTTATCTTCTCTTCTTTAACAAAAGCGGATTTACGATTTCCTCGATCAGTTTCCCTCAGCGACTTTTTCTGGCAGGCAGCGGAATTGTAACAGGTCTTCCGATGGTTTTATTCGCCGTTGGCGTTGACTATCTCCCGCTGACACTAATCGGGATCTTCCAGTATGTTTCTCCCACGCTCGGTCTGATCTGCAGCAGAATTATGGGAGAGCCTTTTACTGCAGGAAAGCTGAAAAGCTTTCTGTTCATCTGGGCCGGCGTAATAATATATATGATCACCGAAATCTCCGAGGGGAAAAAGCGTAAAGTATAACGCACAATTCCAAAGTCAGCCAAAGTTTGAATAGTACGTCACATTGTGGTGCAAACAATCAAAAACAGAAAACTCTAAAAATGATTATACCGAAGATAT
The DNA here is from genome assembly GCA_030536255.1 of Eubacteriales bacterium. Classification (GTDB taxonomy): domain Bacteria; phylum Bacillota; class Clostridia; order Oscillospirales; family Oscillospiraceae; genus Limivicinus. Next base: position 93,162 of record JAUNQI010000004.1, on the reverse strand, counting down.
CCAGCAGACTATTCCTGCTGCTTATCTTCGGTATAAAACTAATATACTGTCTGTTCAGAAGAGAGCACTCACTCCTAAAGTCGGAAGAGAATCTAAAACATTGATCCCCAGCTTCTCCAGAAACGACTCTGCATAACGAATCGCCTCATCATTCCGGATATCATCCGGGCTGTGCGCATCAACACCGATAATGGATTTGCATCCCACTTCTTTTGCGATTTCCCAAAACGGACCACACGGATATCCGAGACCTGTCAGCTTTCCTCTTTTTTTCTGAAGGAAACCGGAAATATTGTATTCCAGAGGAAGATCCAGCTCTTTCGCCTTTCTGCACAGAGCATAGGAATTATCGATACAGACGTTATCGAATTCACTGTAGTTGGAAAATGCGAGATCCGGATGGGCAATATATGAAAAGAGCCCGCTCTCTATTCCCATAAAAACATATGAAAAATAATTCTGAAGATCTGCTGTTTCCGTAACCTTTCTGAAGTATAATTCTCCGTGCTCATCGGATGGGCCCCAGTGACAGCCGAATATCAGATAGTCCATCGAATCATGCAGCCTCTTCAGCCAGGGAAGATAATCCGGGTAATACTCACATTCCATGCCGAGCCAGATTTGTATTCTGTCCCGGTATTTCTCTTTCAGAGCATTCACAGACTGAATATACCCTTCCAAATCATCCGGGAGCATTCTTGTCTTGCCGACATAATCACTTTTATACGGCCAGGGGGCATGATCACTGAATCCGAGGATTTTCAGGCCCGAAGCCAGAGCGCTCAATACATATTCTTCATCGGAATAATCACCGGCATGATGACACCGGAAGGTATGCGTATGAAAATTAGCTATCATATTCTTCTCTTTTTATAATCCCCATACATTCATCAGGAATGTACGGGGATTCGTCAACGCAACTCTATTTTTCTGTTTTCCGGAAAAAGATTATTTTGACCGGATATACTCGTCTATGCTCTTTGCAGCCGTTTTTCCGGCGCCCATCGCCAGAATAACCGTAGCGGAACCGGTTGCGGCATCTCCTCCGCAGAAGACGCCTTCCCTTGAAGTTTTCCCTTCTTCGGAGGTCTCGATCGCTCCCTTAGGAGTAATATTCAAACCGGGAGTAGTGGAACGGATAAGCGGGTTGGGGCTGGTGCCGATTGCAATAATAACAGCATCACAGGGAAGCACCCAGTTGGAATCCGGAACGGGAACAGGCTTGCGGCGTCCTCTTTCATCCGGTTCTCCAAGCTCCATTTTCTGCAGCTCAATGCCGATGACCTTACCGGTTTCATCCCCGACAACAGCAACAGGATTATTCAGAAGACGGAACTCGATTCCCTCCTCCTCGGCATGCTCAACTTCCTCCTTACGAGCCGGAAGCTCATCTCTGCCGCGGCGATAGCAGATGTACACATCACCGTCACCGAGACGCTTTGCAACTCTTGCAGCATCCATAGCGACATTGCCCGCACCGACAACAGCAACATTATGGAATTTTTTCAGCGGAGTATCATAATCATCACGATAGGCCTTCATGAGATTCGTACGGGTAAGGATCTCATTAGCGGAATAGACACCCATAAGGTTTTCTCCCGGGATGTGCAGGAACTGAGGAAGGCCTGCTCCGGAAGCGATATAAACCGCTTCAAATCCATCCTCGAACAGCTCATCAACCGACTCACTTTTTCCGATAATGGCATTGTTAACGATCTTTACGCCCATAGAAACCAGATTGTTGATTTCAATCTGAACGATCTCCTTCGGCAGACGGAACTGCGGTATACCGTAAACAAGAACTCCGCCGGACTTATGGAAAGCTTCAAAAATCGTTACATCATAGCCCATTTTACGGAGATCACCGGCGCAGGTAAGTCCGGAAGGGCCGGAACCGACAACAGCAACCTTATGGCCGTTCAGCGCAGGAAGGTCATAAGAAGAGGCCTCATTTTTAGCAATATGGTAATCGGCAACAAATCTTTCCAGACGACCGATTCCAACACTTTCTCCCTTTTTCCCCCGGATGCACTTGCTCTCGCACTGCTTTTCCTGCGGGCAGACTCTTCCGCAAACCGCGGGGAGAGTATTTGTAGAGGTGAGAATTTCATAGGCCGCATCGAAGTCACCTTCGGCAACCTTTGCAATAAACTCAGGAATTCTGACAGAAACAGGGCAGCCTGTACGGCAAAGAGGATTTGCACAGTTCAGGCAGCGCTTTGCCTCAGCCATTGCTGTTTCGGCATCATACCCGAGCGCAACTTCATCAAAATTATGGATGCGCTTTTCAACATCCTGCTCCGGCATGGGATGTTTTGAAAGACTCATATCAGCCATTGCTTCTCTTGCCTCCTGTCATTCTGCAGATATGCTGAGCATCTCTGTCCTGTTCATCCTTATAAAACGCCGCACGCTTTATAAGGGAATCAAAATCAACCTGATGGGCATCAAAGTCAGGTCCGTCAACACAGGCGAACTTCGTTTCTCCTCCGACGATTACACGGCAGCCGCCGCACATTCCCGTTCCGTCAACCATGATCGGATCAAGAGAAATAATCGTTTTGATTCCATACGGTCTGGTAACATCCGCAAGGAATTTCATCATAATATCAGGGCCAATTGCAATAACGCGGTCAAACTGCGGCTTCCCCTCATTAATATTGGCATCGATCTCCGCCTGAAGGGCATTGGTAGTAAAGCCCTTAACACCATAAGTTCCGTCATCCGTGCAGATGATGAGCTTATCACTGGCTTCCTTGAGCTCATCCTTCAGGATAACAATATCCGCACTTCTGAAGCCGCCGATAAAGGTTACTTCTATTCCGAGCTCATGCATTTCCTTCGCAATAGGATATGCAATCGCACATCCCACGCCGCCTCCGACCACACAGACCTTTTTCAGGCCTTCCATTTCCGTTGCTCTGCCAAGAGGACCGACGATATCGGAAATAACATCTCCCTCTTCAACAGTATGGAGCATCTTCGTTGTACGACCGGCAGCCTGAACCATAACTGTTACGGTTCCTTTTTCTCTGTCATAGCCGGCAACTGAAACAGGAACACGCTCTCCCTGCTCATCAAGACGGAAAATAACGAACTGACCTGCTTTGGCATGTCGCGCAATCAGCGGAGCCTCAATTTCAAACAGGCAGATCGTGTTTGCCTCATTAAGAAAGCGTTTCGTTACCACTCTATAAGACATTACAGCACCTCTTTTATTTCAGAACGCTATATTCATTCTGTTATGCGATAAAAATATCACAATTGACTATGTTTGTAAAGAAACGATTAGCAATTCTCTATGTTAAGATTCTCGAAAAGAATTCAGCCACCAAAAAATGAGTTCTTTCATCCCTTCCGGAAAAAACTCCGGGAAAAAGAAGCTGATTCCCGTAATGTGTGTTGTAGCATTTTCCCAAAATTTGTGTTATATTATTTTTATGAAATGAAAAACTAAATTCAGGAGAATTTCAATGGATTATAATCATATTAAAAATACAGATTCTGAAGTTTACGAATCCATGATGCGTGAGCTTCAGCGTCAGCGTGACCATATTGAGCTTATTGCCTCGGAAAATTTTGTCAGTGAAGCAGTGATGGAGGCTATGGGCAGTCATCTCACGAACAAATATGCCGAAGGCTATCCCTCAGCAAGATATTACGGCGGATGCCAGTACGTTGACGAAGTTGAAAATCTTGCCAGAGACAGAGCCAAACAGCTTTTCGGTGCAGAACACGCGAACGTACAGCCGCACTCCGGATCTCAGGCAAATACAGCCGTTTATCTGGCTCTTCTAAAGCCCGGTGACACGATTATGGGAATGGACCTCAGTCACGGCGGCCATCTCACGCACGGCTCCAAAGCATCCATTTCCGGTAAGTATTTCAATTCCGTCTTTTATGGTGTTTCCCCGGAAACAGAGACGATCGATTATGAAGCCGCAAGACAGATTGCTCTTGAAAATCATCCGAAGATCATCATTGCCGGGGCAAGCGCGTATCCCCGCTTTATTGACTTTGAGAAAATGAGACAAATAGCAGACGAAGCAGGCGCATACCTCATGGTAGATATGGCTCATATTGCCGGTCTCGTTGCCGCAGGATTCCATCCGTCTCCGGTTCCGTATGCTGATGTTGTCACCACTACGACTCATAAAACGCTCAGAGGACCGCGAGGAGCTCTGATTCTCTGCAAAGAAGAGCTTGCAAAGAAAATAGATTCCGCCGTATTTCCCGGGACACAGGGCGGCCCGCTGATGCACATTATTGCCGCGAAAGCCGTTGCTTTCGGAGAAGCGCTTACCCCGGAATTCAGAGACTATCAGAAACAGATCATCGATAATGCCCAGGCGCTTGCCTCTTCTCTTCAGGAAAACGGCATCCGGCTTGTCTCCGGTGGAACCGATAATCACCTGATGCTGGCGGATGTAATGTCCAAAGGCCGTACAGGTGCAGAGGTTCAGGAGCTGCTTGACTCTGCAAACATCACAGCCAACAAGAATACCATTCCGTTTGATACTCAGGGCGTTAAAAAAACCTCTGGTGTCAGAATAGGGACTCCGGCAGTCACATCCAGAGGGATGAAGGAAGCCGAAATGGAAGAAATCGGCAGATTTATCTCTGCGTTGGTGGAAAAAGGAGAAGAGGCGGTACCTGAAGTAAAAGCGGCGGTGCTTGATCTATGCAGACGTTTTCCTCTCTATACAAATCTTTGATTGTTTTGCAGTAAGCCTTCGTTGGCTCTGCTCGTTAAAACCGGGACCGGTAAAAATACCGATCCCGATTTTTTATTCGATCCGACCTTGTCCTAGGCTAAATTATTGCTTTGGATAATCTGCTCATTTACATCCCAGAGAAATATGTCGAGCCTACCGCCTGCCCGAACTGCGCAACGGTAATATCTTTCCGTTCAGCCAGCTCCCGCATAAGAGGAGAAAATGCGAGAGAATCATCCGCCTGTAAAAGAGTAATCCCCGGAAGGACTGATTCAAAACCTTCTTTTATCAGTTCAAAAACCTTTTGATACTTCACGAAACGACCGAACAGATACCGCTTATCCGTTTCAGGGTTCAAAAGGAAAATGATTTCTCTGCTGATCTGTGCAAAGCTTTCCCCGATCCTGGTAAAGACACGTTCGGCAGCCGGGTTCCCTTTTTCCGCTTCCCGCATAAGATGTTCCAGACATGGTTTCCGCATATCTGAGGGTTCCGAAATGATACTGCAGGATTCGGTAATAAACCCATTCAGCAGCTCCGGGTCTTCCTCATAAGCATAACGGAATGCAGAAGCCTGTCCAAGATATCTGTCCACACTCTGCACTCCGGAGTTGCTGCAGGTACTGCAAAGATTCCCGGCAGGAAGATTCTTCTTTTCACTGCTTCCCAGATCGATCACAGAATCATAGAATTCAAGTGGGATCAGCGGGATCTCACAGTTTCTGTTTATCCACCCTGTACCGAGAGATGTTCCCAGCGCATGAGAGAAAGCTCCTTCCTCCACAGATGCGGAATCCGGTCCGAAAGAGATTTCCACAGCAGAGGTAAAGGCAGCTACCGATCCGTCATTTGCGATTTTCACCGGGGCTCCCGGTCTGCACAACTCGGATAATTTTGCGCCAAGAGATGCGATCTCAGAAAACTCAGTTTCATAGTCCACATCAGGATTACAACGGATTCCCTGCGTTTTCGGTGTTTCCCCGCCGCATATTCTGTCGAGCATAACGACATCCGGAAAACTCAGACCGATTCCGTCAAAGCTTTTTGCCCCGGATCTTTCCAGCAGAGTTCCGGTAAGAGAGAGTATCGGTTCAATGATTTCGGCAGCGGACGAAAAACTCCCGGGATTCCAGTCGTATTCCATCGTTTCCGAAAGATGTCCATTTACGGAAACTGCAAACTTAATGTCTGTTCCGCCGACATCTATCCCAATCCGAGTACCGGAAAGGGCCTTTTCAGCAGCCGAACGAAGATGAGCGCTGACGCTGTCGGCGCTTTTTTCATGCTTGTCACAGGTCCCGGACTCCGGCGTCAATCTTGCGATCCGTTCCGTTTCCCGGATAATTCTGCTGAAGCCTTTGTCCGGTGACCGGAGCTTCTGTTCAGCCTCTTCCGCAAGCGAACGAAGCTTCTCATTGCTACGGTCATAGTGTAATTCATATTTTTTCCCTCCCAAAGCAGAGAGCGCATTATACATGAACGAACAAAGGTATTCTGCAAGAAACATTTTTTCCTCATCGCTGTGCCAGTCAGGAACAGCGCAGTCAAGCACTCTTTCCGTTCCATCCAGTAAGATGATTATCATGGAAAGCGGCAGGCAATCCGGCATTTCAGAAAAAGATTCTCTTACGTCTCCAATCCAGACGGGTTCATTATTCTTTGCCGCAGTTATCCATTTTTCAATTATGGTATTATTCATTTCAATCGTCAATTTCCTTTATATTTATAAGGTTTACCGAATTTTACTTTTATGCGGATAGACTATTCCGTTTTTCTTAAATACTATATCCCGATTCTTCTGTTGTTTGTAATTCATCGTCCCGTTTTTTCTTACCATGTCCCCATAAGTCACCTGTTCCTCAGGAAAAACTTCTCGTATAAAGTCTGAGCTCTTTCCGACATCGATCACATGCAGCTCATTTTTTGCTCTCGTCATTGCGACATAAAAAACTCGGCGATCCTCTTCATAAGCTGTTTTTTCTTCTTCGGAACTGAGATCTTCCGCAGCAGCCGAAGGAAGGATCCCGTTGAATACATCCAAAAGATATACCGTATCGTATTCAAGGCCTTTACTTGAATGGACAGTTGACAGGATAACATGATTATCCGGAGAATTCTGATGTTCTGATATAACTCTTCGCAGCTTGTTCAGTTTTTCAAGAAGCGAGAAAATACTGTTCTCATTTTTTGCAAGAACCAGAAGAATGTCATACTTGTTATCATCCAGTTTCATTTTCCGGATATATTCTCCGTATCCCATAGCCGTTCTGATTCTGGTCAGGGCAGTTTCCGCAGTGTCCCGGAGAAGCATTCTGAAATGCATGCTGAGAGCAGCAACACTGTCTCTCGAATACTGTTTCAGATGTGCTGAACCTCCGAGCAGCTGAAGGATCGGCGTTCCTGTCTCCCGGCTTATATCACAAGCCTCTGATGCAGCGATTTTATTAATACCGCACCCGAGCTTATAATAGATTCTCATAAAAGCTTCCGTATCGGACTGATTCCGGGCAAATACCGCAATGTCAGTTACATCCGCAATAATCCTGTTTGTAAAGAAAGTATCATCAAAAGCACGACAGTTATATCCAATACCTTTTTCTTCAAACTGATCGATCAGCGGGACTGCGCTGTCATTGTTTCTGAACAGGAAAGCGGTCTCTTTCCGGCACCTTTCCGCAATATCACAAATGAAACGGTACTGAGCCGGTCTTCCGGAAAAAGTGATAAGGTCCGGACGTGATCCGGATTCTCTGACAGAGCAGGCAGTTTTTTCATAACGGGAACGGCTTCTGACAATAAACCGGTTGGCAGCATCCACGATTTCCGGAGTTGAACGATAATTCTGCTCGAGGTAAAGGATCTTTGCCTCCGGATACTCAGCTTTGAAGTTCATCAGAGCTTCCGGGTAAGCCGCTCTGAAGCCGTAAATACTCTGATCCTCATCTCCGACCATAAATAGATTTCTGTAACGTCCCGCAAGCAGTTTTATAATAGCATGCTGAATTTTAGAAGTATCCTGTGCTTCATCCACATTAATATAGCAAAATCTATTCTGAAAATACTCCAGAACCTGTGGTTTTGTCTTCAGGACTGCCAACGCATAACTGAGCTGATCATCATAATCCATCCGGCATCTGTTTTTCAGCTCCTGATTGTATTTCCTGAACAGTTCCGGAAGATTACAGATATCCGTCTGAAACTCTTCAATTTCAGATGGAGAGAGCATCATATTTTTTATATAGGTAAACGCTGTGCGAACGTCTTTTACTGTACTGTCATCCGGATATTCAAGATTTATTTCCGTATATATTTTACGGATAATTCCGTTCAGTTCCCTGTCATCGGATTCAATATCAAAAGGTTTTCGTCTGCTGCAGGTCCTGCCGTAATAATCGATGATACTTTGAGCAAGGCTGTTGATGGTTCTGAATTCAAGACGCTCCGCATATTCCCTGCCAAAACATTCCAAAAATCGGGTTTTCATCTCTCTGGTTGCAGCTACGGTATATGTCATTGTTAAAATGCTCTCAGGAGTAATCCCGGCAACATATATCATATAGCCAAGACGCCTGATCAGGACAGTCGTCTTTCCGCTTCCCGGAACAGCCAGCAGGAGAACCGGTCCGTCCGTTTCACGAACAGCCGCTTTTTGCTGGGAATTCAGCCCGAATATATAGAGTTTTTCAAATTCTGTTTCCGTCATATTTTTATTATATCATATTCACATACAAGTTCCAACTTGTTGAAAATAATCCGTGGGATGTGTTATAATTATTATAATGAATAATATTGAAGCAAAATATAATATTGATGACGATATCCGATGCATCGATGCTTTTCTTTCTGAATGCTTTACGATCTCCGATACAACCGTCAGCTTATATGCAAGCTCTGAGGATACAATTCCCGGAATCGACGAGCCGGACTTTTCTTTTTCTGAAAGAGTTCTGCAATTTGTCGAACAAGCCGGAATGACTCCGAAAGAATTCTACAGCAAAGCGAATCTGACGCGTCAGGTATTCCATGTTATGAATTCGAACAGAGATTACCGGCCGACGCGAACCACCGCTTTTGCCTGTGCAATTGGCCTTGAGCTTTCTCTTGAGCAGACAAAAGAGCTGCTGATGTCAGCCGGATATGCTTTTTCACACAGTCTCAGAACAGACATTGTTGTGGAATATTACATTCGGAACAGGATCTACGATATTGACAGAATAAATAATGCCCTGTTTCATTATGATCTTCAGGTTCTGGGCAGCGCATAATTTCGGAGCCGTCTTCTGACAAAAGAAATAGAAAACAAAAAAGAATTACAGTGATACACTCTGTTTCCGGAGTTTATCGCGGTAATTCTTTTTGTATTCAAAGATACAGGATAGATTTATGAGAAAGACAATCATTCCTGATTTTCCGTTAGCTTTATTGACTCTTCCAGAGAATAAAGTCTGTACGGTTCCTTATATTCGGAAATATTCATATCATATGAAAGACTGCCAAATGCTTTATTCACAAGCGGCGTTGCAAGAGAAACGAGCTTGAGAGCTCCGGACAAACCTCCAACCAGCGGAATCTTCTTTCCATGCTCAGCAGCAATAAGTCTTACAAGGTCAGAAGTATTGCTGTACTCCGCATTCTGAGGCCAGAAAATACCGGATTCATTATTTTTTATCATCAGACGTACAAATTCCACCAGATTTCCGACATAAAGCATAGAACGCTGATTGTCAACATCCGGGAAGAATGGGAGCTTTTTCGCAAGGGAAGACAGGATCGGATAATTCCCTTTACTGTTTTTCCCGTATATCATCGGCGGTCTGAGAACCACAACACGGAAATCAGCATCGCCCAAGGCAAGGATCCCTTTCTCTGCCTGAAGCTTGCTGTCTCCGTATGCACCGGACGGAGACGGCTCTGTTTTATCCGTAATCAACTTTTTTTTGCCGATTGGGGCAGAATCTCCGTAAACAATAGCAGAGCTCATAAAAATGAACTGTCTGACACCCTCTTTTTTTGCTTTCTGTGCAAGCTCAACAGTAAGGTCTCTGTTTACGGCATAATAACGGGCCTTTCGCTCTTCTGTAATTTTTCCGGAGTCCGCATGAGCGATTCCGGCAACATGAAAGATGCAGTCAAATCCGGAAAAATCTCTGTCCTTCCATGAACCGTCACGGCAGGAAATGCCCTGCAGCTCATATTCCTCCGGGAATCGGCGCATATATTCCATAAATGAATTGCCGATATAACTGTTAATTCCTGTTACAAGAATTCTAATCATATTCCGAGCTTCCTTTTCCGGCTGTAATAATCAAGAAACAATAAGCTTGGCCAGTTCAATTCCGACACATTCCACAATGGACAACCGGGAATAACCGTTCACACGATAGCTTCTGTATCTGTCTTTGCAGCGGCGGACACATTTCTTCAGGGATTTATCGTTGCTTGTTCCACCCACTGCAAAATTCGCCAGTGTTCTGTTTTTAATAACAATTTTTTTCTCAGCACGACGTGAACGAAGCAGAAATTCAAAATCGTCATGGATCCCCTCGCAGCGGAACAGTCCCAGTTCCTCATAAGTTTTTTTTGTTACGAAGGTAGTCGGGTGATTCCAATGTCGGGATGTCGGAAATCGATCATATTTTGAATGCTTGACGATTATACTGCCGTTTGCTTTTACGAGATTAATATCGGCATAAAACAGGTCATACGGGTCTTCCATGTATGCTTCGGCAGCTGTTTTTATCGCCTCCGGCTCATACCAGTCACCGGAATTAATAATTCCGATAATGTCTCCCGAAGAATTGCGAATTCCCTTATTCATGGCATCGTATATACCGTTGTCGGGCTCGGAAATGATCTTCAGTGTATAACCCTTTTCAGTAAAAGCGGATGAATACTCCCTGACCGCTGATACTGTTCCGTCTGAAGAAGCACCGTCAACGATGATATACTCTATCTCAGGATAATTCTGAGCAAGAACAGATTCAACAGTCTTTCGAATAACAGCTTCGCTATTGAAGCAGATGGTTATGATTGAAAATTTAAGCATATCTTTATCTGTTTTTCATGGCGGAGTCCGGCAGAAAATTTGTTTTCTTTTTTATTTCTCCGTCGTCGTAATACTCATACTCACAAACAAAACGGACTTTCGCCGCAGAATCACCGGATTTTACAGTCTCCTTAACAGGATTCGAATGGGCATCATACTCTGTTTCGGTAACAGAAGAGTCCGTCGCTTTTCCGTCACGGTATTTCTGGACGGAAATTCCGGTACAGTTTCCCTTAGAATCATACTCATAATATGTCTGCGTCATATCCGCATCAACATAAGATGCCTCGAAGCTGAGTTTTCCGTTTTCCCCATATTCATATATATGCTGAAAAAGCCTCTCATCTTCATTCATATCTGTGGATGAATATGCCGTGTCCTTCAGAATATTTCCATTTGGATCATACTCATAGATCTCAACGAAGTAGATGGTACCTCCGCTGTCCCGTTTCTGGCTCTTCACAAGATTCCCGGACTCATCATAAGCATACAGACGTGTCTCAAAGAATCGGAACGTTTTTCCGTCAGAGCTGTGATAATAATTATCCGTTATCAGACGCCCCAATGAATCATAGCCGTATTCGTCCCTTGAATAATCATTATCCGCAGAATACCGGTATACCGATGCCGTTCCGTCTTCACTGTACTCGGTAATTTCTTCTGCTCTTCCTGCCTTACCTCCGGCTGACACAATAACAGAGACAATGCGTTCCTTTACCAGTGCTCCGTTTTTATCATACGTCCAGTACCATATTTTCTCTGTACTTCCGTTCTTATCATAGACTACGCGCTGCGTACAGTTATTACCGGAGTAAAGATACGTTTCAACCGGGGCGTTATTCCCGATCCCTCCGCCCTTTTTGTTGACCGCAGTCAGCAGACCGGAATCATTATAGGTATACTCGACCGTATAATCCACCGATTCAGCCAATTCATTCCCGGAACTGTAAAAATCCTCTTTCTGAATTTTTCCCGTACGGTTATAAATCTCCACAGAAGATACGGCCAGACCATCATGACCGGAAGATACAGATGCCACTGCGGCTGCGGGTTTCTTTACTCCGCAGCCGCAAAGGCAACCTGCCAACACTATATTCAGAATTATAGCAAATAAACGTTTCACTCTTCAGCGGTTACTGCAATATGAAGCTCGTCAAGCTGCTTCTGTTCAACCTTAGACGGTGCTCCGATCATAAGATCGGTTGCATTCTTGTTCATCGGGAAAGCAATCACTTCACGGATACTCTCTTCTCCGGAAAGAAGCATTACCATGCGGTCAATTCCCGGTGCAATTCCGGCATGCGGGGGAGCACCATAGCAGAAAGCATTATACATTGCCGGGAATTTGGCCTTGACATCTTCCTCACCAAGACGCACAAATTCAAATGCCTTAATCATTATATCCGGATCATGGTTACGAACAGCACCGGATGAAAGTTCAACTCCGTTACAAACAAGGTCATACTGATCAGCTGTAATAGTAAGCGGGTCAACTTCTCCGCGCTCCGCAGCGAGAAGGACTTCGAGTCCACCGCTCGGCATAGAGAACGGATTGTGGCAGAACTCCAGTTCTCCACTCTCCTCCCCTATTTCATACATCGGGAAGTCTACGATCCAGCAGAACTCATAGCGTTCCTTATCCATATGATTCGGGCATGCCGCTCCAAGCATTTTGCGCATAACACCGGCCGTCTTTACAGCTTCATCTTTCTTTCCCGCAGAAACCATAACAAGCGTACCGGGCTCCAGACCGAGCTTTTCAACCAGAGAAGCTTTACGATCACTCAGGAATTTAGCAACTCCTCCGGCAAGCTCTCCGTTTTCATCCAGCTTAAACCAATACGGCTTGAAGCCGGCCTGAACCTCAACATCAGCACAAAGCTTATCTATATTCTTTCTGGTAAGATCGCATCCGGTGGCGGCAACCGCCTTGACGGTATTTCCGGCCGCAAAGGGGCCAAATTCCGTACCCTGAACCAGATCCGTTATATCTTCAATAATCAGATCTATCCGGAGATCCGGCTTATCTGAGCCGTACTTTTCAAGTGCCTCGAGATAAGGAATTCTTCTGAACGGAGCAGAGGAAGCGATATTATATGTGCCGTATTTTGCAAAAATAGGAGGCAGAACATCTTCAAGAACTGCAAAAACATCCTCCTGTGTAGCAAACGCCATTTCCATATCCAGCTGATAGAATTCTCCGGGAGACCGGTCTCCGCGGGCATCCTCATCGCGGAAGCAGGGAGCAATCTGGAAATACCTGTCAAAGCCGGAGGTCATCAGAAGCTGCTTAAACTGCTGAGGAGCCTGAGGGAGAGCATAGAATTTACCGGGATGCTTTCTTGCCGGAACAAGGTAATCACGGGCGCCTTCCGGGGAAGAAGCGGTAAGAATCGGCGTAGTGATCTCCAGGAAACCATGCTCCGTCATTGCCTGACGGATTGCGGAAACAACATTGCAGCGGAGAATGATATTCTTCTTTACTTCAGGATTCCTGAGATCAAGATAACGATATTTCAGGCGCTGCGCCTCATCCGCATCTCTGCTGCGGTTGATTTCAAATGGGAGCTCATTATAACGGCATTTTCCGAGAACATCGATTTTTTCAGGAACTATTTCAATTTCACCAGTATCCTGTTTCGGGTTCGGATTCTCACGGGCACGGACAACTCCTTCAACGGATATCGTGGATTCCTTGTTTATCCCTTTGATCTGAGCAATCAGGTCTTCATTTTCAATAACCACCTGCGTTGTGCCGTAAAAATCACGAACAACAACAAAAGCGAAATTACTGCCCACCATGCGAACATTTTCCATCCAGCCGACGATTTTTACTTTTTCTCCGGCATTGGCAATTCGCAGCTCATTACATGTATGTGTTCTGCTTTGCATCATGTTTGTTTCCTCTTTATTCCTTAATAATAGGCGCGGAATTCAACGCGTCGATTTTTTCTCTGATATAAACTGCCGCATCTGACGGTTTCAGTTTGATCTGCTCTCCAGAATTCATATTCTTTACTGAGCAGATGCCCTCATTGATCTCATCATCTCCCAGAAGAATGACAAACGGAATTGCCAGTTTATCCGCATAGCTCATTCTGGCCTTAAACTTTTTCTTTTCCATATACAGCTGCGTTCTGATTCCGACAGACCTGAGCTCTGTTGCAACAGAAATTGCCGGTCCGAGATCTTCCGACATCGGAATAACAAGAGCATCCGCCGGAGAAGACACCACTTCATCGGAAAGGAGCTTCTGTTCCTGAAGGACATAGAACAGTCTTGTAAGACCTATTGAAATTCCTACACCGGGAAGCTTCTTATCGGTATAATACTCCGCAAGATTGTCATATCTACCGCCTGAGCAAACTGAACCAATTTCCGGATGATCCGTCATAATCGTTTCATAAACGGTTCCCGTATAATAATCAAGACCTCTGGCGATGGTCAGATCCACAGCAAAATTCTCTTCCGGGACACCGAATTCTCTGAGATGAGAAGTAACGGCAATCAGTTCGTCCAGGCCTTCATCAAAGGTCGAATCCATTCCCCTGTACCGTTCCAGACCGGCGATAACTTCGGCGTTTGTTCCACAGATCGCCATGAAATCCATAACGGTTTCCGCCTTGCAGGGAAGCATTTTCACTTCTTCAATCAGAAGAGTCCGAACCTTCTCTGCCCCGATTTTGTCCAGCTTATCCACAGTGCGCATGATTTCTCCGGATTTTTCGCTCATACCGTTCATACTGTAAAAACCGTTCAATATCTTTCGGTTATTGACATGAATCTTAAAGCGCCGGAACCCAAGTCGTGTAAATGTGTGGTAAATAATCGCGGGAATTTCAGCCTCATTCATTATATTCAGAGAGCCGTCGCCAATAATATCTATATCCGCCTGATAAAACTCGCGGAATCTTCCTCTCTGGGCTCTCTCACCTCGGTAAACCTTTCCGATCTGGTATCTTCTGAAAGGGAAGGTCAGCTCACCGTAATGAGCAGCAACATATTTTGCGAGGGGGACTGTAAGATCAAAGCGGAGAGACAGATCGCTGTCACCTTTTGTGAAGCGGTAGATCTGTTTTTCCGTTTCGCCGCCGCCCTTGGCTAGAAGGACTTCGGAAGATTCTATTACCGGCGTATCCAGCGGAGTAAAGCCATAAACAGAATAAGAATCCCTGAGGATCTGCATAATTCGTTCCATTTTCACCTGGTCTGAAGGGAGAAGCTCCATGAAACCGGACAGAGTGCGCGGAGTAACTTTTGCCATAACTTATTTCCTCTTTACTTACTGAAAAAATTATATTCTTATTTTCTCGGCGGATTCACGATATTTCGCCAATCCAGATCTCCCCTGCGAAGTCCCTGAACAAGGACTTCCGCCGTGGCCGCGTTGGTTGCGAACGGGATCTGATACTGATCACACAGACGCTCTATTCTGTTGATATCTTCAAAACCGTTCGGATTTGAGGGATCACAGAAAAACAGGACAAGATCTATCTCATTAAAAGAAATTCTGGCTGCGATCTGCTGTGCACCGCCCTGATCTGCATGCATATATAGTGTTACAGGCAGACCGGTCGCCTCCGAAACAAGTTTACCGGTAACGTGAGTAGCACAAAGACTGTGCTCGGCCAGAATGCCGCAGTAAGCAATACAAAACTGAGTCATCAGTTCTTTTTTGCGGTCATGTGCCATCAATGCAATGTTCATTTTCTGTTTCCCTTTCTGTTGATTTTTATCTTAACAAAGTCATTTCCGCTTCGGAAGAATCCGAATACGAACAGATATTAATATACACATCCATTATTTCGCGTGCCATAAACTGCGTCTGTGCACCGGCGCCGCCGCGTTCAACAATGATGGCGATTGCAATCTGCGGATCCTTATACGGTCCGTAGCACATGAAAATACCATCATTGGTGATGCCTTCACCTTTCTGCGCAGTTCCGGTCTTCCCGGCGCATGTCCACTTGCAGTCTATCCATGCCAGATAGTTCTGCTCATTCCAAGGGCTGTTAAGCACCATCCACATTCCTTCATGAATCGCATCCCAGTTATACTGAGGAGACTCAACAACAGCAATCGGCTCAGGTTCCCGCTCATAAATCTTATTGGAATAATCATACGTTCTGATAGCCTTCAGAATTGATGCAGAATATCTTTTTCCATTGTTGGCAACCGTAGCACAGTATTCCGCAATCTGAAGCGGTGAGAAAATGGAATCGGACTGACCGATTGCAGCCTGGAGGGAGTCACCTATACGCCACTCTGTTCCGGTATAATCGGCATGGTTGGCACGGTTTGACATGTTGCCTTTCGTTTCTACGAGTTCTATTCCCGTACTGGAGCCTAAACCGAGCTTCAGCGCATATTCTCCAAGCCGGTCAACGCCGAGATCATTGCCGCAGGTATAGAAAAAGTAATTGCAGGAATCACGGAGAGCTGTTGAAACATTTTCCTCAGGATGTGTATAGCCCTGCTGCCATATCCAGCATTCAGGGGCGTAGCCCTCCGCAGCATACTTTGTGAAAACGCCTTCACATTTAACTTTCGTTTCTGTGTTGATAATGCCTTCCGTCAGGCTTGCAATGGCGGTACATGGTTTGAAAGCCGAACCAGGTGCATATGCTCCCATCAGAGCTCTGTTGAAAAGAGGAGCGTTTTCTTCCTGAAGGAGCTCCGCGTATTTGTCTATGACTGTAGAAACATCATATGTCGGATAACTGGCTATGGCCAGCGGCTCTCCGGTCTTGACATTCACAACAACCGCAGCACCACCGGTGATCTCATCCTTAATCTCAGGATCATAGTCACCTCTCGCAATACCCTCCGCGCGTTCCGTAGCTCTCGTCTTCCTCATAGACGTGATACCATTTGCCAGAATACGCTCCGTCTGCTCCTGAAGAACGCTGTCAATCGTCAGATAGACATGATTTCCCGGTTCCGGTTCCTGAGTATAAACCGTTGAAAGAATCGTTCCGGCGGCATTTCGCGTTTCTTCAACCTTTCCGTCTTTCCCGTGAAGATAATCTTCAAACGCGTATTCCACTCCGTCCTTACCGACATACGCATCATTTGCATAGCTCTTCAGAGAATACTTTTCAAATTCCTCCTGCGTCATCAGACCGACATATCCAAGAAGATGAGCCGCATAATCCGTGTTATAGTCTCTGACATATGCGCGGGATACCTGAATACCGGTAAGCTTATTCTCCATAATGGAAGAAATAAGCCCCATGCTGGCATCCTCAACAAAAATATAATCAGCAGTATTGATCGCGTATCGGACATTGATTGAATACCGGACTCCGGCGATCAGACGCATCTCTTCCGCCGTATAGCTGTTATCAATCTCATATCTTGTACGCATATAGCTCATGAGCTCAACCGCAGTCGGATCTTCAGACAGATATTCGCTTTTGTCCTTAAAGTACGCTTTCAGCATCGTTCTTTGAATCTCCGTCATATTCGGATCATATTCAAACGGCTGAGTATTGGTGATGGGAAGGTCATCTGTATAATCATCACCATATCCGCGCACCATATTTACAAGTTCCAGAATGACTCTGTTCGGATCATCACTCGCAAAAAGCTTGGTCGTATCAATTTTGATATTATAGCATTCCTTGTTGGAAATCAGAATACGGCCGTAACGGTCCAGAATATTGCCTCTGGCCGCCGTAACGGTTTTTTCCTCCGTAGAGATTTCATTGCTCTGGTTATAATATTTTTCTCCTTCAATGATCTGCAGTCGGTAAAGGAAAACGAGATATACAGAGATGATCACGAAGAAGATGACCGTAAGAGCGAAAACTCTCCCGGGTTTTACAAGTTTATACATCTATTGCCTTTCTAATCAATCCATTTTGCAGGTGGAAAATATGCAAGCGCAGCAAGTGGAAGAGACCATAACGTCTGAAGCGCGACCGTTGAAAGCATTGAAAGAGAAAACGCATCCTTTGCTACAACAACTACCGCCTGAACAAGTGCTGTGAAAAAAAGAGAAACGAAAGTAAGACCCATAAATGCGAAAAAACGTCTGTTAATAAAGAACTGCGATACGAACCCCGAGAAGAAAGCCAGTGCAGGGAACAGGAGCGTAAACAGAATCGTATTCTCGACAAATGCAAGATCTGCAAAAACACCCATGACGAGACTGAAAACAGATCCCCAGGTAGCGCCTTCAAACATTCCGACCGCAACACAAACAGCGGGCAGCACAAAAGGACAAACACCAAGAGGGCGAAGGCGAGCCAAAAGCATATTCTGGGCAATCAACGATACGAACATATACAGAAGATACCTGAGAATACGCCGGATATATAATTGTTCGAAGAATTCCTTCAAGCAGATTACTCCACAACAGTAAAATCTTTTATGATAAATACCTGAACGAGCTGATTCAGATCACAGCCAGGTTCTACAACACCGTACTCCAGCTGACCTCCGGACTCTGTTTTTACGGCTGATAGAGTCCCGATAACAAGCCCTGCAGGGAATGCGCCTCCGGATCCCGAGGTCAGGATCTCATCACCGACAAATATCTGAGCTCCTTCAGCCATATACGTCAGCTTTGCCTGGTTTTTTTTCATAAATGAATATTCACCGACAACCATTCCCGATGCGCCTGTTTCTCCTACGAAAGCACCGACAGACATATCCACATCTATGATAGTAGAAACTGTAGCCCAGGTAGTACCGAGCTCCGTAATCTGTCCGACGACAACTCCATACTCCGTAATAACAGGATCTCCAAGCTCTATTCCACTGGAAGAGCCCTTGGAAATCGTAAACGAGGACGACCAGTTCGACGAAGACCACAGAACGATTTTACTCGATTCCAGAACATAATCGGTATGGTCTTCCCGGAGATCCAGAAGCTTTCTGAGTCTTTGATTTTCCTCAGACGCCTCTATGCCGTTTCTTGCAGAGGTCTGTGCATCGGCGAGCTGAGAACGCAGAGACTCATTTTCTGCGAGCAGAGAATCATACTCAAACAAATACCCGTAAATCGTATTAAACCAGTTTACTGCCGAGCTCAAAACCTTTTTTACCGGTGCTTCCACAATTCCGGTAACATTCTGCAGGAAGCCAACTCTTCCTCCTCTGGCAGCATAGCCCAGTCCGGTAACAAGAACCACTGCAAGGACTATAATTGCCATTCGTATTCCGTTTTTCCTGAGATAACCTTTCAAACGCTTCAGTCAACTCCTCTATAATATAGCCCACGGGTAAGAACGTTCGGTTTATAATCTGAAATACCCATATAGCACCGGGCAACCTCTGCCGCTTCTCTTCCGCTCTCCGTAGAGAAAAGCAGACGTAGTCCCCACAATCCGGCATCATTCAGATCCTCTCGCTTATCGGCAAGATACAGCTTATGCGCATTATAAATGACATTCCTGCATCCGTATTCCTTCACAACGGGGAAGACGGATCCCATTCTGTCGGCCAGCTGTCCCGGAGTCTGGCAGGAGCATCTTCCGGAACTTCTGGAAATCACGCACTGATCGGAAACCATCAGCGGGAGTCTACCGTAAACGATCAGCTCCGTATTCAAAGGCTTGGCAAGGTCTTTTATCTGAGCCAGTCTAAGTTCAAAGGATGCCGTAGCCGACAAAAAACCGGCATTTTCCAGCACTTCAAGAGAATATGAATTAAACGCATTCAGTCCGAAATCTCCTCTCAGCTTCATCCCGGCACTTTTTGCCAGAAAAACATGACCGAGATTACCGACCAATGCTTCCTCGATTCCTTTATCACGAAGATCTTTCAGAATATCCGTTACATCCTGCACCTGATCATCCGCAACCACTCTCGGCACTATGGCAACCGGAACAGTTCCGTTCTCTGTAAAAGGTTTAAGAAGTTCAAATTTGTTTCTCATCAGCTCAGCCGGAGCATAGAGATATGCAGGCTTTAAATCAGCAAGCTCTTCGGAAAGCTGGTCATCTGTTCTGACCTGAAAGATCAGACAGGGATCTTTGATAGCCGCAATATTTTTCGGCATAGCAGGAATTTTTATGCTTCGGACCTCAGGGGCATTTCCTCTTTTCTCCGTAAGATCATTGATAAGCGTACGACGAAGTTCGTTGATCTCGGATGCTGAAACATAAAGCCCCGGCTCAGTCTTTGCTTTATTTTCAACGCAGTTGAAGGGAGTGCCGCCTGTTTTATACATCTGTTCAACAATGTACGTATCGGTAAGTCCCTGACGATTCGCTTTTTCCGGAACAGGACCTTTGGCAATGGCTTTATTTCCGTCATCATCAAAGGCTATGGCCGTAATATTCTTATCCTTCTCAACAACGGTATAGAAATGCACAGGAACTCTGCGCATCTCCCCCTCCGCATATGACTTTCTGGTCGCGGCAAAAAGCTTGTCAATATCCGAAGAAGGTTCTCCGCGAACGCCGAACATATCTGATTTTTCCCCGTTGAAATATCCCTGAGTAAAACCATTCCTAGAGAAGGCATCCTCCAGCATGCGCATTTCCTCAGGCCCCGGCTGTCTGTGTTCTCTGATTGCTCTGGAATATATATCGGTAACGATCGCCGTATATTCCGGGCGCTTCATTCTTCCTTCGATCTTTACACAGGCGACGCCCGCCTCTTCGATTTCCTGAAGGCGGTCTACAAGGCAATTATCTTTGAGAGACAACGGATAATCATCAAGCCTTCCTCCCAAGCTGTACTGCATCCTGCATGGCTGGGCGCACATACCGCGGTTCCCGCTGCGTCTGCCAATGAGAGATGACATATAACACTGACCGGAATGACAGAAGCACAATGCTCCGTGAACAAAGATTTCCGTTTCAACGGAAGCATTTTGCGTAATAAACTTTATCTGCTCAAAATTCAGTTCTCTTGCAAGTACTACTCTTTTTATTCCCATCTGTGCAGCAGCCTCAGCTCCTGCAAGGTTATGAATACTCATCTGCGTGCTTGCATGGAGAGGAATATCCGGGACAGACTCTCTCAGGATCCTTACGAGTCCCAAATCCTGAATGATAATTCCGGAAGCTCCGAATTTTGCCGCAGCTCTTGCACAGCGGACAGCATTTTCGATTTCTCTGTCATTTACCAGAGTGTTCAGAGTAACATATACCTTACATCCTCGCACTCTGCAATACCGTACCGCTTTTTCAAATTCATCAAGTGTGAAGTTTTTCGCACCTCTGCGGGCATTATAATCGCCAAACCCCAGATAGACTGCATCCGCTCCATTCTGAACAGCAGCTATTACCGATTCGGGAGAACCTGCAGGTGAAAGCAGTTCAAGCATTCAAACATCTCCTATAGACACACTGACTCCATTATTATTCATGGTATTATATCACAGATATACATATTGCTACAAGTTAATTTTGATGATATAATAATCAAACAATTTATGTACATATTCAGTCCAATCATTATCGGTGAAGTTCATGGTGGAAAGAAAAACCGACAATTTAATTACTGTCAGCGCAGCAGAAAAGCTCATTCGCTCCCATGACGCAGACTGCGCACTTTTTTATTTGTGGCAGTGCTTCCGTGAAAGCTCTGACAGAGAGCTTGCAGCCGGAGAGCTATGCATGACACGGGCACAGATCGACAATGCCGCAGAGAAGCTGTCCCGTATGGGTTTCGGTCCTGAAGAGGAAATCCCTTCTCCCGGAATTGTTTCTGCGACAGGATCTCCTACTCCGGAACCGGCGGATGATCCGCCCGATTATTCAGGAGAAGAAATTGTTCAGGTGCTTAACAGCGACAAGTCATTTCAGGCGCTGAAAGACCGGCTTCAGGAAATAACCGGCAAGACGCTTTCTCGCAGTGAGCTTTCCAGTCTTCTGGGAATTTACCGTCATCTCGGGCTGCCCGCCGATGTTATATATGTGCTTTTTCAGTACTGTTCGGATATTTCTCATTCCATGTACGGAAACAGCAGAACCCCAACGGTCAGGTATATTGAAAAGACCGCATATTCCTGGGCGAATGCCGGCGTATCCAGTGCCGAAGAAGCTGAAGCATATGCAGAAAAACACAAAGCTTTGCTCTCTGAAACGGGAAAGATCAAGCAGGCGCTTGAAATATATGACAGAAAACTCACAACAAATGAGCAGGGCTATATTACTTCATGGATCGAAATGGGATATCATGAAGAGGCTATTCGAATGGCGTATGAGAGAACAATTGATAATATCGGGAAGCTCTCAATGCCTTATATGAATAAGATTATTATTCGCTGGAACGAAGACGGTCTTTTTTCTGTGGAACAGATTGAACAAAAGGATCATCCTGAAAAAGTGCGTAGCGGAGGCAGATTAAAACGATCCGGCAGAACTTCCGGCGGCGCAGACGAGGACTTTGATCCTGATGAGATCGACAAGATCTCTATTACGAAGGGATAAGATTATGGCTTACAACGGAAAACTTCTCGGCCGGGTTTATTCAAGACTTGCTGAGATTCGTGAAAACAATCTGTCAGAGCAATCGAAACGGACTGAAGAGATCTACCGTAAAATTCCTGAAATAGAAAAAATCAGTAATCTTCTCCGTGCTCAGATGATTGAGCTTACGAGAACTGTCATGTCCGGTTCTGCAGACGCGGAAGAGAAGACTGCCTCTCTCAAAGAAAAAAATATTGACCTCCAGATGCGCAAGGCCGAGCTTCTCGTTCAGAACGGCTATCCGTCCGACTGGCTTGACGATATCTATTCCTGCAGTCTTTGCCATGATACCGGTACGCTGCAGAACGGAAAGATATGTTCCTGCGTAAAACGGCTTTATAATAAAGAGCTTACCGCTGAACTCAGCACGTTGCTGAGGAACGGTGACGAAAGCTTTGAGAGCTTTGACATCACATTATACCCGGATGATTATTCCGAACGTTTTAAATGTATTCCGCGGGAATATATGCGCAAGGTTTTTTCAAGCTGTCGGGAGTTTGCAGAAAGTTTTCCGAATGTACGTTCCGGACTGCTTCTCACAGGCGGTCCCGGACTCGGAAAAACTTATCTTTCCGCATGTATCGCGCGTGTTGTTTCCGAAAACGGTTATTCCGTATTCTATGAAAGTGCTGTTTCAGCTTTCCGTGCGTTTGAAGACCGGCAGTTCTCCAGAGATCCTGACAGCCAGGCTGCAGCTGAGGATAAAGTTCGCCATATGCTTGACTGTGATCTCCTGATTCTGGATGATCTCGGTACAGAAGTTGTAACGCAAGCCGTTCAAAGCGCACTTTACACGCTGATCAACTCCCGGGAAAATTCCGGAAAGCACATGATCATCAGCACTACGCTTTCTAATGACGAGCTTCAGGAGAGATATACTCCGTCTATCTGTTCCAGAATCGATGGTTTTTTCCAGAAAATACGTTTTGCCGGAAATGATATCCGCACTTCCGGCAAGCTAAAAAGATAACCGTATAATTACTGTGATTGTTTCAGGGAGGTTTCCATGCAGAGTTCTTACAAACACCGCGCAGGAGACAGAAAAGACGGGCGTCTGCTCCGTTCACTGCCGGCATTCAACAAGTTTATTCCATACATTATGCCTCAGCGTAATGATGCATGCAATCAATATGAAGAAAGCTTTGAGGTTTCCGCTGTTGACAAATGTCTGAGGCAGGAGAGAGTCAACGGCTATAAGGGCATCGGTTTTCTCCATTTTATGATTGCATCCTATATTCGCTGTCTCTCCATGCTTCCCGGGATGAACCGGTTTGTTGCGGGAAGAAGGATCTACGCAAGGAATACCATCACCATTGTAATGACCATCAAGCGTTCTCTCTCCGTCGATGCATCAGAAACTACCATAAAAGTGGATTTTGAGCCCACTGATACAATTTTCGATGTATATCGAAAGATAAATGAGAAGGTTGATGAAATAAAATCCGGGGTTGACAGGAACGGAACGGAAGAAGTTGCGGAAACGCTCTCCAGATTCCCCCGCATGATCCTGCGAATGATCCTCGGTGTACTGAAGGCCATGGATTATTTCGGATGGCTCCCGCAGAGTCTGATTAACGCCAGCCCGTTCCACGGTTCAATGATCATCACCGACCTTGGTTCTCTCCGAATCGGTCCTGTCTTTCATCACATATACAACTTTGGAAATCTTCCTGTATTTATCGCCTTCGGTGCAAAAAGACGTGCCTATGAAATTGACAGGACAGGGCAAACTGTTTCCAAAAAATATATTGATACAAAATTTGTTCTTGACGAAAGAATTGCAGACGGACATTATTACGCACAGTTTCTGCAGGCGCTCAGGTATATTTTTGCACATCCTGAAATTCTTGAGCGTTCTCCTTCCAGAGTAATTGAAGATGTCAGCTGAACAAACCGCAACCGATGATAAAACGCTCCCTTTATGAAAGACAGCTCAAATGTAAACTGTCAACATAAAGGGAGCATTTATTATTCTGCCGAAACAGAAATTATATTAACGAAGTTATAAAACACAGCGCACGGTAAATACCGTGCGCCATAATTTTATTCAGAAAATCTGTCAGGCTTCGATGCTGACAAAGTCAAAATACTCGGTTTTCTCAACTTCAGCTGAAGTTATAAGCTGTTCAAACCATTCATTGATCTTTGCATTGGCAACTTCGTTATAGGAAGCATCTGTGTTATCTCCAACGAAGTACATTACATGATATCCTGCATAAGCTCCGTTGGTACCGTAAACAATAGCGGTATCTCCGGGCTGACGTGCCTCGTCAAAGCAGAAGGCATCAAATTCCTCAACCATCTGTCCGGGAGCCACAGCGGTGTAAAGTCCACCAGCCTCAGCGGAACCCTGATCCTCAGAATAGAGCTTTGCCAGTTCAGCAAAACTGTCTTCGGTCATATCCCCACGCTCAAAGATTCTGAGAACAGCTTCTGCGCGGTATTCCGCACGGTCCAGCGCCTCCTGAGAATAGCTTATACCGTCTTCATCCGGTTCAGCCATAATCAGAACATGACGCGCATCAATACGGGGGCAGTCCGCAATATCTTCCTCAGTAAGGGAATCAAGGATCTCATTGAATCTGGAGCTGTATGCTCTCTGGACAACGGCATCGTTAACCGAATCGCTGACGAGATATTCTTTTTCAGCATAAGGACCGTACAATTCCTCAAGCGCTGCATCAAAGTTTTCAAAAGCGTATGATACAAGATACTCTTCATAAGAGTCAATATAATCGGAAATCTCCCTGGTCTCCTCTTCGGTAAGACTGATTCCGTTTTCTTCAGCATAATCGAGAAGCGCACGGTTTACCTTTACGGTAGCTACCGCTTCATTTTTAAAATAGTCTTCCCAGGTACCTGCATCATCAGATACACCACATTCCTGTTCAGAAAGAGGAAGACTTGTATCAAGACCGAAGAGAGCAGCATATCCGCCGTAATTTGCGAGGAAATCATAATAAGTTGCTGCACCGGCATAATTCATATATCCGACAGAATAATCCGTACCGTTAATGACAACTGCCGCTTCGTCCTTTATTGCCTTTCCTTCTGTTTCACCGCAGACAGAACAGGTTTTGGGCTCAAGCATCGTTGCATCCGCCCAGCTATGTCCGAGCGCAGGAATTTCCTTCTGAGCGATCAGGATCTCTCCGCAGACGGTGCATACTCTTCCCTGAGTAAGGCCCGTTTCCGTGCAGGTAGGTTTAACTGCAGCTACAGCCTCACCTGTATGACCGAGTGCTGCACCTTCCGTTTCCCCGCAGACAGTGCAGGTTTTCGGCTCCGTGCAGGTTGCTTCTGCCCACTCATGGCCTGATGCCTCGCCTTCAGTTGCTCCGCAGACGGTGCAGGTCTTCGGCTCCGTGCAGGTTGCCTCTGCCCACTCATGACCTGCTTCCTCACCCTCAGTTGCTCCGCAGACGGTGCAGGTCTTCGGTTCCGTACAGGTTGCTTCCGCCCAGTCATGACCTAAAGCTTCACCCTCGGTCGCTCCGCAGACGGTGCAGGTCTTCGGTTCCGTGCAGGTTGCTTCCGTCCAGTCATGGCCTAAGGCTTCGCCTTCAGTCTCGCCACAGACGCTGCAGGTCTTCGGCTCCGTGCAGTCGGCATCCTGCCATTTATGGCCAAGCGCTTCACCCTGAGTTTTTCCGCACTTCGTGCAGGTTTCGGGCTCCGTGCAGGTTGCAGGAGCGAATTCATGCTTCAGGCAGCAGCCGCAGAGCATGAACGCCATCACCAGAACAAGAACAACAGCCAATATTTTTTTCATTGCTATAGTCTCCTTTTCCATAAAAATGTCTTTTATGAAATAAAGCTCCACTGACGTGGAGCTTTATATTAAGCGCAGTAGAAGAGATTTGAACTCTTGCGCGCTTTTTACACGCCTACTCCCTTAGCAGGGGAGCCCCTTCGGCCTCTTGGGTACTACTGCAAACCGATTTCTGAGATAGGATACCACCCTGCTTTAATTTTGTCAAGTAAAAACAGTTTCAATTTTCTTATTTGCTTTTTACATTAATTGTGTTACAATTATTACACCCGAACGGGAAAAATATACGGAGGTATTTACGATGTTCGTTATTTCTGACGAGTGCCTGTCTTGCGGAACCTGTGCAGGTGCCTGCCCTGCAGAAGCAATCGATATGGGTGATGCACATTACGTTATCGACCAGGACAAGTGCCTGCAGTGCGGAACCTGTGTTGCTAACTGCCCTGCAGATGCAATCAAGGAAGAGTAATTTCCCGCTATAGAGCAGAGGGCGAGTTTTTCGCCCTCTGTTTTATTTTACCGGCTCATCCGGAAACAGCTGATTCGCGTGGAGGAAAAATGGCAGAATTTGATTATCTATGGAAGGGTGGTCCGGAATTCGCCCAATCTGAAAATTTCCGGTTTGGAACCGATTCCGTCCTTCTCGGAAACTTCATAACAGTTTCCGGAGCAAAGTCCGGAATTGACCTGGGCTGCGCATCCGGAGTCATTTCTATGCTTCTTCTTGCAAGGAATTCCCGACTCCATATGACCGGTATTGAAATAGATCAGGAAGCCGCCGCACTGGCATCCGAAAACATGGCGCATAACAAATTAGAAGACAGGAGCCGGATCGTAAATTCAGATTTGAGAAATTACCGTGAGCTTTTCAGATCCGGCAGTTTCGATCTCGTTGTATCTAATCCTCCTTATTTTCCTGTCAGCTCCGGAGATGTATCGCCTGATATCAGGAGGGCTACTGCCAGAGGAGAAGTCTCCTGCACCCTGGAGGATCTCTGTTCTGCCGCCGAATTTCTCTGCCGCTGGGACGGGAAAGTAGCCTTTGTACACCGGCCGGAAAGGCTCACTGAGGTTTTTGACACCATGAGACGTCACAGTATCGAACCCAAGCGATTAAGGCTCGTTGCTCATACTGCCGACTCTGTTCCGAGTCTTATCCTCGTGGAAGGACGGCGAGGCGGAAAAAGCGGATTAAAAATCGAGCCGCTTCTCATCCTAAAAAATCCGGACGGAACTGATACCGACGAAATCAAAAGAATATATCACAGAGATCAGTAATCAGATAAACACATATTGTTTCAGTCTGTCAAAAGCTTCTTTTTCCAGTGCGAAGGGCAACGCAAGGTTCATTCTGATGGTGTTTTTCCTCATAAAGGCCTCCCCGTTCTGCCAGATCACGCCTTTTCTCACACCTCGTTCGAGCAGTTCCTGAATCGTTACTCCATGTTCAGCAAGCCATTCTGAACAGTCCAGATAAAGCATATATGTTCCCTGAGGCCGCATCACGTTCACACCGGGCCAGTTTTCTTCAATAAAATCACAGGCATAGTTCAGATTCCCGCTGATCGTGCTGATCATGCAATCCGTCCATGCATTTCCTTCATCGCTGTATCCTCCGAGAAGAGCATGCATAGAAAGGACATTACTTTCATTATAATGCGTACTTTCACTCTGTCTTGACACTCTGTCCCGAAGATATTTATTGTAAATAACATGATACGACCCGACCAGACCGGCAATTGAGAATGTTTTTGAAGGAGCATAGAAAGCTATGGTCCTGTTTTTTGCGTCTTCTGAAATCGTCTGAGTAGGAATATGCGTATATCCCGGCATAATAATGTCCGACCAGATTTCATCAGAAACTACCACACAGCCGTTAGCAGCATAGACTTCCATCGCTTTTTCGATTTCCCAGCGCTCCCAGACACGGCCAGTCGGATTATGCGGTGAGCAGAAGATGACAAAATTGATATTGTTTTTTTTGATTTTGGCATCCATGTCCTCAAAATTCATACGCCAGATACCGTTCTCATCGCGCTCAAGCTCACTGTGAACGATTGTTCTTCCAAGCCCATCAATGGTTTGCGTAAAACCGACATATGTCGGAGAATGAAGCAGGAGCTTGTCTCCCGGCGTGGTAAACGCTGAAACAGCAGAAGCTACTCCTCCCAGAACACCGTTTTCATAGCCGATAAATTCTTTTTTCAGGTCATCGACTCCCTTACGATGTTTATGCCAGCGGATAATTGCGTTATAATACGCATCCGGCTCGGCAAAATATCCGAAATTCGGCATCTCAAGTCTTTTTTTCATTGCATTCAGTACACACTCGGCTGTAGGAAAGCTCATGTCCGCAATCCACATAGGTATTCTCGAAAAGCCCTCATCCACCGATACCCCGTCATACGGGATTTTATCAGCAGCAAGGGAATCCTTTCCGGCACGGTCAAGTATCGTTGTAAAATCAAACATTTTCTTTTCTCCTTTTAAAGACGTACAGAAAGAGCAGCCGAAAAGCGGTTGCTCTTTTTAATTTATGATTCTATTGAATTATCCTGCTGATTTCTCTGCGTTTCCTGTTCTTTAAGCCACTGTTTATATTCATCCGTCATACGGGACGGACAATCTGCCGGGCTCCCTTCGACGTTCTCTGCACGCTCTACGCATTCGTTATCCGGATTCAGGAAACTTTCCGTATTCTCAGAAGGTTCTGCCGGATCAAGCTCAGAAAGTACAAAAGTATCTTCCTCGTCGGAATCAACAATTTCGACTTCAATATCGGGATCCTCTTCAGGAGAAATGTCTGCATCTTCTGACATTTCAAAAAACTCAACGCTAAGATCGTCATCGGAAAAGTTTACCGTTTCGACAGTAGCTTCAAGATCACCTTTGAGCTTCTCATTTAAGTCTTCTTCTCTCTTTTCACCCGAAAAGAACCTTTTTATTTTATTCCAAAGACCCATAATTATTCCTCACGCTTTTTACGAACTGATGAAAAAGATGCCGCTCCGCAGACAAATGCACCAAATCCCAGTGCAGCCCAGAGGAATAAATCAGAATCATCGCCGGTTTTAGGACTGCCGTAAATTGAGCCAAAATCGACATACATTTCAATGAGCTCACTTTGCATCGTGTTATAATCGAAAGTATAACTATCCTTGCTTCCAAGGTTTGAACCTGCAACCTTCAGATTATATACGTAATACAGGTTATCCGGCGTAAACTTGAATGTGATGGATTCCCCTGGTCTTACGGCAAAAGTCGTTCCGCTCGTGACCTTAGAATCTCCCGTATACACCACGCCATGCTCAGAGTGAGTGACTTTCACATATTTAACTGCAGTTGCAGAGATCCACTTCGCATAAAATGTCCTGTCCCCAGCCTCACCGGCAGCAATTGTAGTAACAGGATTTCCTGTCAAATTTGCATTATTGTACCATCCGCCAAAGGTATATCCGCTGCGCGTCACCAGAGAAGAATTTGGCAGTGCAAAACCGCTGGAAACATTATACTGGTAATACTGAGGATTTGTAACCTGAGAATCCAGCGTACCGCCATTCAAAATATAGTTTATTCTATATCCGGAAGAGGAGTTCTGCGCAAATCTTGCCTGAATATTATAGTTTCTGTTTACAGTCAGTGTATACGTCAGGTTGGAAGAAAGGACGGAACCTGTGTCTGTATCATACCAGTCGTTAAAGACATAGCCGCTGCTGGGAGTTGCAGAAAGGATTGTGTTACTCCCGCTATTCCAGCTTCCGCCTCCACCGACAGTACCTGCACCGGCCGGGCTGACCGTAACAGCCACAGTATACTTTGTCGGAGATGTATTCTGTGTAAACACCGCGGTAATATTATAATTTTTATTGATATTTGTTAACGTATAGGAAGCTCCGGTGGAAAGCGTTGCTCCTGATGAATCCACCCATTTGTCAAAGGAAAATCCTTCAGCCGGCGTTGCAGTAAGCACTGCGTTGCTTCCGGAAGAATAGGATCCGGTTCCTGTAACACTCCCTCCGGTAACCGGGCTTGGAGTTACATTTACTGTGTACTGATCGGGAGATCCGGGAACGACTGTTACCTGAGAACTGATAGTATAACTGCTATTGTATTTATCGGTAACCTTTGCCGTCACCATAGCCGAGCCACTGGGAGCAACCGCTGAAATTGTCGCAGGCGAATTACCGCTCGTTGTAGGCGGAACACTTACAATGCCAAGAGGATTAACCGACCAGTTCACAGTTACATCTGCTGCAGTGCTTGGAGTGATAACGGCAGTCAAAGTATCCGAACTTCCGGCTGGAATCGTAAGGGGACCTTTATCAAAATTTACATCCGTAATCTTTGCCGGGTCCTTCGCGCCGCAGACAGCGCATACGCCGCTGGAGTTATATTTATGACCGGTCTTTGCTGCAGTTTCTTTTTTTTCATGACCACAGCCAGAACAGGTATAAGTTATTTCTCCATCCTCTGTACAGGTAGCAGTAGAATCATGACCTTCGCCGTAGGTGCATGCTGCAAAGTTTGCAACAATCGAAATATCTTCTTCCTCTGCCACAGTCGCCGGCACCGTTTTAGCAGTCGAATACGGAGATCCGTCTTTTGTCCAGTTCACAAAATGATAATCCGTATTTGGCGTTGCCGTCCATGTGTCTCCGCTCTGGGAAACACTTCCTCCTGCTCCTGCGGAAGCTGCAACACTTCCAGCAAAGGCGAACTGGACAAAGCTCGACAGAAGCATCATGATTAAAAGTAACGAAACTATTTTTTTCATTTTATTCCTCCGTACAAGAGAAAAACAAACATTATTTCACTTTGGTCTATCTTAACACCATTGGTTACATTTTGCAACTATTTTGTTAATTATTTTTTATTTTTCTTGAAAGCAATCGTCTCTGCTGCGAGAACTGCGGCAAGCGCTCCGAGCAGCACTCTTGAAGCGGTACGCAGAACCGGATAATCGCAGATCTCATCTTCCTCGATTTTTTTCACTTCATCTGAAGTAATCCCGTTTCTGAACTCATTTTCCATATTTTCTATATACTCCTTTCCTATCCGGGTGGCTTCCGCTTCAAACCAGATACTGTCATACGGCGGAAGTTTTTTCTCCGGAACAAGCCTTTGAACCGCTTTCCTGTACCAGAATCTCAAGGAAGAAGGGACATTTACCAGCAACGGCATAAACGGACCATAGTAGCAATTCTGGAGTCCATGCCCGTGCTCATGCTCCTTCAGTCTCTTTGAGGCATTCCGGCATGTGAACATAAAGACCCCAAGGCTGCCTCCGCCCCAGTTTTTTCCTATATCAAACTGAATACATCTTCCGAAGCGATGGGGTTCAACCCCTGCTGACAACAGAACTGCAGCAATGAGCGCTCCCCCGACATTGACAGGTAAGCCCCAGGTAAACGAACGAAAATAAAACTCTCTTCCGCTCATCTTTGTATTTTTTACAATCAAATCCTCAAACAATCAGTGAACTCTCTTCCATAAAAGTCAAAATATATTTAAAGTTATTATATCATACCTCAGGAAAAAAACAAATAAATAAACAATCAATCATAATGCGCAAAAAACACTTGACATTGAACTTCACTTCGTGTAAAATACGCTTTGCTTGAAGTTAATAGTGTATGGACGATTAGCGCAGCTGGTAGCGCATCCGCTTGACGTGCGGGAGGTCACAAGTTCGAGTCTTGTATCGTCCACCAAAAAAAGCCCTAAATCCTTAGGATTTGGAGCTTTTTTGTTGCCCTTTTCCCTTTTTACCCTTAATTTACCCTTAACGTAAATCAGGCGGTAAGGGTGCGCATCATGCTACCCATTTTCTTTGGTGCGCTTTATTACTGCATTTTTAAACCTCGCCCTGCAGTGTTGACTTTCCTGCCACAGGAGAGTATGATAAAAAAAGAATAGAGCCTTGAGTGCCCGGAGCGCTTATGAGTCCGGGATAATAGGGAATCCGGTCAGAATCCGGAACGGTACCGCCACTGTATTTGCTCAGGCTATGCGCGAGACGGAATGTCATCCATTGGGGCCGACCCGAGAAGGAAGCGCACAGCTGCCAACGCATCAGCCAGGAGACCTGCTCAAGGTGTGATCATCCTGTCTCCCGGTATTGGAGCAGGGGAAAGAGCTGCAGGAAGAGGGCGAAGTCCCGCTTATTGCGGGTGTGTTGTGGAATACGGGCACAGCAGTTATTACTGCTGTGCTTTTTTGTTTGTTCATTTGGCAGTTCTCGCATTGCTGATGAGCTGCGCCGTCAGGTTGATCTTCACGAGGTAAAGGGTCAATCATATTTTATGGAATGCAAAACCCTCACGGAGGAGATATTTACGGGACAGATATTGCGCTGAATTTTTCCTTCAGCACCAATTCCCCTTGGCACGCCACGGAAAGCAACAAAGGCGGTGACGTCGCAACAGATCCTCCGCGACTTGAATATGGGATTTGTATATCAGGTGCTCAACCGGAAAGCATAACGGCTGATGCAGCCGTCTGCTTATTTTCTGCGCTGCAGAAAATAAAATATATTTTTTATGGAGGAAGTTATGAAAAAAGCAATTCCCCTGATTCTCTCCGCACTGATGCTCTTTACGCTTTGCCCCTGCAGCCTTGCAGACACGCCCGCAGTCACGGTGAGGGATATGACCGGCCACGAGATCACACTGGAGGAGCCGGCATCAAGAATCGTTGCTCTCACCGCTTCTGACTGTGAAATTCTCTATGCGCTCGGCGCAGGGGATCTTCTGGTAGGCCGCGGAGAATACTGCGACTATCCAATGGAGGTTTTTGAGGTTCCCTCGGTGCAGTCCGGCTATGACACCAATATTGAGCAGATCCTCGCACTTCATCCCCAGGTGCTGATCATGAGCACTATGGCTCAGACGGAGGAGCAGGTGGCCCAGCTGGAGGCAGCGGGCGTCCGTGTTGTGGTAAGTGACGCGCAGGATATTGCCGGCGTATACACCGCCATTGAAATGATCGGCACCCTTACAGGGAAAACTGAGGAAGCCGCCGCTGTCATCGACAGCATGAAGACCGCTTTCGCTGAGATCTGTGATGACGCCTTCACCAAGGGCCAGACGATCTATTTTGAGGTCTCTCCCCTGGAGTGGGGTCTCTGGACCGCAGGAAAGGGAACCTTCATGAATGAAGTCGCTGAAATGATGGGACTGAAAAACTGCTTTGATGACGTGGATGGCTGGGCCGAGATCTCAGAGGAGCAGGTACTTGAACGCAACCCGGATTATATCATGACGATCACCATGTATTACGGGGAAGGCCCCACGCCCGAGGAGGAAATACTCGGCCGTGCCGGCTGGAAAAATGTGACAGCTGTGCGGAACGGAGCAATTCTGAACCTGCAGGATAATGAGCTGTCCCGCCCGGCACCTCGCCTTGCAGAAGGTGCCCGCATGCTGTATGACTTTGTTGACGGGTTCGTAAACGCTGCGGCTGCCGCGTAACTGTTTGCAGACTTTTGGGAAACGGTGGAAGCACAGATCCCCCGTTTCCCAATTCAATATTATTGCTGGGAGGCTTCCTCGATGCAACGGAAAGATCATCTGCCCACAACTGCATATATCGTTATGACTGCGCTTCTGGGGGCAGCACTGTGCCTGTGCGTTTGCATCGGCAGCGTAAATATCCCGCTTGCCGATACGCTGAGGGTACTCAGAGATGTTTTTTCCGGTACACCGCAGGAGGAAGGGCTGAACGCTTCCATCATCCTCTCGGTCAGACTGCCGAGAGTGCTGTGCGTGGCACTGAGCGGCGCAGCGCTCTCTCTGGCTGGAGCTGCCATGCAGGGACTGCTGAAGAATCCGCTGGCAGACGGCTCCACACTGGGCGTTTCCTCCGGGGCTTCTCTGGGAGCGGTCATTTCCATCGCCTTCGGGATCACCTTTCCTTCCCTGCCCTTTGCCGGCACTGTCGTGATGGCAGTTCTTTTCGCTTTTCTCTCTCTGCTGCTGATCCTGAGCCTTGCATGGAAGCTGGACAGCTCACTCTCCACCAACACGATCATACTGATCGGCGTGATCTTCTCAATGTTCGTGTCCAGCCTCATGAACATCATTATCACTTTTTCCGCGGACAGGGTGCAGCATATCACATTCTGGACCATGGGCAGCCTGCAAGGCTCTTCTTATATGAACGCGGGGGTGTTAGGCGCGGTTCTGACCATATGCACGTCCGTTCTTCTCTCCCTTGCCGAGGAGCTGAATGCCTTCGCCGTCGGTGAGGAGAATGCCGCTCACATTGGGGTAAGCGTCCGCCGGGTCAAGCTGACGGTGCTGATCACAGTTTCGGTGCTGATTGGGGTCTGTGTCGCCATCGGCGGCACAATCAGCTTCGTGGGCCTGGTGACGCCCCACATGGTCAGGATGATCACAGGGCCGAACCACCGGCGTCTGCTGCCGCTTTCCCTCTTTTCAGGGGCAATATTCCTGATGCTTGCCGATCTTGCGGCAAGGACACTGCTCAGCCCCCGCGAGCTGCCAATCGGTGTTGTCACGAGCATCGTAGGCGCCGTTGTGTTTATCTTTATTTTCTATAAAACAAGAAAGGGGCGGTGAAATGCTGGAGGTAAAAGACCTTACGATACGGTACGGCAACTTTACCGCTGTGGAGGGGCTCAGCTTCTCCGTGGAGGAGGGGCAGTGGCTGATGCTGGTGGGCCCCAACGGAGCGGGAAAATCCACCGTCCTCAGCGCCATTGCGCAGACGACCCCTTATTCAGGGGAGATCTACTTTCAGGGAGAGCCGCTTCGGAGCATGAAGTCGGATCTCCGGGCCTCCCGGATCGGGATCCTGGCGCAGAATCACTTTGTCGGGTATTCTTTCTCGGTGGAGGAGGTGATCCGCCTCGGGCGGTATTCTCACACCAGAGGCTTCCTCGCGGAAAAGAGAACAGACAACGAGGCGGCTGTTGCGCAGGCGCTGGAGCTCACCGGCATGACCGGGCAGAGGCATCAGTCTGTGCTCACGCTCTCCGGCGGGGAGCTGCAAAGAACTTTCCTTGCCCAGGTGCTGGCGCAGGATCCGCAGCTTCTTCTGCTGGATGAACCCACCAACCATCTAGACCTTGTATATCAGAAGCAGGTCTTCTCGCTGATTCGCGAATGGCTTCAGCGCCCGGAGCGCGCCGTGATCTCTGTGGTGCATGACCTGTCTCTTGCCAAAGCATACGGGTCGCACGCCATTCTTCTCGACCGCGGCAGAACGGTCTCCTCCGGCCGACTGAAGGAAGTTATGACGGCGGAGCATCTGAATCAGGTTTACAGGATGGATGTGGCGGAATGGATGAAAAAGCTGCTTTCCGAATGGGACAGGACAGCAAGCAGATGAGACGGGAAGAAAGTTCAGGAGGGACAGAAAATGCGTTCGGATTATTCTGAGATCAACCGGAAGGGGCTGGGCATCACGCCGGTCATTTATGCCGGAATGAGGATGGGGGAAGGGATAGGTGCAGTCTGCCTGCTGCCGCTGCTTGACATGGCACAGGCATTACACAACGGCTCCTCGGCCTTTTCCTCCGCAGGGGTAAAGCAGTATGAAGATCTTGGGGGTGACAGGCAGTGATGATCCTTCTTACAGGCGGCTCTGCCTGCGGAAAGAGCGCCTTTGCGGAGAGCCTTTGCACTTCTCTGCCACTCCCTCGGTATTACATCGCGGCTATGAAGCCCTACGGAGCCGAGGGGGAAGAACGGATCAGGAGGCACAGGACGCTCCGCCGGGGAAAGGGGTTTGAGACCATTGAAAAATATACCGCGCTTGATGAGCTGACCCTGCCTGGGAGAGGCACCGCCCTGCTGGAATGTATCTGCAACCTGACTGCCAACGAAATGTTTGACGACAACAGCACGTTTTGTGATCCCTGCGAGGCGGTCATCAGAGGGACAATGGCGCTGGCGGCGCAGTGCAATAATCTGGTGGTCATAACAAACGATGTGGGCGCGGATGCGCTGGATTACAATGAAGGGACCCGCGCATATATCAAAGCCATGGGCAGCATCAACGCCGCTCTGGCGGAGAAGGCCGACACAGTGTGCGAGCTGGTGTGCGGGATCCCTCTGGTGCTGAAAGGAACGCTGCCGGAATGAAAACTTTATGGAATTCCATATACCTGTCGTTTTCCATGTTCTCTGTGTTTCCGGCTCCCCGGGCAGACTGAGCAAAAGAAAACATGTGTTATATTCTCTGCGCGTTGCCGCTGGTGGGCTTCTTCGGCACACGCAGACTCGCTGTGAAGCAGTTTGACGTCATGTCCGGCGATCTGGCAGGTTACCTGAATGCAATAACTGAGTTGACGGAGCTGCTTCTTTGCGTGCTGGCCGAGAGAACAGGAGGCTAGTGTGAAAGTTTCTTCCACACTATGAATATTAAAAAACAATTATCTTATCATTTCACTTCTTCGCATGATAAGATGAAATATTTTCAAACTATTTGTGCCGGCGCGAAGCGGCAGAATGGATGATTGCTATGATCCTTGTTGTTGGAAGCGAAGGCTCGGGGAAACGGGAATATGTGAAAAGTCTGGGCTATCGCGACGAAGAGCTGAGCTGCAGCATAACGGGCGACAAGCCGGTGCTGTATCATCTGGAAAAACTGGTCTTTGCTGACCCAGAGGGCACTGATGGGCTCCTCGCGGATGCGCTGAAAAAAGAAGTGGTCATCTGCAGTGAGGTAGGCAGCGGCGTTATTCCCGCCCTTTACAGCGAGAGGGTCGGCAGGGAGGCGACCGGGAGGCTTTGCATCCTGCTGGCCCGGGAGGCGGATGCTGTTGTCCGCATGGTGTGCGGGATCCCGCAGGTCATCAAAGGAGAAGCACCCGGGATCAGAAAAATATGAATCTTTTTCTGATCCGTCACGGGGCAACGGCGGGAAACCTTCAGAAGAGCTATATAGGCAGCACAGACGGCCGCCATCCTTTTTCCGGGGCGGAAGATTGTTGTGGATGAAATGGAGCATGACCCTGCTTACAGGAATGGGTGGAGGGCTGGTGCATCGGCATGACAGGCAGAATCTGCAGCATAGCCGGAGGCACAGTGAGGGAAACATATGAAAGATAAAAACAACTGGCATGGAAAACATTATGCCTTCTATCAGAACAAGGAATGCGAATGCTTCCCCTGCCACAAAGGTGCGGATCCAGAAAGCTTTAACTGCCTCTTCTGCTTCTGCCCGCTCTATTCTCTGGGAAATCAATGCGGAGGGCACTACACAGTCACCGAAAAGGGCATAAAAAGCTGCATCAGCTGCCTGATCCCCCACGAAAAGGATTCCTACGGTTCCATTACGGGGAGATTTCCAGAGATTGCTGCTGCCGTTGCGGTCAACATGAAAGATGACGGTGAGAAGTCAGAAGACAATGATCAGGAGCCTATCACGGATAAAAGTGTGTAAATGATGTAATTATCCTTTACTCCTCATTCGGTTGTAGCCGTCTTTTATTGCCATCTGCGCGCTTCTGTTGTAATATTTTTTGTCCCGCTGGACATCAGCGATACCCCGTGTAACTTCTTTTTGTGACCGCTTCCTGACCGAGCATGGCGGACAAAATATTCTGAGTATCTGCGTTTTTTGCAGAGAGAACGACAAAGAACGTCATTTCCGACACAACTTTCCTAATGTACTATTCCTGACTTTCTCCACTTTACCTTTCTCAATATTGATAATCTACTTCTTTGAAACCCCACTTTTTTCTGAAATCTGTGTTTGTGAAAACCCTGCTTCTTCTCTCATTTTTCTGATTTCAAAAAGCTATAGTTCATTTTTTACTTTATATTTAATCATTTTTTGATTACTTTCCTTCTCGGCATTTCGAGTCTTGTATCGTCCATTCTAAAAGAACAGTTACTCTGTCAGAATAGCTGTTCTTTTATTTTAAACCCATGACTTCTGTGGTTTTGTGGCGGGAGTCTCTAAATCATGAGCTTATCCTTGAATAAAATCCTGAATTTGGTATAATAAATACAAAAGTGAAGAAAAGATATTTTAAGCTTTTCCGAACTGCTCATTGAATGGAGACGGAAGAGAAAACCAGGAAACAGTAATAACAAGGAGAACAGAAAATGACAGATCCAGAAATAATCTCAGAAGTAAAACGTGCTCTTGAAATTGAAGCTGATTCCATCAGAAATCTGACGGAAGTTCTTGACGAAGCAAGCGTTCTGAAGGTTGCGGAGGCTTTAAAAAACTGCAAAGGAAAAGTTATCCTTTCCGGCTGCGGAACATCTGCTCAGGCCGCAAAAAAAATAGCGCATTCTCTCAGTTGTATTGAAATTCCCGCTCTTTTCCTTTCCCCTGCGGATGCGGTTCATGGAGCGCTCGGAGTACTTCAAAAAGAGGATGTTTTTATTCTGATCAGCAAGGGTGGAAATACGAAAGAGCTTGTTAACCTGATCCCCGCATGCAAAACAAAGGGTGCTCTTCTGATTGGAGTATCGGAAAACTCGGATTCGGTCATCGCCCGTGAGTCGGATATTTTCCTCTTTGTAAAAGTGGATCAGGAGCCCTGCCGCTTCAATATGCTTGCAACGGCAAGCACGCTTGCCGTGATCTCTACATTTGACGCCATCTGTATCGCTCTGATGCAGATGACGGGATATACCAGGGAACAGTTCGCTGTCATTCATCCAGCCGGAGCAGTCGGTGACAGGCTTCTGAACAATCTGAAGTAACGGAGGAACCAACCATGAAAATGTATGACAAACCCCAGGCCGTTGAAAAATACTTAAACGTTGAACTGGAATGTGACTGCGGACAGACACATTATGCCCCTGTAAAAGCGGTCAAGACGGAAAGAGGAGCTCTTTTCTCTCTTCCGGGCTACGTTCGGGATTATGGTTATCACAGACCATATATTATTTGTGATAAAATCACGTACGAAATTGCCGGAAAAAAATGCGCTCAGCTTCTGGAGGAAGCTGGATTTCAAACTAATGTTCTGATTCTGAAGCATCTTGGATTTGACGAAGCAACCCTCGGCGAGATCGTTATCAACATGCCTGATGACTGTGATCTGATGATCGGCTGCGGCACGGGGTCTATCAGCGATATGCTGAGATATGCAAGCTTCAAGCTCTCCCGTCCGTGCTTTACTGTCTGCACCGGAGCACCGATGGACGGTTTTTCCGCGTCTGTCGGAATTATGAACGTAAACAACCTGAAAGCCACCATGCCCGCTCACAGCACAGAAGTTATTATCGGCGATACGGATATTCTTGCAGGAGCTCCATACAGAATGACGATTGCCGGATTTGACGATCTGATTGCAAAGCTGAATGCCCTGAATGACTGGCGCCTCGATGTCCTTGTCAATGATGCCCATTACTGTGGGAAAATCGATGAGCTGGTAACATCCTATGTGAACGATATCGTCAGTAAGGCAGGAAAGCTGAAGGACAGAGATCCGGAAGCAATCGGAGATGTTTTTAATGCGCTGCTTCTTACCGGAGCTTCCATCAGCCTTTACGGAAATTCCAGACCGATCTCCGGTGCGGAGCATCATATGTCGCACTACTGGGAGGTAGTCGGAGAGCAGAGAGGCAAGCCTTTTGCTATGCACGGAGAGCAGGCCGGTGTCGGAACAGTTCTGGCGCTCCGGCTGATTGAGGAGCTTCGTGGCCGGAAGATCGATTTTGACCGGGCCAGAAAGCTGGCGGTATCCTACAATGCGGAGACCTGGAAAGCTGAGATCCGCAGAGCATACGGGAACGCGGCGGACGCAATCATCAGCCTGGAAGAGTCTTCGGGAAAGAATACCGCCGAAGGCCGTTTGAAGAGGATTGACAGAATCGAGCAAAAATGGGAGGACGTGCTTGCGCTTCTGAACAGCGTTGCCTCTTCGGAATGGCTGAGGGATCTTCTTGCGGATATCGGAAGCCCGTGTGACCCGAAGGATATAGGAATCACTCCGGAGCTTCTCAAAGACACTTATCTTTACTGTAAAGAGACGCGCGCCAGATATACCGTTTACCAGCTGGCATGGGATCTCGGCATTCTGGAGGAGCTTGCCGACTCGATTATAGCCGGTCTGCAGGAGCAGAACCGCTTATAAAACACACACATTTATTACAAAACGGGAAGGTATTTGGAAGAATACTCAACAAATACCTTCCCGTTTTTTTTATTCAGAAGGCATAGTTTTGTTAAAGTTGAACAAATTGCTTGAATTCCGCTCCTGTTTTATGTTATTATAAATATTATTCTCTAACACAATACTATTTCAGCAAACGGAGGCATACCATGAGCGTCGGCATACACATTACCCATGCGGTGAAAAAGTATCAGGATAACACAGTAATTCCTGATCTTTCTGTAGATATCAGAAACGGAGAGCTTTTCACGCTCCTGGGACCGTCCGGATGCGGAAAAACTACGCTTCTGCGCATGATAGCAGGATTCAATTCAATTGAAGGCGGAGATTTTTATTTTGACGATAAACGCATCAATGA
Organism: Eubacteriales bacterium; assembly: GCA_030536255.1. Lineage (GTDB taxonomy): Bacteria > Bacillota > Clostridia > Oscillospirales > Oscillospiraceae > Limivicinus. The sequence continues at coordinate 52,738 of JAUNQI010000004.1, read as the reverse complement.
TATTGATCCGGGAAAGCGCAATATCGGCATGGTATTTCAGAACTATGCGATATTTCCGCACCTGAGTGTCCGGAAAAACGTTGAGTTCGGTCTGAAAAACCGGCCGTTCCCCAAAGAAAAAATCAAAGAACAGACGGATAAATTTCTGAAACTGACAAAAATCGACGAATATGCCGATCGTATGCCTGACAGGCTCTCAGGCGGTCAGCAGCAGCGAGTAGCTCTCGCAAGAGCTCTTGTTATTTCTCCTGATGTTCTGCTTATGGATGAGCCTCTGTCAAACCTCGATGCGAAGCTGCGTGTGGAAATGCGTACTGTCATCAAGGGAATTCAGCGCGACGTCGGAATAACAACAGTCTATGTTACGCATGACCAGGAAGAGGCCATGGCAATATCTGACCGCATTGCCGTCATGAATGCCGGCGTGATCCAGCATATCGGACAGCCGAAGGATATTTATCAGCGTCCTGCAAATCTCTTCGTCGCCACCTTTATCGGAAAAAGTAATGTTCTTTCCGGAAAGCTGGAAAAACGGGAAGATGAATGGGCCGTTATTTTCGGGAATGGCTACGAAGTGATTATGGGAACAGTAGATCCTGCCAAAGCCAAAGAAAGCGAGGTCTGTATTTCCGCCAGACCGGAAGAGCTTCATATTCATAAACTGGAAGAAGGCGTTAAAGGTATCAGCGCCAAAATCGATGACAGCGTTTTCCTTGGTCTGAATACTCACTATTTTGTCACACTCGAAACCGGGGAACAGGCGGAGGTTATTCAGGAAAGCCAGATCGATTCGATTCTTGATCCGGGGACAGATATCGTTCTCACTGTGAATACGGATAAGTTCAATATTTTCAGCAAAGAAGACAGCAAGAGTCTCATGACAGGTATTCGCAATCAGCTGGAAGACGTTCAGGGGTGAGCAGATATGAAGAACAAAAAAAATGAAGTCTGGACATGGATCTCCATTGCTCTCTTACTGCTGTTTCTTGTATTCTTTATCTATCCGTGTATCCGTCTTATGTGGGAAGCCTTTTACACGGAAAAAGACGGTTTCACGCTGAAAGCATTTATTAAATTCTTTTCCAAAAGCTACTATACCAATACGATCATGAACAGCTTTAAGGTGAGCTCTGCTGTTATGATCATCTGTCTTCTGCTCGGTGTTCCTTTTTCTTATTTCTTCACTTTCTATGAACTGAAGGGACGCAGGATCCTTTTTGTCCTGGCGCTGCTTTGTACGATGAGTGCACCTTTTATTGGCGCTTATTCCTGGATCATGCTTCTTGGAAGAAACGGAGTTATCACCAAATTTATCAAAACTGCCTTCGGTATCAAACTCGGCAGCATCTACGGCTTTAACGGGATCCTGCTTGTTCAGTCACTGAAACTTTTCCCGCTGGTAATGATCTATATGAACGGTGCATTCCAGGATATTGATAACAGCTTGCTGGAGGCTTCCGCAAACCTCGGCTGTACCGGCGTAAAGAGATTTTTCAAGGTTCTTCTCGGTCTTACGATGCCGACGATTCTGGCCGCAGCTCTTATTGTTTTCATGAGAGCGTTTGCAGACTTCGGTACACCGGCCATCATCGGTGAAGGCTACAAGACTTTCCCGGTTCTGATTTATGACTCTTTCCTTGGCGACGCCGGAGCTGACTACAACTTTGCTTCAGCAGTCAGCGTATTGGCCATCATCCTTACGGGGGTCATTTTCCTGCTTCAAAAGTTTGCTTCCAACCGCTTTAAATTTTCTATCAATTCTCTCCATCCCATCCAGAAGAAAAAGCCTCATGGTTTCAGTGGATTTTTGATGCATTTTTACTGCTACTTTCTTATCGCAATTGCAATGCTTCCGCAGCTTTATATCGTTGTAGACAGCTTCCGCGACTATAAAGGTCAGGTCGTTCAAAGCACTTATTCCTTCTCCAATTACAAGAATGCCATTCGTAAGCTCCTCGGCAGGGCAACAAAGAATTCTATCGTTATCTCATTGATTGCACTCGCAGTCATTATCATTATTGCTGTTCTGATCGCATATCTTGTTGTCAGACGTCCCAATGCCCTGAACAATACGATAGATACCATTTCGATGCTTCCGTATATTATGCCCGGCGCAGTTATCGGAATATCTCTTATCGTTTCATTTAACGATAAGCCCTTTGTTCTCACCGGTTCGACACTTATTATGATCATTGCCCTTGCAATCCGACGAATGCCATATACGAGCCGATCTGCTACAGCAACCATGATGCAGATTCCAATCTCTACGGAAGAAGCCGCCATATCTCTCGGTGCAGGAAAACTGAAGACGTTTATCGCCATTACCATCCCGCAAATGTCAAGCGGAATCATTTCCGGAGCGATTCTTAGCTTTGTATCCATTGTTACCGAAGTTTCCGGGACGATCTTCCTCTTCAACAATCGCACAATTACTCTCACGATTGGAACCTATCAGGCAATTTCTCTCGGATCCTACGGCACCGCATCCGCATTTGCTACCGTAACGACGCTTGTCACCGTGGTATGTCTTGTAATCTACCTCAGAGCAACTCACGGATCAGAGCGCATGTCCGTATAGTATTCATTCTTTCAGGCTATCTGCCCGGGAACGGGCTTTGGCAAATATATTTTTCTTAAGGAGGAAGCTTTCATGAAAAAGTTTCTGAGCATCATTCTCTGTCTGGCAATAGTTCTTTCCATTGCCGTAGTATCTTTCGCAGACGAAGAGAAGCCCTCCTGGGTTCGTGATGATCCGGACAGCATCGGTGATACTATCGTTGCATACTCCACTCTCGATGACCCCCAGCAGGCAACTGTTGAAGCGATTTGGTACAAGTACTACCCCAACTGCACAATTGAATGGGTAAGCGATTCTGTCGGTAAGCTCATCGCACGTGCTCGCGGTGAAGTTAACAATCCGTATGCAGACGTAATTTTCGGCGGTCTTTTTGAATCCGACGGCTCCACTTACTACGACGTTCTCGATAAGTACACCCCGACGATCGCTGACGAGCTGAACAGACTCGACCCGAACGGCTATTACAACTTCTTTGACATTCAGTATATGGCACTTGTCGGCAACAATGATCTTCTTGATGAGCTCGGTATTGAAGTCAAGGGTTACGCAGACCTTCTTCAGCCTGAACTCAAGGGCAAGATCATCCTCGCAGATCCTTCCGCAACGTCCTCCGGTTACCGTGAGTTCCACACCATGCTCGCTCTGATGGGCGATGAAATCGCTGACGACAAGTCCTGGGATTTCATTGATCAGCTCATTCAGAACTGTGATGGCGTAATCACCACCTCCTCCTCTCAGGTCTTCAAGAGTGTTATCAACGGTGAATATGCAGTCGGCCTCAGCTATGAAAACATCATTCAGATGCAGATCGAGCTCAACGGCGCAGACAATATCACGCTGATCTACCCCGAAGAAGGCAATACGGCTTGCGCATCCGCAGCTGCAATGGTTAAGGACTGCCCGCATCCCGAAGCAGCGGCAGCATTCCTCGACTTCTGTGCATCTGCTGATTACCAGCTCGCACGTTCCGTTGACAACTGCGCACGCGGCGTCAACACCGGAATCAAGTATGGTAACTACCCCTCCGATGAAGAACTCGGCCTTGTCGAAATCGACTGGGATTGGCTCGGTTCTCAGAAGGAAGCTCTCCTTGAGAAGTGGGCAGAGCACTGGGCTCAGTATGCAGGCTGATTTTCTCTTCCTGTAAGTTTTAAAACAATATAATACCAGCTCTGCTTCAGAAATGGAGCAGAGCTGCAAAAAAGCAGGGCAAATGCTATTTCGCATCTGTCCTGCTTTTTCCGACTCTGATGCGTATTAAACACAGCGTTTTCAGTATAGTAATTACCGGATATTTATGCTATACTTTTAAATAATCATAAGCAAATCTGGATATACGGAGAACACAAATATGAATGCAATTGTTACTGTTATCGGGAAAGATAAAGTCGGTATTATCGCAAAAGTGACAACAAAGCTTGCCGCTTTGGACGTCAATGTTCTTGATCTTTCCCAGACAATCATGCAGGGAAATTTCACAATGGTTATGCTCGTTGATCTTGCTGCCAGCAAATCAAGCTTTGAAGAGGTCAAAGATGCATTGAATGAGCTCGGCAGAGAAATTGAACTATCTATCAAAATACAGCGCACGGAAATTTTTGAATCCATGCACAGCATATAGGAGAACGGTATGCTTACACAGAATGATATCCTGTCAACCATTGAAATGATAGAGCAGCAGCATCTGGACGTGAGAACCGTAACGATGGGGATCTCACTTCTTCCGTGCTGTGATGAAAATGCAGATAAAGCCTGCGGAAAGATCTATGACAAGATCTGTCGAAGCGCTGAAAATCTTGTTTCAACTGTAGAAAATATCGAAACAGAATTTGGAATTCCTATCGTTAACAAGCGGATCTCCGTAACTCCGATTTCTCTCGTAGCAGCAGCCTCTGTCTGTCACAATTACGTTGAGTTTGCGAGAACTCTGGATCGTGCCGCTAAGCAATGCGGTGTCGACTTTATCGGCGGGTTCTCCGCTCTTGTTCAAAAAGGAATGACGGAATCCGATATCAAACTCATTAATTCTATTCCGGAGGCACTTTCCGAAACGGATATCGTCTGTTCCTCTGTCAATGTCGGTTCTACGAAGGCAGGAATCGATATGGACGCAGTGGCAATGCTCGGAGGAGTAATCAAAAAAACTGCAGAAATATCGTATAAAAACAACAAATTCGGCTGTGCCAAGCTTGTAATATTCTGTAACGCCGTAGAAGACAATCCTTTTATGGCAGGAGCTTTCCACGGGGTTGGAGAGGCGGAGCGCGTTATCAATGTAGGTGTTTCCGGTCCCGGAGTCGTCCATCACGCGCTTCAACGGGTAAAAGGTGAGCCGCTTGATGTAGTCGCCGAAACAATAAAAAAGACCGCATTCAGAGTAACCAGAATGGGTCAGCTTGTCGCTAAGGAAGCCTCCAAACGACTGAATGCCGAGTTTGGAATTGTTGATCTTTCTCTTGCTCCTACACCGGCTGTCGGAGACTCTGTTGCAAGAATACTGGAAGAGTTGGGCCTTGAAACCTGCGGAACCCATGGAACCACGGCTGCTTTGGCAATGCTGAATGATGCCGTTAAAAAAGGCGGAATCATGGCAAGCTCATCCGTCGGCGGGCTTTCCGGCGCCTTTATCCCAGTGTCCGAGGATGAGGGAATGATATCCGCCGCTAACAGCGGAGTACTGACGATAGACAAGCTCGAAGCCATGACATGTGTATGCTCCGTCGGACTTGATATGATTGCTGTACCTGGAGATACGCCTGCAGAAACCATATCTGCAATTATCGCCGATGAGGCAGCAATCGGCATGATTAATAATAAAACCACCGCCGTCAGACTCCTTCCGGCTATCGGAAAGCAGGTTGGAGATACGATTGAAATCGGCGGCTTACTCGGGACAGCCCCGGTCATGCCGGTTCACAGGGAGTCCTCAAAATCCTTTATTGAAAGAGGCGGGAGAATTCCCGCCCCTGTGCACAGCCTCAGAAATTAACAACATTAATCGGCGAACCTTCCAGAAATGCCCTGAGGTTCGCCTCTGTGCAATCCAGGATCCGCTGTCTGCTCTCTTTGGGAGCCCAACTGATGTGCGGAGTAATAATGCAGTTCTTTGCTTTCAGAAGAGGATTATCTCCTTTTACTGGCTCTGAGGAAAGGACATCCAGTCCTGCCGCATAGACTTTTCCGGAATTCAAAGCATCCGCAAGATCCTGTTCGACGATGAGTTGTCCTCGGCTGTTGTTGATAATTATTACGCCGTCTTTCATCTTTGATATTGTTTCCCGGTTAATTATTCCGGCAGTTTCGGGGAACAGAGGACAATGAAGCGCAATTACATCAGAAGCAGCAAGAAGAGTATCCAGATCAGTATATTCTGCTATTTTGCGTCCTTCTTCCGTTTCTCTGCTTCCGGCAGCAAGAATATTCATTCCCATTGCCTTTGCGATCTGCCCGGTAGTCTGTCCGATCCTTCCGAAGCCGATTATTCCCATTGTTTTCCCTGCAAGCTCAATCAGAGGATAATCCCAAAAACACCAGTCCGGACAGTTTTCCCACGCACCGTTATGTACCGCATCGGAATGATGCGCAACATGATGGCAGATTTCAAGAAGGAGCGCTATAGCGAACTGACCGACAGAAGCTGTCCCATATGCCGGGACGTTTGAAACCGGGATTCCTTTTTCTGCCGCATACTGATAATCAACGATATTATAGCCTGTTGCCAAAACAGCAATATACTTCATACTGCTGCAGGCATCAATTATTTTTTTAGAGATACAGCATTTATTGGTAATTACGATTTCAGCATCGCCGATCAGCTTTATTACCTCATCCTCATCATTCGGCGTTCTGTCATAAACGGTAAGTTCTCCCAAGCTGCTTATCTGATCCCAGCTAAGATCTCCCGGATTTTCAGTATAACCGTCAAGAAGTACAATTTTCATAGAACTATGTCTCCCTTCTCTTTTCATAAATGTATTATCATTAACTTCATAACACTGTCGCTTCATTTTCCGAAATAATATACGAATGGCATCCTGTAATATTGAAATATTATTTGGCTTGCGGTAAGTATAGCATACCTCCGCCAGTATCACAACAATCTGAACCTTTCATCCTTCATAAAACATTTTTTAATACTGTTTTTCTTTCTTTTTATCCAATGATATTGTAATATAGATTTCGTTATTTTACTATTATATTTCAAGGAGGATATATGATGAAATTTGATCCCGCTGTTTTAAAGAAGGTATCATCTGCTGCCGGTGATGCACTGGTTAATGCAGGAGAAAAACTTAAGGAAGCAGACATGGGTGTCGCATTAACAAAGGCCCATGATGTTATTGATAAGCTTGCACTTGACGAAAAGAAAAAGCAGATTGAAGATCTGCTTGACAGTCCGAAAATGGATAAAATAAAAAGTGTAGCCAGAACAACAAAGGATTTTTTCGGTTTTATTCCCTACTATGCGCAAAGTATCCCTTCTATGATTAAAGGGGCTTTGGGGAAAGATGAGACCAACTCCGGAGATAAGACGGAAGAGCAGCAATAATTTTCACCGTGTAAAAGAATAGCGAATCGTTCTCAATGAAACGATCCGCTATTCTTTATACTATCAAGCGTTATCCCGAATCTCTCAACTATCACGAAACACAGATTCATCATTCGTCCAGCCGTGCTCAAGAAGCCAGTAGTGAGAATCGTCATCCGGTTCATCCGGATCCTGCTCTATGTCACGGTGACTGCAAAGATACTGTCTCGTCTCATATTTTCTCAAATCCGTCAGAGAAAAATGAAAGCCAAGATTATCTGCAAAAGGGATCAGCACTTCTTCAACTACAGTTTCACGAATCTCCAGACTCCCCGGATAGTTCGCCTCAGCTTCGGCATATTCTGTCTGAAGTTCAGGAGAAGACTCAAAAAGATTCATAAACCTGATTACATCGTCATTCACTGCCATAATCCTTCAGAAATCAGTCTCTGCAGTAAATCGTAATCGTCTGGGAAGTCCCATTGCAGGATGCCGTTACCTTAACACCGCCGGATACGCTGCCATTACATGTCAGATCCACAGTGCCGTCATCTTTCTGAGTAAGCGTCATATAGGTTCCTTCCGTATCGTTGATACTCCATTCAACAACCGGATTGAGGATATCCATTGGATATACAACAGCATTGATATTAATTGATTCGCCAACATGCATCGTTGGCCATGCGTTCTCCGGAGTCAGATCCTTTGTATTCATATAAAGAATCTTAATTGCCTCAACTTTAGGCATAGGAGTAGGTTCTGCAGTAGGGGCAGCTTCAATCTGCGGCGCCAGTTCAGATAATAGTGCGGGAGTTGCCGTTACCTTAACGTTTGCATTGTCCATTCCATCCAGACTGGCTGTAACCATAACGACAACGGAAAGGATAACTGCAACAACAAGAATAAGCCCGAAAGCCATCTGCCATTTTGTGTTCGTCTCTGCGCGGTCATGCGCAGCAGTTCCACGGATTGTTCCCGGAGTTGTACCGGGCGAGCGGGAGCTTTGAGACACCACGCGAGTTCCGCAGTTCGGGCAGCGACTTCTCATAGATGAGAAAGTTGCACCGCAGCGGCGGCATTTCACCTGGGGAATCATACCCATTTAATAAATCCTCCATATTGCGTGTTAATGCGAAACCAGTCGCCATATTTGGTTATAATACTACTATATGTCATTTTAGTCAATACCACCCGGTTTTCCCGGGGAGATTTGAACCATTAAGCAGTTCTCAGGAATACTTTCCGGGAAAAACATGCTTGACATTTCTAACATTCATGTCATACACTTATAACTGCAATTGAGTTCTGACCCGGAGGTTTTCATGAGTAAAATAATAACTAAAATCGTTCTTACCGGTGGACCGGCAGCAGGGAAAACGACTTTGATTTCCCGTATTTTAAAGGAATTCAAGCAGGAAGACGGGTGGAAAGTAATCACGATCCCCGAATCCGCAACGGACCTGATTTCCGGATTTGGCATAAAGCCTTTCGGAAACTGTGTATCAATGGAGGACTTCCAGTATTTTGTTATTTCTGATCAGCTCCATAAAGAGCAGCTTGCTCTCAAAGCTACCGAAATGGTTCCTGAAGAAAATGTCCTGGTAATATATGACCGCGCAATTTTTGACGATCTTGCATATATTACAACGGAGCAGTTTGAAAAGACTCTTTCCTACTTCGGAAAATCTCCGGACGAAGTAATGGCCGGATATGATGCTGTTCTTCATCTTGTAACATGTGCCAAAGGAGCTGAATTCGCATATAACTTTGGCAATGCCGCACGTTATGAGGATGTCAGCGTAGCTCGGGAAAAAGATGACATGACACTCAAAGTCTGGTCTTCTCATCCGAATCTTTCAATAATTGACAACTCTGTCGACTTTGAAGATAAAATAAACCGTGCCATTGCTAAGATCTACGAAATCTTAGGTCAAAGTGTTCCTGAGGTCAGCAAACATAAATATCTTATTCAAATGCCCGACACAAGTCTTCTTACTTCTCAGCTCGGTGCAACGCCGGTTGAAATGATGCAGACATATCTCATTAACAGCAGCCCGAATATTGAAAGAAGGATCCGCCAGCAGAAGGACGGATCCGGATATCTGTATTTCTACACAGAGAAACGCATCGGCGACGATGGTACACGCTGGGTAACCGAACGGCCTATATCTGAGAAAGAATACGTGAATTATCTGATGGAATGTGATGCCAAGCTGCATCCTGTTCTGAAACAGAAATATCGTTTCACCTTTGACGAACGGAAAATGGAAATTGACATTTATCCCTTTTCTGACGAGAAGGCAATTCTCTTCACCTATGGAAAAAAGGACGAAAACTGCATGATTCCCGATTGCATCAGAATCATACAGGAGGTTACCGGAGATCCGGAGTTTAAGAACAGAAGGCTTGCTTTCCGGCAGAAACTTTAAGTCTGCTCAAATAGTTTACGCCGCCCTAACGGGCGGCGTTTTTGTTTTATTTATCATATGTCCGCTCGGAAATAATATACCTGGGTCTCTGCTTCGTTTCCATATATATTTTCCCGATATACTCTCCGATAATTCCAAGACTGATTAGCTGAACACCGCTGACAAAACAAATAATACAGGTCATGCTTGCCCAACCGGCAACTGCTCTTCCGCTAATCTGGGTAATCAGAGCCCAAATACAGCCAATAAAGCTGACAATAGCGACGACGATTCCAAGGGTCATAATGAGCTGAAGCGGCTTAACGGACAGGCTGGTAATCCCGTCAACTGCGAGAGCAATCATTTTCTTCAGCGGATAGTGACTTTCTCCTGCCAAGCGTTCATTTCTCGAATATTCCACACTTGTGCTTTTAAATCCTACCAGAGGAATAAGCCCCCGGAGGAACAGATTTACCTCTTTGAAACCTGAAAATTCCTGAAGAACCCTTGCGCTGATCAGCCGATAATCCGCATGATTATAAACGACTTCCGCTCCCATAGCTGCGAGGAATTTATAGAAGCTCTGGGCAGTAAAGCGCTTGAAAAACGTGTCAGTTTCTCTGGATGATCTCACACCGTATACGACATCGCAGCCGGAAATATATGCATCAACCATAGCATCCATAGCGTTTATATCATCCTGGCCATCAGCATCAATGGAAATCGTAATATCACAAATATCCTTTGATTCCATCAGACCTGCAAGTACCGCATTCTGGTGTCCCCTGTTTCTGGATTGAGTTATTCCGATATAGTGCTCATTTTCTACAGACAGGCGCTTTATGATCTCCCACGTTTTATCTTTGCTTCCGTCATTTACAAACATAACACGGCTGTCATCCGATATTTTCCCAGAAGCAGAAAGCTCAGTAAGCTTTTCAAGAAACATTGGAGCTGTGATTGGGAGAACGGCTTCCTCGTTGTAACACGGAACTACAATGATTAGTTTCGGCTGTTTTTTATGATCGTCCATATTTCACCTCTGTTTTTATTCTGTCAAATGGCTAATTCCGCATGATAAAATATCTTTTACATGGTCATCGTCAAGCGAATAGTAGACTGACTTTCCGTCTCTTCTGGTTCGCACAAGCCTACTCTTTCTCAGCAAATTTAGCTGATGAGAAATAGCAGACTGATTCATTCCCAGTTCTCCTGCAATGTCGCAGACACAACGTTCTCCGCTACAAAGTATGGACAAAATCCTCACCCTTGTGGGATCAGAAAAATACTTGAAGAACTCTGCCAGCTCAAGAGATTTAAACCCGTCATATGTTTCATTCATAGAAATCACCTCAAAGCTTTTTCACATTCAGAGCTCTGATTGAATTCAAAACAGCCAGAATCATCACGCCTGTATCTGCAAAAATTGCCATCCACATACTGCCCAAACCAAATGCACTGAGAATAAGACAGATAACTTTAATTCCTATTGCACACCATATATTCTCGTAAACGATCCTCAGGCACTTTTTCGCAATTTTTACAGCCTTTACTACTTTCAGCGGATCATCATCCATTATGACAACATCCGCAGCCTCGATTGCCGCATCCGAGCCAATGCCGCCCATTGCAATACCCACATCCGCTCTGGCTAGAACAGGCGCATCGTTTATTCCGTCACCGACAAAAATAAGCTTTTCTTTTTTTCCGCATTCTTTCAGAAGATCCCCGACGATATTCACTTTGTCGGCAGGAAGCAACTCGCTGAATACTCTGCCTATTCCTATTTCTTCTGCAACACTCTCTGCAGTCGACTCGGTATCACCGGTAAGCATAACTGTATTTGAAATTCCATTTTCTTTCAAGGCAGAGATTGCCTTTTCAGCATTCTGCTTAATAGAGTCAGCAATAAGAATATGACCGTAATAGACGCCGTCAATTGCAACATGAACTACTGTTCCATGACTTCTGCAGTCGATATAATCGACCCCTAATCTATCCATCAGCTTTGAGTTTCCGCATGCCACCTGCTTCCCATCAACTAGCGCAGAAACACCTTCGCCAGAGATCTCATGAACATCGCTTACCCGGCTTTTATCCGGTTCTTTGACATACTTTCTCAGGATAGAAATACTGATAGGATGGCTCGAATAACATTCTGCATGAGCAGCAAGTTCGATCAGCATCTCATCCTCTATAGGGCTGTGATGAACACCGCGAACCTCAAACACACCTTTTGTCATTGTCCCGGTCTTATCAAAAACAGCAAGCTTCGCCTGGGAAAGGGGTTCCATATAGTTGGAACCCTTTATCAGTATTCCTGCATTCCCGGCTCCGCCAAGACCTCCGAAAAAGGCCATCGGGATACTGATTACCAGTGCACACGGACAGGAAATGACAAGGAACGTCAGTGAGCGATATATCCAGCTCCCCCATTCCGGACTTTTCCCAAACAACAGCAAAAGAACAGGAGGAATAATTGCAAGCGCCAAAGCAGAAAAACATACCGCAGGAGTATAGATCCTTGCAAATCTGGAAATAAAATCTTCTGACTTGGACTTGCTTGAACTGGCATTCTCTACGAGATCAAGAATTTTAGATGCAGTAGATTCTCCGAAATCCTTTACTGTACGCAGCTTCAGGACCCCGGTAAGATTGATGGAGCCGCTGAGGACAGACATATCCTTCCTAACTTCCGTAAGTCTGCTTTCTCCGGTAAGAGCTGCAGTATCGATTGAGCTCTCCCCTTCAACAACCACTCCGTCAATCGGTACTTTCTCTCCCGGTTTTACAACAATGACAGATCCGACTGAAACATCTTCCGGATCTATTCGTTCCATTTTTCCGTCGGACATTTCTATATTGGCATAATCCGGACGAATATCGATCAGCTCTGTGATATTTTTCCGGCTCTTTCCAACAGCGACACTCTCAAAAAGCTCCCCGATCTGATAGAAAAGCATTACCGCTGTTCCCTCTTCGAGATCTCCCAGCCCGATAGCTCCTACTGTAGCAACAGCCATAAGAAAATTTTCGTCAAACGGATGACCCTTTCTAATTCCCTTGAACGCACGAATAAGGATATCATAACCGATAATGATATAAGATGCTGCAAAGAAAAGCACCTGCAATATCCGGCTTTTTTCCTCAACAGCTTCAGAAAGGACTATAAAAAAAGCTGCTGCCAATATCCTGAAAAAAATTTTTTTCTGTTTTTTAGTAAGTCCTGTGAAAAGCTTAGAAATAGATCTCACAATCATCCTCCACATCTTTACAGTTTTCCAGAATTCTCGGCATTACTTCCGCCGGGTCAGCCCCTTCTTCAAATTCAACATTCATTTTCAGAAGCATAAAGTTAACAGAAGCACTTTTAACGCCTTTTGTTTTCTGTGCGGCAAGTTCCATTTTGTTTGCGCAATTGGCACAATCAACATCAATTTTGTATGTTTTTTTCATAATAATATCCTCCCAGAATTATGAACATTTGTTCATGTGTTCAGGGAGGATTATAATAGCTCAGTATTTAGATGTCAATAAAGAATCAAAAACATTTTTTCAGCGTAAGGATATTCATATGATCCTTATACTCATATGCAACATCATCCATCATTTTTTTAACCATAAATATTCCCAGTCCGCCAATATCACGATCACTAGCCTTAAGAGCGGTATTGGGATCAGGCTTAGCCAACGGATCAAACTCTACACCTGAATCACTGAGACGAATTGTTATACACTTCTCAGATTGATCAGCAGTAACATCAATTTCAGCTGTACCATTTTCTCCCGGATAAGCATAACTGGCAATATTTACAAAGATTTCTTCCAGAGCAACATCTATGGCAGACTGTGCCTTCATAGAGCATCCGGCCTTTTCAAGCTCACTGTCAGCGAATGCCAGAACATTTTGCAGTTCTCCAAGCTCTGCAGGAAAAGTTTTTTTCATAATGCCCTGCTCCTTTCGAATTAAAAGCTCAGATCACTCTATTGTAAGAATATCAATAAACCCGGTAATTTCAAACACTTCCATAATGGTATCATTTACATTCTTTAAAACCATTTTTCCGGATCTGGAGTTTATCGCCTTCTGCTCAGCAAGGAGAACTCTAAGACCTGCTGAAGAAATATACTCAAGACCTGAGAAGTCAAACGTGACATCACTAACATCTTCGTGTTCCGAGAGTTCAGCTTCCAGCTCAGGAGCTGTAATCGTATCGAGGCGCCCGACAATCTCAACCTTCATCGCTGATCCGTTAACAGCCGTATTAATGGTCATATTAAAATCCCCCATAATAATATTAATTGATATTAGAATTATACAATATCATTCCGGAATATTAAAGTACCAATTTTATTTTTTTCAACATAGTCAAGGAGATCAAACACATTTTCTGAACTCACTTCGGCTACTGCTGACGATAATTCATCAATAATTCTGTTTGCTCGAGACATCTCTGAATCTATGTCTTTTCCTTCTGAATAATTCTGCAGTCTTCCACCGGCTCGATATGAATCTCCTTCGATCCCCAGAAATCTTCTCGCTGCAAGAGTATCATAACTACCAAATGCCGCAATAATACCTATCATGTCTGCTATGATCTCGTCACGAATAGCTTCAAGGTTCTCCGGATAAAGAGTACGCGAGAAAAAATGAGACAATTCATGATATTTCCGGATAGTAAAAGATGCTCTCGTCCATTCGTCCTGCTCCATCTTCATATCCTCAGCAGAAACTGCACTGTAAGGTCCGGAACTCAGAATAATCAAAGTATCCAGAAAATTCCTCTTTTCGGATGTAAAGCGTCCGAATTCTTCCGCCTCATCGGTTTCATTCTGTGCAGCATACTCATTCATATGCTTATGGATTTTTTCCCAATTGATTAAACCGCTGATATGGGATGCTCCCATAGATGCCGGAATCACTTCCGGCTCGCATCTATAGGCCAAGGCCCTTACAGCATGCTCAAAATCCGCTCTTTGATATAAATACAGAACATCTACTTCTCCTGCCGGAGTGGAAACAGTTTCCAGACTGTCTTTAGGATCCAGCTTGAAATCCAGCCTGCCGTGTACCGGCTCGCCCCTTAAAACAGCACTTTTGTATTCTTCTGTATTTTTTATCCCATTCTTCACCGGTAAATACAACTGTGGATATCTTTCCGATAGTATTTCAATGGGACTTTTATTCATTATTCAAACCTCAGGCCAATTATTCTTCGCAGTTTCATTCACAGAAGCAACACCGCCGGCAACCATACTAAGCTGCTCATCTGAAAGCTCAATTCCTCTGCCAAAACTGTATTTCTTCTGAGTTGAATCCACTATCATTGAAAGAGCATCACTCATTCCGCCAAAACTATTGCTGTCGGAAGAAAGCGTAAGAAGCTCTTTTATACCAAGTTTCATCTGTCATCGCCTCCTTTAAATATTCTAAACGGTAATACGCTTTGAGAGACTGAAACGTTACATTAAAAATGAAATAAAAGTAACCTAAAAATAAACAAAACTAATCTTCGGAGAATTCAAAATCTCCAAGTATATTCTGCATTTTTTCAAGAGCTCTCGAGCAGATTACACGGGCATTTCCTTCCGAAATACCAAGCTTCTCCCCAATCTCTTTATATGATAAGCCGGAAAAGTACTTTAAAACAACAATATCCTTGCTTCTCTCATCCAAACCTGAAAGGGCTTTGGCAACCGCCTGACGGCAAGCCATAAGGTTCGTTGCCTGTGCCATACTGTTGTCTCCGGGAAGCTGGAAATCCTCCATCTCGTCTATGCTGTCGTTCATTTTAAAACCACGATAGTACGAAACAAGCTTACGTTTTGCAATAATATACAGCCAGGCTTCCTCATTGCAGCGCGAAGGATCAAATTCACTGCAATGTTCATAAACGCTGACAAAAATATCCTGAAGAAGGTCCTCGGCATCTTCTCTGCTGTGTGTATGGCCGTTCAGATAATGAAGCAAGCGAGAAGAATACTTCTTCATCAGATTTTCAACCCATTCAGCGTCCATTTTAATACCTCATTACAAAATTTTAAATATTATACCATATAGCTGCAAATCATATCAAGTATTTAATAATGTCTAAATATTCATGAAAAAACAGACCGCCCATAAGGGCGGTCTGAAAACTCAGTTAAGTTTTATTCAGTCTTATAATGAAATCAGGCCTTCTTGTTGAGAACCTTGACGCCTTTAACAGCAAGGATAACAGCAAGAATAACAAGGCCGAGAGACCAAAGAGCAGTGTACCATACGGTCCATGCTGCACCGCCAGCGGCAATCTTGCCGAAGTTGGCGATAATGGTGGAAACGAGAGACCAGATAGTAGCAATAAGCATGAAGATCATCGGGAAGATGAACATCTTGTTGTTCTTTCCGATCTGACCGAGCCATGCTGCTACAGCGAGCATTGCAAGACCGGCGAGGAGCTGGTTGGCTGCACCGAAAACGCCCCAGATAGCGGAGAGGTTCGGGTTGAGACCAAGACCGCAGCCGATGAGAACAAGGATAAGAGTTCCAACGATCGGAGTTGCAAAGAACTTGCGGAGACCGGTCAGATCCTCATACTTCTTTCCTTCGGGAACAAACAGCTCGCTGAACATGTAACGTGCGAGACGGCAGCCGGAGTCAAGAGAAGTAAGAGCAAAGACGGAAACTGCAAGAGTCAGCAGGGAGTAAACAACACCGCTGGTAACGATGGTGCCGTCACCGCCGAATACCGTGCTGAACATGGTAGCAAGACCTGCAGCAAACTTAACAGCAGGAGATGCGAGAGAACCGGACTTGCTGTAAATGGTAGCAACAGCAAGGAGAGAGCAGATTGCGAGAGCAGACTCGATGATCATTGCGCCGTAGCCGATGACCTTTGCGTCCTTCTCGGAGTTGATCTGCTTGGAAGTAGTACCGGAAGCGATCAGAGAGTGGAATCCGGAAACAGCGCCGCAAGCGACAGTGATGAACAGAGTCGGCCAGAGCTTGCTGCCGTCAGCAGCAGCAAAGGTGAAAGCGGGCATCTCAGGATCGACTTTTGCGCCGGAGAATGCGATGGAGAAGATAGCAAGGAGCATCATACCGTAGAGCAGGAAGGAGCTCAGGTAGTCACGGGGCTGGAGAAGCATCCAGACAGGAAGCATAGAAGCAGCTGTGACATAAACAGCAATGAAGATAACCCATGCATTGTAGCTCATGTTAACACCAAGCTTGAGGCCGATGATAATAATGAGAACGATGCCAACGATACCGACTATAGTTGCAGGAAGAACGGGAACGTTCTTGCGGTACACGAAGAAGCCGAAGATGAAAGCGATAACGATGAAGAGAAGAGAAGTGGTAGCAGTGGAAGCAGTACCATTGACCTTACCGGTATTAAAGAAACCGAGCTTGGTGAAGTAGGTTGCTTCTGCATCGAACTCTTCAGGTGCAACGTAAGCGCCGGATTCGTCCTTAACAAGGACCTTGGATGCGTCGAAGGTTTCCTCGGTAACATCAGCAGTAACATACTGAGATGCGAAGGTGGAAGCAACGACGTTCGTAAAGGAAGCAATGACGAGGATGAGAACGAGAAGAGCAAAGATAGAGAAAAGTCTCTGTGCACTTACGCCCATGGAATCCTTGATGACTTCGCCGACAGAGCCGCCGTTGTGACGGATGGATGCGAAGAGAGCACCAAAGTCATGCATTGCGCCGAAGAAAATTCCGCCGAATACAACCCATGCGAAGACGGCCCAAAGACCGAACTTGGAAGCAAGGATAGGTCCGTTAATCGGGCCTGCGCCGGCGATGGAAGAGAAATGGTGGCCCATCAGAACTGCGGGGTTGGACGGAACGAAGTCCATGCCATCGTAGCTGGTGTGTGCCGGGGTTTCTTTGTTGGGGTCAACACCCCACTGCTTTGCAAGCCAGGAGCCGTAGAAAATATAGCCCAGAGCAAGCAGAACAATGCCAAGAAGAAGAACTAATAATGCGCTCACACTTTTCACTCCTTAAATAAAAATTGTGTGTTTTATTCTATCAACAGCCGAGGAGCTTTTTCTGGTTTTTCTCTTCCGCTGCAAATAGCTTTTTGAAATACTTTTTGTCCGCCTGATTTGCTTTATTGGTAAATACCTCTTCCGTGCCGGTAACAACTGCCGAAACTAACAGCGTCGAATAACCCCAAAAAGAAAAATGATAGGACTTCTGGAACTTTCTGCTCTGGACTTCTTCCAAAGCCCCCTCGCCAAACTCATCAGCAACAAATACGGCTTTGATATTTGAACACTGATGCTCCTTGTGAGGCTTAATCTTCGGAAGGGCATCCTTCAGTGAAAAATCAATGCAGGCTTTCACTGTTTCGGCATCGAGAGAAGGAGCTGAGAACACATAGGCGTATTCATTTTCTTCATTCGAATAAATCGTTACTTTTTTCGAAATGAAGTACCCCTCACCCCGCTTATAATACTCTGCACGGAAAGCGAATGGATATTTTTTCGGAAGATCGTCTTTTATGATATTGTAATACGCAGAATACGAGTCCTCAAGGATCTCCAGCAGTCTGTTTCTTTCAATTGCCATCAGCACAACTCCGAAAAAAATATGAACAAAGTATTACGGATGATACTATAACTCAAATCATTCAAGATTTCAACAGTAATTTCACAAAGTTCGGATAAAAGCAATTATTTTTATATATTATGTCAACAATTACCATTATTTTTATATTATATATGTATTTTATTGTTTTTTCTGACCAGACTTCCCGTATTTCTCCTTTTTGTTATAGACACAAAATCTATATTGTAGTATTATTTTAAAATAATTTACTATAGTAATACCATAGGAGCAGATGATGTACGACCTCTGTGTTCCATGCCTGTTAGGGCTGGAAGGACCAATTAGTGATGAACTCCGCCGCCTCGGAATGAATGACGTTGCAGCAGAAAACGGAAGAGTATACTTCAAGGGAGATGCGGCAAGTCTTGCGGCCGCCAATATATGTCTCCGCACCGGAGAAAGGGTACTCATTGAAGCCGGCAGATTTCATGCCACATCATTTGATGCTCTTTTTGAATCCGTAAAAGCAATCCCCTGGGAAAATTACATTCCCAAAGACGGGGCATTTCCTGTTAAGGGATACTGTCTGAATTCCCAGCTGATGTCTGTTCCTGACTGTCAGAAGATCATAAAAAAGGCCATTGCGGAAAGACTGAAAATAAAGTATCATTCCGTATGGTTTGAAGAGACCGGAGCGCTCTACCAGATACAGTTCTCAATTATGAAAGACAATGTTTCCGTATGTATTGATACATCCGGATCAGGACTCCATAAGCGCGGATACCGTCCCGCCCATAACGTTGCTCCCCTGAAGGAAACGATGGCTGCCGCACTGGTTACTCTTTCCAGATATCGCGGACGTGATGACTTCTGTGATCCTTTCTGTGGCAGCGGTACTATTCCCATTGAGGCAGCCCTGATTGCAAGGAATGTCGCCCCCGGAATAAACAGAAAATTTACAGCAGAATCCTGGAAATCTATTCCCAGCCTTGTTTGGACACAAGCCAGAGAAGAAGCCAGATCCCGGGAATTCCACGGAGAATATAACATCTTGGGCTCCGATATTGATCCGAATGTAATTAAAATCGCCCGGGAAAATGCCGAAAGAGCCGGAGTTGCTGATATCGTTCGTTTTGAAGTTGCCGATGCCATGAGCTTCAGCCGCAAAACAGAGAGTGGCACTATTGTCACAAATCCCCCGTATGGTGAGCGGATCATGGAAAAGCAGGAAGCCGAAGAGCTTTACCGCGGTTTTGGTAAGGCATGGTCTTCCTCTGAAAACTGGAGGCTTTATCTGCTGTCATCTCATACAGAATTTGAACGGACATTTGGCCGTCAGGCGGATAAAAAGCGTAAGTTGTATAACGGAATGATCAAATGTGACCTGTTCATGTATTTCAAGTGAAAGGAACGCCAAAATGAAATACCTGTTCATAGTAAATCCGATTGCCGGCGGTTCCGACCATACGGAACAGATCCGGACGATGGCTGAAAAAGAATTCAAAAACCGTCCGAATGACGAATATGAGATTTATGTAACAAAAGATCCTTTTGATGCTGCAAGGGAAGTATCTGAAAGAGCTGAAACAGGAGAAAATCTCTATATACTTGCCTGCGGAGGAGACGGCACTTTCAATTTGTGCTGCAATGGTGCCGCCGGACATGATAACATCGCAGTAGCCCCGTTCCCGGTCGGTACAGGCAACGACTTCTGCAGAATGTTCGGTGAACAAAAAGATTTATATTTAAATTTACCTGCTCTTCTGGACGGTTCAACACATAAAATAGATCTTGCAAGCGTTAACGGAAGATACTGTGCATGTATTGCTTCTGTTGGATTCGACGCAAGAATCGGAATCAATGTTCATAAATACGATAAGCTTCCTCTGTGCAAAGGTCCCGGGGCTTACATTGCTTCTCTTGTGGTTGAAACCTTTAAGGGAATGACGCGCAGCGTCTCAATAACCTGCGGGGATTTCAGTTACAGCGGACCATACACACTCTGCGCTGTATGCAACGGAAGATATTACGGAGGCGGTTTCAATCCGGTAAGAGATGCCTTGCCGGATGACGGAATACTGGATATTGTCCTCGTAAAAAAAATTTCCCTGCCGGCTTTTTTCCTTAATGTCGGAAAGTATAAAAAGGGCCGGGCAGACTCATTGCCGCAATACTTTACTCATCTGAAAAGCGATCATGTTACATTTGAATTTGATGAAGAATCGGTAATCAACTGCGACGGAGAAGCGCTTTACGGGAAAAAAGTTGAAATACAGCTTTACCATAACTGCATGAATCTGATTGTTCCCAAAGGGCTTACGTTTTTCAGCTGAATTTTCATATTAATTGGAAGATCCGACCTATCCGGCCGGATCTTCCAACTTTAACATATAATTTTTATAAAGAATCCGTAATAATACGATTATTGTCAGAAAACGCAGCCCGTTATTCAGGCTGCGTTTTCTTTTATCAAATAATCAAATTCTTTGTATCTGACTGTTTTCAGATCAATACATACCCATGTCAGGGTTACCTGCCGGCATAGGAGGATTCTTCTCGGGAATATCCGCAACAAGGCTCTCAGTGGTAAGAACCATAGATGCCACGGATGCTGCATTTTCAAGAGCACTGCGGCAAACCTTGGTCGGGTCAACGATGCCCATCTTGATCATATCACCGTAAACATCATTTGCTGCATCAAAGCCGAAGTTTGCAACTTTGCTGTCGTATACCTTGTTGAGGATAACCGCACCTTCAAGGCCCGCATTTGCAGCGATCTGCATAATCGGAGCTTTCAGAGCTTTTGCTACGATAGCAGCGCCGGTCTTTTCATCGCCGGAAAGCTTCTTGACGAGTGCATCCGCAGCTTTTGCTGCAGCAACATAAGCGCTGCCGCCGCCGGCTACAATGCCTTCCTCAACTGCAGCACGGGTCGCGTTAAGAGCATCTTCAATGCGGAGCTTCTTTTCCTTCATTTCAGTCTCGGTTGCAGCACCGACCTTGATAACTGCTACACCGCCGCTGAGCTTTGCAAGGCGCTCCTGAAGCTTTTCTCTGTCGTAGTCAGAGGTAGTGGTCTCGATCTGGCGCTCGATCTGAGCTGCACGTGCCTTGATCTCTGCGGAATCACCTGCGCCGTCAACTATAACGGTATTTTCCTTGGAAACCTTGACCTGATGAGCCTGTCCAAGCATATTGATGTTGACATCCTTGAGCTCCATACCAAGCTCAGAGGAAATGACCTGGCCACCGGTAAGAACAGCAATATCCTGAAGCATTTCCTTACGTCTGTCGCCGAAGCCGGGAGCCTTGACGCATACGCAGGTAAAGGTGCCGCGCAGCTTATTGAGGACGATCGTAGCAAGGGCTTCGCCTTCAACATCTTCCGCTACGATAAGGAGCTTGCGGCCGGTCTTAACAACTTCCTCGAGGAGAGGGAGAAGATCCTGAATATTGGAAATTTTCTTATCTGTGATAAGAATAACAGCGTCATCAAGAACCGCTTCCATCTTATCCGTATCGGTTACCATATAGGGGCTGAGGTAGCCACGGTCAAACTGCATGCCTTCCACAACATCGCTGTAGGTCTCAGCAGTCTTGGATTCCTCAATGGTAATAACACCGTTCTTGGAAACCTTTTCCATCGCCTCTGCAATGAGATTACCGATAACTTCATCACCGGAAGAGATCGTTCCGACACGGGCAATGTCACCGGTACCGGAAACAGGCTGAGAAACAGACTTTACTGCCTTAACAGCTTCCGCTGCAGCCTTCTGGATACCCTTCTTCATAACCATCGGATTTGCGCCTGCAGCAAGGTTCTTCAGGCCTTCGCCTATCATCGCCTGAGCAAGAACAGTAGCCGTGGTAGTACCGTCACCGGCTACATCGTTGGTCTTCGTGGAGACTTCCTTGATGAGCTGAGCGCCCATATTCTCAAAAGCATCCTCAAGCTCGATTTCCTTGGCAATCGTAACACCGTCATTGGTGATCAGAGGAGTGCCGTACTTTTTATCAAGAACAACGTTGCGGCCTTTGGGGCCGAGAGTAATCTTAACGGTATCCGCAAGCTGATTTACGCCGCGTTCAATTGCCTTGCGAGCTTCTTCACCATATATAATCTGCTTTGCCATAATTACTTATCCTCCAATATATTATTCGATTACTGCAAGAATATCGCTCTGGCGGACGATCGTGTACTCTACATCCTCAAGCTTTACCTTGCTTCCGCTGTACTTTCCGACAAGAACATTCTGGCCGACTTTCACAACCATTTTAACTTCATTGCCGTCTACTACTCCGCCGGGGCCAACCTCAACGACTTCATAAACTTCGGGCTTTTCCTGTGCGCTCTGGGTAAGGAAAATGCCGCCTGCAGTCTTTTCCTCAGCCGCGTTCTGCTTCAGAACAACTCTGTCAGCCAATGGATTAAGCTTCATTAATATATACCTCCAAATTATTATTAATCAGATCATATGATTAGCACTCTTATCTTTCGAGTGCTAACATTGTGTATAATACCACAGAATTCAGAAAATGCAATAGGTAATTTGTTAAATTTCTATTACGCATATTCCGTGAAAGACGATATCCTGTGTGGCGGGATTGATGTTTTTATACCTATGTGGTAATATTACCTCAACATGTCAAAGAACATAGAGAAAACTGAAAACAGAAATGCTTTTCTCAGCGGATTTATTGTCCTGTTGGGAATATCTGCCCTTTATTTTATATACGGTCCGCTTGAACTGTATGCAAATAACATTGAGGATTTTGCATATGATCTTGGGGATCTTGTTTCAGTTATGCCTCTTGCAGCTATCCTTGCAGCTTCTTTCACTGCCGCAGTACTCGCAGTGCTGAAGAGATTCAACAGACGGGTCTGGAAGACTGCATTGATCGTATTGTTTGTTTTCTTTATTACCTCGTATATTCAGGGGATTTTCCTTTCCCGGGATCTGCCGCCAATGGATGGAACTCCTGTGTCGTGGAAAGAATTCAATTTTCAGAGAAAATACTCAATAATCTGCATTATTATTCTTGCAATAATAATGTTCTTTACGATCCGTCATGTCGGATTCGAAAAAGTGATCTCTATCATAAAGCTGGCAAGCATTGCTCTTACAGCAATGATTCTTATTTCGTCATTTCTGCTGATTTTTTCTGACGGGGTAACACAGGATAAACCGAAACAATATGCATCCGATGAAGGCCTTCTGGAAATGTCGACAGAGGATAATCTGGTAGTATTCCTTGTAGACGCGATTGATGCCGATGCATTTCGGGAGGTATATGAATATCATCCGGAATTTGAAGAATTGTTTAAGGATTTCACATTCTTCCCCAATACTATGGCAGGCTATCCGTATACCTCACGAGCCATTCCACATATTCTGTCCGGAACCTGGTATGAAAATCAGGGGAGTTTTACAGACTGGTGCAATGGTGTATTCTCATCATCAGAACTGATCAGCAAGCTGAAAGACGATGAGTATCGTCTGGGTTTTTACTGTTCGGAATATAATTTTGCTGAAGCTCTTTCAGATACATTTGAGAATTTACACATCCAGCAAGCTGAAATTGATCCGCTACCGTTTCTGTTAACTCAGCTTAAACTTTCAGCCTATCGATTCTTCCCGTATGATTTAAAGAAAGCCGTTATGCTTACCGCTGAAGAAGTAGGTACAAGCACTGCTGCAAAGCAGAGTGATGATGAATATAAATGTCTGCCCGAAGAGCTTGAGGAAACATTTAAAAAGAACGATATATTCACCAGCGATCAGAAGCAGTTCAAATTTATCTATACATATGGGGCTCATCTGCCGTTTGAGTATGAATCGCAATCAGAAATGATCGATAACTATACATATCTCAGCAGTGTTGAAAAGACAATGTCCGTTTGCGCAGAGTATTTAAGTCGGCTTAAAGAAAGCGGAGTATATGACAACAGCAGTATAGTAATTCTTGCCGACCATGGATACAACGGAGAGGAAAGCACCGGACGGCAAAATCCCGTCCTCCTCATAAAAGGGAAAAATGAAAAACACAGCTTCACGACATCGGAAAAGCCTGTGTCTCATGCAGATATTCAAGCTGCTCTTCTTGCACTTGAAGCCGGATCTGATTCTCTACATGCTTTTTCATTCGGAGAAAACGATTTAAGAGAACGCAGATATCTTCAGTATGATTACGCAGGTGAGGAGTATCTGACGGAATATATTCAGACCGGATACGCTGCGGATGAGAGCTCAATGTTTAAGACCGGGACCAGTTATACTCGCCGTGATTTCCAGTGGTTTGTGGACGGTGTCCGCAACAAAATTGGCGATTCTGCTGCAGATTGATAATTTCACGATTGCAGAATATTGATTTTATTAAAAATAGTATTTTCCGCCACTTACATATAGTTGAAGTCACTAATACTAAATATATATGAAGAGATACAATAAATGATTGAAAATACGAAAAAAAAGAAAAAGGTAGTTCTGATAATTTCCGCACTGTGGTGGGCACTTTCTTTTCTGATTGAGCCGCTGATTTTTGATGTTTCCGCACGCTCAGATAACATTATTGTATATCTCTGTGCAAAGCTTCTTTGTTTCTGTATATTCACACTTATTATAACTTTTCTCTACGATCTTGTTGAGGGAATAGTAACCGGGAAACGAAACCTCGCCGTACGAAGTGCCCTTTATGCAATTCCAATTTGGGTTCTTGTTTCTGCTCTCTGGCTGTACAGAGGAGCAGAAATCGGTGGAGAAGAAGGACTGATTCTGGAAAATGCTGCCAGATATGATATGATGAACGGAATATTTACTTATATTACTCCGTTAGTTGATATTCTTCTTCTGATGACCATCCCAAGCTTCAAGGCTGCAATGTTCCTCAAGATTTTCTTTCTCGGTCTTGATGGCGGATATGTTATCGCCCGGATTACGGAATGCTTCAACGTCAGATTTGTTCCTCTTCTGATCTACGCAGCATTTGTTACACCTCCTGCAGTCCTGCAGAGCTATTCAGTTCACAGGTCTCCGATATACGGAATGCTTTATCTTTTCCTTTCAGCAAAGCTTATGTGCGACTGGAAAGAAGAAAAATCACTTGACCGAAAAAATCTCATTATGGCTGCACTGAGTATTTCTCTGTTAACTTGGTGGCGCAGCGAAGGAATTTACTTCTTCGTTTTAGGACCGATAGCTGTTTTTCTTGCTTACAGGGTCAGACTTTCGAAACGAAATGCTGCAGGTTTACTGGCTGTCATTTTCGGATTTCAGGCAATTGTATATCTCCCGAAAACAGCTGCTCCTGAACTGACAATAGAGAATTATGAGAAGCACCAGCTGACCCCTTTTTATAATTACGCTCTGACAGGGATGCTAATTAACGGTCTGGACAGAAATGAAAATGCTGATATTCTTTCTGTGACAGAAGAGTATATGAAGACGGATTTTATAGATATCCTTTACAGCGAATATGGTGAACATATTTATGACGAAGGATATGCTACATACGATATGTATCATTCAGGAGTAAATCGCGAAGCTACAGAAGAGATTCTTGACAGGTATGAAAAGAATGTGCTTCAACTGATTATCAATAATCCGTTGTTATTCCTGAAGGCGCAAGTAAAGGCATTCAGTCATATTTCCACCCATTATTCCTCTCTGTGCCTTTCTTCTGTATTTGGGAACCTGTGGATCCTTGTTCTCTGGCTCATTGCACTTCTCGTATGGTCAGCAGTTAAGAAGAAATGGTTCTTATTTGTTCTGACACTCTGTCCCATATGCCACGGCTGTATTACGACCCTATTTCTTCCGGCAGCATATTTTAAGTATTATTACCCTGAATTCCTCTATGGGTGGTTTACTCTGGCGTTTGTTCTGTCCGGAGTTGTAGAATACTTGAAAAAGAAAAGAAATGAAAATGGCAAATAACAGTTCTGTTTTGTGGGAAATGTCCCTTATGATCTGTTTTATATTTATTTGCATAAAATAAGAGAGGCCTTCAAGCCCCTCTTATTTTCTTATTGAGTTTTTCTTATTTAGTAAGTGTATTCTTTTTTCTGTGAAGCAGGATTAGTGCCGCTGCCGTGAACAGCGCCGACATGCCCATCAGCGCCAGCCAGAAATCATTTCTTCCGGTATCACCGGTAAACGGGTTATACGAGCCGCGGGCGAATGTTACGACAAGAACATGATTCGCTTTTACAGCATCGAAAGAATAGGAATAGCATTCTCCCTGCTTGACATTATCTGCGGTAACATTATATACCTTATAACCATCGTACGGGTGGAAAGTGAATTTATTATTCGAGTTTCTGTTAACTTCAACTTTTTCGCCGGAACTGAGCTTCCGCCCGCCATATTCAATATAACCGTAGTTGTTATTGTAAACAGTTATCGTATATACCCACTTGGCATAAATGGTAATATCCTCAGGCCACTCAGGTGGATTAACAGACGGTATACTGTATTTATTATTTCCCTCAGAGGTAACCGGTTTGGTAAAATCTTCATCATAATACCAGCCTCTGAATGTTGCCCCGCTTAATGTCGGAGTAGAAACAGTTGTCGATTCATTTCGATAATTCTCTAAGTACTTCATACTTGATGAACCATACGTTCCGCCATCAAGTTCAAGGTTGATTTTATACTTTTTCCTAATCTGTATATTATTATTACTTGGACCGTAATAGAGAGCAGTGTATCCTGATGCAATTTCTCCTATCATACTACCTTTGTGACCATTGGTTTCTATGATAAGTTCCTTTGAAAACTTAACTTCTTCTCCGTCGACATCCGCCAAGAGAACAATCGTATCTGCACCATCTTTATCTCTGGTCTTACAAGCATCGTAAGCTGCCTTTAACGTCTGGTAATAATTTTCTGTTCCATCTCTGAATTCCACCTTGACTTTAGCCCAAGTCGCAAACAGAGTCGTATCTTCTGTAACTGTCGTTCCTGGCTCTATGAAAGTACCAGAGCCGTCTTCCTTAGTATTCCAGCCAAGGAAAACCAAAGAACCATTTGTAAAATCAATAACGGAATTTTCCTTTATGGCTGCACTGCTCTTGGGTTCAATATCAATAACAGTTCCTTTTCCGGAAGTGGTTGTTCCTCCATTACCTACATAGACGATTTTTATATCATTACTGCCTGTTCCATTGTCAATATATGCTGGCTTCATATCCTCCGAAGCGAGTTTTATCAAATATGTTCCGGAACCCTTTTGAATTTTCACTTCGTCAGAAGGAAGCTGTAATTTATCAATCAAGGACTTGAGAGGAACATTCTCCTCCTTGATATCATTAAACCACCCTGTAACCAGGTCAGTCGGTATTGAAGAAAGCTTATCTTTTTCAATCAGGATATAGATAACTTCACCTGACTGAACTCCAGCAACAGCATTACTTAACGTCGTATATCCATACTGCCCGATAGCAGCCTGCGGATGGTTTGTACTCCCGACAACAACCTGAATCTCAAAAATACTGAAGGAGTCTGCCGTAAGCTCAACATATCTGTTGGGCGTCTCACCTTCGATTTTGAAATATCCCATCAGCTCTCCTTCATGGAAAGCAACGATATCGTCCATAAAGGCAAGCTGATCAACCGGAATGCGGAAAGTAACCGCATGCATAATCGCCTCATTCGGAACAACGACCGGAACACCACCGTTTTTTATTGCTCCGTCTGCCGATACTACCGTCATTACAGGCTTAATATCGATCTTATACCCGGTAATACGGTTGCCGTCATCAGTGATGACTGTAAGCACGGACATCTGCAGCATTACATTTACAGTATCATATTCACCGACTTTTTCACCGGTTTCCGACTCAAAAGCAGATTTTGCAATGTCAAAGTCAATTGCCTCTTCAATACCGGTATCACTGAAATTCGTAACATTGGCATTTTCAAAGGCATTCTCAGCCCGGCTGAGAAGAGAGCTGCTTAATTCACTTCCGTTTTCAGCCTTAGCTTCTGAGAAATCGACCAGCTGACCATTTACTGCAGATGCGGAGGAGAAAACGATCTCGATTTCAACACTTTCCCGGATATCTTCAAGTACCAGCGCTGAGCTGATGTCCATATTGTCTCCGTTCTTCAGTATGGCGCTGATAAATGAGTCCTCAGCATTGAAGATATTTGCGTTGAAACTTTCCCCGGAAAGGAGCTCAACAGAATCACCGGAAGAATATTGTCTGGAAGAATCCGCTACTATTCCGGACCCATCGCCGGAAATGATAACAGTAACTGAAACCATCCATTTCACATAGAGCTTTTTCTCCCCGAAAGTACCGGGCATAAGGACTGTGACTGCGTCACCCTCAAAACGGGGATTATCATACCATCCACCGAATATAGCTCCTTCTTTTTCCGGTTCCGACAGATAAACAGTGTCATCATATTGATAAGAAAGAGGATTGTTCGGACTATTATTCCCTCCGTCAAGCTCATAGAACAGATCATATCTGTCCGGCTCCCACAAAGCGGAAAAGCTCATATCATCAATAACATAATAGAGCTTCTGACCTTCGGAATAAACTATTCCATCGCTTCCCATCCATCCGGCAAAAGTATAATGGTCGCGAGGATACGGATTCGTTCTGACAGTCAGGGTTCCGCCGCCGGCGACCGTCTCATAAACGGGATCACCAAGACCGCCCTCCGGTGTATACGATACGGCGCAAGTCTCCGGAACATACACTTCATAGCGAATGCCCGCATTAAAATATCCCTTGCCGACATAAAGCTGGGCATACTTATTCCCACCAGCGGAACAGATCTCAACCTTTTCCTGAATGAGCTTTTCTCCGGAATATACATTTACATACTTATTTGTAACTGAACTGTCCACGGGGAAACGCATCGTGGTTCCCCATCCCTCTATCTGCTCCCAGGACAGATCAATGGATATGAACTGGTCTCCGCGGTAAAGTCTGAAAACTGGGTTAACAGAGAAAGACATGGAAGTAACTTTTTCACTTACCCCTTCTCCTTCAGTTTCAGCATTGAGAGCATTGATTTCAAGAGAGCATACAACTCTGTCCGTTTCCGGCGCAAAAGTGAGTCCGTTGCCAAGAAGGATATCCGAGGCATCCACATAGCCGAAATCATCCGTATAGAAATTATTGACAGCACTGTTTTCCTTAGCGACAGCTCTGGCATGAGCAGTCATCCCCGGATCGGCAGAAACTGCAGTTGCCTCCCAGCCGGCAATATACTTTATGCGTTCAATACGATAATATCCGTCTGAATGTTTCGCTTCATATCCTTTTTTAATAAAAGATGCCGGGGGTTCAACGGTAAAACATCCTCCGTTGATATGAATTTCTCCTCTTTCCTGTTCAGGAAGAGAGAATCTGCCGCCAATCATATATCCGTCTTCAAACACAAGAGACGGATTCGGTTTCGAAGCACTGGCAGTATAGGAGCGGCCGGAATCATGCCCTACTTCCACATCTCCAAGAATTCTGCCGCCAGTAATAGTGGTCTTTGCTCCGTAGGCACTGTCAATAATGATGTAGCTTCCGTCTTCGTTATACTCCCGCTCCTCAAAGCCTTTTGTATAAATACTTCCGAAAATTTCACCCTTATTGTCACTGCTGTCACAAACCGTTAAAATGCCATAGTTATTTATACTGAAAAGGTGCTCGATTCCAAGCTTTTTCCCATTCAGATCAAGAGAAACCGCCTGCCCGGCTTCCACCGTTACAGAGGTATCTTCATCCGAATCGATATCACGTAAAAGCCGGATGTTCCCACCAAAGGTGAAAGCATCCTGAACAGAACTGAAAAATCTATTATCCCCGGAGGCCACGATCTCTGCCCCGCAAAGGAGGCAGCAGCCGTCTTCTCCCGGCTCATGAGCACAGGAGGACGGAGTACCTGACGACGAAACAGCCAATACATCCGAAACGGTATTTTCCTGTTCAGATTCATCCGAAGATACTGTTTGAGTTGAGCTTTCCAACGTGCTCACCTGGCTAAGCGCTGCAGAATAATCTTCGGTTACAAGCAGCGCGCCGCAATACATACAATGACCTGTTGCATCCGGAATATGCGTGCAGGAATCTGCTCCGGCAAAAGAAGCCGAAAACAGTGACAGCACACAGCACACAAGAAGCAGTAATGAAATTGTCTTTCTGATTCTCGTCATCCAGATCTCCATAAAAGG
Organism: Eubacteriales bacterium; assembly: GCA_030536255.1. GTDB lineage: Bacteria > Bacillota > Clostridia > Oscillospirales > Oscillospiraceae > Limivicinus. Next base: position 22,502 of record JAUNQI010000004.1, on the reverse strand, counting down.
TCTGCAAAAACAGCCTATTTTATATCCTTACATTATACACCTTTTTTTGAAATAGTCACTATTTTTCTTCCTGATTTTTTCAATATTTAGTATGATCACTGCGCAGAAATCCGCATCAACCACAATTTGGCTGATGCGGATTCAAAATCACAGAACTTTCAATAAGAAGACTTCTTTTCTTAAATCAAATTTTCATGCAGACATCCCATGCTCTCCAGATGGCAGTACGCAGGTTGCCAATTGCAACACAGTCACCGACTCTGTGAACATTACGGGATTTCTCTCCGACGGGAGTGGGTACAAATCCTACTCCATTTACAACATCATCGCATTCGATATTTTCTACTGTGCCGTCTTTATGCTTTACTACGACATAACCGTCGCCGATTTCTGTAATCGTTGACTCAAGATATACAGGAACCTGTTTGAAAGCAAGCATATCGCGAAGGAAAGACGCGTTTGCAAGGCAAACGTTCTGGGCAGGGACAAGATCCTTTGCATACTCAACGATCAGAGGATGTTTTCCCTGAAGCACCATTTCATAAGCAGCCTCACAGGCAGACTGGCCGCCACCGAAGAACATGACCTTATCGCCAACAGGCTTTTTCTCTCTGAGGAGCTCTGTAAGAGTTACGGTTTTTTCAAAGCCTTTTACAGCAGGCATTTTTCTGGGGACAGATCCGGTAGCGACAATGATCTCATCATATCCGCCAAGCGTTCCAAGGTCATTGATCTCGGTATTGAAGCGAATGTCAATTTCATTCTCTTCGACTTCCCTGAGGTACCATTTTACAAGCTCTCTGTCATTTTCCTTAAAGGACATTGCAGAAGCAGTAAGGAACATTCCTCCGAGAACATCCGTCTTCTCAAATATTGTCGGAATATGACCGCGTTTTTTAAGTACAAGAGCGCATTCCATTCCGGCGATTCCGCCGCCGATAACAGCAACCTTTTTCGGTTTTGAGCTGGGAACGATCTTATATCTGTTATGCTGCATTGTGGGCGGAGTAAGAGCACAGCGTGCAAGATGCATGGAATCTTCCATAGTCTGGATATTTGCAGTGCCTTTATATTTAGCAAAGTTAAAGCATCCGTTGTGGCAGCGGATACAGGGCTTGATCTTATCCTGCTCACCGGCAAGGATCTTATCGACCCATTCCGGATCAACAAGATTCTGACGGGCTATTGCAACTGCATCAAGTTTTCCAGCCGCGATCTCTTCCGCAGCCTTGACGGGATCCATTCTTCCGGCACAAACGACAGGTGCATTTGTGAAATTCTTGATATGCTCCACTTCGGCAAGATTGCAGTTATCCGGCATATACTGAGGCGGATGAGCCCAATACCAGGCATCATAAGTACCGTTGTCACAGTTGAACATTGCATATCCGGCTTCTTCAAGATACTTAATTGCTTTCTCGGATTCTTCCATATCACGGCCGAACTCAACGAACTCTTCACCGGGAACAGCACCCTTATAGAAGTCTTTTGTCTTGGAAACGACTGAATAACGGAGAGAGACAGGGAAATCATCACCGGCATACTTGTGGATGCACTGAACGATCTCAACCGGGAATCTGTAACGATTCTCAAAGGATCCGCCGTATTCATCCGTGCGGTAGTTCCAGTTGGCTATTGTGAACTGGTCAAGCAGATAACCTTCGTGGACTGCATGGATCTCAACTCCGTCCACTCCTGCGTCACGCAGCAGCTTTGCCGTTTTTCCAAATGCCTCTACCATCTCATGAATCTCATCTACCGTCATAGGACGGGAGTTAACACCTTCCACCCAGCGATTCGGCGTAGCGGAAGCAGACGCGCAGCAATACTCAACATCAAGGAATGGACTTGCTATTTTGCCGAGAGTCGGATTCTTCAGCAATTTAACCATCATGTCATTAACTGCCATCGAGCGACCGAAACCAGCAGCAAGCTGAATAAACAGCTTTCCGCCGTATTTATGGAACTCCGGCATCCACTCTGCCAGTTCTTTGAACATTTTTTTGTTCTGATACAGCCAGCGCTTTCCCATTGTGTCACGCACACACTGCATTCCGGGAAGGACAAGACCTACGTTATGCTTTGATCTTTCAAGAAGATGATTTGCAGCTTCTTTATCAAAATGGCAGGGCTCAAGCCAGCCAAACAGAGAAGTTCCTCCCATAGAGCACTGAACAATGCGGTTCTTTATTTCCACATTTCCAATTTTCCACGGGGTAAACAGCGCTTCATATTTTTGATCCATACCCATATAATCCATTCCTTTCATTTTGTATTAATTGTCTAAACAGTATTGTATATCGTTAATACTATAACACACTGTTAACTGTTGTGCAACGCAAAAATGCCGCAGTACGCGGCATTTTCATCATTTATCCGATACTGGTTCTTTCGCAGCATCAGAAATATAATAGCTCAAAGAAAGAAGACTGTCTGAGAAATGAACGTTTTCAACAATAATCGGGCTGCCCGGTTCAAAAAGTTCAACATTCGTAAAATTCCATATGGCTTTTACCCCACAAGCCGTAACACGTTCTGCAACTGCAACAGCCGCAGATCTCGGGACAGTCAGGACTGCCATATCCACATGATTCTGTGAAAGAAAATTCTCCAGCTCATCCATCGGAGAAACAGTAACTTTTCCGAATTCCTCTCCGATTTTTTCCGGATCAACATCAAAGGCCCGGATGATATCAAATCCCCATTGCGTAAAGCAGAAATTATCCATCAGGGCATGACCTATATGACCAGCTCCGATAAGCACAGCTTTATAACCCCTGTCTGTCCCCAGAATAGTTGCTATTGAGTCTCTGAGTTCCTGAACATTATACCCGTACCCCTGCAGGCCAAAGCCGCCAAAGCAGCTGAAATCCTGTCTGATCTGAGAAGGAGTAAAACCCAACTGTTTTCCAAGTTCAAACGATGAAATACGGCAAACACCGGCATCCAGAAGATCATCAAGCTTTCTGAGATATCTTGGAAGTCGTCTGATAACATTATTGGATATATTATCTTTTTTCACTGTTTCTCTCCTATTTTCTTAACTTACTCTATTATGCGATGAACTGTCTATGCTAAATCGTGAATCACGCCCGAAGCAATCCTGCGAATATCAGACAGGGAATCCACATGTACCAGCTGCTGCCTGTAATATGAAGAATGAGCAACCCCGTGAAGGTACCACGGCATTTGGTGCCGTGCCTCAAGGCATGCGCTTCTTTCCCCTCGCTGCTCTGACAAAAGCTCGATCTGACGAACCGCAGTTTCCATTTTTTCTTTCAGCGAAGGCGGATCAGGAATATCTCTTTCTTCTTTCGCTGCTTCTGATTGTGCAAACAGCCATGGATTGCCGAAAGAACCTCTCCCAATCATTCCAAGATCGGCGCCTGTATAATTCAGAATATGAACGGCATCCTCCGCAGAAAAGATATCTCCGTTTGCAATAACCGGTATTTTTACAGCCGCTTTCACATCTCTGATAATATCCCAGTCCGCTTTGCCTGAATACATCTGAACTCTTGTTCGGCCATGAACCGCAACTGCAGAAGCTCCGGAGTCCTCCGCCATCCGTGCAAATTCCACGGCGTTGACACTTCCTCCGTCAAATCCTTTTCGGAACTTAACAGTAACGGGAACTTTTACCGTACTGCACACAGCACGAATTACTGCCCCCGCAAGCTCAGGATCCCGCATCAGAGCGCTGCCGTCTCCCGACTTCACAATTTTGCCGACCGGGCAACCCATGTTGATATCCAAAATATCCGCTCCGGACTTCTCAATTGCTATAACAGCAGCTTCCGCCATAACATCGGGTTCATGTCCGAAAATCTGAACCGCGCACGGGTGTTCATCCTCAGGGACATAAAGAAGCTCCAGGGTTTTGGAGTCGTTATATACAAGCGCTTTTGCGCTGATCATTTCCGTAGTTGTAAGCGATGCCCCGTTTTCTCTGCAGATCCGCCTGAATGCAAAATCCGTAACTCCGGCCATCGGAGCCAGAGAGAAATGGCCAGAAATCTCAACATTGCCTATTTCAGTCATCTGTTTTCTCTGCTCTTCCGCGTGCATCGGACAAGGCTGCATTGCGGAGTCTCGGAGGTGCACCGGCAGCACTGCCTTTCGTGTTTTCTGACTTCACAGCTATTACACGGTTTATTTTCTTTCCTTCTGCGTAAAATCGCAGCTCATAATCGGTCATTACCCCAGCAGGTCCATTCGCATGAAGGTCATTCGTGAGTTCTCGCAGCTGCCACCCTTCCGAGGAAAGCATATCGCACGACCACTCAAAAAGAGGCGTATTGTCTGTTTTAAACCGGATCTCTCCATCCATTGGAAGAACATCAGAATAAGAACGAAGAAACGCCGGTGCCGTCAAACGAAATTTCGCGTCACGGCTTTTGGGCCAGGGGTCAGAAAAGTTCAGGTAAATCATACTGATCTCACCGGGGGCAAACATCTCTGAAAGCTTTGCAGCATCCCCGTCAATAAAAATGACATTGTTCAGACCTGCAGACTGGACCTTCTCCATCGCCATTACCATTGCATTTTGTTCTTTTTCAAGGGCAACCATCAGAATATCCGGCTCTCTTTTGGCCGTCTCAACGGTAAATGTCCCTTTACCGCATCCTATTTCCAGACGAAGCTCTTTAAACCCCGGATATTTCTTCGCCCAGGCACCTCTGATATCCTGCGCTGAGGTTTCCATAAGCTCTGAACACTTCTCTATTCTGGAATCAAGATTTGTTTTTCTTCTCATTCTCATGGAATCACCTACATTTTTTCCGTCATAAGTTTCATCACGATAAAATTCATAACCATAGTAATCGGAGTAATAGCAATTTTTGCAAGAAGTTTTGAAATGTTTTCGAATTTCCCTTCGAAAATTTCTCCCAACCAGGGAGCAAGTTTTCCTGCCGCCATTGACACAAGAGCTACAAGAACGAACTGATAAAAAAGATAAATGATATATTTCGCATAAACAGGAATCTTCCCGCCGTTATCAAAAATCTTTCTGGTTGAAACGATAAAGACCAGCGTTATTGCAGGAAAGGAGCTGATCATATTGGCATATGCCACCGGAATATCCGTAAAGGACGTCAGACAGGTATATATGGAGAAATCAATCAGCCAGCCGATTCCGGAAATACCAATAAAACCGAAAAACTGGAAAAAGAGTTTTTTCATCTTTCCATTCAGAAGTTCTCGATTACGAAGACCTGTGCACCGGCAGCCTTTGCCGCAGCAATTCCTGTACTGCTGTCTTCAAAAATCATCGTGTTTTCGGGAGATACGCCAAAGAGATCCATAGCTTTCAAATATCCCTCAGGATCCGGCTTGTTTTTTGAGACATCTGCAGATGTTATCACAACATCAAAAAGCTCTCCGCAGCCGAACGCATTCAGAACTTCGTTTGCATTTCTTTCACTGCCGGTAGTAACGACAGCTGTAGCCCATTCTCCGGTTTTCCGAAGGGCACAGAGGATGTCAAAGAGTCCCCGGTTCAGTCTTCCGTATGGGATGCAGGAAGCATACAGTTCTTTTTTCCGTTCATGTATCCATTCCATACTTTCCGGAGTCGCGGCTTCACCCATAAGGATCGGGAGAAAGTCCAGATAGTGCTTTCCGAAACATTCCGCAATAAAATGCTCATAAGTGGCAGTCAGGCCAATCTCCTCCAGAGCTAAGCGATAAGATTCAAAATTAACCCTTGTTGTATCAATCAGAGTTCCGTCAAGATCAACGGCAACCAGTTTTTTCATATTCCAAACTCCTTTGCTGCATCGTTTGCCACCATTATTAATCCGGCATAAAACATCGGCGCACGCTTTTTATCCTTCAAAATCTTATATGGCATCAGACGCAGCCAATGAACCACTTCATGCATTAAGATACTCCGGTATGCATCTGCCCCGTATATTTCAGTAATATAACTTCTGAAATCAGAAAGTATGGAATCATAGGCGGCAGAGCGAGTAAGCTGAAAATTGATATGATTTTCAGCAACAGAACATCTGGGCGTCATCATCATAAACTCATAACTCCCATGAAGACTCTGGAGAAGCTTTGCATAATCCAGAAACGGACTGTTATGGATATTCCCGGTATTCGGGTCAATAAGGTACCACGAATTGTCAGCATCCGAACAACAAATGATATTCTCTATCGTAAGATCTCCATGTATGGGAGAAACCGGATCATTCGAGAAGATCTCCAGCAATCTTTCATGTTCGAGCAATTGTCCCAGCTCCGGAAGATTTCTGTATTCAGAACCGTTAATATACAGTTTGTCAAAAGAAAGGAGCTCTTTCAGAACACGTGATTCCTGAATTTTGGCAAGATTGGAGTAAATCTTCGACTCAATATAGTTCTCCAGATTATTTCTGCTTTCCGTCTCTGTCATGGAATAAAGCTTACTGCGGAGAGTGTCAACAATATCATGAAGAACAGCAATACTGATATCCACGGGCTTCGAATGAATAAAACGGAAAAAATCAGTTGCAGATGGATCATATTCCATATCGTACCAGCAGCAGTTTTTTTCTGTTCCTCCCCGGATAATCACACACAGGGGAAGACTAGTGCTATAGGTTTTCAGCCATTCTAACTGTTCAGACAGTTTTTCTCCGTCTTCCCCGAATGCGTATTTACGAAAGAAAGTCCCTGATGAATCCATGCAGAGCATCGTTGTAGCATTCGAGCCTGCGGAATAATCCTGAATAATGCTGATATTTCTGTTTATCTCCAGGAACTTTTCCAGATATTCTTTATCCTTCAGTCCAAAATACTTACTCAGAAAAACGCTCCTGTCATTCGGATCAAGCTGGGGAAGAAGGTTTTCATACTCCGAAGGTTCTCCCGTCCCGGCGACCGAGGACATAGCATCCTTTGCTTTTCGCGGAAGGAGAGTGATAAGAAACATTGCCACTACGGGAACGATAAGCCAGGAAATAAGCACTATACGATTTGCACCGCTGCCCATTCCGGCTGCAACAGAAAAAGTAGTCTGCGTTATTTCCTTCGTACCAAACAGAAGGGAGAAAACATCATAAACATTTTTCCCGCTTCCACCCGAAGAAAGACATCTGGCGATCGCAGCATATGAGCCAAGATAAGCCGCCCACATCAGCACAGTATTGGCAAAAAGCCGGATGAGATTTACTCTGCGCAAATCTTTGAAGGTGTTTATAAGACTCCACAAAAACATTAAAACATCCAGCTTAATGTTGTCATTAAACAAGCCGGAAACTGACAGACAAATTTTCTTCAAAGGATCCCGCAGCAAAATGACAAGCAAAAAAGCAGTGATAAGTATAATACTCAGGACAAGATATCTCTCCCCTGCAGAATCTGATGTGGAAGAAATACCGGATAATCTGAAAATCCAAAAGAAAAGGGTCACGAACCAAACATCAAGGAAACGGTCCATGATGACGGTTGCAAATCCGAAGCCGATCCCGCTGCGCATCTTTCTGCCACTGAATACAGCACGAAAAATATCGCCCAAATGAAACGGCAAAAGGAAGTTAATAGCATATCCTCCTGCCATTGCATTCAGCAGATAGCCGCTTGACGGACGCTCATATATACTTATAAACTGCTCCCACCGAAGCAGACGAAATAAATGCCCGGCCAGGAGAAGTAAGATTGACGCGGTGAAAAATAAAGCCATCATACTGAATACTCTCTGATGTTTTCGTATTATAGACAGGAGATTATCCTGCAGTTATGCAAAAGTGTTAAAAGAAAAACCATGTGATGCTATATAAGGCTATCATTTTTTAAGCTCAAAGCAATTCATCAAACATCCAGTGATTTTCACTTTTTTCTGCAGCTTCATATTCCTCCGGGATACCAAAAGGAAGATGAAAATCCGTTCTGAATCCACAGACATTCCAGCCCTTTTTAATCATGGCGTTATATACACCGGAAAGAAAATATTCCTTATATTCACAGTTCTTAAAGTAATCCTCACAGGCTGACTGAAACAACTCTCCGCTTCTGAAATAATACGCACCGCAGATTGCATCATGACTGACGACCTGTTTTTCAACTGTGCGGATCACTTTCCCGCACTCTCCGTATTCAAGATAGCTGTATGCAGGACTGTCACTATCAAAGGTAAGCAGAGCCCCATCCGGAGAAAACTGTTCCGTTGAACTGCAGAATGAATTAAACGCTGAACAGCGGAAAAGATGATCACAATCATTAAACAGGACAGGATTCTGAGCTTTGATCCCTTCAATTCCCCGGAGGCATGTAACCGCAGCACCTTCTGTAACATCCGGAAGAGAAACGATTTCGGACTCCGGAAAGTATTTCTTTATTTCGACGTCAAGACTGAAGTTTTGCACATGCTCTTCTAGAACGACAAATGTAATTCCTGCGCAGTCTATATACTTGTTAATACTTCTGACTGCCCAGTAAAAAAAAGGTCTCCCGTTTATAACAATAAGAGGTTTCGGAACATTAAAGCCTTTTTCATAAAAACGGCTTCCACGCCCTGCCATAGGCATAACCAGCTGAAGAGAAGCTGACATATCATTATCCTTTCGGTTAACTGTCAATCATTCTGACTTATCATACATTATAATCATCTTATATTGGACGCAATGACATCACTCTCATAGGTATCAATAATCTTTTCACGCCATTCACGCTCAATAAATTTTTTCTTTCCCCCGATATACTTCCCGCATAGTTTGAGAAGATTAACGGACAAATTAACAAGCTTCGCATTGCTGACCTGATCATCCTCTCGCCATGTTATCGGGAAATAATGAATCTTCATATTCTGCGCATACTGAGAAAGAAGAATGCAGGCATTAAAATATATCGTATCCGGAAGTTTTTTATAATACCCGGATTTCAGCGGCTCTACCGAGTACAAATTCAATCCGCTTCCTATATCTGTTACCTTACGTAATGTTGTAATCGAATAAAGCACATTAAACCCTATATTCCCGACAATTCTGAGCGGACTATAGCCGTGAATATCACTTTCCTTAAGGAAACGGGAACCAAGGCAACAGTCATACCTCAAATACGCTCCGCTCTCCAGCATCGGAAGCAGATCCCGGATGCACCCCTGATCATCACCGTGAAGAACGACCAGATGCTGATAGCCATGAGAAACTGCATAATTAAATGCAACCTTATGGCTTCCCCCAAGACCGTAATTCTCTTTGTTTCTCAGAAGACTTACCGGCATGTCGGGATGTGCAGACATCCAGTTTGTTACGGCCTGCTCGGTGTTATCTTTTGAACGATTATTTACGACGATACATTCGCCCACCCAGGAACGAACAGAATCTCCTGTAAGCTGATCAAGAACACGAGGAATCTGTTTTTCGCAATTATATGAAGGAATAAAAACGAGCAGTTTCTCCAATTCAGACATCCCCTTTTCTATTCTGAGATCTCATATCATATAATAATTCATGATAATATTATCACAAAGCAGCTGAAACATCAACGAATAAATATCTTGCTAAAAAACTGTCTGTGTTGTATAATACACTAAACTTAACCGGGTGTAGCGCAGCTGGTAGCGCGCTTGGTTTGGGACCAAGATGTCGGGGGTTCGAATCCCTCTACTCGGATTATGAAAGAGGCTTGCCGGATTCGGCAGGCCTCTTTTCGTTCCGTTTTTAAGTTTTTACCGTTCCGGATATTCCGGAACATCAAATAATTCCTCTTCTATCCGGAGAAGTTGATTGCATACCGACACAGATGAGGTTACAATCCCATCCGCATTGACTGCGACCGCAAGATCCGCCAGTACCGGGTCATCTGATTCATTCATGCCCGCAGAAAGAATTATTTTCTCTCCGACTGCGGTTTTTTTGCGAATTTCGTCAAGGAGTTGAGTCAGGGTTGCAAAATCTGATAATGAAACGGTCTCTCCGGCGGGAAGGATCGGAGGTATCGTTTTTGCATTTACCCCTCCGATATAATTGTATACAGATATTCCGGCCGATTCAGCCGCAGCTTTTGCGCAGGCCAAAGATGCAGCCATAAGCGCATTTGCTCCCAAACGCGTACCTTTAGACGTACCGTCCAGCTCAAGAAGAAGCTTATCGATCGACGGCTGAGAAAGAGCATCCATCGCCAGCAGAGCTTCCGATATTTCAATATTTACATTATCAACCGCAACCGTAACACTGCTCCCATTCGCCATTCCGGCAGGTACAGATGCCCGGCCGACAGTGCTGTCATCAAGAGTAATATCCACCTCTACAGTAGACGCTCCTCCTGCAGCAAAAACTTCTCTGGCAGTTACATCCGCAATTTCAAAATACTGTTTCATTATTATTTACCTCACAATAAAAGAAAAACAGCCTGTTGTTTATATTGAGATTATATTATAAGCAGCTCTAAAAGGCAATAAAATCCCTGCGTATCTCAAATAAGAAATACGCAGGGACTCTATTGCTATTATAGTTGAGAATCCGCAGATATGAGAATCAGACTTTTTTTGTTTCAAGAAGGTACTTCTCAGCTTCGGCGTTCCAAAGACCGTTATGCTTTTTGCAAAGTTCATCAAGCTTAGCATAGAACGGATCGGTTTTTCCCAGCTCGGAAAACTCGCTGATAGCTACCAGAGGCATTTCCACTTCCGTATAAATGAGCTTCTTGGAGCCCTTAATCTCCGGAAGATGCATTGTCGCATCAACAACAGAATTCAGGCCACCGATATGCGATACAAGGACAGACGGAGTAAGGCGTCCCTGTTTCATCATAGCAACCGCTTCACGCATATCATCATTATTTCCTCCGCAGGTAGCAGCCAGATGTGTTGCATTATAGTGGACATTATAGAAGTTGAACAGCGCCTTGAACTGCTGGTCACTCGGACCGGAAAAGAAGTTGAAGCAGCCGTCTCTGCAGAGGAGAGAATCGCCAAGCTCAACGAATTCAGCATGAGGAGTAAACACCAAAACGTCATCATATCCCTTACCGCCGGTAAGAGCCATAAGGTCAGCATAATTATCTTCGCTTGAAGAAGTATTAAAATAAACAAGCTTAACACCGTTGTTTGCAGCATCCTCAACCGTAAGGAGAGATGCGAGTCTGTCAAGCTGCTCCTGACGGCGACCGGTAACAACAAGCAGTCCAGGACGTCTGTCACAGTGGATGATATAGTCTATTGCCGCCTGACCCATAGGCCCGTTTCCGGCAAGCATGATCATATCTCCGCCTTCCTTGATACCCATTTCATGGACATAACTGCCGTTCTTTGTATGGTACATTGCATGGAAAGTACCGATAACACAGCTGTAAGGCTCTGTCATGGAGCCAGCAAAGAAGCTGTCTCCATCAAACGGAATCAGACAATCCATAATAAGAGTCTCACGGGGAATAATCACATATGTAGCATCTCCGCCGCAGTATTTATAAGAATAACCGGGAGAATCAAGCTTTCCCATATAGTTATGTGCAGGCTGAATAATAAATCTGTCACCGGGTTTAAATTTCTCTTCATACTGCTTTCCGGCTTTAACGATTTCTCCGCAGAACTCATGCCCGATAATTGTAGGATTCTCTGCGCAGTCTTCAGGAACGCGCTTATGTGCTCCACCCTGAACAGCAGCTTTGTAGCTAGACATGCAAAGACTATCGGAAACCACTTTTGCGAGGACCTCTTCCTCAGCTATTTCGGGAAGTTCAAACTCATCAAGGCGAAGATCCATAGATCCATGAATACGAACCGCTTTTGTTTTCATTATTAACCATTCTCCTCTCTTTTTACAAGCTCCCACGCAGCATCCACAAGATGGGAAAACCGCGGGTCAGCCAGTTCTTTGCAGATAAAACTCTGGGACGGCTGGTTGATATCCTCTCCGGATATCTGTATCATATTATATTTATCGCACAGCTTCATCAATCTGTCAAGCTGTTCGGCTGTATTGCGGGAAGGCATATAAGTAATTGCACCTATCCCCTTATTCTTCAGGTATACGAACAGATCATCAAGATAATCATCTTCAAATTTCTGAGCTTTTTTATCCCCTGTAGGAGACTTTGTGACATCTCCAAGATAAGGGTAGCAGAGATAGCAATCAATTTCCTTTGCGAACGAAACAGCAAAGTCAAGCGGGAGAAGTTCCTCTGATGGCTCAACAAAAACATCATTGATGAGACCTGATTTATACTGTCCCAGAAGCTTGTACTGTTCATCCTCAGTACCATCCGGCATCACTTTTTTTGCCAAAGCGAAAAGAAGATGACGTTCGGTTATGCTTCCGCCGTTTTCATACTCTGAAATAGGAATCACGTCCTTCTCAAAGTCAATGTGCACTCCTGTTTCTTTCTCTATGTTCTTAAGGATCTTAATATTGCGTTCATTGCGGAGTTCTCTGTAGGGCGCTATCATATCTTTTACCTGATCAAAATAACGCTCACGAATACTATGAAATGTCATATAAACCATGCCATTCATATCCGGACTGTTGATCCGCCTGTCAGCAAACGGGGAACTCGTCCAGTCTGTCCTCATTTCGACGCCGCATGTAGCCCCGATTCCGGCAAGCTTAGCGGCTTTCCGGAATTCAGAAGCCCCGCTTATGGAGTCATGGTCCATAATCCCGGCAGTAGGAAGTCCCGCTCGTCTTGCCGCCCATACGGCTGCCGTAGGCGAGTACGGTGAAAAAGAAAACGTAGTATGAATATGATTATTGGCATACTGCGGCAGCACCGCAGGTTTCTCGCTTTCTTCAGAAAGCAAAGTCTGTAGATTTTCCAGACGTTTCTCTGCGGAATCCGCATTCAAAAAATTAATTTCTCTATCCATAAGCTATCAGTTCAGCATAGTCTGGCCGCCGGTTACCGGAATAGCCTGACCGGTTTCATATTTCTGATCAACACAGTAAAAAATTGCTTTTGCAACATCCTCCGGAACACATCCGCGCTTGATTGGAGATTTTGACAGATAGAAATCCTTTACATCCTGCACTGTCTTTGCTCCGGGAACCTTTCCTGCATTGAGATACTGAACAAAAAGGCCTTTTTCTGGATCAGACCACAGCGGCCCGTCATAAAAGTTTCCGGGACATACGGCATTCACTTTAATCTGCCAGGGAATCAACTCAAGGGCGTAGCTCTGAGTCAGACCGATTCCGCCGAATTTCGCTCCGGCATATGCAAAGTTTGCCTTTGAACCGACAAGACCTGATTTGGAGTTAACCTGAACAATATCAAACCAGAGACTGTTATCTGCCTCATACTGAGCCTTCATAATTTCGCTTGCGTATTTAACACAGTAATAGAACCCGTAGTAATTTGTCTTCGTTACAGCATCAAAGTCTTTTTCATCAAGAGCGTTCAGAGCTCCCGCTTTCAGAATCCCCGCATTGGATACAAAGATATCCACTCCGCCGAACTTCTCAACAGTCTTTATCATCAGCTGCTCGACAGAAGACGAATCAGAAACATCACAGGCGATAAAAGCGCTGTGCTCTCCCAGTTCTGCTACAGCTGCAAGACCGGCCTTCTCACCACGGTTTGCAACGACGACCGTTGCCCCTTCTTTAATCATTTCCTTGGCAATGCCAAGACCGAATCCCTGAGCTCCGCCTGTAACAACTGCGATCTTCCCGGAAAGTCTTCCCGGATAGGAAGGACGCTCATGGACTCTGGATGCTGCCATTATTTTGGCTTCTTCCAATGTCATAGGGTTTTCTCCTTATAATTTTTTTCTGTAGGATTCTGCTTCCCAGTTAGAAATAAACTCAACAAGATATTCCGGAAGAGGATTCGGGCCACCGAAAGCTTCGGAATACCAGGTAATCTTCTGAGCATCCTTGTAGAGAAGGCGTGCATTCTCATTGTCCGGAAGATTCGGACCAAGGCCGCAGTAGACAATATGGTCAGGCGTAAAGGGCTTTGAAATATCCGCCGCGGGCAGCTCCTCAGGGAGTTCGCCGGGCAGCTGCTTTTTCAGCTTATCCAGCATGCTGTTCAGAAGCGCAGCAAGACCTTCCGGCGTTTCAGAGGCGAAAAACACTCCATGATTCTGCAGAAGTACCGTCTCCGTATTCTCTCCTATTTTATCGGCAAGCAGTTTTGCAAGAGTACAGCCGGGTTTGCAGGCCGGAACCCAGATAGCGTCAGGAAAGAGCTCGGCAGCAACCTTTTCTCCGTTAACACCGCATGTCATTCCGTTGACAAGTGCCGGATGAAGATGGAGCACATAGCGCTGAGGAAAAAGCCCGTGAAGCAGCGCCTCAACACTCGGGCGCTTTTTTTCTTCCCCGGGAAGCTTGGTTTCCGCAACATCTGCAAGGAACATTGCTTCACGCTCTGTATCATTGTCCGGATAAGATTTCTTAACAATTTCTCTCAGCTTCTGAAGATCCATTTTAACAAAGTTCTCGGGCTGAATTGAACTCAGCGCACAGCCGGAACCTTTTACGTACAAGATTCCATTCTCCTTCATGGATGTATTGCCGCCGCCGCAGAGAACGAGATCCGGGTCAGAGCCGTATTTACGCGAATAATCAACTAAGTTCTGCATATGAATTACTCCTTCAAATATTGTTTGGGACTAAACAGCAAAAAGGAAAACGATCAACTATGTGCAAAAAACACTATCAATACATCTGATCCTCAATAGCTTTTTCAATCGTAAGATTCTTTCTGTTTCCGGTTCGGAATCTCATATAGGAATACAGCGTATCAATAATCGTCAGTTCTGCAATTCTTGAAGAAATTGCAACAATACGATATCTTGTTTCATTCGCCGCAGTATACAGAGAAATATCTGAGATTTCAGTCAACGGAGATTTTCCGAGACTGCTCAGACTGATTACCATCGCTCCATTTGTTTTTGCAAGAATAGCATTATCCACCACAGCTTTGGAAGATCCGGAATGACTTATTGCAAAAACAACGTCCCCTTTTCCCGCGTATGCCGCTGCAAACGCCTGAAGGTTGAGATCTGCAAACGCGACCGCTTCAAGACCCAACCTCATAAATTTATGCTGGACATCGGAGGCGACGGCTGCTGAGCCGCCGACTCCGAAGATATATATCCGCTTCGCTCTCAATATTGCATCAGACGCTTTTTCCAATGCGGAAACATCCAGACTCTCTCTTGTCATCGTAACCGCATCATTCGCAGCGGCAAAAACTTTGTGCATTGCCGCTGCCATATCATCTTCTGCCGTTACTTCTTCTCCTGAACAGCTTACAGGAGAATTCGCACTCTGAATCAAAGCGATCTTCAAAGCCTGATAACCGGAAAATCCCAAATTCCGGCAGGCCCTGATTACTGTAGGTTCCGAAACTCCGCAGCAATCCGCCAAAGCACTAACTGACAGATTAATAACTTCATCATAATGCTCTGATATGTATTCTGCAACCGATGCTTCGGACTTACTGAGTTCGGGTATCGCGCTGCGGATCTTAAAGACAACAGCAGAGTTCTCTTTTGCCATCAGTTCTGATTATACCCCAGCCTTTTCACGGCGGATCTGCTCAACCTGGGTGAAATTCTTGGCAGGGCTGCCTACACCGAGAGGCATGATCTTCTGATCAATAGCATCAATGATCCACTGTGCCTGCGGGAAGAATTCCTTTTCAAGCTCCGCGCAGGGAGTGATCCAGTTCTGAGCTCCGATAAGCACCGGAGGAGCATCAAGATAGTTGAAGCAAAGCTCCGTAATATTGCGGGCAACATCATTGAGATGAGAACCTCTTGCGCACGCATCGGATGCCAGAACAATTCTTCCGGTCTTCTTTACAGACTCAACTACCTTCTCATAATTGAAGGGGACAAGAGTTCTTGCGTCAATGATCTCAGCAGAAACACCATACTTCTCTTCCAGCTCTTTTGCAGCCTTCATCGCAGAGTACAGAGTTGCACCTACTGTGAGAATCGTAACATCAGATCCGACTCTCTTGATATCGGGTTCCCCGATAGGAATCTCATAGGATTCTGCAGGCACTTCATGGAATTCCTCACCCTTACCATACAGGCGCTGAGATTCAAAGAAGAGTACCGGGTCAGTGCCGTTAAGAGCAGATGTCATAAGTCCTTTTGCATCGTAAGGCGTTGCAGGGAATACTACCTTCAGGCCGGGAACATGGGCGGCAAGGCTCGTCCAGTCCTGAGAATGCTGTGCACCGTAGAGAGCTCCGACAGAAATACGAAGGACGACCGGCATCTTGATCTGTCCCGCAGTCATTGACTGCCATTTTGCCAGCTGGTTGAATATTTCGTCACCGGCACGGCCCATGAAGTCAGCATACATCAGCTCAATAACGCTGCGTCCGCCAAGCATTGCATAACCAACTGCGGAGGATACAATAGTGGCCTCGGAAATGGGGCTGTTGAACAGGCGATGGAACGGAATGGACTCATAGAGACCTGTATAAACACCAAAAGCGCCGCCCCATTCTCTGACATCTTCGCCGTAAGAAACAAGGGTCGGATCCTCGTAGAATTTATCGATAATCGGCTCGAAAATAGCGTCTCTGTAAGCATAAACAGTTGCAGCTGAAACCGGCGTTCCATCTTCCTTCAGGCCAAAGTGGTTCTTCTTCTGAACCTTCTGCCAACGTGAGTTCTCTTCCTTAGGCCCAAAGACATCCGGAGTTCCTTCCTTCATCTTTGCAATGGTCTGATTGGAGAACATATATTTCTCAATTGCGTCGGGTTCTTTTACAAAGTCCATACGCGGAGAAACCGTATCGTCGATTGCAAGCTTGAATGACTCGAAGATCGTTTCTTCGATTTCCTTTTCAACCGCATCACACTCTTCTGCAGTTGCTACGCCTGCATTGATCAGTTCATTTCTGAATGTCGGGATAGAGTCATACTTCTGCCACTCTTCGATCTCTTCTCTGGAACGGTATGCATTCTGATCAGAAGGAGAATGTCCGGTGAAGCGGTAAGTCACAACGTCAAGAAGGATCGGGCCTTCGCCGCTCTTTGCAAGAGGAATCTTACGGTCATAAGCATCGATAACTGCAAGAGGATTCAGACCGTTAATACGCTCTGCATGCATCTCATTGACAGTAACGCCTGCGCCGAGACGAGCGACATTGTGGTATGCCATCGTCTCACCGTTTGTACGGCCGCCCATACCATAGCCATTGTCCATGATATTATAAATAATCGGCAGATTACCTTTGAAACCCTCTTCCCACAGAGTTGTATACTGATCCATTGCGGAGAAGTTCATGGATTCATAAACAGGACCGCAGCCGATGGAACCGTCACCGATATTGGCAACGATAACACCGTCTTCCTTATTTACCTTTTTATAAAGAGCAGCACCAGCAGCAATCGGTCCGGATCCGCCGACTATTGCGTTATTCGGATAAATTCCGAACGGGAGGACAAAGAGATGCATGGAGTTTCCAAGACCCTTGGAAAAACCGGTCTCTCTTCCGAAGAGCTCAGCCATCAGACCGTAGAACAGGAAACGTACTGCGAGCTTTTTCGGATCCTTTGCAATTTCTTCAGGAGTATGCTCCTTAACGATCTTAAGGATCGTACCGTCGAGTTCTTTTTCCATTCTCTTCATGAGTTCATCATCAGAGAGCTTAGCGATTGCAGAAAGACCTTTTGCAATAACTTCGCCGTGGGAACGGTGAGAACCGAAAACGAAGTCATTTGGCTGAAGGCGGAATGCTTCACCGACAGCTGCAGCCTCTTCACCAATATAAAGATGAGCAGGGCCGGTATACATGTATTCAATACCCTTGAAGTTCTTTGTAGAGCGAACAGAAAGGAGCATATTTTCGAAGTCGCGAACATACTTCATGTCGCGGTAAATCCCGACGAGCTCTTCCTTTGTGAATTTTCCAGCTTTATATTCATCCTCAAGAGTCTTTTTATAAGAAAAGACGGGAATATCTTTAAACTTAATATCGCCTTCACCGAATATTTCTTCCGGCTTGTACATCTGAGCTTTAGACATAATGTATCTCCTTTATTTTATTAAAGCTTTGCAGCAAAAATTGCTTCACGAATGATTTCTGCACAGGTAGGATGCGGGAATACATAGGACTTCATTCTCTCAACCGGCAGCTCATTATCGATCATCATCGAGCAGATTGTAATAAGCTCAGAGGCAGGTCCGCCAACGATAGTAGCACCGATCATTGTCTTCTTTTTCTTGTCGAAGGTTGCCTTCATAATGCCTGTACCGTTTTCATTCTCTGCAAGATAAAGGCCGGAATAATTCATTGTAAGCTTTACGCCAACAGCATCAATTCCCTTCGCCTTTGCCTCTTCAACAGTCATTCCGGTGAAAGCAGCTTCAGGTTCCGTATGAACGAGACTGGGAACTACTGCCCAGCGCATGGGATCTTCCTTACCGAGAATGTGGTTGATTGCAACCTCAGCCTGTCTGTATGCAACATGTGCCAGCATTCCGGTACCGTTGCAGTCGCCGATCGCATATACTCCCGGGATACCGGTAAGGCAGTATTCATCAACTTTGATTGCACGGTTTTCTACGGGGACATGAATGCTTTCAAGGCCGTAGCCTTCCGTATTTGCAGCTCTTCCGATGCAAAGAAGGACTTTATCACATTTGATTTCTTCCTGTTTTCCCGCGCACTCCACCTGAACAGAATCTTTTCCGAAAGAAACTGCCTTCGTATTGATATGGAACTTCATGCCGAGAGCTTCACAGCCCTTGACGATAACATCCGTTGCATCAGCTTCCAGATTTCCGGCAACCTTACCGGCAGCTTCAACGATTTCAATTTCCGAACCAAGCTGTGCAAAATACGTCGCCATTTCAAGACCGATAACTCCGCCACCGACAACGCAAAGCTTTGACGGAACGCTGTCTATCTCAAGCATTTCCGTGCTGGTAAGGACAAAGCCTTCCTTTATTGCGTCAGCAAGGCCGGGAATTCCGGGAACAATAGGATGAGATCCGGTTGCAAGGATCAGATTTTTACCATGGTAAGTCTCACCCGCAGCTGTAACAGCAAAACCGTCTGCATCTCTTCCGGTGATTATTGCTTCCGCTTCAACAGTTTTCACCTTTGCTGCCTTCAGTCCCGCTTTTACACCTGCAACCAGGCTGGCAGTTACCGCTCTTTTACGAGCCACAACAGCGCTGTGATCCACCTTTGCACCTTCAACCGTAACAGCATACGGCTGACCGGTAACAGAAGCGTGATAGAGCTTTGAAGAACGGAGAAGAGTTTTCGTAGGGATACAGCCTTCATTCAGGCACGTACCGCCAATATGCTGCTTTTCGATAAGAAGAGCCTTCAGGCCGGCCTGACCTGCACGCTCTGCCGCGAGATATCCGCCGGGACCTGCGCCGATTACGATTACATCAAAATCTGCCATTATATTTACCTCTGTATTTTCACTTTCAAATTATTCAGCAAGAAGAAGCGGGAAATTCTCAAGGCGGCGGCAGAATGCATTAAGGAATTCAGCTGCCGGAGCTCCGTCAACAGCGCGATGATCAAACGTAAGGGAAATACCCATTGCGCGGTACATTTCCATCTCACCGTCTTTCCCCGGACGCACTCTCCATTCAGGGCTGCATACACCAACGATGCATGTCTGAGGCGGATTAATAACAGGAGTAAAGCTGGAAATATTATTATTTCCGAGATTCGTTACTGTAATAGTGCCGCCGGAAAGCTGATCTGGAGTAATGGTATTCTCTCTGCATGCCTGAGAAAGAGCCTTTGCCTCGCGGGAGATCATATTGAGACTCTTCAGATCAGCATTGAAAAGAGTAGGAACCATCAGTCCGCGCTCGGTATTGGTAGCAACACCAAGATGCACACGATGGAATATTTTGGTTTCTTTATCGGAGAAATGAGCATTAAAAATAGGATAGTCAAGTACCGTACGGGAAACTGCGAAAAGGATCATATCATTGATAGAGATATTCGGATAACCAAGCTTCTCTCCCATAGCCTTGACTTTCTCGCGATATGCGAAAAGCTCAGTAGCGTCAAAGTAAGCAGTGAAGGAAAGCTGAGCCATATTTGCAAGAGAATCATGCATATTCTGAGCAATGACTTTGCGGATGCCGGAATTCTTAACGATTTCAAATTCCTCTTCTTCAGCTGCAGCAACAGCCTTTGCCGCGATCATGCTCTTTCCGCCATTTGCTACAAGAGCTGCGATATCTCTCTCAATTACTCTCCCTTCCGGACCGGTAGGTGCAGCATCGCGCCAATCAACATTGGCTCTGCCTGCAGCGGCTTTGGCTCTCGGAGAAGCAAATCCCTCATTCTCAGCTGCCTTCGGAGCAGAAACAGAAACCGGAGCAGCTGCCGCAGGAGCAGCTGCAGGAGCAGACTCAGCCGCAGGAGCAGGAGTAGCCGAACCGGCAGGTCGTTCAAAGGATTCGCCCGGCTCACCTACAACAAGAACAGGGGCCTTAATAGCAACATCATCGCCTTCTGCGCAGAAAATACCAAGAACGGTACCAGCTGCTTCTGATTCCACTTCAAATGTAGCTTTTCCCGTTTCAATAGAGAAAAGCGGCTGTCCGACAGTAACAGTATCTCCTTCTTTGACCAGGAATTCCGCTATTACGGAAGATTCCTCTGTAAGACCTTTCTGGGGCATGGTAATAACAGTGCTCATAGAAATCTCCTATCATAATTTTTAAAATATCAGTAGTTATATAGTATCACTATGGTAGTAAAATTACAACAGAGAATTGAAAAAAAGTAGTGAAACTACATGACACTTTTTTAACAATTTTGCGGATATTTTTCGACATATTCTTGCTAAAAGTTAATATATTATCAAACTTGTTTCCCAGCAAATGATTGAATTGAAGTGCAATCATTCGGCTTGATTATTAAGTAATATTGTCATATTATTATATAAAACAACAAGGAGGCTATTGCATGAAAGACCTTTTATTAGGAATAGATGTTGGAACTTCTGCATGTAAGGTCGCAGTTTTTGATGAGAACGGGCATGTTATTGCCGATTCAAACCGGCCGTATAATGTCTATTATCCGGAAGAAGGATGGGCGGAGCAGGATCCTGAAGAATGGTGGAAAGCAATTATTCTTGCGATCAAAGATGTCATGGCTTGTTCTGAAGTAAGCAAAGATCAAATAGCATGTATCGGAATTGACGGTCAGAGCTGGTCTGCTATACCGGTTGACAAAGATGGAAACGTACTTGCAAGGACGCCAATATGGATGGATACAAGAGCACGCCATATTTGTGACAGGATAAACAACCGTCTTGGCAGTGATACCATATTTAAAATAGCCGGGAACAGTTTTCTTCCCTCATACTCTGCTCCAAAGATGATATGGTTCAGGGAAAACTATCCGGAAATTCATTCAAAAACTTACAAATATCTCCAGAGCAACAGCTTTGTGGCTTACAAGCTTACGGGTTCCTTTAGTCAGGATAAATCTCAGCTCTACGGTATCCATTTTTATAATCTCTATAAAATGGAATATGATACTTCTTTGGCTTCAGAGCTCGGTCTGTCCCCCGATCTCATTCCCGAAATATATAACTGTCATGATATTGTCGGAACAGTAACTGCTGAGGCTGCCTCACTTACCGGACTTGCGGTAGGAACTCCGGTTGTAGCCGGAGGACTGGATGCTGCCTGCGGTACCCTGGGAGCCGGAGTTTATGAAGTCGGGCAGACGCAGGAACAGGGCGGACAAGCCGGCGGCATGAGCATATGCACAGACAAAGCACTGGCACACAGCAAGCTTATCCTTAGTCCCCACGTTATTCCTGACCTGTTCCTGCTTCAGGGGGGAACTGTCGGCGGTGGCGGAATTCTCAGATGGTTTCGGCAGGAGCTCGCACGCGGAATGAGCTTTGACGAGATCACCAAAGAGGCTGAAAATATTCCTGCCGGTTCAGAGGGGGTAGTCTTTCTTCCCTACATGGCCGGAGAACGCTCTCCTATCTGGGATCCCGATGCCAAAGGAGTCTTTTACGGCTTAAGCTTCAGCAAAACTCGTGGGCACATGATTCGGGCAGCACTGGAAGGGACAGCTTTTGCGTTGGAGCACAATCTCAGAACCGCTCTTGAAGTCGGAGCCAGCACAGATAAACTAAATGCAATGGGAGGAGCTTCCAATTCTCTTCTCTGGACACAGATAAAAGCAGACGTCACCGGCAAAACCATACAGGTTCCTACATCTGATACAGCCACCACACTGGGAGCAGCGATTCTGGCCGGCATGGGATGCGGAATTTTCAGCAGTTATAAAGCTGCTGTAGACAAAACTATTGTTATTACCAGAATACATGAGCCTGACTGGGAAAAGCATGAAATATACATGAAATATATGGAATTGTATCTCCGGCTGTACGATGATCTGAAAGATACTTTTTCTGAATTCAGCCGGATATCTTACTGAGAGTATATCTGTAAACTTTACAACGGATCAACGAAGAGGGGCTGTGCCGAATGGCACAGCCCCTCAGATGTTTCATTATTTAACAGGGATTCAGAGGATAATCAGTCGTAGAGGTTCGGTGCGATCTCGTCTGCATCCATGTTGGTGGAATCGTA
>JAUNQI010000045.1 GCA_030536255.1 Eubacteriales bacterium | reverse complement strand
CTGCTTCTCTTGCATTTACTTTGACAAACTATACTTTGCTCTGAAAAGTGACCAAATTTTTTTATCCCTCGTTTTGCCCATTTTGCTTCATTCTGCACTTGTTTTAAGAGCTAATTTCCAAAGGGAAGAAAACCGTACATTCAAAAAGCATCTGCTTTACTATGGCAAATGATTGTACCGATATTATATTGTATAGACAATGACTTTGTGATAAAATATTAAACTAAATTATAATATGTATCAATACGAAACTGTTCATTTAAAGACAATTGCAGTACGCAATACATAACGAAGATATTACAAACTGTTTAAGCAGGAACCTGTAATATGAAGTTTAACGGGATTTATCAGGGAAGGAGCTGAGTCTGTTGGAAAAAGCGGAACAGAAACGCACAGTATATTTCTATATTGCTCTCCTCGGGCTGGGATTTCTCGGGCTGTGCATGCCGTATTTTTTACATATAAACTATATCGGAGGCTTTTCCACGGCGCTGTGGATCCTTGCTTTCCTGTACCTGACGGTGCATTTTTCCTTCCGGAAGAATGTTCTGATCACCTGCGCCGTTTTTCTTGTTGGATACTGCCTGAGATTCCTGAATACCATGGGATTCAGTCTGACGTATATCGTGGTCTTTCTCTTTATGGGTCTGGTTCAGTTCAGTATCTTTTATCTCTATTCCCGCCTGATCCGCAGATGGAACCGCTTCTATGTCACGCTGGCGTTCCCGCTCCTCTGGCTGGCTGTATATTTCCTGGCAATCCTGGTGCGTTTCCCGACAATGATCCGGGTGGACAACATGTTCGCGGATATGATCGTTATGCTGCAGGCGGAGAGTCTGCTGGGCTCTCTTGGCCTGTCCTTCATCCTGCTCTGGATCTTTTCTCTCTTTACCTATGCGGTCGAAAAACGGAAGACCGGACCGGCGCTGCTCGGCGTATTGCTGTATTGTATTCTGGTGACGATCGGCGCGATGTTCCTGTATCCGAACGTAGTTGAGAGCGAATCCGTTAAGGTTGCCCTTGCCACCGGCCCGTATGTGGGCGGTTATGATGATTTCACGACGCTCCCGCTGGAGACGTATCTGGACAGCATGCGTTCCTGCGTTGAGGATGCGGCGAAGCAGGGGGCGGAGATCATTGTATTTAATGAGGAAACCTATGAATTCGATGACACGGAGGAGGAAGGTTTTCTTGAAGAGTGCAGCAGATCCGCGCGGGAGAACCGGATCCATATGCTCGTGGGTCTGGATCTGAAGGATACCGACGGCAGTCAGGGCGGAAAATCCCAGAACAAAGCGGTCTGGATCGATCAGAACGGAGAGATCCTCGGATCCTACCGGAAGACCAAGACCATCCCCATTCTGGAATCGGATTATGAACGGGGGGATGATGAGATCCCGTCCTTTATGATAACTGTGGGAGACAGGGAAATCAAAGTCTCCTACGTGATCTGCTATGACAGCAATTTCCCGCTGTTTGTAAACGATATAGACGATGATACGGACATCCTGTTTCTCCCGTCCTGGGACTGGGCGGGTATTACCGAGCATCATGCCAGACTGTGCCGGACGCTTGCCGTGGAGAACGGGGTCAGCGTTGTAAAGCCCACCTATGACGGAATCAATATCGCCGTACGCCCGGACGGAATGATCCTCGATTCGTTCAGTACGGACGAGGTCGGCTACGAACAGGTAAGGATCGTGGACGTTCCCACGTGGGGAACAACCCCGGCCATTGCGGAAAACCCTGAAAAAGACAACTATATTTACAGCATCTACTCTGTTGAGATCATGTCGATCCTGGTCTGTCTGATCCTCCTGTTTGGCTGCGTTTTCCAGAATCATGAAAAGTCACCCAGAAACAATCTGTATTTCTGGACGACGGTGCTGTGCATTATCGGCCTGGCAGCGGATGCAGTTTCGTGGATCTTTGACGGCTGCGAGAGAGCAGGGCCCATCCTTTACGTCAGTACGGTAATCTCTCTTTCCATGACGTTTATCCTGAACGGCGCCTTTATGTTCTATATCTCGGAGTATATCCGGGAGAGAAAGTCCATCTCTACTTCATTGCCGAAGTATTATATGATCTTTTCGATCATTATGTCGGTCCTGATTGCAGTCACTGCCGGCACGGGCCATCTGTTCACCTTTGAGAACGGGGCCTATGTGGAAGGGCCTATGTATACCGCGTATATTGTTGTTAATCTCCTCTGCTCGGTCTACTGTCTCTTTGCGAATCATGCGAGCATGAAGTACCTGAGCAGGCGTGAGCGCTTCGCTTCCGTGTCGTATATCATTATCCCGTGGATCGCCGCATGTATTAACCTGGTTTTTGAAACCTTCTCGTATGCATACCCGGCAATTGTTCTGTCTCTGCTCGTTATGTATGTTATGATCCAGACGGAGCGTCAAAACAAGCTGGAGAAGGAAGGTTCAGGCAGCTATCGCTCTGCGCGTCTGGATGCAATGACGGGTCTTCATAACCGTCTGGCCTATGTGGAGAGAATGAAGGAGCTGTCCCAGGCGGAAGGAACAGTCGGCGTGATCTTCTCGGATGTGAACGGGCTCAAGTTTACCAATGACACCTTCGGCCATGACGCGGGAGACCGCCTGCTGATCCGTTACGCATTACAGATGAAGCGCTGCTTCCGTAAGGAGGATATCTTCCGCATCAGCGGCGACGAGTTCATCGTTCTGATGGGCGATGCGGATGAGGATGCGGTTCTTGCCCGTATGGAAGAGTTCCGGAAGCTCCTGAATGCAGATAAGATCCCGCTGGCCTGCGCCGGCCTTGCCTTCGGAAAGAGCAGTGACATCGGCGAGCTGATCAAGACAGCGGAATCGGAGATGTATAAGGAAAAAGAAGAATTCTACAAAAAGCATCCCAAAGTAGGGAAGCGCTGATCCATGAATTCTTTAACTCTGCAGACAAGTTCTCCTCCCAAAACAATGTTTTAAAAGTTTTTATACGAAGAACTTATATGAAAATAATTCAATCAGTAAGGAGTTTTAAGTATGCGTTTTAAATTTTTATTTCCTCTTTTGTGCATGTCCCTCGGCCTTGGCTGCGTCTCTCCCGCTTTTGCGGAGGGTACGGAGAAAAGCACCATGAAGATCAAGCCGATCTACGGCGAAGAGAAGCCGGTCGTTGCCCTGAACTACACTGGGCTGGATATGTCCGGTCTGGATCAGATGAATCTCCGTTTTGGCAGCAGCGGCTACGGAGATATGAACATGACCGGCGGCTGCTCCATTACCTTTGCCGAATACCGGGACGGAACCGTCGGCGCAGTCCGGAACATGGACCTGCAGGCAACGCCGTTCTGTTCCTATGAAATGTTCATTCGTCCGGGCGAAAACGTGAAGTATCCGACCTGGGGGATCGCGTACACCGGAATGGACACGGAGGATTATAAGACGATCCTCAAAAATGATATCACCGACGAGAGATATGCTGCCATTCCGTTCACGGCGACGGACTCCATGTCTTTCGGTAAAAATGAAAAGGGTGAGGACGCTTCTCTGTACTGCGCGATCCTGATGAGAACAGAGCAGCTGGACGAAAACGGAGATTATACCTGGGTCTGCTCCGGAACGAATCCTGGTGCACCGATCCGCTGCTGCACGCAGTCGGTAACGACGCTGATCGCTACACAGTGCCTCACCATCGACGAAGCGCTGAAATACGTCGGCGCAGTCGACGAGGATTACGTCCGCATCTTCCCGGAGGATGCTCCTGTTCTGGATGTTTACACCTTCAATATTGAGATGGGGGATATCCATAATCACTGGTTTGAATGCTGCGCGATGGAGGACAGCACCGGACGTCACGGCGTTCTGGAGTTTATCGATAACTATGCCATCTGGCATGAGGGCATTGACTACAGCTTCAACTTCTTTCTGCAGAAGGACTACTTCCTCAATGAGGACGGGACCTATAAAGAGCAGTACGGCGCCGGCCTCGGCAGATATGAAGCAACCGTCCCGTATCTCGACCAGATCCACACGGTAAGCGACCACGTGGCCCTGATGGACGGGATCCGTTACTCCTACATGACTTACTATAACGAAGAAGCGGGATATATCGGGCATGACTGGCTCGGCAACCCGGTGGACTGGAGAAGCGAATTCGTGCACTGCGATGCGTTCTCCGGTGCGAACAAATTCAAAAATATTCTGGGGTTTGACACCACCGAGGCGGACCGGAAGTTCCCGCTCTGGTCGAATTACCTCAATACCGAGACCGGAGAAATCGTAAAGGTGGACAGCCTGGACGATTACCTGGAGAACAGGGATCATCTGCAGTCCATCTGGACGCTGAACTACGTGATGGATGAAGCAAACAGGGAAGAGATCACGACCTTCCTCCGCTGGTCCGGCGCTGTTTACTGCACGCTTACCACAGAGCAGGTCGCTTCCACCAGCTCCGGTTGGGAGACCTACTTCCGCGTGATTGCAGACCCGATGCACGGTACTGTTACCAGATGGTTCAATGAGGATGTTACGACCGCTGACACGATCTCCCGCGTCACCTGGGAAGATCTCCTGAATCCCTGATTCAAACGCCCCTCTGATCTGAACGGGGTTCCTCGTTTCCGGATATCCGGGTCAATCATCAGAACTTCAACCAATAAGAAAAGCTGCACCCCGCACAGGATGATCTGTGCGGGGTGTTATACTATCTGTTGATTTTCCTTTTTGGAGGTTACTCTGTTTTGTGATAGTTCAGTTCTGTTGGATTTTTCTTTCTGACGTTTGTTTGCTGTTCATAGGGGCTCCTGTAATTCGTACAGAAAAAGACAGAATTCATGTGCATGTATTCGTTGTTAATCCTTCAGTTTCGAAACGAAAACGGTAAGCAACTTTCCAAGCTCGTCGGTCATTGCATCAGCAAGCGAATTTACGACGTCTTCATTCAGCTGAATGGAGGAAGCGTCGGAAGGCGGAACCGTGACGCAGGAGAGGCCGCAGACGCGCATGCCCATCTGCCTTGCGGCAATCGCTTCGATTCCGGTACTCATTCCAACCGCGTCCGCCCCGAGGATCCGGAACATTTTCGTTTCCGCCGTCGTCTCATAGCTCGGACCGGTATCCTGCAGATAGGTGCCTTCCTTCAGCCCGACACCGGCGTCAGCGGCGGATGCCCGCAGAAGCTCCTGCAGATCGCTGTCGTAGGCATTGCTCATATCCGGGAAGCGGTCGCCGAGCTCAGGGATATTTGCGCCGATCAGGGGATTGGAAACGCCGAAGAGGATCTGGTTGGTGATCATCATGATCTCTCCGCCTTTAAAATCCAGGTTGACACCGCCGGAGGAATTCGTCAGAATGAGCGTCTCCGCACCTAGCATTTTCATAACGCGGATCGGACGGACCACCTGCAGGGACGAGTAGCCCTCATAGCAGTGCACTCTGCCCTGCATGATTACTACCGGAACATTTTCCAGATAACCGAATACAAACTGCCCGACGTGCCCCGGTGCGGTCGATACAGGAAGGCCGCGGATCTCTGCGTAGGGAATTGTGATGACCGCCGGTTCCAGCTTCTCTGCCAGGCTGTTCAGCCCGGAACCGAGTACAATGGCAGCTTCCGGTTCAAAGTCCGTTTTGCTTCGGATCTGCTCCACGATATCCTGCAGCAGCGCATATTCTGAAGCTGTGTCGGTTACCGGAGCTTCCGCAATAAGGTATTTATCTTCGTCCGTCTGCCCGGCATTTTCCGGACCGACAGCTTCCGCGTTCTCGTTTCCAGCCAGTGCCGCAAGACTCAGCATGGCTGTCAGACACAGTACAGAGAACTTTTTCATTATTTTGAATGCCTCCTTGTTTTGATATAAATTGTCATAAGTTGCCGTAAGATATAACTCGCCGATAAGGAGTTGCTGTTCAGTTCAGCTCGCCTTCGTTGGAGATCTCGATGCGGATATCGTCCTCGGAGAAAACGGATGGTTTTTCTTTTTCGCTGAATGTAATACGAAAGACGGCCTGCGGCCAGTTGAGCGAGAGAATCGGTTCCAGCTGCCGTTTCTCCGCCTCTTCGCCGATGATCGAGGAGATCTCTTTCAGAACATCCCGTGTCAGGTAGCTGCCGCGCCAGTGGAAGGTCAGCGCTTTCTTCTTTTTTGCAGCCTGACTGATGCGGTTTCGCAGGTCCTCATATTTCGTGAACGAGAGCTTCTTTTTAATATAGTAGAACTCCGTGCGGCCGGAACAGGAGGGAAGCGGCCAGACCGGCTTTTCATGATCCCGGAAGAGAGAGGCGTCATCGGTATTGAAGTAATCATAGCGGATGTCCCCGCCGGCGGTAAGGGTATTGTCAAAGGTTGCATCGAGATGAACCGTCTTTCCGCCGATGGTAACGATATTCCATGCGTGCCGGTATTTAATGCCTTTGTCCGGATTGTTGTGACAGAAAGCAATGATGCAGGGGATATTCAGCTCATCGCACAGGATCTTTACGGTTTTGGCGATCCCTTCGCAGACGCCGACACCCTGCGTCAGTGGGCCGATGATCTCATGGGAATACGCCTTCTTCAGTTTGTCATAACGGACGTTCTGACAGATAAAATCATGAACAAACAGTTCCTTTTCCGTTTCCTCTTTTCCGGAAACCGGACGAATCAGCTTACGGATCCGTGAAGAGATCGCATTTTGGTGTTCCAGGATCTCTTTCTTCTTAAACAGATACTCCGGCGTGAACAGAACGGAGTCCGCCTGTGGATAAAAGCTGTAAGTAAATCCGGAGGCGTAAAAGATCTCGGGATGATCCAGCCGGACAAAAGTGAAAAGCTCGGTCAGATCGGCTGCGTCCAGCTTAGGAACAGGAAAAGAAGGGGAGATCTCCTTCAGCCCCTGCAGGATCAGATAGTAAGCTCTCTGACGAAGCTTAGCGTCCGGCAGACCGGCGAGATAATTGTAATAATATTCCTTCATGCGGCTCCTTGAAAACTTTTCTTATTATATCTTATTATAATAGAAGAAAAAAAGGAAAGTCAATGCGCAGATAGAAGATTTATACGGAAAATACCGGGAGTTATCCTGCTGTAAAGAGATCAAATGACCGGAAATTTCAAAAATGAAAAGCATGGATATAATAAGATATATATTTTTAATAAAAAAATAAGAATACCTGTTGCTTTTCTTATCAAGTTGACGTAATATACTATCAAATAAATTATGGAATGAAATTCTCTTTATATCTTTCCGTGTTTCTTTATAATTTCGCTTTTTCTTCTCTCTGATCATCTGTGAGAGCTTTTATTTTCGAGAGCGTCTTTAAAAAGAAAAATGGGGAAATCTCGTAATAATAAATATTAAACGAGATTGATGTGTTCTTTGATTTTTGTACTTGATTTGCCGTCTTCACGAATATGGTTTCTTACCCCTGCACATATTTTTCTTAGAAAAGGAGAACAGGAATGGATCATTCAGATTACACGAATAATTTGGAGCAGGAGACCGCCGCAATTCCGCAGTATTCTCCCGGCAGCGAGCCGGAGAATGTTCAGCAGCTCCTGAAATTATTCTTCGGAACGGTTGACCGTCTTTTCCCCAACAAAACGATTTCAATCGACAAATGGCAAAAATATGATAAATTAAATAATGCTTCGTTTATGCTCTGTGATCTTCTGAATTATCGCTGCACGGTTGATCTTCTGAAAGCGTACGGATATAAGTTTGAGGATAAAGAGAGTGTTCCTTCGTATGTACCGGTTCAGACGGAAGCGGTTGCGGCAGCATCAGCAGAACAGCCCGAGTATGTTAAGCGTGAGCCGGAGCAGCGCAAAGAAGAAATCCGTGAGCCGAAGCGCTGGGAGGTTGCTGAACGCGAACCGGCCGAGCGTAAGAACGACGAGCATAAATCGGAAGTGCGTGAGATCGAAGATCGTGAAGTGAAAAAGGTCGAGTCCGAAGAGCATGAGTCAGAGGATATCTTTACCATCGATCCGGAAGACTATGAGAAGGAGCGTCCGGAAGAACCGATCTTTGTATTTGATGAGGATGAACTGAGCAGGATCGAAGAGGAAGAGGAAGAGCCATATAAAGGTAAAGTAGTAGAGGAAGTACAGGAATTCTCAGAGGAACACACAGAAGAGCTTCCCGGGGAAGAGCCTGCCGAAGCGTTTTCTCAGAGAGAAGAATTGATTTCCGAGCCGGTTCCGTCGGATAATATCAGAATAAACAATAAAGCGCTGGTTACGCCCGGGATCCCGATCTGGGAAAAATATACGCTGACCATTCAGGAAGCTGCGGAATATTTCCGGATCGGAGAAAACAAACTGAGAGATATCGTGAAAGAGAACAGAAACGCACCGTTTATCCTGTGGAACGGAAACAGACCGCAGATCAAAAGAAAGCTTTTTGAGGAGTACGTGGACAGGATCAATTCGATTTAAGGCTCCTGTTTTTCCATGATATCCTAGTGAAGGCAAAAAAATATTTCAGATAAGCATTCGCTGCAGAAAATTTTTTCTGCAGCTTTTTTATTATCATAATTTGGTTGCATTTATTCGTTCACAAAAAATTCATAATCTAAGAATATCTGAGATCAATTGAAATAAATCTTATTATTTCTTTTTATAAATCCATTGATAGACATAATACTTTTATGGTAAACCATAATATTACAAAATGGAAACAAAACAGAGATTTTTCTTCTTATATCCCCGTATAAACTGCGGGAGACAGAGAATCAGCGGGAAATGAAGCGATATATCTTTTTATATTTTTCGTCACCGCAGGAGGAAATAACTATATAAAGACATCAAAATACCGTATTATGTATACAGGATGACGTCAATCTGTTTATCCTGTTGACTTATATATAAATAGCGGTAAAATGTTACAAATTATAGACAATAGGATCATTATGCCTTAACAGTTTTGTAACAAATTGCAACGTAAAAAATTTTCCCGGAGAAAGCGTTTTTATGGATCAGGAAATCAAAGAAAATAAAATATACAGCTTCAAAAATCACTTCTGGAAAAGGCTGCTGGCGCTGTTCTTAGCGCTGCTGATGCTCGGAGGAACGCTCCTGGCATACCGGGCGCAGATCCGGACAACCGGGCTGGAATATGCGGGAACCCTGCTGGAACAGGCTTACGCGGTAACGAATTCCAACAGCGCGTATCTCAGCAAAAGCTTTCTGGAAAGAGCCTGGGAGGTCCTGACAAACGCGGTTTTTAAGCCCAGAAGTTATCAGGAATTCGAGACCTACGCGTCCATCTGTATCGCCAAAGGGGAGTACGCGGACGCCGCGGAATATATGCAGGGATGCATTGAAAAATACCCCGGCGATTCCGACTCGGAGCTCGGACTTCTGTACCTGAGAAAAGGCAGCTTATATACCCTGACGGAGCAGGATGAACCGGCAATGGAATGCTACAATCAGGCGCTTGCGCTGGACGATACGCTGTCCGATGCCTACCTCCTGAGAGCGCAGATCTTCAGTACAAACGGCGATAATCCATCCGCTGCTGCTGACCTGGAAAAATATCAGAGTATCTCCGGTCCGAATCCCGTTATTTCCGCAGCACTCGGCGGTTTGTACGAAAGCATGGAGGACTATTCCTCCGCAATTCCGGCCTATACGCAGGCCATTGATTCCGGCGAATATGAAACAGAATCCCTTGCTTCCCGGGCGCGGTGTCTGATCCTTACGGAAGATACCAAGAGCGCCATGGGAGATCTGGAGAGGTATTTCGAGGAAAAAGGCAGCGATCCCACCGGCGAATATCACGCAATGCTCGGTATGTGTTACATGGAATACGAAAGGTTTACGGAAGCGATAGAAACCTTCCATTCCGCAGCAGATCTCGGTTACGCAGATTCGTATATGCTCTACCAGCAATGCGTTGCCTGCGGGTACATCACGAAAGATTATGAAACGGTTGTAACAGACGGAAAGAAAGCCATTGAGCTGGCGGAAAAAGCCGGCGGCAAGGAAAGCGAGATCGCAGAACTTTATCAGTGGATCGGGCTTTCGTACTTCATTCAGAATGATCTTGAAAATGCGGGTCCCGCCTTTGAAAATGTCCTGAAATATTCCCCGGAAATGGAATACATCAACTATTACGCGGGGATCTGCCTCATGAGCGGCGGAGAGACAGAAAAGGCACTGAAATATCTCGAAAGATCCGCGGAGCTCGGCGAATACGTGTCCATCTGCAGCTACAACGCGGCGCTGTGTCACATTCAGCTGGAAGAATATGAAACCGCGGAGAAGCTTCTGGAAGCTGCCATTGAAGCAAATGATGACGAAGAGGCGGTTCTGGAATCGAAGGAGATGCTGGCGCAGCTGGAAGCCTTTCTGGAATCATCGGAAGAGGAACAGACCACCGGCTGATCATTGACGGAAAAGAAGTAAGAATAAAGATTTAAGAATATATTCCCAAGTAAACGGAAAAGAACTTAAACGAAAATTAACACAACTTAGACAGAAAAAACATAAGTCAGTTTAGAAGAAACATTCGTTATTCGGCCGGAATCGGCCACAGAAAAAGAGGTTCAGAAAATGACTGGAACAAATCGGAACAGAAAGAATAACAGAAAGGTACTTGCAGCACTGCTGATATCGCTCGTGCTGCTGGTAGTCTTTACGTTCGGCTGCTTTGTCAGCGCCTATGCCGATGAGGGCGGTGCGGCAGAAGTACCGGCTGCGTCCTCCTCCGGCGGAGAGAGCTCCGGCGGCGGGGATTCCGGTGGTTCCGGCGGCGGAGGCGGTTCCGCGCCAGCAGCGGCGCCTTCCGGCGGGGATTCCGGTGGTTCCGGTGGCGGAGGCGGTTCCGCGCCTGCA
>JAUNQI010000019.1:29697-39448 GCA_030536255.1 Eubacteriales bacterium | reverse complement strand
CAGCGAATGCGCTGACGGAGAGGGCGGCAACGAGCATCACTGCGAGGATCATTGCCAGGATTTGCTTAGTTTTTTTCATGTTTGGTTTTCCTTTCATAATTTTTAATAAACATCTTTTTCTCTGCCGTGTGAGATTCAAGCCAAATGTTTACCCCTCCTCTCACGCTTGCGGTACATGCAGAGGTATATCATAGCAGCTGCGACGATCACAGTGCCGGATATATAAATTGGTGCCAGACCGGATCCGCCGGTCTTGGGGAGTTCGTAGCCGGAAGTGTTCATGATGCTCAGATAGCTCTTGCCATCTCCCAGCTTGGAAATCGGACCGTATTTCAGATAGGTGTTATCACCCAGCTGAGGTACATAATTACCATTTTCATCCGCAACGATCCTAAATGTCGGAGTTCCGGAGATCAGATTGTAGCCATCTGGAGCCTTCACCTCTTCAAGGCGATATCCTACTCTGTTGCTTGCAGTATAAACTTTCAGATGGCTGAAATTGATCTGCCCGTTCTCATCCGTCTCGTAGATTACCGGCTGATTGGTCTCTTTATCCACGATAAGTGTCTCGGTTTCAAGAACCTCTGAGCCATTCTCAAGTTTATATTTCTGCTCGTAAAGCTTAAACGTTGCACCAGATATCGGATTGTTGGACTGATCCACTTTATATGCCGTTATGTTCGTTTCGCTCGGCGTATTGGTGATTATATAGTCTGTATGCTGGTCAGTCGGCCCTTCGATTGTAGGCGTATAGTCCAGAATCACTTCATTACCTGTCGTGCTGTCAATATAATAGGCTCTATTCTCAGTAACCGTGTAAGTGAAGTGTTTCGGAAGATCCTTGAATGTATACTCCCAGGAAAGCGTATTGTCTTCCAGTTTCTTCGGCAGCGTTACCTGTTTCGTAATCGTACGATCCTGAGGTTCCGTTTCCCCTTCCAGCTTATATGCCCACGGAGAATCCTTTTTAAGGACACCTTCCACCGTAACATCGATCTTATGATCATCGTGGGAGACATTTGCAGAATCCGTCCAGACCTTCTTTACCGGATAATCTTCCGTATCGACCTGAATGACAGGATGCAGGTATTCGATTTCAACATCTTCACGCTTATCAACACCTACGTGCTCCTGATCATAAGACAACGTGGCTTTTGCGTTGGAATGGAAGCCGGGCTTATCCACACTTGTCTGG
Source organism: Eubacteriales bacterium (assembly GCA_030536255.1). GTDB lineage: Bacteria > Bacillota > Clostridia > Oscillospirales > Oscillospiraceae > Limivicinus. Next base: position 38,253 of record JAUNQI010000019.1, on the reverse strand, counting down.
TTATTATTATACAGATAGTCTGTTGTAACATCACCCTTTACGCCATTATATCCGTCATTCCCGTCAACCAGATTCTGGGCGTACTCATCATACGCTTTTTGCGTTGTTTTTACGTTGAAGGAGACGCTGTAAATATATCCGCCTTCCTCTTTGTAGTTTTCCTTATATTTTACGGTAATCGTCTTTTTATCGTAATCTACAGTGACAGACTCGAGATATTTCTCTCCGGCTTTGGTTATTTTTCCATTCTCATACAGAGGTGTCCCTTTCCCATCCGTGCTGTCTTCCGGAATCAGCTGTACAAGAACATCCAAATCTTCCTTATAGAAATCAACATAGTCACTGAGGGTATCCGTTACCGTCAGGTTGCTGTAATGACCAACGCCATTGGTAATCGCAGCATCCAGTTTTGCGAGAATCTCAGAGAAATCGGAAGAAGCAATAACCGTTCCTGATGTAGATAACATAGACAAATAGGTATCATCAAACTGACCTATCGCAATTGTATAAACATCTACATCTCCACCATTTTTACTATTATACTGACTGTTAAATGTATTAATTGCGTTAGTAGTTGCTTCAGCCAGCGCTTTCCGGTCTTTTTCAGAGGATCTTGATGAAATAACATCCGTTATTGATCCGTCTGACTTGATATATTCTGTAGGTTCGCCGTCACTCAGGAATATAACGATCTGCTTATTACCAGATGTGGATGAATCCAAAACGCTTGCCGCTTTCCGCAGGGCTGCCACATAGTTCGTACCTCTGCTCGTTCTGTCACTGCCATCATTTGCAAGAGCGGCTATTTTATCAGCAGAAATCCAGGTAACTTTTTTTGTGCCATTGGTAAATTGATATATGCTTGAGTCCCTGTTAAATTCAACAACTGCAATATTATTTTCGAGATTCAGCTCTGAAATTAAGCTGAACAAACCATTCTTTTTAAGCTCACCCCAGTGCCTTCCGTCAGCCTTATCCATACCATGTATCAGACTATTCAGAGCATTTATACGATAAACATTTTCATTACCAGCTATATCTGTCGCAGTCTTTGCTGAACTGGTATCTCTCATACTTGTGGATCTGTCGAGAACGAACAATACGTCTACAGCATTGTAAGAGGTTTCCGGACCGACATCCAGATACAGACGGTACAGATCCTCAATATCGTCGCCCTCTGGAAGTTTACCATCACGTGCATTATTGTCAAGATCCGTATCCGGGTTATCCGCTCCGTCACGGAACGCATCAATACGCTTGTAGTGTTTCGGAGGAGTATACTTAATTTCAATATCTCCGCCGTGACCCGGATCATCCGGATCATACACCTGTATTACCGGCATCTCATAAGGTGAGGTTTTCGTTATCGGATCCTGACCGGCAACCGACTGCGTGTATTCCAGTTCCGCCGATTTATTGGAATAATAACCGGGTTTTTCAGAGCTTGTGCTATTTCCCGGATAGTCTGTATTTTCATCACCGGAAATTGACTGCTTACTGGAGTCAAGATATGACTTTTCATCAGCGGAATACTGTGTATAAGCAGCCTGCTCTGTCTTGACGTTAAAGGAGATCCGGTAAATCATTCCGCCTTCTTCTTCATAGGCATCAGCAAATTCAACAGAAATCGTCTTACCGCTAATGGTATACGCCTTACCGTCTATAAGATTCAGTTTCTTCTTTCCGGCATCCGTTAATCCCTTGGAGTCGGAGTAGAGAAGCGTAGAGGTATCATCTCCAGTGTTATCCGTGCTGTGCGTATCGATCATCTCGATCTTTACATCTAGAATCTGGGTGCCGTTCTCTGAATAGAAATCGACATAATCGCTCAAAGTATCAGTAACCTTGAGATTCGAATAATGACCGACACCCTTCGTGATGATGTTATCCAGTTCATCTTTAATTTCACTAAAGTTGGAGCTGGTGAATGTTGTACCGCTTGTAGACAATCTATTCAAGTAGAAGGGATTGAAATCGCCGATTCCGATTGTGTAAATTTCAACATCCGGGTACCTCTGGCGGAACTGATCGATTGCTACGGCCGTCCATTTTGCCGTGTCATCATCGGTATAATTCTGTGCTCCACCCGTATTAGTACTGTCAAGGCCCTTATTATAATATGTCGGAGCACCGTCGCTGATGAAGATCATAACCTTTCGTTTGCCATCGTTTACAACAGCGGAATTACTCAGCATTGTAACTGCATTCTGCAATCCGGCAGCATAGTTCGTTGCACCGTCAGCTGTAAAAGAAATTGCCTTTGCAGTGCTCTTATCACTCCAGGAACCATTGGTAATTGATTTACCTTCTTTTGCAAACCCTGTAAATGCGACTTTATTCTCTTCATTTACAGAAAAGATTGTTTTTATCAAACCGCTTTCTTTCAGGGATGTTGTATTATTCTCTCCTTTTTCATCAATGCCGTTCAGCAGTCCTAAAAGTGCTTGAATTCTGGTTATTTCCGATTTTCCCTTAATATCAGTAGCATCGGAGTTATTCTGCATACTTCCAGACATATCAAGAACAAACAAAACGTCTACACTCTTGAACGCTTCCTCCGGACCTACATCCAGATACAGGCGATACATATCATATAACGCTTCCGTTTCTTTTCCCTTATAGACTTCCGTATCAGGATTATCGGGAGAAGTACGGAAAGCATCTATAAACTTTCTGTGATACGGAGCCTTATCGCTCGGATCAACAGAGCTGCCGGAGCCGGACTGCGCAATATACTTAATATATAATGCATTTTCATTTGAGCTATTAAACTCAGCAGTTTTTTTGCTGCTGCCATTGTAATCGACTTCCAATTTATAGGATGAGCCATTATTAATTGATTTCCGGTAAAGTGCCGTAACATCAGTGTAAGTGCTCTTACTTACCGTCCCATAGTATGCCCCGCTGTAAGTGCCGTCTAAAATTCCGTTGTTCTTATAGTTGTCAAAAATCGTATTGGGATCAATATGAGAAGACTCAGTCTTTATATCAAGTGCAATTGTCCCAAGAAGCTTTCTGGTTCCTTTGACCTCTCCGGTAGCTCCGTCAACTTCAAGAGCGTAAACATCTACAGAATAGATAGAATCATTATATACCGTGCCGTATTCTGTCGGTTTGGATACCTTTTTATAGATATCAACGCTACATTTTTTCTTAGTAGTATCATCGTTGTTGCCAGGACTACTTATTACTGCCAATTTAGTCTGTGTCTGCAACGTATAACTTCCACTACTAATAAGCCATGTAGGACTTTCAAAAGACCCATTCTTAAATTTATAAGCTGTAAGCGTATTATTTGTTGAGTTACTCTGCGCAACCTGAGTCTGATTCTTGTTATTAATATAAATCTTTTTCCCTGTAGCAACATTCGTCTGAACATAGGTTGAGCTGTTTTTGTTCTTTGTAAATGTCCACCAGTAATTGCTGCCCAAATCTGTAGAATAATAGGATGTTTCGGAGGATGCTCCAGGAATAAGAGACATATAGGCGGCCTTGCGGAGATCTCCGCTGCTGTCGGAACCGATAGCCATCTGGTCTCCATGAGCTATCATGATATATGTACCACCGCTTACGATGTCATCTGTACTATCGACAAGTTCCCAGTAAGTAATATCAGAGCCTTCGGGAATCGCATCCGTAACATTCAGCTCCAGAACCTCACCGTCGGCAAACTCGATCCGGAGGATCTCATTGCTGCTAAACGGCTGGAGAGACTTGAGGAGCCAGTCCCCTTCCACCTTTTCGATCTCAAGGAGCGTGGGATCGGAGAAGGTCAGGTTCACGACCTCAGAAGCGCTGCGGAGAATGCCCAGCTCCTTGAAGAGCTCGGAGAGCAGGATCTCGCTGCGGCCGTCGATTGAGAAGACGATGTCGCCGAAGTGGAAGTCAACCGTAAAGGTGTAGAAGATGTAGAGGGAGAAGCCGTTGGTGGAGATGTCAACCGTGACATCGTTCTCGCCGTTCTCGGTGTTAACAGTGCTCTCCACCGTCTTGACCTCGCCGGTCTCGCCGTCAACGTGTGCAACGCCGAGGCGGACGTCCTCCGCGACCTCAATGGCGGGATGGACAACTTCAACTTTAACATACTGGTTCGGCTGCCACTCGGTATTGCCGACCATGATCTTGATATCGTAACCGACATAGTCCTTCATGGCGGCAGCCTGCGCTGCGCCGAAGTACATGATCAGCTCTTCCTCCGTGAGGTGAACCGCGGTGATCTCCGCTCTGGCTCCCTCGGGGAGGATACCGGAGACAACGGCTACCGCGCCGTCATCCGCGGGCTCAGACTGAATCTCTCTGGAGTGTGCGTTGTAGGAGTAGAGGAACAGCGTGGAGAGCTCATCCGTCTCGAAGACCACTTCTCCGTCCTCGTTCATTTCCGCCTGAACATAGCGGAGCTCGCCGGTCTCTCTGTCCGCGAAGCAGACTGCCAGATCGTCCCACTCGCCCTTGGTGAAGCTGCTGTTCTTCAGGACCACGGAGACAGGCTCATCCGGCTGCCAGCTCTGGCCGGCGGAGGAAGCGATGATCTCGTAGGAAGCGAAAGTATTGAAGGAAGCGAGCTTATCCTTGTCAAAGAACTGCTCCAGCTCCTCGTCCAGCAGCGTGACGTTATCCGTCATTGCCGCAAGGTCAGCCGGGAGATAGCCGGAAATAACGGCTGTTGCTCCGTCTGCTACGGGGAGGGATTCTATCGTTGTCGGGATGATCTCCGTGTAGGTGCAGAACACAACATCGGAGAGCCAGTTCGTGCGGAGCATGACCTGTCCGTCCGGAGCAAGGGAAGCATCCAGACCGTAAAGCTCCTGCTCAACGGCATCATATGCGGCGGAGACAAAGCTCTCACCTACCGCGGGGGCAAAGCCGAGGTTGCTGAGGTAAACGCTGACCGTTTCATCCGGCTGCCACTCTTCGCCGTCCGCGAGGATGCGGAGGGCATAAGCGGAGACCTTGCCGAGAACCGCGCGGTTCTCGCCGGCAGCATATTCTTCCACCAGTGCGGGATCAACAGAGATCGTATTGAAGGAGACCTGTGCGTTCTCCGGGAGGTATCCGGAGACAACTGCAACTGCGCCGTCCTCTGCCGGAGCGGAGGTCAGGGAGACAACAGGTCTTACATAGAGCGGGCAGTCCTCTGCGTGAGGCTGACCCTCGGCAGCGCCGCAGGTGCACTCGGGAAGCTCAAGCTCTTCAGCAGCTTCTTCCTCTTCTTCGGGAGCGACATAGCAGGGGCAGTCCTCTGCGTGAGGCTCGCCCTCGGAAGCACCGCAGGTGCACTCAGGTGCTTCTTCCGTCATTTCTTCGGTCAGCTCTGCTGCTACCGCCGGCTGGTACAGCTCGGGGTTCTCGGGCAGCTCGCCGTAGCCGAGGATCTCATTATCGTTCAGGTAGTATTCAAAGGTACCGACATAGACGAAGCGGTTGCCTTCAATGGTATGGAGCATTCCCAGCTCGTCATCAATATTCTTTACAAATCCGACATGGTCGCCGAGGCCGTCATTATCGACATCGAAGAAGACCAGGTCGCCGGGCTGAGGAACATAGCCGTCATTCTCATGATAGAGCTCCAGGCGGTCGAGCGTTTCGATCCAGGTCCTTACGCCGCAGTCATGAGGCATGAGCTCCTTGTCCACTCCCGCGTACTCGTAGCAGAAGGAGCAGAACATTGCGCACCACTCGCCGTACGGGAAGCCGTACCATGCGCCGTAACGCGTGTAGCCGTGAACGGATTCGTCCTCATCAACGATGTAGTTGGCCGTGCTCTCGGTGTAGCCGAGCTGAGAGCTGGCAACCTTCATCACGTCTTCGTTCCAGTTGCCGGTGAGCTCCATGTTGGAGAACATCTTTTCCCAGATCGTGTAGTTTTCAAGATCGGCGCCGGGATTGGCGAAGCAGGCCAGCGTATGCTCGTGCACGGGCTTCGTGCAGGTCAGCTCGCGCTGCTGCTGCCAGCAGGCGTCCGTGTGCGTGTGATTCTCGGTGCTCAGCGTGCATACGAGCTTCTTTTCCGCGGAGTAGCAGGAAGCGTCATGCTGATGGGCCGGAGCTTCCTCCTTGCCGCAGATATAGGTATGCTGAATTTCATAGCAGGAATCGTCATGGTGATGGCCCTCACCCTCGGCAAGGCCGCAGGTCAGGACAGGCTGCTCGGTGTAGCAGGAAGCGCTGTGGTAATGCGCACCCTCACCCTCGCTCATGCCGCAGCTGAGGACGGACTCGGTGTAGGTGCAGGAGGAGTCATGGTGATGGGCTCCCTCGCCGACGCTCATGCCGCAGACGAGCTCTCCGGCTTCGTTATAGCAGGAATCAGCGTGCTGATGCCCGTCAGACTCTGCGAGCGGGCAGGTGTGGCTGACATAGGAATAGCAGGAATCGGAATGCACATGGCCGGGGTTCTCTGCCAGCGTGCAGCTGAGAACGCTTTCCGTGCCGTAGCAGAAATCGGAGTGCTGATGTCCGTCAGACTCTGCCTTGGTGCAGACAAGGACCTTCTTTTCGCCGAGGCAGGCATCCGTATGGGTGTGGCCTTCGGTTTCCACCTTGCCGCAGATCAGCTCTTCGGCATAGCAGGCGTCCGTATGCTCATGCTCGGGCTGGCCTTCCGTCAGCGTGCAGACGAGGGTCTTCTCGCCTACGGCCGTATAGCAGGCGTCCGTATGCTCATGCTCTTCGGAGCCGCAGAACGTAATCTGGCTCTGCGTGCTTGCCGGGCGCATCAGGACAAACGCCGTACCGCCGGCTACCATGAGGCAGACACAGCAGATCAGCGCCACATAGCGGCGGACCTTATTCCTTTCTCTGATTTTCTTTTCTATTCTGGTTTCGGATGTTTTCACTTCAATGTTTTTCTTCATATCCAATCACCACACACAATCTGTTAGAATTTGCGGGAAATGTCTTTTGCACTTTTATATATAGTAGAGAAACTACAGGTTATACGATGTTCTGCCGGCCGCGCCGGGGTTCAGGATCTTACGGATCTTGCTGTTTGTGCGGAAGTTCCGCAGGTTACCCGGGGCTACAGCCCAAGCGAAGCTTCCGGGGATTGCAGGGGGTACTATTTAAACTTAATCGGGGCTTTACTGTTAATACGAAAAAACTGACAAAACGTTACGTCATCGGACCGATATCCGAGAGCGGCCAGATCCGGAATGCGATTCTTCCGACGATCTGCTCATACGCGATGCAGCCGATGGAAGTATTGCGGCTGTCCGCCGAGGTGGAGCGGTGATCTCCCATCACGAAGTATCTGCCGTCCGGCACCTGATACGGAAGGGAGATGTTGCAGTCTCCGAAGGACTTATCCGTTATATAGGGCTCATCCAGCATTTCGCCGTTGACGAACACCGTGCCGTCCGGCTTAATGTCCACCCAGTCGCCCTGCTCGCCGATCACGCGCTTGACCAGGAGCTTGTTGCCGATATACAGACCGACGATATCACCCTTTTTGAATTCGGAGCCCTTGAGCGCTACGACGATCTCTCCGGCGTTGACGTTCGGCGTCATCGAGTTGCCGTGGATCTGAAGCACCGGGAGGAAGAACATGGCGATCAGCGCCGCGACCGCAGCCACAACCAGCAGCGTGCCGATCGTATTGTTGATCACGCTCTTATATCTTTTTTTTACCTTGACCTCTGCGAGAGCCTCTTCCAGAAGCTCTACATCGGGCATGGAGTTTGCATCGTATCTTCTCGTATTATTCTTCATAATCCTTTTCAACCGAATTGCCTTTAAATTATCTTATCAAGAAATGTTGCGCCGCGGCCTTGCTGCATCTTTTTAGGTTCAGCTGAGGCTCTGTGCTGTGACTTGTCGTAGCCTGCTGAGATTTTATGCCGCGGCCTGCCGGGACTTGCTGAGTTTTTGCTGAAATCCTGCAAAACACTCCGCCAATCATCCCAGGCGGCTGAACCGACTCTGCTGTAAATATTAAAGAATTTAATAGATAGAATGACTCTATAATATTCCTATAATACTACATCATGCATTATATAATTGAAAGCAACCCATTGTAAAGCACAAAATATAGGTTTCTCGCGGATTTGATATTACATTTTTTCATGTCGATTGTACAATATGTAATATACTCATCCTCTTTTACTTACTAAGAGTGTTTATCTCAGAAAAAAGGCTCAAATTTTTTTAAATTTTTTCAAAAAAATTTTTTTATTTTTTTCCTTAATTTTTTTGCTAAAAAAAAGAGGTCACATTTTCAGTAACCTCTTGCTTCAAAACTCGTTCTGTACAGGTCTCCCTATACTGCTAATTACTCCACAGGTAGTTTCCGCTGCTCAAGCTTTCATTTGGGCAAGCTGAGCCTTCAGCGCAGCGATCTCGGCATCCTTCTCCGCCGCAATGGCTTTGAACTTTTCCTGTTCTTCTTTGCGGACTTCTTCCTTCACTTCTTCCTTTACTTCTACAGCTGCGTCTTTGACAACTGCTGCTGCTTCTGCGTCACTCAGTTCCACTTCGCCCTGCTTCAGTCCCCAGGAATAGCACGGCATATCCAGCATCTTCTTCAGTTCATCATCCAGCTTGGTGATGGTAACGGAAGAA
>JAUNQI010000019.1:4076-29687 GCA_030536255.1 Eubacteriales bacterium | reverse complement strand
CCCGCAGCTCTTCCCGCATTTCATCTTTTATATCCATCAGTTCCATTGCCCAGGTCATATATTCCATCCTCCAGTCTTCCTGCCTCAGATGCCGGTCCACCTGCTCATGGATTCGCTCTGTGAAATCGCTTTCCGGCACGTTGCAGCGTAAATAGTCGAGAAATGCCGCCATTTCTTCGGACAGTCCGCTGCGGGTCCCCGCGGCATTGATTATTACCTTGTTTGTCTGATCGTCCAGCTCCAGTGTTCTGTCTTCTCTGCAGATATTCGTGAAATGATATACCGGAAGATTCCTCCCGAACGGATCCGCACAGCAAAGAAATCTGATCCAGAGTGGGTGCCATATTGAAGACGTTTATATATTTATTGTTTATTATTCAATGAGATCTTCTCGAGTTCTGCAACTGACAAACCCGAATACTGAGAGATCTTTTCTATAGGAAGACCGTCCTTAAGCATGGATTTTGCGGCCTCTTCCTTACCTGCAGCAAGACCTTCCTCTCTCCCAGTGGCAAGACCTTCTGCAAGACCTTCTTCTCTTGCTTTATCCATATCCTTTTTCCAGGCTCCGCACATTGCGTTCAGACCTCCTTCTGTTGTCTTTATCTTCTCCATCTCGTCGGACAAGAACGGGAATTTTTTATTCTTTACTTCTTTCTTTATAAAGCAGGACATTAGCTCCGCGATATCTGTCCCGTCATCCACTGCCGTGTTCACAAAAATCTCATGCAACCCGTCATCGATCACGGTACCGGTCTCCTGGATCACTTTGTCTATGTGATAGATCGTCCGGTTCTCTTTCAGAAAATCGAATTCGGAGATGTAGACCACGTATAACTCCAAGACGTTTTCAAATCTCTTTCCCGGTTCCGATTCCTTTACTGTTATGCTCGATGCGTTGAACCTTACTCTGCGAAGATGGTCGTCATCATCAGCCCGCTGCACTTCAATATTGCATTTCGAGCCGTCACCGAGCGTGCACAATGCGTCGAGTCTGACTGATCTTCCGTAAAGGTTTCTTTCACTGCTCTGAACAACGACATCCTCGACCAGAAGGTTTTCATCCTCCAGAATCGTACGCAGGATCTCCTGATCGACATTCTTGTTGGATGCCAGGACTTCAAAGCAGGCATCGTCGATCGGGCGCAGATCCTTTACCAGCTGTTTCTTCTCTTCCAGTGTTCTTTCCATTTTCTTTCCTCCATACTATCATACGAAGTGACGAAATTCCACAATTATTTGTTAACACCGCGGATTGGCGGATTCATCGTTCATAATTGTTTTGGAATTTTGCACTCACTTATTTAATATGGATCAAGTGTAGCATAATGGAAATCGCTTTTGGTAAATTGCCAATTGACAATTTTGTCTTTCTTTTGTAACCAATGATCGTTTAACTTGGACGACGGTTACTTCTTTTTTGCCTGTATACACAGAATGATGATTCCGATAATAACAAAACAGAAAATGGCCTGTATGGAGTCGAGCTTCCGCCAGATATCCCTGGAGAGAGCGATCTGGCTGCGGGCGCGGATCAGGCTGTGGTTTTCCTTTTTCACGTTGAAATACTTGTCCCCGATGAGATAGTCATCCAGGAAACGGAGCGCAGTTCACAGGTAATGCAGAAGGAGGACATTGCAGTCTCTCCAAAAGCCGTCTTCGTCCGAGAAATATGTTTTCCTGATCGTCTGATATTGGAAATGTAAAAATCACAGTTCAGTCTTCATTCATGTGTGAAATATGTTTATAACATGTTGACAACAGAAACACAATGAACTAATATTATCAATAATAAAGGAGGGATATACATGGCAAAGGTCAGCACAAACATCAGTCTGGACGCGGATTTAAAGCATCAGTCTCAGGAATTATTCGCCGATCTGGGAATGGACTTTACTACGGCGGTAACAGTTTTTCTCAAACAGGCAATAAAGGTTCAGGGAATCCCCTTTGAAATTACCAGAGATATTCCGAATAAAGAAACAATAGATGCTATGAATGAATTTTATGAAATGCAGAAGCATCCGGAAAAGTATAAAAGGTATTCTTCATTCAGAGATGCTATGAATGAGGTTCTTTCCGATGCTTGATATTGTTCTTTCAAACCAGTTCCGGAAAGATCTTAAGCTATGCAAAAAAAGAGGATATGACCTGGAGATACTAAATTCAGTTATTGAGAAACTGGCTGCTCGTGAAAAGCTTCCGGAAAGGAATCGTGACCATGAATTATCCGGGAATTATGCTGGTTTTCGGGAATGTCATATTCAGCCTGACTGGTTACTGGTTTATCGGATCAACAATTCCGAACTGATTCTTTTTCTTTCCAGAACCGGAACGCACTCTGATCTTTTTTAGTCAAAACAAGCTTTGATCATTTCAATGACTCTGTCCTGCTCAGACGGAGTCATTTTGTTGTCACTCAGTTTTTGTAAACAGCATCAGCTACTGCTGGATCTAATAAAAATAGCCGTCGGAAAATACCAACGGCGAGGAAATTGCTATTTATTATTCAATGAGATCTTTTCAATCTCTGAAACTGAAAGACCTGAATATTGAGAGACCTTTTCAATTGGAAGACCGTCCTTTAGCATAACAAGCGCAGTTTCTATAAGTTTTTTTCTACCAGTGGCAAGACCTTCTGCAAGGCCTTCCTCCCTTGCTTTATCCATATCCTTTTTCCAGGCTCCGCACATTGCGTTCAGACCTCCTTCTGTTGTCTTTATCTTCCAGTGTTCTTTCCATTTTCTTTCCTCCATATTATCATACGCTGTGCGGAAATTCCACTAATATTTATTGGGAACTTTCGCACTCACTTATTAATATGGATAAAGTGTAGCATACCGGAAATCACTTTTGGTAAATTGTCAATTGACATTTTTGTCTTTTATTTGTAACCATCATGGAAGTTGGTTGAATGATGTTTTCTCTTTTTCACAAATTCAATAGCAAAAATTATTTTGTTATGTAAACAAGAATATGGTAAGTAGTCTATATCTTCTCATTTTCCTGATTTCTCTCGAGATACATCTTATTATCCCGAATTTTTCCTTAAGTACCCCTTATTCTCCCAGATTTTCTCTCATTTTTCTGGTTTTCTTCTCAGATATCCCTTTTTATTTCGGATTTTTCCTTAAAACACCTTATTTTTTCCCGGATTTCTTCTCATTTTTTATTTAAAAGGAAGGATATCCTATATTATGTTAATATAACTATGTTAATTCGTCTATAATATTGAATTTCAATCGATTTTCCGACGTTTTTCTTCTCATTTTTTTTAGATTTCTTCTCATTTAAAAAGCTAAAATAAGGAATATTTTAAATTATGTTAACCAAATATGCTATTCTACTCCTTTAGTATACATAATATAGTATTTATAATTTCAATAAATCGTCGGTAGTAATAAAAATAATTGCAATTACCGACGATTTTGACCTTATGTGGTTGAAAAAAGCAGCGTTATCTGAGCAGAAGCAGCGTTATATCCGAAAGAGCGACGTTAAACGAGCAGAAGCGGCGTATTAGAGGAAAATTTCCCCATGTCGCCACTGGTGGAAGCTCCACTTGGCGCTGCCAGCGGCAGATATAGCCAAGGGGAGATTTCCCGCTGGCTCCTGTTTTTCAAGTAGACGCTTGCGGCGACAAAGAAAAACAGCTGAGACGAGGGTGGAAGCTCCACTTGGCGCTGACTGAGGCAGATGAAGCCATAAATATCAAAAGCTTTCTCTGCACTGAAACATTGTATTTGTGCAATGTGGTTGAAACCTTCGGCTCCGGCCTCAAAAAAATATTTCCCCTCTGCAGAGGCGCAGAAAAAGCCTGCCGCACTGTTTGCAAATCTGCAGGTACAGAACGACAGGCTTTCACTCTAGCTCTGATATTAAATTTTGATTCTAAGCAAGGAATACTTTGACATTAAGCTTTGATTTTAAGTAAGGATCGCTCTGATATTCATTAGAAGATTATTTGATCAAAAATCAGAAGCTTGGAAGATCAGATGTTCAATAATCAGAAAATCTGAAGATTATATCATCAGAAAATCAAAAAATTAGAAGATCAGAATTTCGGAAAGGAGCTCTCGCATAGCGCTCTTCGGGTCATTGACAATACCCATGGTGCTGTCATCATTCATCACCATGACGGGGCGGACTTCCGTGTCATACTGCGGCCATGCGTGGGCCTCTGTCGAGGGGTCACCGGTCCTTGCGAAAGCGACCCAGGCAGCCGAGACGTCAGCGGCAAGCTTCGGCTCCGCTCTTCCGGTCATATAATCAAACACCGTGTTGTTGAAGACATAGCAGAGCTCACAGGCATGGCAGGCACCGAAAAAGTCATTCGTCGTTCCGCGCTTGTCAAACTGGTACATATATGTTTTCCCGTCACCGCCGGCAGCAAGGCGCTTTTCAACAATATCAAGAGAAGGAACACGGAAGGATACTTCCGATGCGATATCCGCATATTCCCAAATCCCGGGATACATTGCCGAATACTTGCTGTCCTGGACCGGGTCGGATATGGCAAGTGCCGTCTCCAGGTCCTGAACCAGCTCCGGGAACTTCTCTTTGTAGGAAGCAAACTTACCGAGGACAAAGTCATAGAACACTTCCACGTTTTCATCATCGGAGTCCATGCCCATCTCATCGATCCAGTAACGGATCTCATCTCCCACGGTACCGATCATAAGGTCAACATCCGGGGAACGGTCGGCGATCGCCTGTCCCACATCGGACGGGATAATGCTGCGCTCGTCGTCTCTCATCGGGAAGTTGTTGAAGTCAAGGCCTGCTTTCTGATTCTCCGCGATTCATCTGAAGCATGCGCCCGCTGGGCGCACTAAAATAACAGCCCGCAGTTCCTGAATCATCGGAATTGCGGGCTATTTATTTGCCGGGAGTTCATTTAACGTTTATGTGCAATATCATTTAACACATTTGCGATTGAAATTCTTACCCATATGTGCTGCAAGGTTTTACAGATTTGTTCAGAATGATCTCCTATGAAAGGCTCTGCATGGTATCGAACAGCTGTTTTACATCGATCGGTTTGGCAACGTGCGCATTCATGCCGGATTCCAGAGATTTCCGGATATCTTCTTCAAAGGCATTGGCAGAAAGAGCGATGATCTTCACGCTGCCCCCGCCGGGAAGCTCGCGGATCGTTCTGGTGGCCGTGTAACCGTCCATCACCGGCATCTGGATATCCATCAGAACAAAATCATAATAATTCACGCCCTTGCCGCTGACCGCCTGTACCGCGAAAACCCCGTCCTCCGCGGTTTCAACAGAAAGGCCCGCCTCTTCGAGGATCTCCGTTGCGATTTCGCGGTTCATCTCGTTGTCCTCCACCAGAAGGACTTTTTTATTCTCGAAGCTGAAACTGCTCTTTGAGATATCCAGCGGTCTGTTCTCTTCCTCAAACCTTTCGATCGCCGCGGCGTCCATAACGCGGAAGGGTATTTCAACGGTAAACACGGAGCCCTCATTCGGCCTGCTCTTTACGCTGATCGTCCCTCCGGCAAGGTCAACGATCTTTTTCACGATGGACAGCCCGAGTCCGGCGCCTTCCTGCTTTGACACGGTTGAGGTTCGCTCCCTTGAGAACGTCTCAAACAGATGCTGCTGGAATTCCTCGCTCATGCCGATGCCGTTATCCGCTACTTCAAAACGGAAGGTCGCCTTTTCTCCGCTCACAGCACCGAGCTGATTCACCGAGAGGCGGACTTTGCCGCCCGCAGGCGTATATTTTACAGCATTGGACGTCAGATTGATCAGGATCTCATTGACATGCAGCTCATCGGCATAAATGTACGGATTATTCAGCTCCCCGATCTCCGCCTGAAAATCGATGCTCTTTTCTATCGCCAGAGAGCTGCTCATCTCGCTGACGCCTCTCATGATCTTCCGAAGATCTGCAGGCTCATCGGTAAATTCCATTTTCCCGGATTCGATCCGGCTCATTTCAAGGATATCGTTGATCAGGTTCAGCAGATGACCTCCGGCTGTTTTGATTTTTTCCAGACTTTCATCGACTCTTTCCTTATCCTCTCCATGCTTGATCGCAATATCCGTATAGCCGAGGATCGCGTTCATCGGCGTGCGGATGTCGTGAGACATATTGAACAGGAAAGCGGACTTTGCCTGGTTCGCCGCTTCGGCGGCGAGCTTTGCAGCTTCCAGCTCCTGTCTGTCCTCGATCTCCTTCCGGATCTCCTCATCGACGTTCCGAAGACAGGACATCATATTCATCAGGACTCCTTCATCATTCCGAATCGGAATAAAACGGAGCTGATAATACACAAAGCCTTCATCCGGTCTCATGATGCGGAAATTTAAAACATGCGTTTTCTTCTGCGCAAAAGACGCCAGAATATTTTCTCTGCAGGTCTCCTCCTCAAATTCCTTCCGGTCTTCCGAATGAATGTATCTTTCGAGAAGATCCAGCTTTCTGCTGAAGTTCTCTTCCTTTATGGTCTCATCATCGATCAGTGCGGAGATCTCTCCGGAAACGCGGCTGTGCACGATCACTCTGTCGTCATTTTTATCCGAATTCAGACCGACCAAGGCAATGCTGTCGAACTCCGTTGCCAGCGCGCCGATATAGGCTTCCTCACGTTTCGCCTGTTCGACCAGGTCGGAGATATCCTTTACGCTTGTATAGGCGATCACATCCCCGGCATTGTTCTGCGTCATACTGATGCTGCGCCGGAGCCAGGTGCTGCCGCCGGAGACTGTTTTCGCCTGGTAGTCAAAAGTGACGTCAGAGGATCCTCCGCGGAAGGTTTCCAGAAGATGCTCGCTGCCGGTCTTTCCGGTGAAGTCTCCGCTGAAGCTCTCTCTGACAAATTTCTCATTCCATTTTTTTATGTATTCATTATAGCTGCAGGGCAGTTCCAGACCGATAATGTCTTTCAGCGGGATCTCTTTCCCCTCATCGTCTTTCCAGACGCCGTAATACAGCTCATCCCTGCTCAGGTTGACCTCCAGCGAGATCAGCGCATCGGAAAGGATGGCTTTTTTATAGCTGGAAAGCTGCTGCTGTATCTCTTCCAGGGAAACCACCTGTTCCTCATACTGTCTGGACAGAAACAGCTCGATGATGACACAGCCGATGGCAAAGCCGATAGAATCCGCCGGCGCGTCCGGATAGATCATCTGAAACACGCTGAAAAACAGCGGCGACAGGTTCACGAAGAAGATGACCGACAGGCTCTTTATGCCTTTCTTCTGCTCCCGGGCCGTGCCTATGAGCGAAACAAGACCGATAAGAATATAGGTGGCAAACTGCAGATAGAAGAGGATCGCGCGGTAGTCCGTCGTCTGATACCAGCCTTGCTCATCCACATAGAACATGAATCTGCTGGACAGGTTGGCAAGGACCATACCAAGCTGCACAAGAACAAGGAACCCGGAAAAAATCTGATAAAACCGCAGGTGCCCGGTCCCGATGTTCAGCCTTGAGAGGAAATAAATCGTCCATGCGAAGGCGGAGAACATCGCGGACAGATGGAAAATGTTGGATGCCAAAAAGAGACCTGCATCGCTGTGAAAGATATGCGCCGCGAAAAGACCCCAAGTACCGTCCTGAATGCAGAAAAAGATGACCCACAGGAAGATCAGCTTATGATTTTTTTCGATTCCTTTTCTGTTACGGAAACCGGATACAAGCAGCAGTAAAACAATCAGAGCGCATACAAAGGCAATAACCGAATAAAGAGGATGTACGTTTCTGTCAAAAAGATCTCCCATGTCATTCTCCTATCCGAATAACTGTTAATCGTCACCAGTCGATTGAGCCGATAAGCTTATCGATCAGCGGCAGAAGATACTCTTTTGCCGTGTCTACAGAACTCTGTATGATCTCCCTCGGAAGGTTCTTTCCAAACACAGGAGCCGTAGCCGACTTCAATCTTGCCAGAGCAAGGATCTGACCGTTGATCCGTCCGATCTCATCCTCGGAGCTGCCGGCGAAGTAATTTCTCAGTATCCCGTTCCATGTGTTTTTGGCAAACTCCGGGGTCATTCCCGTGCGGTACATGAGGAAGTCCGGATTATAGTCCGAAAGAATATAGAGGTTGGCGCTGGTGGACAGCAGTTCAAAAGCAGGATGACCTGTGCACATAGAATCCATGTCAATGACATACAGCTTGTCGTCCTGCAGCATAAGATTGCAGGGATCATAGTCTCCGTGAATGAGCGTGTTCCTGTCGGGAATTGAATCTACCAGAGCCAGAAGTGCGGAAAGCTCCCCGGCAGTGTACCAGTCGGCGCTTCCCTTCAAAAAGTCGGTGTATGTCTGTTTTATGCCGGGAAATCCCGCTTTGGTTCCGTCAATCGAGTGCAAATGCCTTAACGTCTCCGCAGTCATGGAAATGTACTCATCGAATCGCTCCGGATGCTCCAGCATCACTTCCGAGAGCTTTCTGCCGCGAATTCTGTCGAACTCGAGCCCGTAGCTTCCGTCTTCCATTTCAATAATGTCATAAGCATTTGCCGTAGGAATTCCGAGGTCATACACTTTTCTTGCGACGTCACGCTCTGTGATGATCTCCTCCATGGTTACCAGTTTTTTGAAGACCTTGATCACTCTGTCATCACTGAGTGCATAAACGGTGCCGTATGCACCCTCTCCAAGCTTTTCTCCTAATTGCATTTTACCCTTCCCTCAGTTAAATGTGTTCCGCAAAACAGTACGTTCTTTCGAAGTGGTTTTCGTTAAACAATTTCGCCAGAATGGCGCCTCCGCAATGACAGGAATACATGAAAGCCTTACATTCCGACAGAAGGTAAAGGGCATACATGTAATTGACAGCGGTATCTTCAACGTGCATGTTGTATTCTTCCGCGCTGTGCTTCTGTCTGTCCAGCTCATTGATCGTAACAGCGTCAACGAAATCGCCTACCTCATACCGTTCCTGCGCAATTGCCACAATCTTTCCGGGAAATTCGCTGCACATTTCCCGGAGTATGCTTTGATCCTCGGTAGCAAGCATTATTTTTTCATAGCCGTACTTCTCCAGCCATTCTCTTATGGTCGGCACAGCGCTGGCCACACTCACGGCTTTCGCGGTACCGCTCATTCTCGTCGTGATGTAATCACTTCCCCGCAGCAGGATCCCCAGCGTCTTGTCATAATGGTCATATGCTTCCGCGTACTCCTGCATCTCTCTGACGAAGTCACTGTTCAGCACAGACCTGTCCAGGCCGCGCGAGCGCCTGACCATTTTTATGCCCATTATGGAATAATAGTTCGTTGCGTATACCGTGTTGTCCCTGTTTGAATCTGCAGGTGAAAAACGAAGATTAAAGTGTTTCTCCAGAAATTCGTCCCGGTATCTGGTGCAGCCCTTCATAACGGTTACTTCGATATTTTTCTTTTTAAAATAGGAACTGATAAAACCGAATCCGAGGAGAACACTGCCCAGGCCTTCCGTTCTGGGGAACATGATCTCTAAATATTTTATGTCCTCTGTCTTCAGCGGTGTGAGCCACTGAAAGAAAAAAACATGATGGAACAGAACCATCGAGTCCATCGTAGAATAATCGCTGTTGAAAGCGCATGGGACAAAATCGTCAAACACTCTCAAAACATCATCACTTACGACTTCGTCTTCGATCGCGATTCTGTCGTTGTCAGGCAGGAACCAGGTTATTCTGTCATCCCCGAAGCTGATCTCCAGATCCGTGTTTTCTGCGAGAATTCCGGCCAGCACAATGCTGTATTCTCCGGCTCGCTCAAACCAGATCTTTCTGTATCCGTCAAAGATATCCAGACAGATCCGTTTGATATCCGATTCGTCATAGCTGAGATACGGCGGGTAGAAGGTGTTGTCCCTGTATATGGTGGAAGTGGAAAATCCCGGGCTGTCCATAGCCCACTGCTGGTTATCCACATACTCCAGATCATATTTTGCCGGGCCTTCTGTCACATGGAATCTTTTCTCTCCTCCCAG
The DNA here is from genome assembly GCA_030536255.1 of Eubacteriales bacterium. Taxonomy (GTDB): domain Bacteria; phylum Bacillota; class Clostridia; order Oscillospirales; family Oscillospiraceae; genus Limivicinus. The sequence goes on along the minus strand of JAUNQI010000019.1, from coordinate 19,740 downwards.
GACAGCCTCAAGAGCATCGTGAAAGACATTTTTTCCGTGACGGAGGATCCGGTAATTCACTTCTTCGTCATACTCTCTGATTCTAAGCATAGACCCTCCTTACTTTTCTTCCAGAAGCCAGGAAACCGATTCCCTGAAGAGCTCAAAGTAGCGCTTTGCCGCACTTTCAGAGTAAAAACCGTCCGGATACGCGCAGAAAAAGCCCAGAGAATCGCTCTGACTGCTGTCGATCATGCCGGTGGTGAAAATCCCCGCAGGACTACCCGGGTGTATGTCTGTTCTCAATACGTTGCTGACAAGAGCGGACATTTTTCCGATCCCCAGCGTATCCTTCTGATAATTGAAGAGAACGGTATTGGCCAGATTCTCCGCATTCTCCGCCATATATGACCATCCGCCGTGCGGAACTCCGAATTCGACCTGCATACGAATTCGCCCCAGCACAGCCGCGGGAGTGTCATTCTCATCCAGCTCAAGATAGATCGGTATGGTCGTTGCCAGATTCCCGAACACATCTTTTTTCAGCGCTTTGTCTCTCCCGTTATATGTAGAGTAAACAAGAGCCCTGTTCAGTCCGTTCATACGGGCAACCGCCATAGCGCAGGCAGCCAGATACAGATTCGGGCCTTCCGTTCCGATCTTTCTGAATGTTTTGTAATCGGTTAAATAACTGCGTCCCGTATCGGGTCCGCCCAGATCCGGGCTCAGAATATCGGCTCTTCCAAGATCGTCGCGATCAAAGCCTGCAGCGCGGACCGATTCCTCGACCTCATTTCTGAGACGGTTCCTGCTCTCCTCGTCGTCGAAGTCTCCGAGCATGAGACAGTAATAGTCCGCGGGAAGCTCGCAGTCCGGGTCGGAATAGCAGTCATAAATCTGATTCAGCAGCAGCGCCTGCGACGTCCCGTCCATAACGAGGTGATGAATATCTATGAACATATACGCGGCGGAAGGTGTTTTTATCACAGCGCTTCTGCAAAAGCCGGAGCCGTATGTTTCCATGGGAACAACAAGGCTTTCTTTCTTTTCTTCAAACTCTTCGTCACTGAACGAAAGCATCTCTGTCGGCTTCAGCAGAGAACTGTCATATCGCTGAACGGTTCCCTGTTCCGTTTTCTCCAGTCCGGTGCTGAGCGCCGGGTGTGCGGATAAGGCTTTGTCCATTGCAGCCTTCAGTCTTTCCGGATCAACATCCTCCTTCAGGCGGAAGAGAGAGGACATATTATATGTGAGACTGTCCGAAGCATTTTCCTTCATGATAAGGTGGAACTGCTGTCCGGGGAGCAGAGAATGCGCTTTGTTCCGCGCATTCCGTTCCATCTCCGAAAGTACACTGTCTGAGACCGTCCTCTTTGGACATTTCTCTGCAAGTCTCCCGGGTGTGCGGCTGTCGTATATGTCAGCGAAAGATACGTCGTATCCGTTTTCGCCGCATTCGGTAACCAGCCGGATCGAAGATAGCGAGTCTCCTCCAAGGAGGTAAAAGTCATCCGTTACCCCGACATTTTCCACTTTCAGAATCCGGCTGAAAACATCGCAGAAAAATTTCTCGTCGTCATTGGCCGGCGCGACATATTCGCGGCGGAAGAGAGACATGTCCGGCGCTTCAAGCTGAAGCTTGGCAAGCTTTCCGTTAACACTGACGGGAAATGCATCGAGTGCGACATAGCAGGTAGGGATCATATAGTCCGGAAGCATTCTTTTCAGGCCGCTCATGTCACAGGAAAGTGTCTCTCCGCTGAGGATCCCTAATTTTCTTGCCTGCTCCCTCAGGAAGTAAACACAGATGAATGCTCTTTCTTTCGTCTGAAATCCCTTGGCCACAACCTGTTTCAGCCCGGTAATCGCTTTGACCTGCTTTTCGATTTCGGCGGGTTCGATGCGGTTCCCGTTGATCTTGAACATATCGTCTTTTCTGCCGTGGATATAATAGTAGCCTTCTTTGTCTCTGCTAACGATGTCCCCGGTATGGCAGTAACCGTTCACGAACATCTGCGCGGTCTTTTCCGGAAGATTTTTATAGCCCCGTATGTACTCGGCCCGGAAGCAGAACTCACCGATACCCGGTCCTTCGATCCTGCTTCCGTCATCATCGATAAGGTGCGCATCAATATCAAGAACAGGCTTCCCCACCGGAGCAACGTCATAAGCTCTGTCCAATATGGTTTCCAGGATCGTAAACCCGCCCTCTGTCATTCCATACAGATTTCTGAGTCTGGGCTTTCCTCCTTCATAATAGATGCCGTTTGCCGGCTCAGCCGCAGTAAGGATCTCTTCAAGATACGGACTGGGCGTCTTATACATTCTTATATACGACGGAGAAAGGAAGATTCCCTGAAGCCGGTTCGCTTCGATATACTCGGAAAGAACGGTGATATTGCGAACCAGATCGCGGGGAATGATATACACCGTGCGCGCCTGCAGGCAGTAATGAACGCAGAACTGAAACGCCGCCATAAAATAAAAGGGTGCAATGAGTCCTTCTCTGTATTCTTCACGGTACGGGAGCTCTCCGATAATGTCCGCCTGCTGGTCGATATTACCGTATTCGTGTATCACTCCCTTCGGGTTTCCGGTGGATCCGGAGGTGTAAATAACATATGCCACATCATGCAGATCCGTCTCCTCATATCCGGGCTTTGGAGATTCCGTGCGCATGATCTTTTCGTAGAGCTCTTCATCGATCACCGCCGCAGCATCCACGTCTCTGATAATATACTCGATGCGATCTCTCGGATACGTATCCTCAAGAGGAACAAAAGCCGCTCCGCTTTTCAGGATCCCGAAAATACTCGTCATGATCGCCGCACTTCGCGGAAGCGTTATCACAACGTATTGTTCCTTCCCTATGCCGGCATTATGCAGGTACGAATAGATCTTTGCTGATTCCTCATCCGCCCGGGCATATGTCAAAGTACGTTCCGAGTCAACAAACGCGGGCCTTTCTCCGTACTGTTCAAATATGCCCGCCATTCTCTTCATGAATCTTTCAGCCATTTTCTCTCTCCAGAGATTCCACTGCATCGGTAAAGTTCCTCTGCAGTTCTTCTATTTTTTCTCTGCTGTAGTACTCAGCCCCATAGCCGCAGAAAACAGACAGGGCATCAAAGCCGGTATTATCGATGAGTCCGAAAATCACGGGTGTGCAGACCGGACTCCCGCTGCTCTCCAGCTTTTCTGTTCCGCCGGACATTCCTGCCATTTTCCCGATGGAAAGCGTATCTTTCTGATAGTTAAACCACAGTTCGTTCTCATATTTTTTCATATTCAGCCACTCGTAAGGGTACCTGCAGTGCGCAGTTCCGAAATCAAGCTGGGAAGTGACCTTTTCCATCAGCTTTTTCGGAGTATCGTCTTCCCCGATTACAAGATATATCGGAACGATACAGGCGTATTCGCCCACAGATACATTCTTCCGGGCGTCGTCCCGGCCGTGGTATACACAATACACGAGCGCCCTGTCACTCCCGTTGGTCTTCGCCGCCGCCATGGCGCAGGCCGTCAGATACAGCAGATTCCCCCGGCCTGTTTTCTTTTCATACGCATTGGGAACGAATGCCGCTGCAGAAACAGGAGCCCCGCCCGGCAGATCCGGATCAAGCAGACAGGAGCATTCTCCGATCCCGTTATCCCCGAATTTCCGCCCGTAGTATTCTTCCTCCTCCGTAAAGCCCGCCGTATCGGCTGCCTCGCACTCTGCGAGGAATGAATACCAGCAGTCCTCCGGTAAGGTGTGATCCTCGTCCTCATAGCAGTCATATATCTCGTCAAGTACAAGTCTGCGGGATGTTCCGTCGGAAATCAGATGGTTCATATCAACAAACAGACGGCTTCCGGAAGGTGTTTTGCATATGGCGCTTCTGCAGAGTTTTCCGCTCAGATCATACGGTCTGACCATTGTCTTTTTCAGTTCATCCAGTTCGGTTTCCGAAACCTCACAGATCGGAGTGTTTTCGAAAAGATTCCTGTCATAGACCTGCTTTGCGGTTCCGTCAGCGCCGACTATTATTCTGGTCAGAAGCGCCGGATGGTGCGCAAAAACCTTATCGACAGCCCGCGCAAGCTTTTCGCAGTCGACGTCCGGATCCAGCACGATCAGCTCATGGAGATTGAACACCGTGGTATCCGGAGCCGCTTTCATCAGTTCAAGCTGCTTCCTTTGAACCGGAAGGAGACTGCGCGGCGTTTTTCTGCTCTCCGCTTCCCTTTCGGCGAGTGCATTTGAAGACAGCTTCGTTTTTCCGTCAAGAACGGCTGCGATTTTTTCGACCGTCCTGCTCTTAAAAATCTCGGAAGCGGAAAGGTCATATCCGTATCCGGCACATTCCGATACGAACATAATGGAAGAAATGGAATCTCCGCCGATAAGATAAAAATCGTCGTTCAAGCCGACACGGTCCAGCCTGAGGATCTTTGAAATGATGCTGCATACCAGCTTCTGCGTCTCTGTTTCCGGTGCGGCATACACTCTGCGCATCGAACGGATGTCGGGCTCAGGCAGCAGTTTTTTTGCAAGCTTCCCATTCGCATTCATCGGGAATGCATCAAGACCGATGTAGTAAGCCGGGATCATGTAATCCGGAAGCATCTCGCCAAGTGCCGATGCGCTGCACTGCAGCTCACCGCCGTCGACGATCTTCCGCCGTTCCGCCTCTTCTTTCAGATAATACAGACAGATATAGGCCCTTTCCTCATTCCGGAACCCCTTTGCCACAGCTCTTGTAAGCCCTGTCAGTTCCATTACCCTGCTTTCTATTTCGGCAGGCTCGATGCGGTTTCCGTTGATCTTGAACATGTCATCGTTTCTGCCCAGGATATAGTAATTTCCGGACTCGTCGCGTCTGGCGATGTCTCCCGTGCGGTATTCAGTACCGATAAACACCTTGTCTGTCTTATCCGGAAGATTGATATAGCCGCGGACATATTCATTTCTGAAGCACAGTTCCCCTTCTCCCGCTCCTTCCAGCCTGTTTCCGCTGTCATCGACAAGATGGACATCGATATCGATCAGCGGCTTTCCGACAGGGGCAATGTCATATTCCTTGTCGAGGATCGTTTCCAGAACGGTAAAGCCAGCCTCTGACATGGTATAGAGGTTCCTGACGCGAGGTCTTCCCCCGGGGAAATACAGATGGCTGGCAGGCTCTCCGGCCGTAAGTATCTCCTCAAGATAAGGGCCGGGATCCGTAAATTTTCTCGCATAGGAAGGTGTGAGAAAAATTCCTCTGATCCTCTCTTTTATCAGCAGCTCCGACAGTGCGCTGAAGTTTCTGGCAACATCGGCCGAAATAATACGGATCGAATATGCCTGCAGCATATAGTGTATCAGGAAATACCATGTGGCGACAAAATAGAACGGAGAAATCAGGCCTACAGGATACTCCTCATATTCCTCTTTTTCGGGTATTATTCCTGCCTGCAGATCAAGATTTCCATACTCATGAAGAACGCCCTTGGGATTGCCGGTGGAACCGGAGGTATAGACGGCATAGGCAGCATCGTGTACCCCTGTCGTCTCATACCCGGGTAAGGGGCTGCAGGTTTTCATGATCTCCTCATACAAAGGCAGATCGATGGTAAGCGAAGCATTCACGTCGCCGTCTATATAGGACACTCTCTTTTCCGGATACGTATCCTCAAGGCAGACGAAGGCTCCTCCGCTTTTCAATACTCCGAATATGCATGACATGACCGATGCACTCCGGGGCATCTTTATCAGCACAAAGCTTTCCCTGCCGATCCCCGCGTCACGAAGATATGAATAAATCTTCGCCGATTCCTCGTCGAGCATGCCGTAAGTGAGCACCCGCTCAGAGTCGGTGAAGGCCGGTCTGTCACTGTATCGGTGGAATAGTTCCGCCATTCGTTCAATAAATCTTTTCAAAAAAGCAATTCTCCATTTTGCCGCTCAGCTATTTTTAAAAGTTTCTGCCGGTTCACAGCCGATCCCGGCCTCCTTCAGGCATCCGGCAAACATATCGATGATCTTATCGGCATCAAATGTGGAGGTAAATCCGAAGAAGACCTTTCCGGGCGTGTAAGTAACATAAAGTCCGAGCGGGCACATGACGTTTGATGACATCTGGAAGGCGGCAATATGTTCATCCGCACAGGCGGGAATGCATCCCTTAATGCATGAAACGAGCATGCTCTGACCGAAGATCTTAAAGATCTCAGAAACGGCATCTCTTCCCGACTCTTTCCTGCAGAACGAACCCAGAGCGTTCGTAATGTATGCAAGCCGCTCAGGATCGGTCTGTTCTGATTTTTCCCTGTCAAGCCGGACAGCAGCTCTGGCAGGGTCCTCCTGCAGAATTCTGCTGCCTTCGTATGCGAAGACAATATTCGGCACGCTGGCATTTTGAAAACTGTTTTCCGCTCCGAAAACTTTTCTGGTGCTGACGGGCGTCTTGCAGGTCAGCCAGCCGGTATTCCCCGGATAACATTTCTGCACTGCTGAAAACAGAAGCCAGACCGCCGCGACCGTGGCGGAACAATTCATTCTTCTGCACATTGTTCTGAACTGTTCTCTGTCAGCGCTGAGAAGACAGTACCGGTCAGGTACGGCTTCTTTCGCCTCCGGGAATGTGAAGGCGGGACTTTTCGTACAGTCGGTGAACCGATAGTCCTCCGGGACGGGAAGCTTTTGCGCCATGAGATCAACGCTGTAATCCGGGCTCCCGAAGCCCCTGTAGCGATGAGAATCCGAACCGAAATAGGCACACAGCAGCGCATCAATAAACCACGTGACCGCCTCGGCGTCACAGATCCCGTGGGATACATAGATTTCAAGGGAGCTGTCTCTACACAGGATGACAGAATAATGCCCTCCGGTCTCTTCTCCTCCCAGCCGTCCGGGCAAACAAAAGCTGAGCTTCAGCGCTTTCTCACAGGATTCATAGGAAATGAATCCGTTCCTGCGTACGGGGATATACGCGATATAGGGGCAGACCGTTACCGCTTTGTCAAGTGCGAGCTGCATCCGCTCCGGATCAAGCTTTTCACGAAAGCCGATGGTAAAACGAATGGCATTCCTGAGCTCCTGTCTTTCGCACTCTCTCCCTTCAAGGAGCAAGCCGTATACGGATATGTTATTCATGCAGTTCTCCTTCATCCATCGGCCGGATGACTCTGTTCAGGAAGCATGCCGACAGTACAAAGGCTGTAATTTCCGCCAGTGGAAACGCTATCCACACATATTCCAGCACACCCGTCAGTGAATCCGATAAGGATGCTGTTCAGCGTGAAATTCATAAATGATCCCACAGCCTGCATAATGACGGTCGGAAAGCCATCACAAAAGTCTGGATTGGGAACGCCAGACTGACCGCTTCCGAATCTTTCAAAATCGACTCCGCTTTTCTTACCCAGTTATACGATGCTGCTGATCCGGATGCCGGGGAAAAGCTTCGCCTGCGGGGAGAGAATATTGCAGGCGCTTGCAAGCGCATTGAGCTGTTCCTCATCGGGATCGTTTTTCATGGAGATTGCCGCACCTGATACACTGAGCGCACCGGCCACGGCTCCGTCATCACTGAGGATCGCCATGGCAAAGCACTTGACCCCGAGAGATTCCTCCTCGTTATCGACCGCATAGCCGCGCTTGCGCGTGATCTCCAGCTCCTGCATAAACTGATCATAATCCGTAATCGTGTTTTTCGTGATCTTCTCCAGCCCGTGCATCGCGATGATCCGGTTCACGGTCTCCTCCGGCATGTGGCTGAGCATCGCCTTTCCGCAGGACGTGCAGTGCATCGGGATCGTCTTTCCGCTGACGGAATAGGAAATATTCCGGTGCGACGGAGAGACATAGTCCATATAAAAGACCTTGCCGTTCAGATGAGAGGTGAGGTAGACGAACTTCCCGGTTTTGAGCATCAGCTCCTCCATTACGGGAATGGCGCTGCGGATCACGGGATTGGAGCAGTAGGTCGTATAGCCGAGCTCCATCAGTTTATAGCCGAGGCAGTAGGACTGCCCGTCAGCGGACTTCACCAGAAGCGCCGCATCCTCGAGCGTACGCAGCTGGTTGAGAAGCGTGCTCTTCGGCATATTCAGCATAGAGCTCAGCCGGGCAAGAGAAAGCTCCGGCTGCTTCGGAGAAAAGCAGTCCAGAATCCTGATTGCCTTTGCCACCGATGAAACCGTTGTATTTTTTGTGCTTTCCCCGTTCATGTCATACCCTCAATTTCAGTTTAGATAATATAATAAAGAATAATATAACAGAATAATTCTATTGATTTTCCCCTGCTTTGTCAAGAAAAATCGGTAAAGAATCCGCTCCGTGTCTGGAAAAAAAGCAGATTCTGTTAAGGATGTATAAAAGAAAAACAACCGGGACGATTTCCCAGGATATCTGTTGACAAAGCCCCGAACTGATGTTACACTGAACGCAGAAAAGGTGAACATGCGTTCAGTATTACTGAACGTTCATTCTGAAATCTGTCATTATTCTGATCATATGATCGATACAGGAGGGCTTTTCCCATGAAAAAGCTGCAAGGTGTTATTACTGCAATGACTACTCCGTTCACGGCGGACGGTCAGGTGGATACGGAAGCAATCTGCCAGCAGGTCGAGTTCCAGATCAGCAAGGGCGTTGACTGCCTCTATCCCTGCGGAACGACCGGCGAGATGTATCTGATGTCGGAAGAGCAGAGAAAGCTCGTTGCGGAAACAGTCGTTAAGGCTGCTGCCGGTCGCGTTACGGTATTTATCCACTGCGGCGCCGTAAATGAGGACGAGGTCGTCCGTCTGGCGAATCATGCCTGCTCCGTCGGCGCTGACGGCGTCGGCATCGTTACCCCGAGCTATTTCACGCTCAGCCCGCGCATGATGGTTGAGTATTACCGCCGCGTCTGCTCCCAGCTCCCCAAGGGCTTCCCCGTTTATGTTTACGTGATTCCCCAGTGCGCTTCCAACGATATCACCGGAGAGACGATGCAGCAGATCGCTGACGCCTGCCCGGACAATGTAATCGGCGTGAAGTATTCCTTCGCGGATATGCGCAGATTTATGGAATACCTGAAGGTCAACGACAATACCTTCTCCGTTGTCTTCGGTCCCGATGATCTTTTCCTTCCCGCGCTCATTATGGGAGCGGACGGAACGGTTTCCGGCTGTGCTTCCTGCATGCCCGAGCCTTTTGTTGAGATCTACCGCCTGTATAAGGAAGGAAAGTTCGACGAGGCCCGCAAGGCTCAGCTGAAGTGCTTTGACATGGTTCGCGCGCTTCGCGGCGGTGCGGATATGTCGATCTTCAAGAACATCCAGACAAAGCGCGGCGTTCGCGGCGGCTATATGCATAAGCCGCTTCTGGATCTGCTTCCGGAGGAAGTGGACGCCATGTTTGAGCGCATGAAGCCCTATATGGAGTAATCCGGTGCTCTCTTTACCCTGTGGATTTCCGGCGTGAGCCGGTTCCAATATTTAAATTTGGAGGAAAAACAAATGAAAAAGTTCCTGGCAATCGTTCTCGCACTTTGCATGGTAGCCGCTCTCGGCGCTGCTGCATATGCAGAATTCCCCGAGGGACAGATCACTGTTGTCTGCCCTTACGCTCCCGGCGGTGCATCTGATACCGCAGCACGTATCTATGCCCAGATGCTTCAGGGCGTCGTTGGTGTTCCTGTTGTTGTTGACAACCAGACCGGTGCAAACGGCTCTATCGGTATGGCAGCAGGCGCAGGCGCAGATCCTGACGGCTACACCATCACCTACATGCCTGTTGAGTCCGTTCTGAACAAGCTCGGCGGCATCGGCGAGGTCTCTTCCGACGACTTCACCTTCCTCGCACTGGCTGACGTTATCCCCGCAGCAATCACCGTTCGCGCAAATGATGACCGCTTCACCGATTTCGAGTCCTTCATCAACTATGCAAAAGAGAATCCCGGCGAAGTTTCCGTCGGTAACTCCGGCGCAAAGACCTCTATCTGGTTCGTTGCTGCAGCATGCCTCCAGGATACTGCCGGCATTGAGCTGAACAACGTTGCTTACTCCGACGGTGCTGCCGCTGCTATCGCAGCTCTCCAGGCCGGCGACATCGACGCTGTTTCCGTTTCCGCTGCTGAGGTTTCCACTCTCGTTATTGACGGCGAGCTGAAGACCCTCGCAATCCTTGGCGACACCCATTCTTCCGCTGTCGGCATGGAAGAGATCCCCACTGCCACTGAGCTCGGTTACCCCGTAAGCGTTTCCGGCTGGGGTGGATTTGCAGTTCCGAAGGACACTCCCGCTGACATCGTTGCATTCCTCGAGGAAGCATCCGAGAAGGCAATCAACTCCGACGAAATGCTCGAAGTATTCACCTCCCGCGGATATGAGCCTTACTACCTGAACAGCGCAGATGCAGGCGCATTTGCAAAAGAGCAGCTCGATTACTTCACCGATCTCCTCGCTGAGTAATATTTCAGGAAAACCCAATATCTGCCACCGGCTAGCCTTTTGGCCGGCCGGTGGCTTCTCTATTATCTATGAATCTCCCGGCTTGAATTTTTTCCTCTGAATTATGAAGCTGCAGCCGGAGAAAGGAATAACTATGTCAAAACTCAAGGGCGATACTGTTCCCGGTGTCGTATCTGTCGTTCTGGGTGCCGCGGTTGCCGGAATGACGCTTGCCAATCCGGAAAAGATGGCAATCGGGGAAACGGCCAAGAAGGGCTTTATTCCCGGTCCCGGATTCTTTCCGCTCCTTTGCGCAGGCCTGTTACTGGTTTTCGGCATCTGCCTGACAGTTCGCGGTCTGCTGGAGAACGGGAAGGTCGACTTCTTTAAAATGACCCCTGAGATCAGGGAAAATCTGAAAACACTGTTAAAAGTGTTCGGAGGCCTTGTCGGCTTCCTTCTCCTCTGGAAATTCTTCTCCAAGCTCTTTATTCTCTGGGTCGCCATTTACGCGGCCTACCTGTGCATTGTCTTTAAGCGCAGTGTTCTGTTTACGATAATATTCACGATTGTGATGACAGCCCTGATCTACTTCATGTTCATGGTAGGCTTCTCTGTCACCTTCCGTGTTTACTGAGGAAAGGAGAACGCAGTATGAGTGCATTAAACTGGTCGGAAGCGTTTTCTCTTCTGATGGATGTGCGGGTCATGATGTACCTGTTCATCGGCGTTATTATCGGCGTCGTGATCGGTGCTCTGCCCGGTCTTTCCGCTACGATGGGCATTGCCCTGATTACCCCGATCACTTTCTGGCTGGATAAGACCTACGGCTTTGCCATGATGATGGGACTCTGGAACGCCGCGATCTTTGCCGGCGGTATTACAGCCATCCTGATCAACACGCCCGGCACACCCGCCTCGATCACCCAGGCCTTTGACGGCTATCCGCTGTACAAGCAGGGCAAGGGCGGTCTGGCCCTCGGCATCAATACGATCTTCTCCTTCATGGGCGGCATGGTCTCCATCCTGATGCTCATTCTCTTCGCAAAGCCGATCGCCAACTTCACCAAGCAGTTCGGCTCCGCGGAGTACGTGATGGTCGCCCTCTTCGGTCTTTCCATGATGATCGCTGTTTCCGGCGGAGACATTCTCAAGGGTCTCCTTCTCGGTGCTCTGGGTCTTCTTCTCTCCACCGTCGGTACGGACGAGGCAACCTCCAACCTGAGATTTACCTTCGGCGTTCTGAATCTCGCTGCAGGTATTGATTTTATCCCCGTTATGATCGGTCTGTTCGGTACCGCGGAGGTCTTTTATCAGATCTACACGCACAACCGCGAACAGGAAGCCGCCGAACACGAGCAGCGCAAGGAAAATCTTGCCATCGGCAAAATGCTCCCGGACTTCAAGGAATTCTGCAAGCTGAGTCCCCGCTGCCTGATCGTTTCTCTCGTTGCCACAATCGTCGGAGCCATTCCGGCAGCCGGCGGAGATATCTCCGCGATCATCTGCTGGGGCAATTCCAAAAAGCTCTCCAAGGAGGGCGACAAATACGGCAAGGGCTCTGTTGAAGGTCTTGCGGTATCCTCCGCGGCAAACAACGGCGTTATCGGCGGTGCCATGTGCACGATGCTTACGCTCGGCCTTCCCGGTGACTCCGTTACCGCGATCCTGCTGGGCAGCCTCACCATGTACGGCCTGCAGCCCGGCGCCTCCATGTTCAAGGCAGAAAACGCCACCTTTACCTGCGAGATCATGATCCTCATGGTCATGGCGAATATCGCCTTCCTGATCATTGGTCTTCTTACCTCCAAGGTTACCGCGAAGGTACTGAACATTGCGCAGCCCACGGTCTGGGCCGCAGTCTCCATGCTCTGCATCATCGGTTCCTTCTGCATCAACAACCGTTTCTCCGATGTTATCATCATGCTGGTCATGGGCGTTCTGGGCTTCTTCTTCAAGGTCTACGGCTTCCCGACGGGACCTCTGGTGCTCGGACTTCTCCTCGGACCCACGATGGAGAAAAACATGCGCCGTATCCTCAGCTCCAAGCAGGGTGACTGGAGCGTCTTCCTTTCCCGTCCGATCTCCTGCGTCATTCTGATCCTCGTTGTTGCTTCCTTCGTCGCTCCTGTTGTTGTGAATGCCATCAAGAAGAAAAAAGCAGCCAGCGCCGGACAGGAATCCAACTGACAGATAATTATTGAAAACGGAGGTCAGTACCATGGCAGAAGTATTGGATAGAATCGCAGAATGCGGGATCCTTCCCGTTATCAAAATAGAAGAGCTCGACAAGGCAGTTCCTCTTGCCGAAGCCCTGAGAAAAGGCGGCATCAACGCCATTGAGGTCACAGCCCGCAATGCCATCGCGTTTGACGCCATCCGGACGATCAAGACCGCTTTCCCGGATATGGCGGTAGGCGCCGGCACCATCCGCAGCACGGAGCTTGTGGATCAGGCTATTGCAGCCGGGGCCGACTACTGCGTCATGCCCGGCTTCAGCAAGGAAGTTGTCGGCTACTGCATTGAAAAGGGCATGCCCTGTGTTCCGGGAACCACGTCTCCCACGGAAATCGAGGAGGCATCCGCTCTCGGGCTTACCGTTCTGAAGTTTTTCCCGGCGGAGGCAAACGGCGGAGCAGCAGCGCTGAAGCTCCTGAACGGCCCGTATCCCGGGATCCGCTGGGTTCCCACCGGCGGCGTCGGATTTGAAAACATTGACAAATACCTGAAGCTGAAATGCGTTGCGGCCTGCGGCGGAAGCTATATGGCCAAAAGCGACGTGATCAAGGCCGGTGACTGGGACAAGATCACGGACGAATGCAGAAGAGCCGTCCGTATCGCCGATCAGGCGAGAGGAAAAGCCGCTCCCCTCTGCGACAGAGCGCAGTATGCCGGGAAAAAGGCCGACGGAAGCAAGATCGTCGGCTTCGGAGATCTTCTCGTCTCCCTGAATCCGGAAGGATACCGCCGCTTCCTGCAGACGGATGCCTTCCGCGTGAACTATACCGGTGCGGAAGCAAACGTGCTCGCTTCTCTCAGCCTCTTCGGGCTGGATACCGAATTTGTTACCCGTCTTCCGGACAACCCCATCGCCGCGGCTGCCGCTGCCAACATGCGCAAGGTCGGCATGGGCGTGGATAAGATCGTCTACGGCGGAGAGCGCATCGGCGTGATCTACACGGAGCGCGGTGCTTCTCAGCGTGCGTCCAAGGTCGTTTATGACAGAAAGTACACCTCAATCGCCACCGCACAGCCCTCTGACTTTGACTGGGACGAGATCTTTGCGGATGCCGGCTGGTTCCACTTCACCGGGATCACAGCCGCTCTCAGCGACAGCACCGCTGCCTGCTGCCTTGCGGCATGCAAAAAGGCCAAGGAGAAAGGGATCACGATCTCCTGCGACCTGAACTACCGCAAGAACCTCTGGAGCGAGCAGAAGGCCAGGTCCGTGATGGAGGAGCTTGTTTCCTACGTGGATATCTTGATTGCCAACGAAGAAGACGCTGACAAGGTCCTCGGCATCCGCTCCGCGGACACGGACGTGGAAACCGGCAAGCTGAACCGCGAGGGATACGTGGATGTTGCCCGCCAGATCTGCGAAAAGTTTGGCGTGCAGAAGGTCGGAATTACCCTGCGCCGCAGTCTTTCCGCTTCAGACAACGCCTGGAGCGCCATGCTCTATGACGGAAAGGAAGCCTTCTTCTCCAGAGAGTATATGGTCCATATCGTCAACCGCGTCGGCGGCGGCGATTCCTTCACCGCCGGCCTGATCTACGCTCTCGTAAATGCGTATGAGCCGCAGAAGGCAATCGAATTTGCCACCGCTGCCTCCTGCCTGAAGCACAGCATTGAGGAGGACTTCAACCTCGTCTCCGTTGCCGAGGTAGAAGCTCTGGCTGCAGGAAACGGTTCCGGCAGAGTGCAGAGATAACGCGAAGGCAAAGGTAATTTATAACTAAATAATTAACGGCCGGCAGGTGTTCCAGTATGGAAAACCTGCCGGTTTGTTATATCCGGAAGCACTGTCCGATTTCTATCAGGTATTCGTATCAGATCCATTAAAAATGAATTCTGTTCGGAGCTGCAGTAACTTCAGGATCATTGCATGATTGCCCGGAAAGTAAAAACAGTTTTCTTCATTTTACAAGAATACATCGGAAATATCGGATGACTTATTCATGTTATTTTAAATTGTGCGAATATATATACAATTTTTACGCATTATGCAGAATATATAATGAATTTTTATGCACTTTAGCAATTGACAGAAAAGAAGCGGAAGCGTATGATATGTTCTATACTTCAGGATCGGCAGTTCTGCCGGTCAGACAGAAAAGAGAAGATGAAACCATGAAAAAGATTTTTATAGACGGAAGCTCCGGAACCACCGGTCTGCGGATCCGTGAGCGTCTGAACGGCCGCGCGGATCTGGAGCTGATCCAGCTGCCGGAGTCCCTGCGAAAGGATGAGAACGCACGGAGGGATGCCCTGCACGAGGCTGACGTGGCGTTTCTCTGTCTGCCGGATGCGGCAGCCGTTGAAGCCGCTGCGCTCGCCGGGGACAGCAGCGCCGTCATCATTGATACCTCAACCGCCCATCGCACTGCCGATGGCTGGACCTACGGCTTCCCCGAGCTGACGGGAAAGCGTGAAGCCGTCTGTTCGTCCAAACGGATCGCCAACCCCGGCTGCCATGCCAGCGGCTTTATTTCGCTGGTGGCGCCGCTGGTCGAGCTGGGCCTGCTGAAAAAGGAAGCCGCGCTGAGCTGTTTCTCCCTCACGGGTTATTCCGGCGGCGGGAAAGGCATGATCGCGCAGTATGAGGCGCCGGACCGCTCTCCCCTGCTGGACGCGCCCCGGCAGTACGGGCTCACCCAGCAGCACAAGCATCTCCGGGAAATGCAGATCATTTCCGGGCTGGATACCGCTCCGGTGTTTTGTCCGGTGGTGGCCGCCTTTTACAGCGGTATGGAGGTCACGGTCTCCGTGTTCAGAAAAGATCTTACGGCTTCACTTGATGAGCTCCGCGAGGCGTACCGGTCCTATTATCACGGCCCGGTAGTACATTTTGAAGATTCCGCGGATGAAGGCGGTTTTTACTCCGCTGCCGCTTTCTCCGGGCGCGATGACATGCAGATCACGGTAAGCGGCAATGACGAGCGCATTCTGCTTGTTTCCCGCTTTGACAATCTGGGCAAGGGAGCCTCCGGCGCCGCCATCCAGAACATGAATATTCTGCTCGGTCTCGACGAAACGCTGGGACTTGAGCTTTGACGGGAGG
>JAUNQI010000019.1:0-3976 GCA_030536255.1 Eubacteriales bacterium | reverse complement strand
GCCAACAGCGGAAACGCCAACGCCTGCGCCCCGCTGGGTGAAGAGTATGCGGAAAAAATGTGCGTGGCAGCCGCAGCGGCGATCGGCTGCGATGCGGACGACGTGCTCGTTTCCTCCACCGGTGTGATCGGGCAGACGATCAATATCGGCGTGATCGAGGGCGGGATCCCCTCTCTCTCCGCCATGCTGGAAGCCTCCCCTGCCGCAAGCGACGCAGCGGCAAACGCGATCATGACAACGGATACCGTTAAGAAAGAGGTCGCCGTTGAGACCACCGTCGGCGGTAAGACCGTCCGCATGGGCGGCATTGCCAAGGGCAGCGGCATGATCCACCCGAACATGGGCACGATGCTCTGCTTCCTCACGACGGACTGCGCCATCTCCCCCGAAATGATCAAGGCGGCTTTGCTGGAAACGGCAAAGGTCAGCTTCAACCGCATCAGCGTAGACGGCGACACCTCCACCAACGACAGCTGCATCGTTCTGGCGAACGGCCTTGCAGGCAACGAAGAGATCGTTTCCGCCGGTCCGGATTATGAAGCTTTCCTGGAAGCGCTGAAGGCGCTGTGCACGGAGCTTGCCATGAAGATTGCCTCCGACGGTGAAGGAGCAAAGCACCTCATTACCTGCACGGTGACCGGAGCGGTAAGCGTGGAAAGCGCGGAGATCATCTCCAAGTCCGTAATCGGCTCCAACCTGACGAAGTGCGCCATCTTCGGTGCGGACGCGAACTGGGGCAGAGTCCTCTGCGCCATGGGTTACAGCGGCGAGACGTTCGACCCGGACAAGGTGGACATCCATTTTGCCTCTGCCGCCGGGGATATCGCGGTTTGCGAAAAGGGCCGCGGGCTCGCATTTGACGAGACGCTGGCCAAGGCCATCCTTACGGAGCACGATGTGGAGATCAATATCACCATGGGCGAGGGCACCGGAGCGTGCACCTGCTGGGGCTGTGATATGACATACGACTATGTAAAGATCAACGGAGATTACAGGACATGACCGAAAACAATTTATCCAATATGCAGCGCGCGGAAGTGCTGGTTCAGGCGCTTCCGTATATCCGGGGATACAACGGCCAGATCATCGTGATCAAGTACGGCGGCAATGCCATGATCGATCCGGAGCTGAAAATGCAGGTGATGGAGGACATCGTTCTGCTGTGGCTCATCGGCGTCAAGGTCGTGCTGGTGCACGGAGGCGGGCCGGAGATCAGCGAGATGATGGAAAAGCTCGGCAAGAAAGCCACCTTCGTGGACGGTCTGCGCGTCACGGATAAGGAGACGGTCGATATCGCGCAGATGGTGCTGGCCGGCAAGGTGAACAAGACGCTGGTCAACCTCCTTGAGATGCAGGGAGGAAATGCCATGGGCATTTCCGGAATGGACGGACAGCTCATCGAAGCGAAGATGAAGGATGAGCGCCTCGGCTATGTCGGCGAGATCACGAAGGTCAATATTCAGCCGGTGCTCGATCTGCTGGAAAAGGGTTATATCCCGGTGATCTCCACCGTCGGCTGCGACAAGGAAGGAAATATCTATAACATCAACGGCGATACCGCCGCCGCCTATATTGCGGGGGCTCTGAATGCGGAGCGTCTTTTCATGATGACGGATATCGCCGGTATTCTGCGGGATATCCACGATCCCTCGTCGCTGATTGCGGAGCTTTCCGTCAGCGAGGCGAAGAAGCTCTATGACGAGGGCGTCATTTCCGGCGGCATGATTCCGAAGGTGAACTGCTGCATTGACGCCATCCGCATGGGCGTCAAAAGTGTTGTTATTATGAACGGCTGCGTGCCGCACTCGATCCTGATGGAAACGCTGACGGACGAGGGCGCCGGCACGATGGTCTTTGAGGAGGAGTAAAGAATTATGAGCGAGCTTCAGAGCATTGACAAAAATTACGTTTCCAATACCTATGCCCGCTTTCCGGTAGAGATCGTTTCCGGCAAGGGCTCGGAGGTTTATGATGACACCGGAAAACGGTACATTGACATGGGTTCCGGCATCGGCGTAACCAGCTTCGGTATTGCGGATGAGGGTTGGTGCAATGCGGTTACCGCGCAGCTCGGGAAGGTTCAGCATATGTCGAACCTCTACTATACGGAGCCCTGCGCGCTTCTGGCAAAGCTGCTGTGCGAACGCACCGGCATGAAAAAGGTCTTTTTCGGCAACTCCGGTGCGGAGGCCAACGAGTGCTCGATTAAGGTCGCGCGCAAGTGGGCGGCGGAAAAGAAGGGTGCGGAATATTCCACGATCATCACCCTTTGGAACAGCTTCCACGGCCGCACGCTGACAACGCTCGCTGCTACCGGGCAGGATCATTACCATGAGCTGTTTCAGCCGCTGACTCCCGGTTTCGTTCACGTTCACGCGGAAGATCTCGCCGAGCTGGAAGAAACGATCAAAGCGAACAAGACCGCTGCCCTGATGCTGGAGTGTGTCCAGGGTGAGGGCGGCGTTGTCACGCTGAGCAGGGAATATCTCGAGGGAGCGGCAAAGCTCTGTAAAGAGAACGATATTCTGCTCATCATAGACGAGGTGCAGACCGGAAACGGCCGCACCGGAAAGCTCTATTCCTATATGCATTATGACGTGCAGCCCGACCTTGTCTCTACGGCAAAGGGTCTGGGCGGCGGTCTGCCGCTCGGCGCCTGCCTGATGGGAGAAAAAGTGCAGAGTGTTCTCGGCTTCGGCGATCACGGTTCCACCTTCGGCGGAAATCCGGTCTGCTGCGCCGGCGCTCTCAGCATTATGGAGCGGCTGGACGATGCGTTCCTTGCCGATGTTCAGGCCAAAGCGGAAAAAGCGCGCAATGCCTTCACCGGTGCCAAAGGAATTGAGAGCGTTTGCGGGCTCGGGCTGATGATCGGTCTGAAGACCGCAAAGCCCGCCGGTGACGTGGTAAAGCGCTGCAATGAAAAAGGCGTTCTCTGCCTTACGGCGAAAGACAAGGTAAGGCTGCTGCCCGCGCTGAACATTCCGGAAGACGTGCTGATGGAAGCCGTTGAAATTATCAAAGAAGTCTGCGCAGAGGATTGAAAGAGCAGTCATAACTAAAATAAGGGCCGGTCGGTTTTCCATGCTGGATCACCGCCGGTCCTTCTTCACATTTCTTTTTATCATATTAACTCCCCATTTCTGCAGACTTCTACATTTTGTCAATTTAAGTCAAAAACTCATAGGAGAAAGTATAAAATCGCCAAACATACAGAATTCTACGAAAAACCAAAAACCGGTATTTTCATACCAATTTTCGGCTGTGACAGGAGATATCACGAGAGTTTCCGTTGTTTTATTTTTATAATATGTTATAATAAAATTAGAGTAAAATACCCGGCAGAAAAGCGGACATCACAGGGTAAAACGCAGGATAAAAGCAGACCGGGCAGAAACAGGAGAGCAAACCGGACGACAGCCTTTGAAGGCGAAAAAGGAATCTTTATGAAAACTTTCCAGAAGAACAGAAAACTGATGATCCTTATCGCAGCGCTGATCATTTTCAGCAGTCTGCCTATTGCCGCGCTTGCCGGCTCAGATTCTCCGGAAAAGGCCGTTCGTGTGGGCTGGTATACCATGGAAAATTTCATGGAGGGCGGTTCAGGCGGTTCCGCGCAGTCCGGCTTCACGTATGAGCTGTTATGTGAGATCTCCGCGTACAGTCACTGGGATATTGAATATGTCCACGGCAGCTTTGGCGAGCTTCTGGCCCTGCTGGATCAGGGAGAGATCGACATTCTCCCGAATGTTATCGACACGGAGGAACGGAAGGAGAAGTTTTTATTCCACAGCCTGTCTCTGAATGAGGAGCACTATTATATTTCCACATTAAACGACAATGTTCCGGAGGACGGTTTTGAACTCTCCTCTCTGAACGGCAAACGGCTCGTCACCGTGCAAAACGCCTTTGAAGAAAAGTACTTCGACGACTGGGCATCCGAAAACAGCGTAACGATGGAAAAGGTCTACTGCAG
>JAUNQI010000067.1 GCA_030536255.1 Eubacteriales bacterium | reverse complement strand
CCGTGTTTCGGCGAAGGCCGATGTGCAGGCGGGTACTTCACTTCTCTATGCAGTTGAGGAACGCCAACATGGACGAGGATCTGGCGCTGGTAAGTGCGGAGATCTTCTTCAATAAGCAGTCAAGGCTGAGGTGAGAGAATTTGGGGACAGGTATTCACAATATTAAAATTTGCTGCATGTTTTGAGACATTCGTTCCAAGATTGCTTTTTTAAGCACATTTCCATACATCCATTATCCATGCAGGGATCATTTACCGGTTCCTCACCGCCGGCGATCTTTGACAGATCTTCATTGTTCACGCCATTCAGCTTCAGCTGTTCGAGCAGTTCTTCTTTTGTGATCTTTTCCATTGGTTTTTCTCCTTTTTAATAATTTAATAAAAGTGTAAAATCGTCTCTGTTGACAAATATTTAATTCGCGTTTCACCAAATGATCGGCACCCACAGGTTCATTCCGGGGTAGATGGCCGAGGCATCGGAAAGCTTATTTAAGATAAGGATCACCACAACTGTAGAATGATACATTTCCGCTATTCTATCAAGGGTTTCTCCCTGCTGCACCGTATGCCTGACAAGCTGCGGAGCATTTCCACCGCCGCTGATCGCAGCGAGCTCTTCATGGCTCAGTTTGCTGAAATCAAAGCTTTCGTTTCTATCCATTTTTATTCTCCTTGTTTTATACCATGATGAAAAATTTTCTATTTACATTTAATAATACGCATTTCCCGCGGAAATGCAACAGACTTTATTCATCAACCGGAAAGGGTTAAACAATGTCTATTCAAAAAAATGCTGCAATGGCCGAACTTGCACGTCGGGAACTGGCACGGCGGGAGCTGGCGAGGCGGCTGTACAGGGAATATTTAGCTTACGCTCATGGGGAGGTCTGGAAGAGGACACGCATGAGCTCTTTTATTGCCGATGAGGTTCAGCGGTTTATCCAGGAGGATACAGGGCATGCGTATGACATTTTAGTCGTGAACTGTCCGCCGCAGCACGGGAAAAGCATGACGATCTCGGAATCTCTCCCCTCCTGGTATCTGGGAAAGTATCCGGATAAGAACATCATTCTGGCTTCCTATGATTCCGACTTTGCGGAACGGTTCTGCAAGAAAAACAAAATGAAGATCCGAGCCGTCGGAAAGAAGCTGTTCGGCATGGAGATCGGTTCGATCGACCGTGCAGCGGAGTTTGAGCTTTCCAACGGAAAGGGCAGATTTATTGCCCGCGGGATCATGTCTGGCATTACCGGCAACCCGGCAAATCTGGTTATCATTGATGATCCGGTCAAGAATCAGCTGGAGGCGGACTCCCCTACCTATCGTCAGCGGCTGTGGGATGAGTGGCAGGCGTCCATCAAATCCAGGCTTTCAGCCGGGGCGAAAATCATCATTATCATGACCCCGTGGCGCGAGGACGTCTTCGACAGAGAAGTGATCCGGACGGAGAAGAACGTCCGGCACATCAAGCTTCCGGTGGAAGCCGGAGAGAAGGATCCGTTAGGTCGTCAGAAGGGTGAACCGCTTTGCCCGGAGCTGGGCAAGGATGCGGACTGGCTGTCTGAATTTCGGGAAAGCTACATTCACGATCCGCTCGGCGGGCAAAGAGCATGGACGGCTATGTACCTCTGTGCGCCGAAGGTCCCGGATGGAAATCTCGTCAAGCGGGAGTGGTGGAAGTATTATCTTCGTGAAGATGCTGAAAGACGCTGCCGCCCGGCCGGAGCAGGGGCGCCCGTCCCGGAGCCGGAGCACTATGGCTGTCAGATCATTTCCGTGGATGCCGCATTCAAGGGCGAGGAAAACTCGGACTATGTTTCCATTCAGGTGTGGGGAAAGACCGGAAATGATTATTTCCTGCGGTACTGCATGAACCGGCATCTGAATTTCCCGGAGACGCTGGATGCGATTCGAATGGTAAGCGGGCTGTACCCGGAGGCAAGGCTCGTGCTCATTGAGGAAGCTGCCAACGGAGCGGCGATCATCTCCGTTCTGCAGAAAGAGCTCTTTGTCATCCCAATCCCCCCGAAGGGCGGGAAGGTGGCAAGGGTGAATGCGGTATCGGCGGCAATAGAATCCGGGCATGTGTATGTGCCGGCGGAATTCGAGGCACCTTGGGTAACGGATTATCTGGAACAATGGAGTACGTTTCCGAACGCTGCCCACGACGATATGGTGGACGCGTCCTCCCAGGCACTCAGCTATCTGCTGAATTGGCCGGGATCTGTGCCGATGGAAAGTGAAGAGGACGAACAGTATGAGTGGCACGGGGAATGGATTGAACCGTACAAATAAAAAAGTCCTCAGCTCCGGGAGGAGCTGAGGAACAGAATGTATTGAGTTATTTGAGGCTGCCGTTGCTGATGAGAATCATTTATAGCACTTTGCCATGCACTGTTCACTTGTTAACTCGCTATCAAGACAATTTTTGTAACATTTTTTATTAATCATCTCAACCTCATATCCTCCTCCGGAGACATTTGACAGGTCTTCATCGCTGAGGGCATTCAGCTTCAGCTGTTCGAGCAGTTCTTCTTTCGTGATCTTTTCCATTGGTTTTTCTCCTTTTTAAAATATGATAAAAAAATTTTCTCTCTACACTTAATAATACGCATTTCCAAAGGAATTGCAACAGATTTTTTGATGAAAGTAAATTCCTAGTTAATTGTCAAAGTAAATGCAAGTAATTCCGCCTTAAAGGTCTACTTTACTTA
>JAUNQI010000044.1 GCA_030536255.1 Eubacteriales bacterium | reverse complement strand
CCCTTCAGTTCCAGATATTCCACGATGTATTTGTAAAAGCAGACGATTGCCGAAGACATGGCGACATAGTAGACCGTGGTATCCAAAAACAGGACCGGGATCCAGTTCAAACCGGCGAAAAAGCCCCACAGAGCATCAGTGATATAATAGGCAAAAATAGCGATCAGCAGATACCGGTACTTTTTTGCCGCTTTCTGCATGCTGCTTTCTTCGCTTCCTATCATCACCCTCAGATCGATGATGAGGTGCACCGCTATTGCGATCAGGCCGATCACGGAATATAAATAATCTTGCATAATTTATCGTCCTAAATTCGTAAAGTAATACAATTTATATAATACTCTTGAAAGGGGGTAAATGCAATAAAAAAGCTTTCCGCTCTGTCTTCAGATGGATTTCAGACGAGAAACTTTGCCAGCATGGCTTTCAGCTTATCGATCTCAATCGGCTTTGCGAGATGTTCGTTCATACCGGCCGTCATTGCTTCCTGCCGATCCTCTTCAAAGGCATTCGCCGTCATGGCAAGGATGGTGATATTCGCGATTTCCGGATCCGGCAGCGCACGGATCGCTTTTGTTGCTTCATAGCCGTTCATCACCGGCATCTGGACATCCATCAGGATCAGATCGTACTGACCGGGCTTTGCAGACCGCATCTTTTTCACGGCAACGGTTCCGTCCTCCGCCGTATCAACGATGAAGCCTTCCTCTTCGAGGATCTCTGTTGCGATCTCCCGGTTCATTTCATTATCTTCAACGAGAAGGATCTTTTTCCCGGTGAAGTCAAATTCTTTCTTTTCCGATTCTGCTCCGTCTTCCGCTGTGCCGCAGCATTTGTTCAGCACTTTTTGAAGATCCGACGGGAACAGCGGTTTGGAAACGAAGGCCGTAACGCCTGCCTGCTTTGCTTCCTCTTCAATGTCCGACCAGTCATACGCCGTGAGAACTATTATCGGTGCTTTATCTCCCACGACCTGACGGATCCGGCGTGCCGTTTCGATGCCGTTCATATCCGGCATAAGCCAGTCGATGATATAGACCTTGAAAAGATCTCCGATACTGATGGCTTCCTCCGTACGCACGACGGCTTCCTTGCCGGAGGTGCACCATTCGCTCCGCATACCGACGTCACGAAGCATCTTTGCCACAATCTGGCACGCGCTGATATCATCATCCACAACGAGGCTCTTCATGCCCTCCAGTACAGCGATCCTGACAGGCTCTGTTTTGTTTTCCGCAAGCCTGAATTCAAAACTCAGAATCGTTTCTGTACCTTCGCCTTCCTTGCTCTGAATTTCAATCGTTCCGCCCATCATGTCCACGATATTCTTCGTGATCGCCATACCGAGACCGGTACCCTGAATTCCGGATACCGTAGAGGATTTTGCCCTGGTAAACGGGTCAAAAATGGTCTTGAGGTATTCTTCGCTCATCCCCATGCCGTTATCTTTAATTCGGAACTCATATTTCCCGTAACCGGATTCCGTGCGGCCGGTCTCCTTCAGCCGCACGGAGATTATGCCGCCCGGCTGCGTGTATTTGATAGAGTTCGAAAGGATGTTCAGCAGGACCTGATTCAGACGTAACTTGTCGCAGACCACGAACTGGTCATTCACATCCGAGTCCATGAAGAAATCCATCTGCTTGCTGCTGATGTCCGCCTGAACAATATTACGCAGCGTATGCAGGATCTCCGAGAGGTCTTCATTTTTCTCTTCTATATTGACTTTCCCGGATTCGATGCGGCTCATATCAAGCACATCATTGATGAGAGAAAGCAGATGCTCCGAAGACTGGCTGATCTTTCCGAGATAATCCTGAACCTGCTCCCTGTTGTCGATATGACTGGAGGCAAGACCGGTATAGCCGATAATGGCGTTCATCGGGGTGCGGATATCATGGGACATGTTGTTGAGGAACGTTGTCTTTGCGCGGTTTGCGGACTGCGCCTGTTCCAGCGCAACCTTGAGAAGCTTTTCATTCTCCTCCTGCTCGTCCCGAAGCTTTTCGATCTCGTTCAGGTTCTTCCGGAGATTTTTGGTGTTCGCGCTGCGCTCCGCGATGAAGAAAGCCGCCAGCAGCAGCGTTATGATCAGGGCCGCGGTAAACAGCTTGTTGTCAAGCAAGAATTCCTTTATGCCATAATTTTCCGGCGTGGAGTACTTCATCAGCATTTCCTGAAAATCCTGACGGCTGATACGGTAGAGGCCGCGGTCAATGACCTGGATCAGCAGACCGTCCTCCGGCTTTGCGCCGAAACAGACCGGGCAGCCTGCAAGCAGAGTTTCAACATTGAAGCTCTGAATATACCTGCGCGCGCAGTTTTTGAGAAGCGTTGTGTGGGCTACAGCCGCATCCGCGCGCCCGTCTGCAACGGCCTGAACACATTCCTCCGCGGAATCGCAGGGGAGGATCTCCCAGTCGGGATAATTGTCCTGAACATAGTAGATGCCCAGCTTGGTAGCGGGAGTGGCAACAGTCCGGATATTGCTCTGCTGAGTATTCTCCTTATACAGAATGCCCATGTTGACTTCTTCAATGGTATTGGTCAGGACTTTCCCGCTGCTCTCCGCAATGGAATAGCTGTGGTATTCCGGGCAGATGAGGTCGGATTCGCCGGAAAGCAGGCTCTCCTCCAGCTCCGCCATTGTGGGATAAAATACCCACTCAACGGAAATATCAAGACCGATCCCATCGATGATCTCCCGGATGATCTCCGGGTAAATTCCGGTGGGTTCACCGCTGCTGTCCGTAAAAGTATACGGCTGGTCATTGCTGAAGCCGGCAACACGCAGCACGTCTCTTCCTTCGAACCAGTCCAGTTCCTCTTTCGTCAGCGAATGGGAGGAAAGAACAGCGGATAAGTACTTTTCCCGAAGGTGCGTCAGCATAAAAGGATTGATCTGCGCCATCTTATCAAAAGCGCTGTCAATTTCCTCCTGCAGCGCTGTGTTCCCGGGTGCGACTGCGAGATAGGGCTCTACCGCTCCGACTTTAAATAAAAGCTGGAAACCGGAGTCCGGCACGGAGTTCCCGAGACTGATGGCATAGTCGCAGCGGCCCTCGCGAAGAAGCTGCCAGACCTCGTCAAAGGACGAGGCAAGGACCTTCTTCATGGAGATCCCGTTCTGCTTTTTCCAGGTTTCAAAAATGGTTTCCTGAATGGTGCCCGCCACGACCGCCACGCTCTGACCTTCCAGATCCTTTTCCGTCAGATCGGCCATTCTGCCGCCATAGGCGAAAATATAATAGGATTCCTCGGAAATCGCTTCTTTCGTGAAGAGTACCTCTTCCTCGCGCTTTTCCGTCCAGCAGACGCAGGGAAGGATATCGAGCTCTCCTGCCAGCAGCTGTTCATAAAGCTCGTCAAAGCTGCCGTACACATACTCATAGCGCCAGTTATTGAACATCGCCAGCTCACAGAGGATATCATAGGCAAGGCCGGTCTTCATTTCGCCGTCTTCCATGCCGGTCATATAGTTTTCGACGTAATAATATCCGACTTTAATATCTTTTGTGCCTTCCGCAGCCGCTGAGGGAGCAGCAGCGAAGGATACGGTCAAAAGAAAAGCTGTGATCAGGCAGAATATTTTTTTCATGAAAGGAACTCCTTCCTCCGGAATCATCCGATGGAGCAGCGGGAAACCGGGGCATCAGAATTTTGCCAGCGTTTCACAAATACTTATCCAGTCTTTTGGAATGTAAACATATAATATATCTATTGTATTTAATCACATTTCACTCTGTATTTCAAGATTTTCGTGTCTGCTTTTCTTGACCGGTACACTGTCGGGGCATTCCTTTGGAATTATGTTACAAGAGTCTTGCCGCAAACCCGGAATTATGTTACAGTTGACCTCTATAAAAGCAGGAATTATGTTACAATTGAAAAATATGAATTTTTCAATAATTATGTAAAAAACAGTTGAAATCTCTCTGGAATAGTTTTAGAGTAATAAAGGAAAATTCTATACGCATTACAAACAGAAATCCGTTCCTGCAGAAAAATGAAAAGGAGAAGTTTCAATGAAAACAAAGAGAATACTGCGCATTGTTCTTGTTATAGCTGTTTTTTCGACCCTCCTGATAACTGCGGCATTTGCTGACGCCTCCACGCAGAAGAAGTATACCCCGAACATTCCTACTCCGAGCCTGCCTGATTCCAGCCGGTCGGACATGGACCGCGACGGAAATATGGAAGACACGTCCGGCAGAACTCCGGATCAGGATAATCAGAACCTTTCCCCGATCCCGGCCAGCGCAGATGATTCAACCCTGGCAAAAGAGAGTATTTCTCCCGCTATTAGAACAAATACGAACGAAACGAAACCGGACTCTTCTGCCTTAACAACGAATCTCTCTGATTTAATAAACCAGGGGGCCACCTACAAACCGGATACGAACCAGGGCAGCACTTACAACCCGAACGGTACAACTCCCAATGCAAACCCGACGACGGACGGCTTATCATTTGAGGGTTCATCCAAGATTCGCCTTGCGCGTCTCAACGAGCAGACCGAACTATGCCTCAGCTCCGATCTCAGTCAGAAGGTCGGTCTTCTTGGGAAAAATACGCTGGTCACCGTTACCAGAGGAGAGAACGGAGCCCTCTTTATTCAATGTTTCTCTGACAGCAAAACCCTCGGGGTCTGCGGATGGGTAAAGGGTGATGCCGTAAGCCTTCTCAGTGAAAGTGAAGTTGAGTGGGTCCATGCAAGCACGCCGGAAGAGAAGCCCGTTGTGCTCGGCAGCTCCGGAGACGATTCTCCCTCTACAATTCCGGAGGATGAACCCTTTGAGGAAGAGGAGCCCATAGATGATTCCGAATACGAGCTTTTATAGTAAAATATTGAGGAAGAGGTTTCTCTTTTTGAGTAGTAGCCAAAGCCCCTGAAGCCTGAATATTCTGCACCGACCTCCTGATCAGATCACAAAACCTTCTTGATTCAAACAACAAATACAAATATGCAGCAGCCCGGTAGTTTCATCTCAGAAACTACCGGGCTGTTCGCTTTCATGAAGTTTTTTGAGAAACGCTTTTCTACGACAACATCGTTAAGGAACCCGCTCCCCTAAAGAGCTCTCAGCAGATAAAATATCAGCTTTTACCTGCTGATCGGACCGTGCGTTTCGTCCGGGGTGATCGTAATTCCGACGTTGATAAACTCTTCGAGTCTCCTGCGGACATCATCAATGGTACCGCCGGTAACGAGGGAAAGCTCATCATCGGAGAGTTCGCTGAGCTTTCTGTTCATTTCTTCAACATCCGCCTTGAGTGCATTGAGTTCTTCTATTGTTTTCATGATTATTATCTCCTTAAAATCCTTTTATTTTTTGATCAACGTAAAGATCTTACATTGATCAATACGCAGGAAAGGGGAAAATGTTACACTTTCAGATCTGTGAATCCGAATAAAGCTCTCCGCAGAGATAAACGCTTTCGGGGAGGATATTCCGGATCTCTTTCGGATCCGAGAAATTCAACTGTATCAATTATTTTAATGCAAAAAGAATATGTTTGCAACTGCAATTATTGTTGGGCCGGAGCCGGAGATTCCAAGTATTTTACTGCTTTTCCCGTAGAAACGGCATAGTCGATCTCGGAGCGTGTGCTGCTCCCGATGTAGCCGCCCGGATCGATGACGAATATCTCATCCGCCATATCGATTTTCCGCTTGTGCATATCATCCAGCATTTCTTTTGTCTTTGTCAGAGTATCCTCCGGCATGTTTTCCCACACCTCGGCATCCCCCGAATGGCCGAACAAACCGACGCTGATCACGATATTCCCTTCCAGGGTCAGTTTTTTCTGTGCCTCCAAAAAGGCATCTTTAAAGCGCGTGCTCCCGCACAGGGTGATCACCTTGTACTTCCCTACCATTTTGTTTTTCTCCTGTTTAATGAATCTGTTCTCACGGCCGATTCCAAATATACGGCAGGAATCTTCTATTGACACTTTAGTTGTTTAGTTCATTTTAATATAAAAGGAAAAGGAATGCAATACAATATGACAAGAAGGAACGGTTGTCCGGAGGCTGCAAAGATCTCACTTTCGAAGTCCTGGTAAGCGAGATCTCATAATAAAATAGTTGTGATTTACATTCTGATACTGATATGATATTCTTTCGATGGATGTTGGTATTTTCCTTTTCGCTGCATTAAGGAGGATATAACTGGTGAGATATTGTAAGGAATGCGGGTCATCATTAAGAGATACCGATAATTTCTGCAGTAATTGCGGAGCAAAGGTTCAAAGAAACAAAGCAGATTCTTTTACTGGTATACAAAGTAATCCGTTTTTTGTTAAGGATTTTGAAAAGTTACTCAAGTCCTGCAGTTGTATCCCGCTGTTCGTCAAAGACTTTCCAGTAGAAACCCGAGACGGCTCAAAAACGACGATCGACTATGTAGCGCTGACCAATCATGGAATGTTTATTTTCAATCTTGTCAATGCTGTGGGAAGTATCCGGGAAATTCCAAAGAGCAGCTATTGGGAATGTGATGGAATTGAACTTGCAAACCCTTTGAAAAAAAGTGAAACAAATCTGGATAGTATTAAATCCTTTTTTCTGAAATGGAAATTTGCAAATTTTTTCTCGTATATTGTCTTTCCGGATGAGGCAGATCTGACGAATGTTAATTGCGGAAATGCAGTCCGTATAACGAAGCTCTCCGGATTGAAAAAGAAAATTGAAGACGATATCGGGAACTATGGTCTGATATACTCCGATGAAGACATGCAGCAGGTATCAAAGATACTTTCCCCTGACAGTTTCCGGACAGGGCAGGCAGAGGAAAAATATCGTAAGGATTTATCAACCGGGGCAAAATGGTCACAGGGAAAGCTCATTCTGGGAATTCTCTCTCTTTTATCCGCCGCTTTTATTATAACCCGGTTTTATTATGTTCAAGGCAGCAATCATCTTTTATTGAACAACTCAGGCATTGAAGGTGCAAGTTTACTGGCAGCGACCTGTTACATTATCACCGGGATCATTGCAGTAGCTGCCCGAAAGACAAAAAAGAGATTTCCATGGATCCTCTGCACATTATTGCTGTTCTTCAGCTGTTTCGGGATAGCAAGTACCGGAGTAATAAATAACTTCCAAATAATTTGGGGGCTTTTCTCCCTTATTCTCGGCGCTTTTTATCTTCTGTCCGCAGCAAGGCGCCCCGCAGGAATCTTCATTTCGATCTTATTTACCTGTCTCATAGCAGCATTTTGTCTCCAATTGCTAAATATATTGCCAAAAGTACTCCTTTATTTTTGATGAAACATTCCGTTTTCTATTATTTTTTTGATTAGTTTACAGGATGTACTCCTATGAGAAGTTTCCGTAAAATATTAAGAAAAATTCTAACCGCCCTTTGGGGAATTCTGTCTTTTGCAGCACTTTTCTTTGCGTTCTTTATGGCTATTTATACCTACAATAATTATATGCAAAAGCCGGAACAGTTGAAAATAAATATCGTACTTATAGCCGTTTCATTACTCATCGCTGTTTCTTTTCTTATTTTCCTGAAGAAAAGAAAAAACAAACCTAAAGTAGTATATACGAAGCCCGGAGCAAAAGCGCTGAAGGAATTGAAAATCCAGCACAGCTTTACTGCCGATCATCGGATCATATTCTCTCTGGACGGAACATACCACGGAGCGACTTACTGCTGGCGTATCCTGAAACCCGGACAGACCGAGTGGGAACAACTTGAAAACGGTCATAACAGCACTTATACAACAGAAAAACCAGCAGATCAGTTAACTGGTCATTCCTTCGGATGTTATATTTTGAAAAGCGGCAATATGATTGCCTATACTTCCGCTGTTCTGGTGGATGACATCTATCGAGGTGGTAATAATACTTACCATTACTCGTACTTCACCAGCAGCCAGACCGGAAAAAGATCTGGCAGTTCATCCGGCAGCAAAAGCAATCAATATTCTTACACCGGAAGCAATTCTTCCGAAAATGGAAACAATTACAACAGATCAGAAAACCGGAACGAGCAGAGGAAAAACACTGCCCAAACGAACGAAAAAGAATTCAATTTTTTCCAGAACTGCGATACCAAAGAACAGATAACTTCCCGATACAGACAGCTTATCAAGGCTTTTCATCCTGATACCGGAAACGGAGACGCTGAAACAGCGGCAACCATCAATCTACAGTATGAAGAACTGATGAAAAAGTTCAAATGAAAGTTTCAGCGGAAGCTTTCCCCAGAATAACGATAAAAACATCATCTAAGTTTTTCTATTCCTCCAAAACAAAAGTGGATTATTGAAATTTCAACTGTTAATCTATTTACAGAAAACGAATGCTAACATTACCCCTGAATGTTAGCATTCCAAAATACAGATAAGATTCGGAGAATAATATCATGAAAAAATACTGTGTCCTTGTCGCTTTTCTTCTGCTGTTTTCCCTGATGATCACCGGCTGCGGCAGTAAAAAGACCGCTCCCGCAGCTCAGGAATCGGATCCCTCTCTCCTGACCGGAACATACAATGCTGAGCTCGTGATCCGGGATTACGGAACCGTCCGCTTTGAGATGAATGCCGACCTGGCTCCGATCACCGTGACCAACTTCGTTAAGCTGGCCGAGTCCGGCTTTTATAACGGCCTGACCTTCCACAGGATCATTGACGGCTTTATGATGCAGGGCGGAGACCCCAGCGGCAACGGCACCGGCGGCAGCTCAGAAAAGATCAAGGGTGAATTTTCCGCAAACGGTGTAAAGAACGACCAGTCTCACACCCGGGGCGCCGTTTCCATGGCGCGGGCAAATGACATGAACTCTGCCAGCTCCCAGTTCTTTATCGTGCATAAGGATAGCACGTTTCTTGACGGACAGTATGCCTGCTTCGGCTACGTCACAGAGGGAATGGACGTTGTGGACAGCATCTGCACGAGCGTTCCTGTAACGGACAGCAACGGCAGCGTCGCCCGGGATGCTCAGCCCGTGATTGAGAGCATTAGCATTACTCACTGAAAGTACCTTTCCTTTTCCCGCTTCCATGAGCAGTTGAAGAACGCGCATAGCTTTTCGTGCTATGCGCGTTCTGCTTTGTCAGGAAGGAAGACAACTAGGATTTCCCTCAGCCGAAAAGCTTCTACGATAAAGGAATAATATAATCTCTGACGTTAAAGCTTTCCTCTGACCATTGTTCTTCATCGGTTATTCCGGGAACAAACTCTGTAACATAGGTATCCCCTGTATTGCGATCAATATAATACCGATTCTGTGCTCCCGTATATGACCGGAACAAAACCACGATCTCGTTTTCATCACTTGAAGAAATATTCCAGTAAACCGGGTATTCTTCGTTCTTTACAATATTCTCCAGATCCGGGTTCATGGTGTAACAGTAACTCCTGATTGCGGAGAGCGCCTGCTCCTCGGACAGCTTTTCCGCTGTTCCGCCCGCCGCTTCCGGCAAATCAGGCTCCGTTGTATTAATGAGCGCATCATTTGAAACAGACCCGGCAATTTTTGCTTCAGCGGTCTTAGCATCGTCTTTTTTTCCGCCGCAGCCACAGAGCAACGTCATCATCATAAGCAACAGCACTGCTGCACGAAAAGCTTTTTTATTCATTTCCAGCCTCTTCTCCAGCCTTTTCAATAAAATTTCTGCTTGTTACAAAGATTATATCATTCTATTGCGGGAAGAACAAATAAAAAGAAGGAGAAGATATTAGTTGATTCTTTTTCATCATATTATTTTATAAGTCTGTCAAAACTTTCACATTTTCTAATAGTATGTTCGTTAACTATATAGCCATCGGTAAAGACCACATCTTTTTAGAGGAACATATTTCTTCAAAGCCTTTCTCATATATATGCGGCGGCAAAGGCCCATTTCTACCATCGAAAGCTGGGAAAGTACGTATTTGCTGCTATTACGTGCTGACTATCACCAATAAGAAAACTGAGTCATACTTACTTGGTAAGCAATGCCTTTGTGTACACAAGCGAAACAGGAGTATTTCCGTTGATCGGAAAGCTCCTGTTTCGCTTGTTGAGGCTATGCCCCAAACCTCATATTGATCGCAAAATTTTTCTGCAGCTGCGCACCGTTCTGGCGCTTATGCTTCACCTATGTTTGACTTGAATTCGGTAGAACGATTATTCATAATTAGACGGAATAGATCTTATAAATATGACCGAATGGTATTGCAAAATAAGGACGAACGGCATATAATATACTTAAATATAAACTGGTAGGAGGAACAGCCTATGAAAGAATCTGAATATCGTCCCCGCATCATCGACAGACAAGTAGATGAATACCTTTCTGCATTCGGTGCGGTATGCATTGAGGGGCCAAAGTGGTGCGGAAAAACCTGGACTTCCGCATTCCATAGTAAGAGCGAAATCTATATCGGTGATCCCGCCGGTAACTTTCATAACCGGCAGCTGGCTGAGCTTTCTCCTGAATTAGTGCTAGAAGGTGACATGCCTCGTTTGATTGATGAATGGCAGGAGGTTCCTCCGCTTTGGGATGCTGTCCGCTATAAAGTTGACCAGACACATCAGAAGGGACAATTCATTCTGACTGGCTCTGCTACACCGAATCACAAAGGAATCCTTCACAGTGGTGCAGGAAGAATAGCTCGTCTTCATATGCGTCCCATGTCGCTCTACGAGTCCGGTGATTCTTCCGGGAAAGTGTCTTTAAGCGACCTGTGCCATGGTGAATTAAAACCTGCAATGACCGGCGAAGTCAGCCTGAAAAAGCTGATTGATCTGATTATTCGAGGTGGATGGCCGGGCAGTATTGGGCTCTCTACAGAGCAAGCATCCCTTCTCCCGATAGAATACTTAAATGCTGTCATTGATGATGATGTTTTCCGTATTGACGGTATCAAACGTGACACAACAAAAATGCGGCTACTGCTTCGTTCTCTTGCGAGGAACGAGAGTACAACCGTGACAAACAGAACACTTATCCGGGATATAAAAGCCATCGATGACGAAGACATTGACAGCGACACTGTTTCGTCCTACCTGGACATTTTTAAGCGTCTTTTCCTGACAGACAATCAGC
>JAUNQI010000066.1:2454-2779 GCA_030536255.1 Eubacteriales bacterium | reverse complement strand
CTGTTCGATATGTACAGCCTGGCCGTGACCATGTGGGGCATCGCCTTGCCGCTGGCCGCACTGGGCACCTTCCTGTTCCACTGGCCGGTCTGGCTGGTCTATGCCTGCACCTGCCTGGATGAAGTGGGCAAGATCCCGTGGGTCATGATCCATTTCCGTAAATATATCTGGGTCCGGGACCTGACCCGCCCCGCCGAACCGGAAACACAGACGGTAACGGCACAGGAAACCTGAACGGAATAAAGCAAATATCAGAAGCAAAAAAACGGAACCGGACGGTTCCGTTTCAGACTGTCGACAAAGTCCGAGGCACAGGCCTCGGATT
>JAUNQI010000066.1:0-2444 GCA_030536255.1 Eubacteriales bacterium | reverse complement strand
GATAGGTTTTTTCGGTTACATATACTATATCATTTTTGCGCCATACGAGCAACCGTTTATGTATACAGTCCAATGAAAAAACATCTCTCTTTCGAGAGATGCTCAGACTGTCGACAAAGTCCGAGGCAAAGGCCTCGGATTTTGTCATATAAAAGTGCGATAAAGTCAATATAATCAACACTTAGCGAGCAAAATGTGGTATAATAAAGGTGAAGGAAGTGAGCGAAGTGTTGCACGAAGAGCCCACCAAGAAAAGAGAACAGTTTGTGTATGCCTGTATCGATGAACTGGTACCGCAGAATCATTTGCTGCGTAAAATTGACAGAGTAATCGATTGGTCATTCATATATGATCTGGTAAAAGAAAAATACTCGCCTGACCGTGGGCGTCCAAGCCTGGACCCTGTGATACTGATCAAGATAGTACTGATTCAGTATCTATACGGGATTCGCAGCATGCGGCAGACGATCCGTGAGATTGAAGTAAATCTTGCATATCGTTGGTTCTTAGGAATGGAC
Source organism: Eubacteriales bacterium (assembly GCA_030536255.1). Classification (GTDB taxonomy): domain Bacteria; phylum Bacillota; class Clostridia; order Oscillospirales; family Oscillospiraceae; genus Limivicinus. Next base: position 1,926 of record JAUNQI010000066.1, on the reverse strand, counting down.
ATGTACGAAAAAGTACCGCACTTTTCAACCTTTGGAAAGAACTATACGAGGCGTTTCAAAGGGACCGATTTGTTTGAACAGATATTCAGCAAGATTTTGCAGGAATGCATTAACGCCAAACTGGTAGATCCCAGTGAGATATTCATTGACGCGACACACGTCAAAGCCTGTGCAAACAACAAGAAACTGGAAATCAAAGCAGTTCAGGAAGAAGCTTTGTTCTATGAAGAACAGCTGAAAAAAGAGATTAACGAAGACAGAATAGCCCATGGGAAAAAAGCTTTGAAAGAAAAAGAGGTTGATTCATCTGACGATGATGATGACGACAATGACGAACCGTCCGATGAGAATGGCCACGGAGAAGAAAAAGAAATCAAAGTAAGCACGACCGATCCAGAAAGCGGTTGGTTTCACAAAGGAGAACACAAACAAGTATTTGCATATTCAATAGAGACTGCCTGTGACAAGCACGGATGGATACTGGGTTTTACGGTAAATCCTGGAAATCTCCATGATAGCAGGACATTCAAAGGAATATATGACAAAGTAAAGAATCCTGAATTGGAAACAGTCATTGTTGATGCAGGATACAAAACACCGGCAATAGCCAAATTGCTTCTTGATGATGGTGTAAATCCTTTATTTCCGTACAAGCGGCCAATGACCAAGGATGGATTCTTCCGAAAATATGAATATGTTTACGATGAATACTACGATTGCTACCTCTGTCCGGCAAACAAAGTTCTGAAATACAGTACAACAAATCGCGATGGGTACAGGGAATACAAAAGCAGCGGCTACATATGTGAACACTGCCCATACCTTTCTCAATGTACTCAAAGCAAAAACCATGTAAAATTGGTTACCCGACATATTTGGGAAGACTACATGGAACGAGCGGAAGATATACGACATACCAGAGGAATGAAGGAACTCTACGACCAGCGTAAGGAAACAATTGAACGGATCTTCGGTACTGCCAAAGAAAACCACGGATTCCGATACACGAATATGATTGGTAACGAGCGCATGAAAATGAAAGCAGCGCTTACTTTTGCTTGCATGAATCTGAAAAAACTGGCAAGAATTATGGGGAGTAAACCCTCCATTTCTGGTCATTTTTGCGCATTTTTCTTAGCTTTACATGATATGTTGATATCTCGCATGAAAACTACGAAATTCTGCTTTACCGCATAACAAAACGACCCCAATGCGTTCGCATTGGAGCCATTTTGTCTACGGTCTGAAACGGAACCGGACGGTTCCGTTTTTGCTTAAAGAAGATCTTTCACATTCTTGATCAGGTCAGAGAAGTCGGTCCGCAGGACCAGCCCCCGGGGAAGCTGTTTCTGGATGTGGGCCGGAAGCAGGTCAAAGGTGATCTTGCTGCCCGTCAGCAGGGTGCAGGTGATCTGGTATTCATCCTCCTTCGGGATGCAGATCACTTCGGGGATGGCTTCCTCCACCTTGGCCGCCAGCTTGGCTGTGTTGACCCGCATGCGTTTCGGGACCGGTCTCTTTTTTGCCATGGAACAACCCTTCCTTGATCCGGAAAATAACGGAGCGGCATCGCCGGGAAAATCTTGTGCGATCCGCCGTAAATCATGTATAATATAATACAGTTGAACGATCTGAAAAACACGGGAGATGATACAGGTGAAGGATCAGCAGCCGGCCGGCAAACATCAGAAAAAGGAACAGATGGCTAAACCGTCCTACCCGGCTTACCGCGCCCGGGAAAGCCTGACGGATAAGATCGGCATCGCGCTGAAACGCAGAAAGAAGCGGATCACCGAGTGGCTCAGACGGGCAAAGAACTGGATCCGGCATCACCGGAAAGCGAAGGTCACGGAACAGATCCCCGCTCCGGAGACGGAAATAACGGAGACCTCCGAAACGGAGATCCCGGAAACCGCGGCAGTCGCG
>JAUNQI010000065.1 GCA_030536255.1 Eubacteriales bacterium | reverse complement strand
AATAGACACGCATTTTCCGGACGTCATTGTTCTCATCGAGTGAGGAAAGCTTTTCATAGACTTCATGAACGGTCTTGTTGTCCGCCCAGCCGCCGACCTTCTGTGTTGTCTTTTCCTGCCATCTCAGATGATACGCAAGCGAAGCAAAGGAACGTCGAAGATCATGGATCGTGCAGACAGTAAGATTATTTTCCTCGCAAATTTTCTGTATATGTCTGTTTATTGTATTGCGGGCAACAGTTACAAGTTTTCCTTCTTCGGGAAGAACTTCCAGCAGCCGCGGAATCATGATTGGCACGTCTCTCGTGGACGTGTCATTTTTGTTTGTTTCTTTCTTTACATAGCCGTTCTCACCGCGTACCTCAGCTCCCCGAACTCGGATAAAGTTATTCTTCACACTATCTCTTGAAAGAGCATGAAGCTCACTGCTTCTGAGCGAGTGCAGCGCCAGAAGAGCTGCGCACTCTGCTGAATCGCCTTTAATGGCATCCAGAAATATTTTGATTTGTTCATAGTCGAGAAAATCAAGGTCGGTTTTAGGAATCTGGGGAGTATTTATAATCGGTATAGGATATTTTTCCGCTCTTAAAGCAGCTGTAACGAGACGCCAGGCGTTTTCAACTGTTTTCGGCCCAACAACACGACTTTCCTCGTTAACCATTTGCTGATAGTCAATCGATGAAACGTCCTTGTCCATGTAAGCCTTGAATCTGCACCGGCGCATGGACTTATAACCGCCATACGTAGACGGACTGAGAATATATTCGTTATTCTTAATATACCGGTCGATGAGAGCGCCGAGGGTGGTCTTCTTCGGCTGCTTCTCCGCTTCCATGAAGCCTTTGCGGACGGCTTTCGCCTTGATGATGCACTCTTCCTCGGTTTCTTCCGTAATGGATACGTTTTCTTTTTTCAGCTCGATATTCCATTTTCCGGATTTCAGCTGACGCGGCTTCGGGACTTTGATCTCATCCTTCTTTTTCTTTTCTCTGGTCAGCTTCTCCCCGCAGAAACGGCAGAAAATACTGTCGTCCTCAACTTCTCTTTTACAGTAACGGCAGATCATGTCTTCACCCCGCGGAACTCAATAATTCTTCCTGCTGCCCGGCTTTTTCCCCGTGAATGGCGAGCAGCGCTTTAATTGCCTGCTTCATTTCGTCTGAGGACTTCCGGTAATCGATAATGAGCTGTTTTTCTTCGTCGGTCAGCGTGAAGCTCTCGGCTTCCGGCTCTTCCCCGTAGAAATCCCCGATATTCACATGATAGATCCTGCAGAGCTTCAGGAGCATATCCGCGTCCGGCTGGGCCCGGCCGCATTCCCACGCGGAGACGGTCTTTCCGCTTTTTCCGACGAGCTCTCCGACTTCATAGGTAGTAAGGTTTGCTCTCTTACGGAACTCTCTCATAAGCGACGGCAGCTGTTCTTTAAACATTTTCACCCCTCCCCTTTTATGCGATTATAGCATATTTTTTAGACAAAATCAATCAGTATTTCTAATTTAAATAGATTTTTTATGCTTTCCCCTATTGACTTTCTAATTTGATTAGATTATTATGCGGTTAGTCTAATAATATTAGAAAGTGAGGTTCTTTTATGAATGCTGCCGAAAAGATCAGTCAGTACCTCGTCACGCACGGCATCAAGCAGACGTATGTTTCCGAACAGACCGGGATCCCGCAGGATCGCCTGAACAAAACGCTTTCCGGTCAGCGGAAGCTTCCCGCCGATGAGTTTATTCTGATCTGTCATCTTCTCAAACTCGATCTTCGTTTCTTTTCGAAAGGTGGTGTGATTTGTGCCGAAGGTAAAAATACTCCCGGATCCGCCGGTGGATCTGCTGCTGGCCGTGATGCTGGAACGTAAGCAGATGAAAAAGATCTCCTTTGATTCTCTCTCCCGGATCACCGGGTTTACACCGGAATATTTATCGAATCTGTTTCACCGTTCGCCCTGGGACTGGCCGCCGGAGACCCGGCGGAAGATCTGCCGGGCGCTGAATGTGCCGGAGGAATACCTGACGGCCTCAGCCAGATAGGAAGTGAGCGTATGCCGGAGCTTTCAGATCTCTTTCCTCCCGGTGTTGTTGTGACACATTCCTATGACGATTTTATGGGCTGGTTTCAGCTGCTTGTTTCCCGCGGGTTTACGGTGGACGCCTACCTTCCGACGGCGGTGCGCTTCAAAGGACGGGACCGTTCCGTTCTGGTGTATCAGGTGTAGGGGGTGAAGCGGTTGTTCGTTGCTGTTCAGATGGTGGATCCCCGGAGCCGGTCTCTCTTCCCGAATAAGATCATCTGCTTTTCCGACCTGGATCTCAGCGTCGGTCAGGGGGTCCGGTATCACACGACGGACGGATTTCATGTCGGGATCGTCACCGAAATTGACCCTGTGATCTCTTCCTCTTTTTGTCCTATCTTCGATGTCTTTGAAATATTGCCCGCTTCTCCTGTCTTCTACAAAACGGATGGCACATAGGCGTTTCACGGTTATGCGGCATTCAGTTTGTGACGGCGGCTGACGGGGAGAATGGACGGTTTTTATGAAATATCTCAAGATCTTCACGGATTTTTCGCAGTCTCTGACAGAGCTGGATGACGCTGAGATCGGGCGTCTGTTTCTGGGAATGCTGAAATACGCCGATACGCGGGCCGAACCGGAGCTGAAGGGAAAAGAGCGTATTGTCTGGCCTTTTGCCCGTTTCGCGATCGATAATCAGTTCAAAAGTTATCAGAACAAGGTAAATGCGGCTGCCGTTGCCCGCAGCTCCGCCCTCTCTGATAACAGGCTGTTATTAGATGATATCAGCGGCAAACAGGATGACAACAGCTGTTCTCAGGATGATATCAGGGGGAAACAGGCTGATCGCTCCTGTTCACCTCTGTTATCAGGTCAAGACAATGAATATGATAAAGACAATGATAA
>JAUNQI010000043.1 GCA_030536255.1 Eubacteriales bacterium | reverse complement strand
ATGGCGGTATTCATTATGGCAAGCTGCCAAGCAAAGCAAGGAACGCGCTGATGAGCTACGCGGGAAGGTAAAGGAGGAAAGGTTAGCGGTCGGGGAAATCATTAAAATCCTTGATAGTCAGGGGAGATCACTAACGGTTTCTGTGACCCTAACATCCATCCCGTCTCTCCCCCGGTGACAAGGGAGAGCTCTTCATCGGTGAGCTCGGAGAGTTTCTTTTTCATATCTGCAACTTCTTCTTTGAGAGCATTCAGTTCTTCGGGTGTTTTCATGATGAGTTTTCCTTTCAGGGCGGTAAATGGCGGTATTCATTACGGCAAGCTGCCAGTTAAAGCGAGGAACGCTTTGATGAATTATTCGGGGTTGTAATCGGGGTTCGCTGGGAAGATATAGGGTTTCGGATTGACGAAATTCGACTCCTTCACAACGCCGATATCATAGCCTGGGATCGGACGAAGCTCAACTCCGCCCGTGACCTGCGTCAGCTCGTCATCGGTGAGCTCGGAGAGCTTCTTCTGCAGGGATTCAACTTCCTCTTTAAGGGTGTTCAGTTCTTCGGGTGTTTTCATCTTTACCCTCTCTTTTTTTGTCCGGGAACGTGACCACCGGTTTTGGGCAAGAATATGACCCCATCTCCTCCGGTAACAAGGTCAATCTCTTCGGCAGTGAGTTCGGACAGCTTCTTCTGCAGGGCTTCAAATTCTTCTTTGAGGGTGTTCAGTTCTTCGGGTGTTTTCATGATGAGTTTTCCTTTCAGGGCGGTAAATGGCGGTATTCATTATGGCAAGTTGCCTAACAAAGCAAGGAATGCGCTGATGAGTTACGCGGGAAGGTAAAGACGGGAAAGGTTCCCGTGCGGGCGGATAGAACGCGACAACGAAAACTGTTTCCTGTGTCCGCGGTGTCACCCTAATGACTTCTCATTGTTCGGCCTCCACTTCGGATCAAATCCGCCGGTGACAAGGGTGAGCTCGTCATCGGTGAGCTCGGAGAGCTTTTTATTCAAGGTTTCAACTTCTTCTTTAAGGGCAGTCAGTTCTTCTTTCGTTTTCATTTTCCAATTCTCCTTTACTTCCGTATTTTGGTGCAGCTATCGCAATTATACCAAATTAACAGGATGTTCTACCCTCACGAGTGGGCCTGTTTACGCCTCCGGTGCCTATCTGGCAGATTTCACAATCTCAACGAGCTCTTCCGGTTTTGTGCAGTATGGCACGCTTGGAATCCAATATCCTCCGCATACATGACGGAGTTCCTCTTCGCTCAGTCCTTCGAGTTTGCTTACAACAGCCTCAAATTCTTCTTTGAGTTCATTGAGTTCTTCTTTTGTTTTCATTGTTCAATTCTCCTTTTCATATCAGTTATAGTCTTATATTACCGATATAAAGGTACGCATTCAGTTTTATTCATCCCATTCCCGATTACAATTATTACAATGATATCTGTTAAAATTTCCCTTATAAAACACTACATAAATATCTTTTGATTGGCAGAACATGCACGTCTCATTAGTAATCGGTACCGGTCGGTTATTTATTCCGCCGGAAACATACTGTATTTCATCATTAATAGAATCTTGAAGAGTATCATTCGATTTTTCGGCTACAGTATTGTCTTTTGTGACCTTTTTCATTTTAATTCTCCTTTGCAAATTTTAGCTATTTAAAGTCTTACATCTGTTAATACGCAGAATATATCAAAACGTTACTCCTGTCAAGCAGGAGAGAAAGGAAACCTTTTTTATGGATGATTCCAAAAATCAGGAAAGAAACACAGCAAATAATGATCCGGCACAGGAAACCGCCGGAGAGGTTCCGGCGACCGTCACAGACGGTACCGAGGCCGCTGCGGAAGCGGCGGAAATGATCGGCGAGGCGGAAAGAGCCGCTGCGCTGGAAGAGCAGATGAACCGGGAGTTCCTGCCAGCTGATGAGGGCAGCGGTACAGAAGGACAGCCCGATTCCGACGAGGGAACCAGCGAAAACGTCCCTGCTGAGACCGAGGATCCCGGTGCACAGAACCCGGGAACCGAAGGACAGACCGCTTCAACGGACCCGGGTGCTGCCCCTGCTGATAACAGCACAGCGCCTCCTGCTGACGGAGCTGCTCAGACAGGACCAAATCCCACTGGGAAGCAGAATACGGTTCCGGCAATAGGTTCGGACATGGCAGGTCTGAACGGGGCAGGTGTTTCCGGAACTGGTAACACCGCTGGAGACGGAACTGTTCCTGCAGCAGAACCGAATGCAATGAACACGGAGAACGCTCCGCCCGGCAGGGACAGAGCCGCAGAGTTCGCTGAACTTACTGCGGCTCATCCGGAGATCGTCGGAGCAAATATCCCCGACGATATTTTCAATGCGCTGATGAGATCCGATCAGCACCCTTTGAGAGTCTACGAATCCATGATGCTGCAGAAACAGACGGAACGGATCGCCCTGCTGGAAAGTGAGATCGCCCAGCTGCGGCAGAATGCCGAAACGGCGGTCCGGGCTCCGGTGGTAGGCGCCGCAGGCGCACCCGTGGCAGCGGAACCTGAGGATGATTTTCTGAGAGGATTCAACTCTTATCGATGAAAAGCTTCAAGCCGCAGGCTGTAAGCTACAGTCTGCGAGCGAAAAGAAAAAAAGCATAAAAAAGGCGGTGTACCGCGAATACACCGCCCATGCAAGATGCAGGTGGTCAGCGCCTTGCCTGACCACCTTTCATATTACCAATGCAAGGCGAAAAATGCAAGATTAACCAAACATACAAACTACGGACAGCGCTTTCGAAGCGGCTGTCCTTTATTTATGGAGGTAATTTTATGGCAGGTGGAATGAACCTTGCAACCAGGTATGCAAAACAGGTGGATGAGAGATGGACGGAACAGAGTCAGGCTGCCCTCGTCCTCTCCAACAGCAACTATAACTTCAAGGGTGACAGGACGGTCGTGATCTACAGCATCCCGATCGCACCCCTGAACGACTACTCCCGTTCCGGCTCCAGCCGCTACGGCACGCCGGATGATCTGACCCGGAACATCCAGACGCTGACCGTCAGCCAGGACAAGGGCTTTACGTTCATCATCGACAAAGGTGATGAAGTACAGTCCGAATTTGTAAGCAATCCGGGCAGCGCTCTGGCAAGAGAGATCCGGGAAGTCATCGTCCCGAACTTCGACCGCTACTGCTTCGGGGTCATGGCGCAGAGCGCCAAGGACAACGGGCATTATGACTCTACGGCAGTGACGTCTTCCAATGCCTATGAACTGCTGCTCAAGGGCATTGAGCACATGAGCGACCGGAACGTACCGACCGAATCCGTGATCTGCTTCTGCACGTACAAATTTTACGGCCTCATCCTGAGGGATCCGGCATTCGTGAAGTACGCAGACTCTTCCCAGAAGATGGTGGCCCTCGGCAGAGTCGGCAAATGCGGCGGCGTGGAAGTTGTCGCCTGCGCGGCAACGAAGCTGCCGACAGGGGCATCCTTCCTGCTCGTGTATAAGGATGCGGCAATTGCTCCGAAACAGCTGGAGGAATACAAGATTCATGATAACCCTCCCGGAATCAGCGGCAGCCTCGTGGAAGGCCGCACGCTTTTCGACTGCTTTGTGCTGGACGAAAAAGCGGCGGGTATCTACTTCCACGGCGGACAGGGAATTATCGGGTTCATTGACGTGATGACTGCGGCAAGCGCAGCAGGTAAAACTACCGTTATCGTGAACAAGGATAAGGACGCATCTACCAACAAGTGGTACTACATCACCGGACAGGCCAGAGCAAGCCTGCCGACGGTTACTTACGGCACGCCGATCGACACCTCTGCTTCCGGCGACTGGTACGGAGCCGTTGAACTCACGGCAAAGTCTACGGAGATCACGCCGACTTCCACCCATAAGTGGCTGGCCATCGTAGAGACCGACTCCAGCAAGTATCCGCTGCGGTACAACACGGTCAAGATGAATGTGGGCTGATAAGCATGAAAGGCAGTTTGTTGCTGCCTCTCTGCAATTACTATTTGATCGATTTGAAACCCAGCATAGTGAAACGCGAAGAAGTCGACGAGCGTTGAACGGCCATGCGGTTTCAAATCGAGAGAGGAGGTTGACAGCGAATGTCTTTTCAGATGACGCTTGCGTTATCTGCAGACATGAGCCTGTCATAACGACGTTATGACATTTGGTGAATGTAAAAACAGAGCCCTGCAGCTGGCGTTTAACTACAGCCTTGCAGGGACCGTGCTCCCTGAGAGCTACAACAATCAGGCGGATTATCTGGCAATGATCCCGGGGCTTGTCAATGAGGCGCAGATGGATATTGCCACATCGGAGCGCCGTATCCCCAAAACCGTCCGCCTGAATGAGCTGGAGCATTCTCCGTCCGGAGTCTGGGAGGTCTATTCCCTTCCGGATGACTGCTGGCAGATGATGCTGGGCGGGCTGCTCCGGCTGGACACAAGGAATCCGACCCGCTTTGCAGGGTATATGGTCGGACTGGGCAAAAAGCTGTATCTTCCCTCCGCAATGAGTACAGCGGACTTTCTTCTGGAGTACTGGCGGTATCCGCAAACGGTAACAGACGACACACCCGATGACACGGAACTTGACAACGAGCCGGAAACTCACGAGTGTATCGTTTATTATGTGGCTTACGGCATGCTGCTGTACGACGATCCCTACCGGGCGCAGGTATTCAAGACGGAATATGAGCAGCGGATTGCCAAACTTCGGGAAGAGATCTGGCTGGAACCACAGCCGATCATTAATCGGTATAACGGAGAGTGACACAATGGCGCATGCAGTGCATGATGAAGCCATTGTGTCAGTTCCCGCTGACTCCTGTTTTTCAAGTTGCCATTCATGGTGACGAAGAAAAACAGCTGAGGCGAGGGTGAAGAAATAAGACGGGAAACGCCTGAAAAAGCGCATTTCCCGTTGATTTTCATGATAAATATGATATAATATAACTGCTCAGAAATGAGCCGGAAAGGCGATAAATGGGGACCCGACAAAGCGGGAGCTTTGTTGGGAGAGGAAAGACGGCATGGAATGTCTTTTGCGGAAATGCTTTGCGTTTTCGCCAGACATGACGATGCCGTTTTGACGACTTAGGCGGTTTCCCAAAGGGACTAGGCGCATAAATGCGCCGTCGCGCAACATCTCCGAAAGGAGGTAATGCAAATGCCAATTACTTTGACGTTTCATGTATTTCAGTATACAATAACGATCACCGTGAAAAGCAGAAGCCGCCACTCGGCCAAGTGACAGCTTCTTTGTTTAGAAAAATGTTAACTGGCTGAACCGTTTACCGGTCGCCTTTCTGTTATTTATTATACAGTATTTACTGAAAATGTCAATTAATATCTTATAAACAGTGACTATTTTTTCATAGTCGCTGTTTCTTTATGCTTATTTTATCGGATTGAAGCACGCAGAGCAAACCGTTTACTGCTTCTATTTTCCGGCAGGAGAAGCGTTGAGCACAGGTTGAACGGTAAGACTAAGACCAAGCTGATCGAAAATTTTAAGGAGTGTACTGAGATTTGGGGATGTCTTTCCGGATTCGATTCTTGCAACGGATGAATGCGGGATGCCGCAGCGCTCAGCGAGGTCTCTCTGAGAGAGATCAAGATTATGGCGCTGCTCTATCATAGCCCCAACAATTTTAGAAAGAGCTTCTGCCTCTTCAATATCTTTTCCTATTTCAGGATTTGTCTCTTTTACATAGTTTTTATAATCTGTCCAAGTGGCCATATTGATTTACCCCTTTCTTGAAAGCCAGTCGTCACGTTCTGCTTTTGCCTTAGCTATTTCCCGCGGCGGTGTTTTCTGCGTTTTCTTTCTGAACTGATGAAGGAGGACATAAGTATCATCCTTATGATAGAAATAAAGGACTCTGTTGTCACCGGGACGAAGTTCCCAAATGTTTTCATCCAAGTGCTTGGTTATGTTTTCTCCAAGTCGTGTCCCATGATCTTCGAGCAATTGGATATATTGTACGATCTGCTTATGCTGAATTCTTGCATCCTTGCTTGTTACCGACCTTTTCTGAAGATCATCAAGGAAGTTCCAAAGTTCCGAGACACCGTTTGCATCTGAATAGAATTCAATATTATACATTGCTAATGTACCCCAGATTTCATTTGACATTATGATAGCATAAATGCGTTCAATGGTCAATTAATAAAAAATGAAATATTTGGAAAGGAGAATATGGTCTTTGGGTAAATCAAGTAAAACAGGCAATCAGGCCGTTTCCGGGATTACATCCACTTCGACGACCAAGGCAACGACCAGTGTGCCGAAAACGACTATCTCGAACTCCGGCAGTTCGTCCGGTTCTTCCAGCTCTTCAAAATCCACGACCACAAAATCTTCCGGCTCCGGATCTTCGTCCAAAAGCTCAGGAAGTTCTTCGTCTTCTCAGGCGTATACTGGCCCGAGCTATGCGAATCAGGTATACACCGCTTATGCCAACAGCTCGCCCGTTAATAACAATCTGATCGACCTGAACAAACAGGCACAGGCGACCCGGCAGATCGTTGCACAGGCAAAGGCAAACGTTCCTCAGTCGGACGTTCAGAAGATACAGCAGGTGGACATCACAGAGCTGAAGAAGGAGCTGCAGGAGCTTGCAGATAGTCAGACCAGACAGGCAGTTGACCAGATCAACAACGCCGTTCAGACGGGCACGACGGAGCTGAACAGGGCCTATGAGGATGCTCTTCCACAGTATCAGGCACAGCGGAACCAGATCGCCGCGGATGAGGCAAGGGCGCTGGACAATCAGGTGCTGTATGCATCCAAACGCGGAGATATGGGCGGGATCGGACAGTCTCAGTATGGATCAATCCAGAACACGGCGGCAACGAATCAGCAGACGGTAAACGCGGCACAGATCAAGCTGTATACCGATACCAGCCGTCAGATCGCGGATCTGGAAGCCAAGGGTGAATTTGAGAAGGCGGACAAGATCCTCGAGATCTCGCAGGAGTATACGTCCAAGCTGATGGAACTGCAGAAGTGGGCAAAGGATAAGAACATTGATATCGATGAATTCAATGCGAAGGTGGATGAGTGGAAGGCCGAATACGATCTCAGCGTCAGTAAGTATCTGACCGACACAGAGCTCAATGCCGCCAAGGTAACAGGGGCATTCTCGAATGGTACTCCGACAATGGACACCCTGAATGATATGTCCGACCGGCTTGTGGAATCCGGGAAGGCCATGATGAACGCCGGAATCGTCCCGAGCAATGATCAGCTTGCCGCAATGGGATGGACGCCCGAGCAATACTGGATCTACAAAATGGCCAACTATGTCAGTTAAATAAAAAGATCGGATCGAAGCCCAGTGCAGTGGAGGTGCGAAGATCCTGTAGCACCCAAAGCTCTGCTTTGGCTGTGAGAAGGACACAGCGCGGTCGACGAGCACCGAAACGACCGCACGGGTTCAAGCCGAGGAATGATAACTGAAATATCCAGAGGAATTACGACCTATATGGGCCTGTCCACAGATACCAAGCCTGCCTGGCATGAGGTCTCTACCGGCGTGTATGAGGGAGAGCCGGAGAACATGAGTATCTTCCTTGAGGCAGATACCGGAGACAAATACTACTATGACGTTGAGACCCATGACTGAGCCGAATACGGGGCAGGGTAAAGTGAAAACTGCATATTGTGTAAAAAGACAAGCCCGTGAATTCCTTTATGGTTTTCACGAGCTTGTTTCGTTTTTATGTATTCATAAAGAAGTCAAGGGTTGCTGGAAGGACAGCTTTATCCTCCGTTCATTGTTTTATCTGACGAAATCTGTATTTCCCTTTTCCATAACCGGAAACCGGCTCGATCAGTTCGGCGCTCCTCATCTTGCTGATAAGTTCACCGGCAGGCGATACTGAAATTTGAAGGATCTTTGCAACTTCTGTACGGCCAAAGACACTTTCGCCGCCAAAACTGTTCAGGAGCACAATCATGTGTTTTTTGGTTATCTGCGTATAATCAAGGGCAGCGATCAACTGCTCAATCGCCTGTTTTTCATAGGAATCGACTGTTTCAGTGCTTTCAATCGCCTGTTTTTCCTCTTCAACAGGTTTTGATTGACCGTAATTCAGGTTGTACAACGTAACCTGGAATGAGACAGCATCGGAGTAGAACTTCGGCTCCAGCCCGGCACGGAAATTGTGGGCAGCATAATAGGCTTCGGTAATCTTTCTGAAGCCGCTGCCCTGACGTTCCATATAACCGAGACGGCCAAAAATATCCGCCAGTACCGGATTACGCCGCGTGGAAGAAATATTGGAGATATCCCGGTTCTGGATTATAGTCCCGTCGGCCATTCCTCCGGGAGAATAGAATGTAAATATATATCCACACCGAGGGAGATTTCCCGCCGCTTCCCGTTTATCAAGCCGTCATTTATGACGGCTTGATAAATGGTTGAACTAAGGGTGGAAAGATGAAGCCATTGTGTCAGTTCCCGCTGACTCCTGTTTTTCAAGTTGCCATTCATGGTGACGAAGAAAAACAGCTGAGGCGAGGGTGAAGAAATAAGACGGGAAACGTCTGAAAAAGCGCATTTCCCGTTGATTTTCATGATAAATGTGATATAATATAACTGCTCAGAAATGAGCCGGAAGGGCGATACAAAACGATAGGCGGTTAAGCACATCTCCGAAAGGAGGTAATGCGTATGCCAATAACATTGACATTTCACGTGTTCTTTTTCACGGTGACTATCACTGTTAAATGCAGAAGCCGCCACTCTGCCAAGTGACGGCCTCTAATCTTTAGAAAAAATCACTCAGGCTGAACCGTTTACCGGTCGCCTTTCTGTTATTTATTATAACGATTTTTACAAAAATGTCAATATATATCTTGAGTTTGGACTGCTGATGTTGTCAGCAGTCTTTTTATTATGAGTGAGGAGAATGACAGCAAATGATTCATAGGATCACGAGCCTGCCATAACGACGTTATGAAGATAGAAGAAGCAAAAGAAAGAGTCCTTGACCTGGCAAGGGCAGAGATCGGATACCGCCTGAATGAGCCGACGATTGCCGGATACGGAAGACCTGCATGGAAGTATGCGGCAGAAAGATCAGACCTCTCCCCTGCTGATAACCCGGATATGATGAAGGAGGAAACACCGGAATTCACTGCGGATCTCGACGCGGACGGAGAATTCGGCCCGCTGACGGAAGCGGCAGTCCTTTCCTTCCTGAAAGCCTTCGGGCTGGAGGCGGACGGGACCGTCGGACCGATCACCTGGGATAAGCTCCCGGAGAGGATGCCCCGGTCGGAAGCTTGTTTTCATATTGCTCTATAGCTGACAAGCTGTTATTCTCCCGCAACAAACAGTTGCGCAAATTCTCGCTGACTTCCCCGGCTTTTTTCGTGTATTATTATGTTTCAGGGAGCAATTTTTGCATTTATTCTGTTTTCGCTACTTACGGGTGCGGAAATTGCAACCGCGGTTTTCTTGTTTTCATCCCTCCGATACCGTATAATATGATCGCCAATCGAAAGTCAGTAAAAGGAGAAAAGACTATGACCATCGGTGAAAAGCTTATCCATTTAAGAACATCTGCTCATGTTTCGCAGGAACAGCTCGCCCAGAATCTTGATGTATCCCGGCAGTCCGTGTCAAAATGGGAAATGGATCAGGCTGTGCCGCAAATTGAAAAGCTGCTGGCCATCAGCGATATGTTCTGCATATCTCTCGATGATCTGCTGCGGGACGATATCGTCATTCACCGCAACGGCGAAGCCAGACAGGACATCTCAGGCGCAACCGGAGGAAATAAGTATTTCGGAACCGATGGTTTCCGCGGAGAACCAAACAAATCCCTGACCCCTGATCAGGCATACAAGGTCGGACGCTTTTTAGGATGGTATTACGCGTCGCCGCTTTACGGCTGCCACACCCACGGCTACAGGCCGCGTATCGTCATCGGAAAAGATACACGGCGTTCCAGCTATATGCTGGAATACGCTATCGCCGCGGGAATTGCCGCCTCCGGTTCAGATGTGTATATGCTGCACGTCACCACGACTCCCAGTGTCTCCTACATCACCAGGACTGACGAGTTCGACTGCGGCGTGATGATCACCGCATCGCACAACCCGTTTTATGACAATGGCATCAAGATAATCAATCAGTACGGCGAAAAGCTGGATGACACCACCGCATCCCTGGTGGAGGCCTATATCGACGGAGACCTGAAAAAAATCGGCATTACTCAGGATGACCTGCCATTTGCTCACAGGGAAAAGATAGGATGCATTGTGGACTATTATGCCGGCCGAAACCGTTATATGGGCTATTTGATTTCCGTTGCCTCGCATTCGTATAAGGATCTGCGCATCGGACTGGACTGCGCAAACGGTGCCTCATGGTCCATCGCAAAATCCGTGTTTGATGCGCTTGGGGCGAAAACCTATATGATCGGGAACGAGCCAAACGGCACAAATGTGAATGACGGCTGCGGCTCTACCCATATCGAGGCTCTGCAGACATTGGTCCGGGAGAAGCATCTGGATGTTGGCTATGCCTTTGACGGTGACGCGGACCGCTGTATTGCGGTTAATGAAAATGGCGAGGTCGTTGACGGGGACAAGATCATCTATATTCTTGCCAACCGTCTGAAAGACAAGGCAATTCTGGATAAGAACACCGCAGTTACCACCATCCTGTCCAACAGCGGACTGAAGAAAGCCCTGAAGGAAGTGGGAATCGTAAACGTGCAGACCGATGTTGGCGACCGATATGTATATGAATGTATGGAAAACAACGGTTACCGCATCGGCGGCGAGCAATCCGGCCACATCATCCTGCGGAAATACGCTACCACAGGAGACGGTATTCTCACCGCGATTATGCTGACCGAAGAGATGCGCGACAGGAAGAAGGGACTGTCTGAACTGTCAGCACCGGTACATCTGTTCCCACAGAAGATGAGAAATGTGCGCGTCACAAGCAAGGATGCCGTCATTGCAGACTCCGCCATACAGAGTAAGCTGACGGAATGTCTTGCGGAAATCGGAGAAAACGGAAGAGTTCTGCTGCGACGCAGCGGTACTGAACCAGTAGTCCGCATAATGGCGGAATGTGAAACCGAGGAGCTCTGCGACAAATACATTGAGATACTTTCCTCCGCCATCAAAAAAGGAGGATATTGCTGTGAATAACCTGTACAAAGCGGTGCTGACCGATGAACTGTTCGACTGCCGCGTGCCCTATCTGCAAAACCTGTTTGCCACGGCTGAGTACCCGTGGCAGATCCTGCCGCAGATTAAGGTTGTCCTGGAAAATCTGCTGGCTCAGGGGCTTGAGGGATATACCCGCTATTCGGACACCGTGCTGATAGGAGAGAATGTGAAGATTGCCCCCACAGCGACAATAGAGGGTACTGCCATTTTAGGCTCCGGGTGCGTCGTTCGTCCAGGCGCCTATCTGCGCGGGAATGTCATTGCGGGCGACAACTGTGTCATCGGAAATTCCTCCGAGTTGAAAAACTGCATTCTGCTGGAGCACGTTCAGG
Organism: Eubacteriales bacterium; assembly: GCA_030536255.1. GTDB lineage: Bacteria > Bacillota > Clostridia > Oscillospirales > Oscillospiraceae > Limivicinus. Next base: position 235 of record JAUNQI010000043.1, on the reverse strand, counting down.
TTCCGCATTACAACTATGTGGGTGACTCCATTCTTGGCAATTACGCGCATATGGGGGCCGGATCAATCTGTTCCAATCTGCGTGCCGACGGGGCGAATGTCGTGATCCACGGTAACATGGATTATGCCACAGGTCTGCGCAAGGTAGGGGCCTTTATTGCCGACCGCGGGGACATCGGCTGCGGAAGCGTCCTTAATCCGGGGACCGTCATAGGAAAGGGCACGAGCGTTTACCC
>JAUNQI010000018.1:36795-41677 GCA_030536255.1 Eubacteriales bacterium | reverse complement strand
TTTTCTTACATTGTTCAATTTTCAAGGTACACAGCTGTCTCACGTGACAGCTTGATAAATATACTACCATAAGTACGTATTGTCAACACTTTTTTTCAGAAATTTCCAATTATTTTTTTACGCATAATTTTCAAGAAATTTTGTTGATTTTTCTTTGAATATTTGCCATTTCAAGTACATCTTTTCGTTTTTAGAATTTCAGCTTCCCTATTTTTCACTGTTTTAACGTCACTTTTTTTGTAAGCTTTTCTTTTCCCTGTGGATATCCATGATGGTTTTCCCCGGTTCATCAGGATCAGTCTGTTTCCATGCTTGATCGCATCGGTCATATTAATTGTTCCGGCACCTTTGGGATAATCTGAAATTCAAGGCAGCGGGAAGTATAAACTTCCCGCTGCTATTTTGTCACACAAATTCTTCTACAGGGCTCTGCCTGCAAAGTGTTTTTTTTAGTGAGCAGTCCGGATATTCTAAAAGTATTTCAGGAGAATTATCAGAATCAATCAGAACTTATCCGCATACTTCCCGATAAACGGAAGTTTTTCCATCCTGTTACAGAGAACATTCTTTATACCGACATACATCAGATAAAGCCTTCCGACACTAAGGATAAAGGCAATACTCTTCAGACCGCCGAGAATATCAATAATAATCGACAGCGCAAGCAGAAGAACTCCCTGCTTTCCATGGAACTTTGCAAATTCATCGTCCGGCGTAATAATGAACGGCAGAATACATCCTGCACTCACATAGGACAGAACCGCAAGAACCTTTCCGAGCGTTTTTTTCGACTTTTCTCCGGATTTCACCTCAGAATTCGGTTTTCCTCCGGTCGAAGACGACGTAGTATGCGTAGATGAGGCCTTATACTCCTCATAGGCCTGCTTTGCCCATTCCTTGCTCTGCTCCTGCTGTTTTCTCTGCTTTTCCTCCAGCTGATGGCGGAGATCATCAGAAGAAGGTGCAGAAGAAGTCTGTGCCTGGGAAGCGGACTGAGTCGCTGACGCCTGATATGATACAGTAGAATCCGCTCCGCACGCCATGCAAACCGTCTGTCCGTCAGGAAGATATGCCCCGCAATTTCTGCAATAAGCCATTTCTGTCTCCCTTCAATTAACAGTACTTTACTTTGCCTTCGATGCGATCTCTTCTTTGATCTTTGCTACGAAATCGTCAACAGGCATTGCGCCGAGATCAACACCGCCGCGGGTACGAACGGCAACCGTTCCGGCCTCTGCTTCCTTATCTCCTACAACAAGCATATAAGGAGTCTTCTGAAGCTGTGCTTCACGGATCTTGTAGCCGATCTTTTCATTTCTAAGATCCGTCTCTGTCCTAATGCCGAGAGCGCTGAGTTTTTTGCAGACTTCTTCAGCGTAGCCGTTAACGCGATCGGTAATCGGCATTACAACTGCCTGAACAGGAGAAAGCCATACCGGGAAAGCGCCTGCAAAATGCTCGGTAATCACGCCGATAAAGCGCTCGATGGAGCCAAAGACAACACGGTGGATCATCACAGGACAATGCTTTTCACCGTCCGCACCGACATACTCAAGGTTAAAGCGTCCGGGGAGCTGGTAATCAAGCTGAATCGTGCCGCACTGCCAGGTTCTGCCGAGGGAATCTTCAATATGGAAGTCAAGCTTCGGGCCATAGAAGGCGCCATCGCCAGGATTGACCACATAGGTCTTGCCAATGCTGGTAAGAGCATCTGCGAGAGCATTGGTGGCGATATCCCAGTCTTCAACGGTACCAATATGGTCATCAGGCATCGTGGAGAGCTCTATGGTATAAGGAAGACCAAATACGGAATAAACCTCATCAAACAGCTTTACGATGCGGACAACTTCGTCCGTAATCTGCTCCTTGGCAAGGAGGATATGTGCATCGTCCTGCGTAAAGCAGCGGACACGGAACATGCCGTGGAGAGCTCCGGAGAGCTCATGACGATGAACAAGGCCGAGCTCACCGTAACGGAGAGGAAGGTCTTTATAGGAATGCGGCTCAAGATCATAAACGAGGATGCTGCCAGGGCAGTTCATCGGCTTGATCGCAAAGTCTTCCTCGTCAATGACGGTGGTATACATATTCTCTTTATAATGATCCCAGTGGCCGGAGGTCTCCCAGAGCGTGCGCTTCATGATCTGCGGGGTCATGATCTCGAGATACTCCCACTTTTTATGAACCTCACGCCAGTAGTCGATCAGCGTATTGCGGAGAACCATGCCCTTGGGGAGGTAGAACGGGAAGCCGGGAGCCTCATCACGGAAGGCAAACAGGCCGAGCTCTCTGCCGAGCTTGCGGTGGTCACGGCGCTTTGCTTCCTCAATGCGCTCAAGATAAGCATCCAGCTCTTCCTTTTTGGGGAAAGCGATGCCGTAAATTCTCTGAAGGGTCTGGCGACTGGAATCTCCGCGCCAGTATGCAGCGTTGCAGGCAGTAAGCTTTATTCCGTTGCCCTTGATTCGGCCAGTAGAATCCAGATGCGGACCGGCGCAGAGGTCGGTAAACTCTCCCTGCTTATAGAAGCTGATGGTTGCATCCTCGGGAAGGTCATTGATCAGTTCGACCTTATAGGGCTCCTCACGCTCTTCCATGAATTTCAAAGCCTCTTCACGGGGCAGCTCAAAGCGCTCGATCTTCAGCTTTTCCTTGCAGACCTTACGCATCTCCGCTTCGATCTTTTCGAGGATCTCAGGGGTAAACGGGAAGGGAGAATCCATGTCATAATAGAATCCGTTTTCAATAGCGGGACCTATTGCGAGCTTTACCTCGGGGTAAAGACGCTTGACAGCCTGCGCAAGAACATGCGAGCAGGAATGCCAGTAAGTATGGCGGTATTCTTCGTTTTCAAAGGTAAACTTGTTTTCGTCCATTTTTATATCTCCTTCGGGACGGCTACAACCCGCCCCATAAATTTACAATAGAATATTATAAATACGGCGGAAAAGGATGTCAATAGCCCGAAAAAGTGAATTACGGATTCTCTCCTTCGGAAGAATTATTCTCCTCTTCTTCGTATTCTTCCGTGGAATCCTCACCGATCAGGGATTCGTCCTCATACTCCTCATACTCCTCGTCCTCATCGTTTTCTTCCGGATCCGCTTCCTCATCATCTCCGTGATACGGAGCATTGGGATTATAGAAATCCTGTTTTTTGTACATCTTCAGTCCGTCATAAAGGCAGTACCCGCCGGTCGCAGCAAAAGCCACAAGACCGAGGATCATCAGGACGAGCATCCAGCCTTTGTTCTGCGTCAGGCCGCCGTCACGGATGATCTCATAGATCAGGTACCAGAGATACCCGCCGCAGACAATGCGCATCGTTGCCTGAAACTGAGTCGGCTTGTTTTCAGGATTCTTTTTTCTGGTTTCTTCTCTTTCTTCCTTTAGCTTCTGAAAATATCCCATAGGTACCCTCCATTATATTTTTTATTTTCAGACATATTCATTCAAATAACTCAGATCATAAAGCTCCGGCGGCAACTCAACGCCGGGCCCCATAGCCGCCACAAGGGACTTTGACCCGTCTGCAGGGAGAGGTACTCCGGGAGCGCTGAAGCACTTTCCTCCGGCTTCCTCAACGAGAAGCGCACCTGCAGCGTAATCCCAGTAAGACAGCTTCATCTCCATAAATACGCCCGCCCTGCCGGCTGCAACGCTGCACAGATCAAGCGCAGCGGAGCCTTCTCGGCGAATATCCAGAGCGTTATCGTACATATATCTCAGCATACGGAACGTAGCTTCCACCAGCTCATGATAATACGGAGACGTTCCGAGGCAGGCAACGCTGCCTGACAGGGGATGATCATGCACATGAATCGGCTTTCCGTTCAGAAAAGCACCTTTCCCCTTTATTGCCGTAAACATCTCATCCGCATACGGATTAAAAACTGCCGCTGCACTGACTTCCCCAAACGAAGCATAAGCAACCGAAACACAGCTGTGATGAAAACCGCCGACAAAATTAGACGTTCCGTCGATCGGATCAATAATAAAGGCATGCTCCGTATTCAGGCTGTCCTGAAGATCATTCTCCTCGCAGAAGAAATGAGCCGTCGGAAGCTTTTCACGGAATGAACGGATCAGAAGCTCCTGAACATTCCGGTCATACTCTGTTACAACATTCCGCGCATCCGTCTTGTTCTCGGCAATAATTCCATGCGCATGCAAGATCATTTCTCCGGCCTTTCGCTCCGCGGAAACGATCATGGAAAGGATCTCATCAGTAGTCATTAGAATAATTCTCCGTTCCGGGGCAACCGGATATCATTTATCTGAGCCATGCGGAGCCTGCAGCAGCGCAAGGACAAAAGAAGAGACAAGCAGGACTGTAAGATATTTCTGAGAAATCGAATTGGTAAGGAAGCCCATTCTGGGATTGAACTGATGAAGCACCAGCATCGTCCCGAGCACAAGAGATAAAATAATCACAACATGAGGCAGAACGCACTTCAGGAACAAAATAAACTTCTTCACGGCTCACACCACGCTTTCCGCTTTGAAGGAGTACAGCAAATCTTCAGTATTGCTGAAAGAAAGGGAATATGCCGTTCCGGAGGCCATAAAGCTTCCGGAGAGACCTTTTTCGGAAGACCCTTCCTTTGTTTCAGCCGAGTTTATCTCCGCCTGTTCACGGGCAAGCTCTCTCTTCATCTGAAGATAATTTTTCGCATGGTGAAAATATGCAAAAACTAGCAGAAGAAGACCGGCTATCAGAACATCTATAATCAAAAGCACCCAGAAAGGAACTCTTTTTTTCTTTTTCCCGGTATCAGACATCATGTCAACCCTCCGTACATTTCAAATAATTATGATAACACATTCTGCTCTCCTCTTCAAGTAGTGACTGTGAACAGACAGTGCATGACTGTGAACAGAC
>JAUNQI010000018.1:0-36785 GCA_030536255.1 Eubacteriales bacterium | reverse complement strand
TGCACGGCGAACCGGTGGTTCTCAAGGATGAGGCGTGCAGGAGCATTCGCTGCCATTGACAGATGATGAGGTACAAGAAGTTACGCAAAATCTACCTCTTGACATTCAGAAGGAACTGACCACATAATAATGTATAAAAATAGCCGTCGGAAAATACCAACGGCGAGGAAAGGGCTAGTTATTATTATTCATTGAGAGCTTTTCAATCTCTGAAACTGAAAGACCTGAATACTGAGAGATCTTTTCAATTGGAAGACCGTCCTTCAGCATGGATTTTGCGGTTTCTTCCTTACCAGCTGCAAAACCTTCTGCAAGGCCTTCCTCCCTTGCTTTATCCATATCCTTTTTCCAGGCTCCGCACATTGCGTTCAGACCTCCTTCTGTTGTCTTTATCTTCTCCATCTCGTCGGACAAGAACGGGAATTTTTTATTCTTTACTTCTTTCTTTATAAAGCAGGACATTAGCTCCGCGATATCTGTCCCGTCATCCACTGCCGTGTTCACAAAAATCTCATGCAACCCGTCATCGATCACGGTACCGGTCTCCTGGATCACTTTGTCTATGTGATAGATCGTCCGGTTCTCTTTCAGAAAATCGAATTCGGAGATGTAGACCACGTATAACTCCAAGACGTTTTCAAATCTCTTTCCCGGTTCCGATTCCTTTACTGTTATGCTCGATGCGTTGAACCTTACTCTGCGAAGATGGTCGTCATCATCAGCCCGCTGCACTTCAATATTGCATTTCGAGCCGTCACCGAGCGTGCACAATGCGTCGAGTCTGACTGATCTTCCGTAAAGGTTTCTTTCACTGCTCTGAACAACGACATCCTCGACCAGAAGGTTTTCATCCTCCAGAATCGTACGCAGGATCTCCTGATCGACATTCTTGTTGGATGCCAGGACTTCAAAGCAGGCATCGTCGATCGGGCGCAGATCCTTTACCAGCTGTTTCTTCTCTTCCAGTGTTCTTTCCATTTTCTTTTCCTCCATACTATCATACGCAGTGCGGAAATTCCACAATTTTTTGTCTGGGAATTTCGCACTCACTTATTTAATATGGATAAAGTGTAGCACAGCGGAAATCGCTTTTGGTAAATTGCCAATTGACATTTTTGTCTTTCTTTTGTAACCGCTGAGTTTTGGGTTGAACGGCAGCTATATTTTTTTGACTGTATGGAAATTTCCTGTTGATTATTCATCTTCAAATGCAGAAAACGCCGTACAATTTTCGTACAGCGTTTCCCAAATAAGTATTATTTTTCTATCATTCCATTTTTACTTCGCCGACTCGGAGGCCTTGCGGCGGATGACATCGATCACGACCGCGATAACAATGATCAGGCCCTTGACCATCTTCTGCGGTCCCTGAGCAACGCCGAGGAGGTTCAGGCCGTTGGAGATAATACCTATGATGAAAATACCGATCAGCGTTCCGATCATGGAGCCTTCGCCGCCGGACATGCTGGTGCCGCCGATAACAACCGCAGCGATCGCATCCATTTCCTGGCCGTCAGCATTGGTGGGAACGGCAGAGTCCAGACGGGAGGTAAGAAGAAGACCGGCTACGCCGCAGCAGAAGCCGCTGAACATATAAACGAAGCACTTTACCTTTTTCAGGTTAATACCGGAAAGCTTCGCACAGTTTTCATTTCCGCCGATGGCATAGGTGAAACGGCCGACACGTGTATACTTCAGGATGTACCAGCCGAGGAGCATAACACAGGCCATGATAATTGTGGAGTAAAGAGGGATACCGCCGACACGCCCTGCAATAGCGGTAAAGCCTTTCGGGAAGGTGTAGATCGGCTGGCCGCCGGTTACGGTATAAGCCGCACCGCGGACGATAGACATCGTACCGAGGGTTGCAATGAACGGAGGCAGGTCAAGGAGAGAGATCAGCACACCGTTCACAAGACCGATCAGGCAGGAGACCAGAACGCAGACAATGATCGTTACCGGAACGGAAACATTGTAGTTCTTCATCAGGATACCCATCAGAAGACCGGAGAGAGCGATATTGGAGCCGACGGAAAGGTCGATCCCGCCGGAAATAATAACGAAGGTCATACCAACCGCAACAACGAAGTTAATAGAGATCTGCTGGAAAACATTCAGGAAGTTGCTGGCGGTGAGGAACACCGGGGAGGCTATGGCAAGGTCAAGGCACAGAGCGAGGAGCGCGATAACAATACCGATAACATTGTTGGAGGAACCCAGCTGTTTCACCTGACCGGAGGCGCGTTTTTTCGCCTTCACGCCGCTGAAAATAATTCCGCCCACACCGATAATGAGAAAGTCGATGGCGAGGACCCAGAGAAGGCTTTTGCTGTCATTCAGCTTCATAATGAAGTTATCCATGGAAGAGAGCTCAACCTCATCCGGAACGACGATGTCACCGGGGTCTGTTCCCAGGATCTCCGCCATTTTCAGCTGACCGAGAGCCTGTTTCCTGGCATTCTGCTGCTCCTGAATTTCCTGAAGATGTTCCTGCTGCCCTCCGGCATAGAAATTCAGTGCACCGGCAAGAATACCGAGAACAATGCAGATAATGAATATTATTTTTACATTTTTCTTCATGACAATCAATCTACCTTTCTTCCGGTTTCTTAAGCTGTATGCTTATCGCCGCCGGTGGCATAATAGAGGATCTTTTCCTGAGTAAGGGTTCCGTCATTATCAAATACGCCAGTGATCTCGCCCTGATGCATTACAGCAACTCTGTCGGACATACCGAGGACCTCCGGAAGCTCCGAGGAGATCATGATAACCGCGACGCCCGCTTCCACAAGACTGTTGATGATATTATACACTTCGATCTTCGCACCGACATCGATTCCGCGGGTAGGCTCGTCAAAAATGATAACACGCGAATTGCTCAGAAGCCACTTGGCAAGAACGACTTTCTGCTGGTTTCCGCCGGAAAGATTTCTGGCAAGCTGGAGATACGAAGGGGTTTTAATATTCAGCTTGCCGATATAATCCTGCACGATCTCCTTCTCCTTGCCAAGGCTCATAGAGACGGAGCTGCCGAGTTTTTCAAGAGAGGCAAGCGTAATATTCTGGCTGATCGGCATCGTAAGGACAAGGCCTTCCCCTTTTCTGTCCTCCGTAACGAAGCCGATTCCTGCCTTAATGGCGTCAAGCGGCTGATTGATCTCCACTTTTTCGCCGTCAACATAGATCTCTCCGGATTCCTTTCTGTCCATTCCAAAGATGGCGCGGGCCGTTTCCGTCCGCCCGGCACCGACAAGGCCGGCAATTCCGAGGATCTCACCGCCTCTGGCCGAGAGGGAAATATTCTTTACCTGCTTTCCCGCATTGATATTCTCCACGCGCAGACGCTCGGCGCCCGGCTCAACATGAATCTTCGGGAACTTTTCCTTCAGCTCACGGCCAACCATATATTTAATGATCTCATCGAGATTCGTATCGGCAACATTCATTTCCGTGACGTTCTGCCCGTCACGCATTATCGTACATCTGTCACAGACTTCCATGACCTCTTCGAGTCTGTGGGAAATGTAGATAATGGAAACACCGCGGGATTTCAGCATACGGATCGTGCTGAAAAGAGTTTCAATCTCGCGGTTTGTCAGAGGAGCAGTAGGCTCATCCATTACGAGGATTCGGGAATTGATTGACAGAGCCTTGGCGACCTCCACCATCTGCTTGTGGGCTACGCCGAGATCCCGTACAAGCGTATGGGAATCTATTGCAATGCCCAGATCATCCAGGATTTTCTGCGATTCCTCGTACATGGCCTTCCAGTTGACCATCGCGGGATTTTTCATGATCTGGCGGCCCATGAATATATTTTCAGCGACCGTCAGCTGTTCAGTCAGGTTCAGCTCCTGATAAATAATACTGATATTCAGTTTCTGGGAATCCTGGGCGGAATTGATCTCAACCGGCTGACCGTCGATCAGGATCTCGCCTTCATCCTTCTGGTACGCTCCGGACAGGATCTTCATCAGCGTGGACTTTCCCGCACCGTTTTCACCGAGAAGAGCGTGGACTTCGCCCTTCTTCACTTTTAAGTTGACATGATCGAGAGCAAGAACACCGGGAAACTTTTTCACGATATTCCTCATCTCAAGAAATTCTGCCACAGCTTTCAACTCCAGTCATTTAGGATCTTTGAGATTCAAAAAAAGGCGGCGCGTTGGAGCGCCGCCGCATTTTCACAAATTATTAATTATGCTGCAGTCTTGGGGAGGTAATCTGCAACGAGAGTTGCATCAACAACAGTGGTCTCAGCCTCGATAACGGGCTCATCCAGTGCAACGCCGTTGATTGCATCAACAACAGCCTTGATTGCGTTTGCGCCGATTGCTACAGGACCGCAGTCGAGAGTAGCGGTGAGTTCGCCGGCTGCGACAGACTCAAATGCGTTCGGGTTGCCGTCAAGGCCAACGCAGATGATGTCGTCACGGTTGAGCTGCTTGCATGCCTGAACAGCACCGAGAGCCATCTCATCGGACAGACCGTAGATAACATTGATTTCGGGGTGAGCCTGGATCATATCCATAGCAGCGTTCATACCGGTCTCACGTACCCAGTCACCGGGCTGAGAAGCGACGAGAACGATCTCAGGATACTTCTCTGCGCAGCGGTCTACAAAGCCGCCCATACGCTGAGTGGTGTAGTCAGAGGGAAGGCCTTCGATAATAGCAACATTTGCTTTGCCGCCGGTCTGCTCATTGACCCAGTCAGCGATCTTAGCGCCGCCGTTGTACTGGTTGTATCCGGAGTATGCGTAGACATCAACGCCTTCGAGCTCGGTAATGGTGTTGAACATAACAACAGGGATACCTGCAGCGTTTGCATCCTTAATACCTGCGGTAACAGCTTCGAGGTCGATGCAGCAGCAGGCAAGGCCGACAGCGCCGCCGGTGATGGCGTCTTCCATCAGGGTCTTGTAGCCAGCATAGTCATCCTCGGAAGGAGGAGCCATAACTTCGAGCTCATAGCCGAGAGCATCAGCTACAGGCTGTGCGCCTTCAATGCAGGATGCATAGAAGGGGGAGGTCATTGCGGGGGGAAGCATAACGATCTTGCCGCCATCTGCAAATGCGGTTACGCCCAGAGCCATAACAAGAGCCAGAGCGAGAACTATTGCGAGAGCTTTTTTCATTTTTGTCTTTTCCTTTCTGTTTTTTGTGATCGTAATATTTTAAGCGGTAAACCGCCAATCACACGGAAAAATATTCGTAAAAATATTCTATTATCCGAACAGCACAAAGTCAAGCTTATCCATATAGTGTTAATCCACAAATTTACATACTACAAATTGTGCATTTTCTACAATTTTTCAATTAAAAAGCGCTGACCGCGGTATTTCAGCCGCGGTCAGCGATAAACCTATTCTGTTCAGATAATCTCCTGCGGGAAGAGCTCCCAGGGGATATCAGCTTTTCCGCCTCTGCTGATCATATCGTCTATGAGCATCAGAAGAGGAAAGTCCTTTGTGCTCGCTTTGCCAAGCTTCTCCTGCTGGCGGATGGCCTCCGCCACGCGGGTGGTAATGGCAACGGACTCAAGCGTAATGCCGGCCAGCATTTCTCTGGCTTCCGTATAGGGGTATCCCTGGCCAAGGAGCGTCCCGATCAGCCTCGTTCTTCCGCCGAAGATCGTAACATACAGATCTCCGGTAAAGAACATGAGGTTTCTCATATCCGCTCCGAGCATCTGCATCAGGCGCGTAGCCTCTGTTGTTCCCTGCTCAAAGAGGGCCGCCTGAGGATTGTAGTGGAGTACGCCTTCCTCGCCGAATTCGATCTTATTCTTTCCAACTGCAAGGGAAACGCCGAGAGCATAGGCGTTCTTCATGGCAACAGCGCACTCAAGACCTACGATGTCCGTCGTCAGGCTGATATGATAATAGTCCGTTTCCAGAAGGGACTTCAGCCATCTCAAAACTTTGATGTCCGGGCCGCAGAAGCAGATGCAGGTCTGCTGGCGCTCGGCAAGCTCATAGCTCGTAACCGGACCGCCGACGGCATTGAGACACATTTTTCTCCCCTGAGCCTCCGCTCTGCGGGTCATCGCGACCGGGAAAGGAACAAGATTCCCTTCCGGTGTCTTCTCGAGGCCCTTCGTAATGGAAAGAACCGGGAAATTATCCGGAAGAAGAGGAAGAACCGTCTGCTCGAACCAATCAACGCCGAAACTGCTCACGCCGCCGATGACAAGATCCGCGCCGTCAAGAGCTGTCTGAAGATCCTCAATATGATAGCATTTCACGCCCTCGGGGAGAGTTCTCTTCAGCGTGGGATGCCAGCCGTTTGCCTTTACGGATTCGATCGTCTCTCTGTTATGAATGCCGACCAGACGAACCTCATGGCCGTTGTCTCTTGCGGGGAAGGACATGGCGGAGCCCATCATTCCGGCTCCCACTATTGTTATAACACTCATTTTTCCTCTTTCCGGCCGTGAACAGGCTCACAGCCCTGATATTATTCATTATTGTTTTATTCCGATTGTATTCTGCTTTTGCGTTTTTATGTTTTTCTCAAAAAAGGTTAGACGCTTCAAACTTTTCTCATGATTTAGTCCCGTGCTTCTTTTCCCAGTGCTTTCTCTGCTGCTTGCGGATGGACTCCTCCGCGCTTTCCTGAATAGAAGGAAGGATATCCTCGCGGAGCTTTGTATTCACGAAGATCATGCTCCGAACCGTGAGAATAAGAAGGATGATCAGCGGGAAGAACAGGAACACACAGCCAACGACCAGAAGGATCGCCGCTTTATTTTCCGCATAACGGGCAGCATTTTCCCAGTAGGAGAAGGCTGCTCCGTCATGAATAGAACGCAGGGAAAAGTCTTTCGTCAGAGACGCAATGCTTCCGAGAGAGAATCTGCCGGTATTTTTGACGAGTTCTCCTCTGCCGATTGGGAAATCGCTCTCCATCACTCCGTACGCAAAGCCGTTTACCGGATCCGGCATACAGACCTCATAGCAGGTGATCCCATACGCCCGCATTCCCGAATTGGAAGCCTGAACGCCGTCCGAAAGGCCCTGATCAAACTCCGAAGCGGCAGAAGAGGAGACGAGATCCATATACTTATCATAACTCATAAACAGACCGAGCCCGCCCGAGTAAGCTTTATCCGTTGCCTGATCGCTCTCACGGGTGACGACCCCGGCCACACGGAACGGCTCATTAAAGATATATACGACCTGACCCTCCAGATCATTTCCACCAAAAAGGAGCCAGGCGAGATCTTCGTCGAGAAGGACATTGTCCTGCATCAGGTCATCCCCGGAAAAATAGTTTCCGGTGACAAGGCGAAGCGGGTGAAAATCAAAGAAATTGCCGCCGCAGGCGATAATGGAAGCCGTACCGCTGTACATACCGTATACCTTCGTGGAATCCTCACAGCTCCAGCAGTCAACGAACGGCTTGTTACCGGTGATATCCACCGATGCCTCCTCCAGCTTCTGCATCATTTTTGAACGGAAGGAATCAATATCCTTCACGGTCAGCTTGCCATCAGCCGGCATAAAGCAGGAGAGCTGGCAAAAGCTTCCGTCGCTCTCCCCTTTCCAGCGTTCCGCTTCAAACTGGCTGTCCAGAACATGCGTGCCCTTGTAAGCACATATAAAGCAGACAAGGGCTGCCAGAAAGAACAGCCCGTTAATGATCGCAGATATGATCTTGTCTCTTTTTGTTTTCGGCATAAACTATTCCGTCAGCTGTCCGCCAGCTTGACCTGATCTCCGGAATTTACCTTTGTGCTGGAATTTGTAATTACAAAATCTCCGTAACCGAGATCTCCGGAAATCGCACGGTTGGAGTCATCCTCAGCAAGGATCTCGACCGGAACACGCTTTGCAAAATACCGGTTGCCGAGCGCATTATTCTTGGAGGTAATCACAAGAACAAAATAACCGTTATTATCCGATTTCACAGCGCTTTTGGGAACCAGATAATCATAGGAAGCGCTCTTCTGGCCGACAGAAAGCGTCAGCTCCTGGCCGTTTTCCACATCTCCGTCAATGTCAAACTCGATGATCCTCTTCGACTGGGGGTCCTTGGGATCCGTCCGGATCGCGGTTACAGTGCCTTCGGTGCTCTTGCCCCAGTAATAGTTCGTGGCGGTACCGACATCCCCGACCTTCAGGCGGTTGGCCTGATCCTTCGTCACGGAAACTTCCATTTTGTATCCCATGTCGGGTACTTCGATGACGCACATAATGTCATCCTTGATGACCTTGTCTCCGGAGGAGAAATTCACGGCATTTACAATTCCGCTGACCTTGGCGTAAACATTCACGTCCTCGCCAACGCCCTGGAGGTTATCCACCTTAGCCTGCTTTTTATCCAGCGTATTCTGAGCTTCCTGAACATTGATATTCGCCTGCGCCCAGGACTGGTTAAAATTCTCCGTGCTGACCATGTACGAATCGGAGGCAGAATTATATGCACTCCTAGCAGAATTATATCTGGATACAGCTATATCATAAGCACTTTTTAAAGAAGAGTTAACAGAAGATAAAGTGGTCTGATATTTAGACTCTGCATTCATATACTCGTTATATGCCGCAGAAGTATTAGATTGTGCGGAAGAGTATTGCCTCTCAGCTTCAGTCAGAGCAAAGTTTGCATCTACCATTTGTATTTCTAATGCTCTTATTTCTGCTTCTTTTTTTTCCCTTTCGGGAGTATCAATTCCGAGTCCACCTAATTCAATATTTGCTACATCTATTTTCTGCTGAAGCTCTTCAACATTTGCTCGTTCGTCTTCATATATCTTTTTGGCTCCTCCGAACCCGTCATCACCCTGTTCAATCTCCAGCATATCTAAATAATATGAATAAAGAGCTTCACTTAAAGCTTTTGCTTCAAGAACCTCCGGATCTGATGCAGCGGAAAGTAGTTGTGCCTCAGCTGCATTCATCAGATTTTCTGCATCTTCAAGTTCACATTCAGCACGCCACATACTCTGGTTAGCAGCTGTATTTGTCGGATAACTGACCTTGGCGCGCTCGTTGGCGTAGTATGCGGAATCACGTGCATCCGTGGCAACTTCAAGCTCCTCCGTACCGGCCTCACCCATTACAAAGAGAATATCCCCTTCATTCACTTCCTGACCCGCTTTGACTTTTACGGCAGCGATCGTGCGGGTTCCTTCTGCCTTGACTTCGTTATTCCCTATTGCGGAGACCTTGCCGGTTGCTCTGACCTTGGCAGTGATCGATCCGTCCGTCACTTCAACCGTGGAAACCTCGGGGAGACTCATATTGCTGATCGTATTGGAGAAAAACGTCAGCACAAGCAGGATTGCCAGAAAGATAATGGCAACCGTTTTGACCCATTCTCTTCTTTTTCCCGAATTTTCCATCAAATATCTCCCTTACCAAAGGCTTAGATATATAATTATCTTACCTTTTTCATTATTTGTCAAATAGTTTATCCCTTTACGGAACCGCCGTTGGCCGCAATGCCTTCGACCAGATACTCCTCGCCGTGGAGGAAGAGGAGAAGCGTGGGAACCATGTAGACTGCCGCCATGGCAAAGGCAAGGCCGATCTCGCCCGCCGTGATATTGGAAAGAAACACAGACAGCGGCTGGCTCTCGGCATCCTCCAGAAGAATCAGGGGCTGCTCGACCATGTTCCAGTAATCAATAAAAACAAGAATTGCTATGGAATAAAGCGCCGCGCGGCACTGGGGCAGACAGATCTTCGTAAATATCTGCCATTCGCCGGCCCCGTCGATCTTCGCCGCCTCAATCAGAGAATACGGGATCCTGCGCATGAACTTCGTCAGCAGAAACACCGAGAAGGGAGCGAAAATACCGGGAAGGATAATCGACCAGCGCGTGTTGAGGATCCCGAGCCATTCGGAAACCAGATAGTTCGGCACCAGCGTGACCTGATAAGGCATCAGCATCAGGATCACGTAGAAGAAGAACACGCTGCTCCGGAACTTGCTCTGCCAGCGCGTAAAGCTGTACGCCGTAACAGAGGCCACCACCAGCTGGAGAAGAACAATGGGAACCACCAGGATCACGGAGTTCCAGAACTTCAGCAGGTATTCCGGACTCCTCACGAGACCGCTGAGATACTGGGAAAACGTGACCTTATCCGGAATGAACTTCAGATTCACCTGTTTGGAAACATATCCCCCGGAGGTCGTGGAAAACACCATGCCGTAGTTGGAGGTGATCTCCGATTCACTCATAAAGGAGTTCGTGATCGTAAGAACCGTCGGCAGCAGAAAAGCTACCGAAAAGATCAGGCAGAGAAGGAAGATCACGCCGCGCGAGAAATACTTTTTCTTTTTCACGGCCTCACCCCTCAATATCCCGGCCGAACCAGTCCTCAAGACGGAAGAGGATCCAGATCACGACCACAAGCACAAGCGCCATCACAACGGCGGCAGCGGAAAGCTTCTGATAATCCAGAGACTTAAACGTATTATTCATGAAATGCTGCAGCATGTACAGCACCTCGTAGGGATAGTCCCCGGAAAGAAGGTAGACCTCACGGAAGACCTTAAAGGAGTTAATCAGGGAAAGGATTGTTACGAAAAGAACCGTGGGGGAAAGATAACGGAGCTTGATATTAAAGAATTTATAGATCTCGCCCGCGCCTTCCACGTCCGCCACCTCCAGCAGATACGCCGGAATATTGCTCAGGGCAGACATGAAGAGGATCATATTGTATCCGAGATTCTTCCAGAGGAAGAGGATCATGACAACGATCTGGGCGCTGTCACTCTGCAGCCAGTCGATCTTATCCTGCCCGAACAGGAGCAGAAATTCGTTGATTGTGCCGTTATAGTTGAACAGGACCTGCCAGATGAGGACAACGGATGCCACAGGAACCATCATCGGACTCAGGAAAAAGCTGCGAAAATAGCTCTTCATTGGAATGCGCGCCTCAAGCATGACCGCAAGCGCAAGCGCAAGGATCACGGCGAGAGGCACGGCGATCAGGGAAAAATGAAGCGTATTTTTCGCAGCCAGTATAAATGCCGAATTGTTGAAAAGCTTGACGAAATTATCCAGTCCGACAAAGTTCTTTGTGGATACTCCGTCGATCAGGGAATAGTAAACCACCACGCAAAAGGGTACGACAAAGAACACCCCGACCCCGATCAGGCTCGGAGAAAGAAACGCAAGGCCGGAAAGGAAATCATGCCTGCGGAGTCTTTTCTGTTCTTTGGTAACCTTTTTCATTAACGCTGTTCGTTCACATAGATCTTCGCATTGCTCTGAACAAGCTTTGCGGCTTCCTCGGCGCTCTTCTGTCCGGAGAAGAACGCAGCGGACTGCTTGGTAACAATATCCTTGATGCTCTGGTCTGTCAGGGAGACTCTGGACGTCGTATCAACGAGATCCATAAACTTCGCCGCCATCTCTTCAGACAGGCAGTAGTAGGTATTGGCCATATCACCCATAGCGTAGTAATGCTCCTCGGGGATCTTCTCGCCATTGGCATCCAGCTCATATTCCCCGTCATTATTGATCTTATAGGTGATCGTGCAGACCTTGTTCAGCTTTTTCTCAAGAAGCTCCTTCTGAACCGGCAGACCGTAATAGCCGTAGTTCTCATAGTAGCTCTCCGTAAAGAACTGACGGAGGAAGCTCCAGGCGGCGTCCTTGTCCGAGCAGGAGAAGGACATGGCATAACCGGAGTCAAGAGCCAGCGTATTGCCCGTGCCGTTGTTGGTGGGATAGCCGATAAAGGTGACGGGAGTTCCGTTATAGCTTGCCTCAATATACATCAGATTATCGAGACTGCTGAGGGTCGTCTGATAAAGCATCTGACGGCCTTCTCTGATGCGGGCTTCAGGATTGTCGTTTTCCCAGTCGTAGGTCTCCCAGTCATAGTTCTCGGGGAAGCTCTCCGCAAACTTCAGAAGATCAACAAACTCTTCATTGTCAAAGTTCACCTCGCCGGTGCTCCAGTTCACGAAGTCCGCCATGTCAAGGTTCAGGCAGGTGTTGAGGATCTCGTCGCGAGTCGTGGAAACGTCAAACGGCGTGCACTCATCCGGCATATCCCGCAGGGCGTTATACAGATCATCATACGTCCAGCCCGGCTCATCCCCGACGATCATGGAAGCACCGACGACTGTATTGAGATTAAACCAGGAGAAGGTATGCATCAGCTTGCCGTCTGACTCTGCAGCGGCAAGAACATTCGGGAGGAAGGCGTCCTTCTTTATCTCCGGATCCTTTTCCATGTAGGGGTAAAGATCCTCCAGGATCCCCTTTGCGGAAAGCTGAGCAATGGAGAGGCCGGACATGTCAATGATATCCGGGCAGTTGCCAGCCATGATCTCTGTCTGGAGCTTGGTAAGACCGGCGGAATAGTCTTCCTCGGTATTATATTCGGAATAATCTTTTACAACGATGCGGACGTCATCGCTCTTGCGGTTGAAGGCCGTAACGGCATTGCGCAGCTCCCAGGAAAGGTACTGCGTGGCAAGAGTAAGCTCCTTCTTCTCAGCAGAGGGATCATAGGGAACCTTCTGAATATCCACCAGCTGGCGGTCATAGGAAAGAGAGTAGCTGTCAAAATTATTGAGCATGCCGTGGATCACGCCGTTTTCATCAATCAGGACCTGATACATCTCATCTGGGTCAACGTCGCAGTCCAGCCAGTTAAGCAGCTTTACAGGCTCCTCACCGGAATCCGGGTCAAAGCCGTAGAAGGAAACGCCGGAGGTGTAATAAAACGGATAGTCTCCGCCGCCGGGAATAATGTTGTACGCATCACCGGGTATGGAAACCGGCTCACCGAAGGTCTTGTTCTCCTGATCCAGCTTTATAAGGCTCATACCGGTATTCCCCCAGACGGAGGCGTAAACTTCCCCGTCAAACGAGGAAACGGTAACGTTGATGCTGTCCTCACAGGGGACCTCATAAGCGAGCTCTCCAGCAGCCGTATACGCGGCAATGGAGTATTCTCCGCTCTCGGTGTTCTTTGTGAAGATGAAATTCCCGGCCTTATCCATCGTCTTGTTGCAGTAGAGATAATCCATCGGAGAATGCTCGATTTTTCCGCAGCTGAGCTCTTTTCCCGTAAGATCCAGTGAACGGATGTAGACGGATTCATCATAGTGATAATGATCATAGAAATCCTCGTCCGCATAATCCAGATCCTCCGAATCACTCCAGGAGCGGTAGACGAATTCTATCGTAGAAAGGCCGTTCTCTGTTACACAGAGCGCAGAGATGTAGGAGCTGGCCTGGAATCCGTACATTCCCTCTTCCGCTTCGGGAGCAGGCATCGGTTCATAGTTTTCCAGCAGCTTCACGGAGCCGTCTTTTCCTACGAAGTACAGAGCCGGCTCGGTAACGTCAAACTGGCCGTAATACTGAGGAACAGCGTCCTCCGGAGCTTTATAGCCGACAATTTCGCTGCCGGTGGCATAAAAGCCGCTGCCGTCCGGGAGAAGATAAGCAGGCGTAAAGTAGGAAACCTTTTCATCTCCGGTCACCTTTGTAAACACCGGCTTATATACATATTCCGGAGCCGCGGAAGCATCCGCAGCCGCAGTCTTCTCTGCAGCGGGAGCGGCGGACTCCGCGGGTTTCTCCGCCGAAGAAGCCGAAGATGCTCCGGAGGCGGACGTATCAGAAGTACTTCCGCAGGCGCAGAGGCTGAAAGCCATTGCGCAGACGAGAAGCAGCATAACTATCTTTTTAAAAGTATTTTTCATTGATCTTCCTCCTGTGGGAACCTGTTCATAGTTTACAGCCGACATTTGACCGGCATTCAATACATAATACGCATGACCGATATCTTTATAACATATTTTTTATGTATAGACTGTAAACTGCGACCGGAACTTGTTACCTGATTGTAAACTGTGAATGTTCATCGGTCATCCGTCTTTTGAGCGCTTCGGTCTGACCTGTCTGAGCCTTCTATCCTTTTGAGATTGCCGAAACCTCCGCGGCTTTTTTCTTCCGGAAGAACGGGAACAGAACAACCGCCAGAACAGCCGTGGAACCCAGAATCTTCACAAGGGTAGCGATCCGCTCATAGCTTTCCGAAAAGAACGGCAGAACCGCATTGAAAAGAGCAAGAATCGTCACTCCGATCAGCGTGCCAAGAAGCGTCCGTTTATTCAGGATTTTCTTCAGCGGCAGATCCGGAAACGCAGCCTTTACGGCAACCGCCGCCGTGATCAGGATCAGCGCAGCCGTCAGGATCCATCCGGAGACAGCCCCGAGGACAGGCGAAAGGACCGCCGACCAGAGAGCAGAAGCGGAGCTGATCAAAAGCCAGCCAACACACCAGAGAGGCACGCCGACAAGGGAACGAACCCACTTGGGAAGCTTCATGATCGCATTTCTGAGAATATTTCCCGTCTGAGCTACGCTTCCGGAAACCGCTTCCGGACCTTCTCCGGCGCCGCTGCTTCCCGAACCGGAGCCTCCGCCGCCGGATGAATTCTTTTCCTCTTCCTCCGGCGAGCCCTCTGAAGGAAGCTCTCCGGTTCCGCCGGATCCGGTATCCTCTTCCGGCTCTTCCGCCATCATTTCAATGGCCGGAGGGGGAGCTGTTCTGTCCACAGCGGTACTGCCGGACTCCCCGGCAAGATCTGCGGGCGAGTTGAAAAGTCCTCCGACGAGAACTCCCGTTACGGCTGCCGCAGCAACGGCTGTATTTACAAGTTTTTTCTTTGATTCGTCTTCCATTTGTTTAATTAGTTTTCCTAAATTTCCAAATAAACAGTAAGTTTCTTTAATTAATACTATACTTATTAATATGCATGGGGCCGAAATTTTTTTCCTGTTTTCAAAGTTCAAGGAATTATGATTCCAGAAGCTCAAATGTGGTTTCGTCCGGACAACATACTGCAGGAACAAGCTTAAACCCTTTTCACGATATGTCATATCAAGCTAATTTTATATTATACTATAACTGTCCGGTTCCTGCAAATAAAAATGAGCGGCAAACCAAAACCGTCATTGGTCTGCCGCTGTTTGTTGATTATTGGATAAGAAATCTTGCAGGTGCATTTCACAAACACCTATGAAACTGGCGTAAATGTTTATTGTGGCAGGTGCTTTCATTTTATCACGTAAGTAATTATTTCCCAGCTCCGGTACGACCTGAAACAGCAGGTACAAATAAATCATCTACAGAATGATGGTTTCTCCGCCCAACAAATGATATATTCCTCTTAAAATCGAATATATTGCGGTTTGCTGAAGCTTTGCGTAATTATCATAAACAAACGCTTCCAAATTCTGCCCGAGCTTCATCAGAGGATCCGCTCCGCGGATGATTACGCTGTCTGAAACGACTTCTTTAAGGGCTGAAGAATCGGAATCGTCACCGCTGTCTTCCGGAATCTTTTCCGTCACCGTCAGGATACACATCTTCCCCTTCGGGCACTCCACTTTGATCATTCCGTCTTCCAAATATGCTGTGCATCCGGTACCGGTACAGGTGATCTCGTAGTCCTCCGGATCTGCGCTGCACTGATAACCGTACAGACCAAAGGTTCCCTCTCCGGAAGAAAGGTAATAATCATAGACAAAGTTATCTTCCGAATCCGTAATCTTTATAAAGCCGTCCGCTTTCTGCTCAGGTGGATAAGTCTCTCCGGAATTTCTCACGCTGCCGTAAACCTCCAGCTCGGCAAGGCCGCCGCAGTCCCCCTCCGAACGGATGATCCTCACAGAAACATAACCGATTTCCATCCCTTCCGGGATCTCCGGAAAGATCTCTGTGCAGTGTCCGTCCGGATCAAGCGGACCGGTAAGGAATGTGATTTCATTCAGAATCTCTGTTGAAAGAGAATTATCCGAATATTCAGCAAGAGTTATTTCCGCTTCCAGGATATTGTCACTCAACGACGGACTATCATACAAGCACAGCCTTTCTATTTTTATCGGGTCGTCAAAGATCAGATACGCGCATTTCTCCGGATCGTCCTCTTCAGGGATCCATGTGCCTGCGTGAAAAATATCTGCGGATGTATTCCCAATATTGGCCGTATCGCAGAGCATGAAGTCATTGAGCCTTGAAGCATCACCGGAGCTGGCACCGGCACGAGCGGAATAAGACAGTGCAGTTGTCTCCCTTTCCCAAAAGACCTTGTCGCCGTTAATGATCCCTCCGGCATGAAATCTTGCGGACTGGGAAGCATACATTCGCAGCTTCTCATAGGTACCGCAGGAAAGCATGGATCTTGACAGTGAAGTAGGTTCAACGGGAAGACGCACGCGGTCAGGCCATCGGTACGCCCCCTGAGGAGAGATTCCCAGAGAATCAAACGGAGGTACCGACGAGAGAATATTGAGGCTGTAAAAGTCATCCTCAGCATCGTAAGCCGTCCCATAGGCAAAGCCTTTATAGACGTGAGGACAGTAGTCCGGGGTCTCTTTTTTTATCTGCCCCATTATGCGGTCAAAAAACAGAGAGGCGGCGATATGATCATCATGATGATCACAATCCACGCAGAAAATGACTTCCGGACGAAATGTAAGGATCACATTCTTCAGATCGGAAATGAAATTTGAACGGGTGTAGGCGTTCCCATTCTTCCAGGCAGGATGATCCTCTGTACCGTAAACCGACGTAAACCCCGCACGGGATTCCAGGATCTCATCGTCGGGCGCATTATAGAGATGCACCGGGCCTTTCCAGGAATCTCCATACCCGAGAAAAATAATATTCTCCTCCGGAATCCCGTAACTGCCCAGCACCCTAAGCGACTCATTCAGACGGATTTCCGCGTTTTCCGCTGAATAATCTCCGTTGGTCGTATATACAACCCGCATCTCACTTCCCGCAGCGACAAATTTTTCAATTGAGCCGGCAAGAAGATTCAGATCATCATCCTGATGCGGCACAATGAGCATGACGTTTTTCCTTGAAAAGAAAGGCGCGTTTCCTAAATCAGCAGGCAAAGCGTTTCCCTCCCCGGAAGCGGAAAGAAGCTCACCGGCGTCTTCATAAACGGATGACCTGTAAAAGTGAAACCAAATCCCTCCTGCAGCCGCAGCAAGGACAACAATCACAGATGTAACCGAGATAAATGCCTTCCAGACAGCTTTCCTGCGGTGGAAAGAGACGAGAGAAAGGAGCAGTGTCAATGCAACGAATATGAGCAGAGCCAGCCAAACAGGTACCGGATAATCCAGAAGGGCCAGCGCAGCATCCGCAATCGCACAAAGCTCTGCAGAAAGCAGAACACTGCTGAGGATACAGGAGAAGGTATTCGGTTTTTTATTTTTTTTCTTATTGTTCATCAAGCTCCACCATCATCAGACGGAGATTTTTCGTTCGCTGAGCCAATCAGTTAAAGCGGTGATCTCTGCGTAAGGATCTGAGGATAGAAAGACAGATATAATTAGTTTCTAGTTTAATGAGAGAACATTTACAAAATAATTGGTAATATTCTCCATTTAATAAGCTTTAATATACCGTTCCGCTCTCTATCATCATTCCAAGGTCAGACGCATGACCATTTGAGGAATACTCATAAATTCTGTTTTCTTTAACAACGGAAAGCATATACCTTCTCGTTCTGCTGTCTCCCTCATTCCAGGAGAAGCATGCGTCTCCCTTTTCTCCATCCATTAGCTTCATATATGCTTCAGGCAAATCTTCATGCGAGATCGGCGCATCGCTAACCTGATAGGGATGATGTTCATTTTTACCTTTAATCAGAAGTATCGGATTCTGACGACCGGTACCGGCATTGGGATTATCCCCTCTTATTCCATGATCAGCAAGAACAATTATTATGCTGTTATCATAGAGACCAGCATCCTTCATTTTTGAAATATAGGCATCCGCAAGCGTTATTGCTGCTTCAATGCTCTGGTCGTAACCTCCGTCCGGAATCTCATTGATATCCTTGTCCAGATTAAACGGAGCATGAGCACCCTCCGTACAGATAAACCGGAAACACGACCGATTTGAAAAAGTAATGTCCGTGCTGTTGATCCGATCATACAGAGCCCGCACACCGATATCATAGTAATCAATCTCTTCACCGTCATTTGTTTTCAGACTGTCATAGGCTATGTTTTCAGGAAGCAGCTCACAATACTGCTTCAATCCATAGGGAAGATATCTGAAGCCAACAAGCTTCAGAAGCATTTTACAAAACAGATCGGGTGACTTAAATTCCCTGACAGTCTGAAAATTGTCAAACAGATCCCGACTGATATTTTCCTGCTGGAGGTAATCAAAGAAAATACGGCTGTCATATTCGTCCTCCGTCAGTCTCTTCATCAGCAGTGATTCCTGAAGTGATCTTGAAAGATAGTCAGAATACGTCTCGTTATTCTCATACCACTGCCCAAAGAGGAAAAACGGAACCGAATACTGAGTAAAAGGATACCCTGCCATCGTATTTTTATAAAATGTGAAGTCAGAAAAGACATCCTTGTAATGCGGATCATTTTCAACGATCGAGTTGAAGTGAGAAGCATCAACAGAGTCCAGCATAATAATAACAAAATTTTCGTTTTCAGAAAGCTCAAGAAAACCGTCTGCAGTCATACAGGTGTCCGTAGAAGGTTCTACGATCTGTGGGTCGGAAAAGATAGTTAGGGCAAGAGAAACGCAGAGGAAAAAAAGGCCAAAGCATCCAACAGATGAAACTGTTTTTTCGAGGTTGTCTTTTCCTGCGAAAGCAGCAATGAGCACAGCAGCGAAACCCGCAATAATCCAAACCGCCGCAGATATAATTTTTGCGGAAGAATAGTCCGTCCAATTCACAGCAGTTCCATCCATAAGGGGAAGATCCCGGATAAGAAAATTGCCCTGAACAAAAAAGCCAACGAAACCCGCCAACGCAATTGCAAGGGCCAAATAATACAGTTTATCGCTCAGCCTTCTGATAAGCGTAAACGCTCCGATCAGGACCATCATAGCTACAGCTGTCAACAAACATCCATACTTCAGCACATCAAATATATCGAAAGTGAAATCTTCATAATTACCGGAGTAAATAATCAGGGGAGCATACAGAAACAGAAGCACCGTCAGCGCAGCTGAAATGACTACTGCCGGTATAAACTTTACTTGATTGCGATGTTCATTTTTATTCTCAGTTTTTTTCATTATCCGTCCACCAGTTTCAGAGCAGCCGTCAGCACATTCTAGTGAATGATCAGCTTCTTTTATGCAGATAAAACATGTTCGGCACCGCCACCATCGGATACAGATAACGATAGCTGCAGTATACGGGAGAAGCTAATGTAGTAAGCCAGAGAGCTGCGATGATCATCAGCGGGACCGCGTATTTCCCGCAGCCTCTTAGCCACAAAATCACCATGGTAAGCACCAGAAGCCAGAAGCTGAAGCCTATGCTGAACAGGATCGCCGCCGGGCTACTGTTCATAATTCTCCCGAGGAGCTCCATCAGCTTATATCGTGCTGATTCAAAGTGTTTATTATTGGAAAGACCGAAGTCATTCGGCTCATAAATACTGTAGGATACGGCCGCCTCATCGGTATCGGTATACCAGTAACCGTAATTCTGCATCAGGAAAGCATCCAGATATTCTCTCGGATGCCGAAGGCCAAGCCGGAGCCAGCTTTTCAGAAACTTTCCCTTATTATTTTGGAAAGCCTCCGAAGAGAAAATGGACGGTGCCTTTACCGGATCTGCGCAAACAGGGTCGTACAGATCTCCAAGGACGGTCACATCACTGAACATCTCATCGAACGTCTCAAATTCTTCTGAGTTGAGTTCTTCCGGGCATTCCTTCGCTACTCTCGCGATTTGCTGAAGTGGAACCGAAAGCGTTTCCCCCGAGGATGACTTCGGTACCTCGACTACATCAAACAGAATGAATCTGTATCCGAAAACCATAATCAGAGACAAAGTAAAAACAATAAGCAGACGCTTTCTCTGCCACTTCACCGCCAAAAGCATAACAAATAACATCCCGATCACAAAGGCATACAGGCCATTGTTCCGGAGCGTACAGAACAGGAAAGAAGACACGATCAGCAGGATCATTTCTAGCGTTCGCCGTAAACCGGCGGCATTTTTTTCTGGGGTCTCCCCTTTTGTCCCGCCGGCTGAGCTTTCCGGGCACGGTCTTTCCATTTCCTTCATCAGCAGAAGGATCAGAATAAGCGTCACCGGCGCCATTGCTGAGCCTTTTTCCATCATGATTGCATACAGCGGATTCACCGGAAAGAAAGCGAAAAAGCAAAAGGTCAGGAGCACCGGCCATCGGGTCACAGTCCTGTTGCGGATAAAGGCCAGTGCCGCTCCAAAAGCACCGGAAAGAAGAATCATCTGGAAAACGGAATATACTGCCGTTCCCTTTTCCACGGAATTCCCGGCCAGCACCAGACAAAGCTTAATAAAAAGCTGGTGGATCACCGGGTGATGATTCGTAAGCGGAGAAAGACCTAATTGCTGACGGATTTCTCCGAGCGCATCCGAAGACATCGTTCCCGGCCAGAAAATAATAAAATACGGCAACCAGCAGATAAAGATCAGCAACGCGGCAACAATCGCAAAAACTATTGTTTTTTTCAAAGAAGACGGTTGGGAAAACAGATTCTCATTTCCCGTCAGGTCTCCTGCTTCCTGGGAGAGGAGCTTAGACTCCAATACAGCTGAAAACAAAAGTTTGAGTGCAAAAAACAGGAATAGTGCAAAGCCGATCAGCTGAACAACAATAAGACCATAAAAAGCAAGGCGTCCGTCTCTTTCCAGCTCGGTTCCCGCAGCAGTAAAGCATGCAAAAACGAAGCCGAGAACCGCAGCGGCAATATTCGCCCTTTTCCCCGGTCTTTTTTTCAGCGCATGCCACCCGAGGAAAGCAGACATTCCGTACAGCAGAACCCACAGCAGGCTGCGGGTCATCGGAACAAAAAGTCCGAAACCATAAGTGCAAGGAAGTGCAAAGAGAATTGACAAAACAATAGGTAATAGTTGTTTTCTATTCATTGCTTAGTCTCCATCTTAATTACTTCTGAAGTATCCTTCGCTTTTTTCAGAAAGCTTCACTACAACATAATTGTCGATTATTCTAATAAAGCCATAATTCGGATAAACAGGCATATCTTTATATTCCTCTGTCTCTCGAATTATATTCACCTCACGGCTTGATGCGAACTGGACATCATATCCCAAATACTGCTGAATCAGTTCATTTCTGGAATAATTATTTCTGAATGATGAAACTCCGAAAACACTATTTTCG
The DNA here is from genome assembly GCA_030536255.1 of Eubacteriales bacterium. GTDB lineage: Bacteria > Bacillota > Clostridia > Oscillospirales > Oscillospiraceae > Limivicinus. Next base: position 15,626 of record JAUNQI010000018.1, on the reverse strand, counting down.
TCTGTCAGGCCAAAATTTTCCATAAAGTCACCTTCTGGAAGAACTCCTGCCAGAGCGATTTTATATTCAGCCTTATAGTCTGGCAGTGACTGCATATCTGAAAGAATCGTTGTATAAGCTGAATAAGCATTTTCATATTCAATATACATTCTCAGCCCAATTACATTTGAATAATATGTATTAAAAATAATAATAACAGAAATCAAGAGCGAAATTATGTTTCGTGACCCAGGCAGCAGATCTTCTTCGGATACCAACTCTACCATTTTGGCCGAAAACACAAATATCATTGCATAGCTCATCATTGTAACAGCATGTAAAGACAGCGGATTTAAGAAAAGATTCAAACAGCTAATACTAAGCGGAAGCAAAATTACAGCATAGAGTGAGAAAAGAAGAATTTTCTCTTTCCATTTGAAATTTTTCTTTATGCAGTAATAGAACCCGGAAAAATAGCCAATATGAATGACAATGACATGTAATATCTCTGAAACTTCCGACCGAACTATTCCATTTATCTGTTTTGAATATACGTCACCAAAAGTGTTAAGAGCATATAAAACTTTTTGAAAAACAGATCTGCTGTTTTCCAGTGCCCTGTTTGAATAGTTAGTAAAACCGATCCCTGTTACTTTCTGAATGACAAGTGTAACAGAATAATAAAGCGCCATTGAAATAATTAAAAATACCAAATATGAAATGCTCTTTTTCAGAAAATGAATAAAAAATCCCTCAGCCTCACTTTCATGTATAAGATCAAAAATCAGGAGCAGTACAAGCAAGGTCGAAGTTACTGCAACATTTGCCTGATAGATACTGACTGAAAAAACTTCAAATAATACCGCCAGCAAAATCTTTAAAGCACGCTTTCCCTGTTTTGTCGAGATAATTTTTACTGAGAAAACCGAAAGAAGGAAAGCAAAAGCATAACTTGGAACCGTAAACATATACAGCATCGTAGCAGTCTCTGCCGGAAAAGATACAATAACTCCAGCAACAAGACACTGCAATATGTGGTTCTTTATTCCTGTTATATTGACGATCAGGCAGACAGATACTGCCATCATAATCAAAGCTATAATTCCCCACAACCATGGAATTGAAACATCCGGGATCAGATATGAAACAAGAGGAAGTCCCCATCTCCCCGATTCAATTTCAGCTCCTTTTCCAAATAGATTATATAATTCGTCAAAGTTCAGTATTTTATTAACAAAAAACCACCCATATGCTATAAAACCAAAAATGACAGTACTGACAAACGGATATTTATAGTCTGTCCATAACCTCTGAGCACATTTGTATTCCTTATCTTTTAAGATTTTTATTCTGTTTTTATTTGCAAGATAAACCTCAAAATCATATACAAGGTAAAGGAAAAGGAGAAAAGAAGCTGAGAGAAAAATGAATCCCCAACATAATACTCTGAATGCAGGAGCGCCAATACCGTCCCGGAGAAAGACAAGAACTGTCAGTAAACACGAAAAAAAGGCTGACCAAAACACTCTCATCTTTTCAAGCTTTATCTTTTTGGGGGTGAATGCGAGGAAAATGAAAAGTACCGCAGTTAAAATCAAGAGCTGTTTCCTTCCATAACGCAAACACGCGAGTCCCAATTTCTGTACAGATTCAAAAAGAGAGTACTCTCTTAAATATCCTGAGTAATACGAAAACACAAGAGCAAAGAAAAGTGAAAGGGGGGCAGAGATAAACACATTTAATATTTTTCTCAATCTAGCCATAAAAAATCTCCATATCGCATATTAAAAAACATTGAAAAACTCATTGGATATAGCCCGTCCGAATTCAATTTTCCCCAGCAATGAGTCATCGGTCATATTCAGAAAAGTGATCTGGTTTTTTTCTGTGTGTTCGCTTTTATAATTTTAATATTATCCCACCATTAGAATAATGCATTTTTATATATTTATACGTTTCTAGGAAGAAGCCGAGGTTATCTCCGGGCTCTGTCGTTTCAATAATATATAATCCTTCGATCGGCGCTTTTTTACTTTGATCTGACTCATTTTTTATTCCAACAAAACTGCTAAAATTTTAAACTCGATTACATTGACTTGAAAATCTAATCTCTATCTTCCGAGATGTTTTCCCAAAAGAATCCGTCCAGTCTTTCCGATGGATTATGGATATAGTTATATTGTAAAACCGAATATTCATGCATTATTTCTGAGGAAGAAACTGTATCTTTATAAGAAGAACAGATTCCGTTTTTATCACAGCATCCTGTGTACGAGATCTCCGGATATTCCTCATAAAGTTCTTCCAAAAATGCAACATATCCTTCCGGCTGAATTTCCAGCGCATTCAGCAGAACCAAAGGCAGATAATTAACGCTTATCGTATCATATGTCTGTTCCGGGATATCATAATTTGCCCAAAGCAGAAATTTCGTTCGGTACAAGTCCGGAGAACCTGTTTTCTGTCCTATTTCATCATAAAACTGATTTTCCAAAGATGGCTGATGATCACCGAAAATCAGAATCATTGTTCTTTCATCGATATTGGAGAAATAATCAATCAGTTCGGAAAGAGCATTGTCCGTCAATTTTATTAAGGTACAGTATTCATTTACTGTACCATATTGTTTTGAGAGTCCCTTTGTTGTAACAAAGCTGTCAAAGTCCGGATAGCCGAAGCCTCCGTGGCTTTGAGATGTAACATTAAAAATGAATAATTTATCTGTAGTTTTTTCCTCAAAAAGCTTCGTCAGATGCATATAATCAGAAGTGTCAGAAAGGAGTCCTCTATAGTAAATATTGTTCTCATAGGAATCAAAGTCTCCTTCCCAATAGCTTTTGTCAAACCCAAGACAGCGATATATGTTTTCTCTGTCATAATTTGAAGCTCTTTCCGGATGATAAGAGATCATTTCATAACCCAGATTTTTAAAATATGACAGAATCGTCGGAAAGTATTCATTGATAAACAGCTGATAAGCTATTGCATTTTCTGGCAGTGCAGCAGCAGTATTTCCCGTGAGAAATTCATATTCCGAATTCGGGGTACCACCACCGAAAACTGATACCCGTAAATCTCCTTTCACAGTATTCTCTGTAAGGCTGTTATAGCAGGAGAACATATCTTCAGAAGTTGAAAAATCTCCCAGGCAAGTAATATCCGACCAGGATTCATTCATGATCACAATAATATTATCAGGAAGTTCCGATGTATCTGCTTTTATATTTATAATAGATGGGAAATTACGGGCAATATCCGAGGATGCTTCCAGCGAATAATCCTTCGGTTTTTCCAGATTTAAATTCTTCAATGCATATACAAAATTCAGGATATATCCGTTACTTTCCCTGTTAAAAATAAAGTCCGGCAATGCTTTCATCATTCCGTTTGCAGCAAACAATGCTATCGAAACAATTACCAAACTGGCAATTCTGGACTTGCCTTTCATTTTCAAATGACACCTGCTCCATAAGCTGCACAAAGCAGCTTCAAGCATTAAAGCTGTTATGATAGCTCCTGTTGGATGCCAGTCATAGTGTCCTGACACCTCTGCTGCCGTCTTTACGGAAAACAGATCCATCGGGTATATCGTTTTCCCCCGGAAAAGAAATACATAGGTATTTATCACCGCAACAAAAGCAAAAAACAGAGAAACACCTATCATGGTTCCCCGCAGAGAATTCGTCAGGAAAAGTACTGCAGCATAGCAAACAGAAAGAAACAACGCACTCACGACAAGATTTCTGACAGACTGCAGGCTAACTGTATATTCATCCAGAGATATTTCAAATATTAAAACAGAAAGGACCGGCGTCAATAGTGCCAATACGATATACGGTATCTTTCTGTCCTTTTTGTTTTGGATGATAATTCCCGCACAAAAGCAGGCTGCCGCAGCTACACAAGCAAGCAGAAGCTCTCCGCGGAACACTTCCCCGGAATAATCAATTGGCATTACAGGTGTTCTCCATTCAAGCCGGAAATACCACCTTTTTACATATAGAGCAGCAAGAGAAAGAAGAAAGATTCCTGCCGCTATGAGATAGCGTGTCTTCTTCGGGTTTCTCATCAGAAAATTCCTGTTCATTCTGTTTCCTGTCTAATGAAAGTTTTAAAAAGAGGAAGTTTTTTGTCTTTTTCACTCAGTAACGGCTCACCGGCAAGACCCGGCCACTCGATCCCGATATCCGGGTCGTTCCAGATGATCCCGCCTTCGTCCCCGGGATGGTAAAAGTCCGTACATTTATAGCAAAACTCTGCAATATCGCTCAGAACATAAAAACCGTGGGCAAAACCGGGAGAGATATAAAACTGCCTGCAGTTTTCCTCAGAGAGGATCGCCCCAAACCACTTTCCAAAGGTCGGGCTGTCTTTGCGTATATCTACAGCCACGTCGAACACTTCTCCCTTTATCACGCGCACGAGCTTTCCCTGCGAATACTGCTTTTGAAAATGCAGGCCGCGCAATACGCCCTTCGTTGACATGCTCTGATTATCCTGAACAAACACCATGTCCAGTCCAGCTTCCTTCATGTCATTGTAATTATACGTTTCCATGAAATATCCGCGGTTGTCTCCGTGCTTTGTTGGTTCAATAATAAATAATCCTTCTATCGGTGCTTTTTTCACTTTGATCTGAGTCATTTCTCCTCCAAAAGAACAGTTATAGCATCTGGACATTGAATATCATTGTAATATTTCTCCAGAAACCCGATTATAGGAATAATCTATATTCCAAAAATTACCCGTTAAACTCCAATTTGAGAATAATCTTGAGTCTCCTTCAACTTTATATTCTCTAAGCCCAACCTCTCCCTTCTTATCTTCCCTTAATGCCGAATAATAATAGGTTCTAAGCGAATTATCACTTTCTTGAACTTCTGAAATTGTTTTTCCAACTGATGAATAATCAAGTGAAAAACTATCTAAAACGGTTGCAATTATATTATCATGGCTCATAGCTGTATCTGAAACCACGACCTCTTCAGATGCAGGAGTCTTCGCTGGTTTATACATCAGCAAACAAGTCGCTGGTTCGGAAATCATTAATTGTTCAGATTCAAAAGAATTTCCATGATCAGCCGTAATAATTATCGTTGATTGATCAAAAATTCCAAGTATTTTCATCTGTTCAATATAATGTCTGAGTATTTCGAAATCGGCGAACAGCGTATCCTCTTTTTCTGCACTCTCATCATATACGAAGTCTTTTGTCATCTCCGTGCCATCATGAACCCCGGACAAATGATAGAACCTAAATGCAGAAGAATATTCATCATTAACTTTTAAACCTTTATTCTTTAAATTCTCATAAAACAGGACATCATCAAACTGAATGGCAACATCAGAAGGATAAGCCTTAACTAAATAATTCATAATTGGGACATTATATTCAAAATAGTTTTTAATTAAATAAGGCATACATTTGTAAAGTGAAATATGCATCATTTGTTTAATCAGGACCCATGGTCTGATTATTTCTAATGATTTTCCACTATAAGTACTGTAATTATCAACGATCCCTATTGATGGTCTGCCTAAGAATAAGGGTTCTGTATATAATCTTATATCCACACCTGCTTTATTTAATTCCGGAAGTAAAATTCCGTTCTCCTGTGCTTCCTCAGCGAATTGGACAAATGGTTTATCAAACCAGCACTGCTGATTTGTCAAAAGATAAATAATAGAGGGATATGTCCTGCTGTATTTCGAGATCATATCCGGATAATAAGTAAAGCCTTCGAACCCATCAAATAAATCTGGATACTTATTAAGAGTTGATTCCACAATTTCCCCTGAACAAGCATCTACAATAAAATAAACTACATTATTGTCTCTTGATAACTCATATTCTCCATCAGAAGAAAAATAGCCCTCTTTATTAAAATCATTTTCTGAAAGATTAGGAATGCATGAAATAAAACCTACAAGCTCTATTAGCAAAATCGCGCCTGATACTAAAGTATAATATTTTGTCACCTTTTGTTTGTCAAAACATGATATGACAATCGTTGTAGAAACAATAACTATCCATATCATTAAATTAAATATAACTACTTTATTTGAAAAAAAGATTTTCCCTTCACTTGAACTCACCAATTTTCCATTAAAGAATAAAATCTGAAAATAAGAACATAAAGCGATTCCAAATGATAACGTCATCAGAAAAATAAAAAAGTTTTCAGGAAGAATGCTCTCAATTAATGATATTACCAAAATCAGAAAAGATGAAAAAAGGAATACGATCCACCAGGTCTGTTCAAACGGAAAAACAAAATCATTATAGTTTGACATATATACATCCATTGAAGCAAAGAATGCAACTGTCAATATAAGAAATGCGTTAATTATGCTTGAAATTATTAGCTTTTTAGAAAATTTCATTTAACTATTGAAACACCTTTATAGTATTATTTATCATACAATATCATACAAATCGATTTTTCTTTTATCCCATCACCACAGTTAAGATTGTTCTTCCATTCCCCTGTCATTTTGAAAGAATGGACAACTATTATAGTCAGAACTAGCAATTGATAAAAAGAAATCGTTTAAAACCTTTGCTATTAATAATAAAATAATAAAACTGATGTACTTATCATTTCCGAAGTGAACGCTTGTAAGATAATTCCGGTATGTATTAAATGATGCATATATCTGCAATATGGGAACATATATCTTTTTTCTGTTATATATAAAAAACAGAAGCGACGCAATATCCGCCAGATAAAAATATCTGTCATGCATTCTCGGCAGGAGGAACGGAATCAGTAATGTAATACACAGAAACGCATGAATAATATTCTCTGTATTCATCCGATCAAGATGAGTAATACATGCATATAAGAAAAATACTACTGCAGCTCCAGCAAGATAGATGGCGATCACGTTATAAATGTCGAAAGATACATTATCAATCAGCAGCCAAATGTTCTGTGCTCCGACGGAAAGAGACGGAGCGTCCTTTACCTGATCAAAGTAAACTGAAATACAGCTATATAGCCCTCTCCCGCCAAGAAGGGCGGGAATCATAATGATAAAATATGTAATTGGAATAAACAGCCAGTCTTTCACTTTGATTTTTCTCAGAACCGTCAGAATAATAAAAACCGGAAGTACAAAAACTGCCTGAAGTTTAAAAGCAAAAGCAAACGTCCAGCTGATCACCGCTCTTCTGCTTTGATCACCCAGTGCATAGTAAAGCATTGCAAAACAAAACGACGCATAAATTGAGTCACATTGTCCCCAGTCAGCACTGTTTAAAAATACCGTAGGCAGCGCCAAAACAAGAATAAAGGACGCCGCCTGAATATTTTTCCCGGAATATTTCAAAGAAACACATTTCATGAAATAGTAAGCCAGGATCACATCAAAAAAACTGGAAACAGCTTTTATGATCATCAAATCATATCCGGCATACCGAGAAATGAAAAACAATAAATACATATATGGGAGATTATAATTACCGCTGTAATTAGAAATCGCTTCCCTGAAATTCAGTCCTCGCATCTCTTCAACCCACGGATTCAGAAAATCTTTATAATCCCATGTAATATGATATAGAAGGCAAACTCTTACCAGCATTAGTCCGCCAATCGCAGCCGTAATTAAAGAAAGTTCAATAATGGAATATCTGGAATCTCTCAAAAAGATCCACGAAGAAACGATAAAAATAACGGTAAAATAAATAATTCTGTCATTGCCTGTAAGCCAGGTCACATCATTAAGTTTCCGGCATACATATGCAAAGAGTAATGAAGCCAACGCCAAAAGACACAACAATATCATCTTTCTTCGGCTTTCTTTTAATTCAAACATAATATCTTCCTTCAGATAACTATTTTATTTCACCCGTCTCAATCAAATACCTGAACAGCGCTTCTTTCCACTCTGGAAGAGGTATAAAGCCGTTTTCCGTCAGCTTGCTCTTATCCAGCCTGCTATTTGACGGGCGCATTGCCTTCGACAGACCGTATTCTTCCGTCGAAACCGGGATCACCGCTGTTTTCAGACCCGCCTGCCGATAGATCTCTTTCGTAAAATCATACCAGGAAATGTATCCGCCTTCGTTGGTGGCATGATAATATCCGTATTTTTCCGTTTCGACCATATCCACCAGCAACCTTGCCAGATCCGCCGTATAAGTGGGCGTACCAATCTGGTCATTTACAACCCTTACAGAATCGTGTGTTCTGCCGACATTCAGCATCGTCTTCACAAAATTCTTTCCGTTCTTTCCGAAGACCCATGCAATTCGGACAATGAAATACTTCTCCAACTTTGAAGAAACCGCCAGCTCCCCCTCCATCTTGCTTTTCCCATAAACATTCAACGGGCTGTACTCCTTGCAGTCCGGCTTCCACGGTTCCGTTCCCTGCCCATTAAAGACATAATCCGTGCTGATATAAATCATTTTACACGAAAGCTCCCGGCAGAGATCCACGATATTCTGCGTCCCGGTAACATTTACTTCCATTACCTTCTCATAATTTTCCAGATCTTCCGCGGCATCCACAGCCGTCCACGCCGCACAGTGGATCACTGCGTCCGGACGAAGCTTCCTCATTTCGGCCATCACATACGGACGCTTCGTAATGTCCATCTGAATATAATTTTCCTGTCCCTGCTCAACAGGCTTTGACCCGGAACCGACAGCGATATGACCCCGCTTTTTCAGCTCCTTCATAACATCATATCCGAGCTGACCGTTCACCCCTGTTACCAATACTTTCATCTTCATCAGAATCATCCTCAATCTGTTAATTTATATAGTATATCTCAGGATAGAAAATAACGCAAATGGAAATGAAGGATATTGCTTTTTTTCACTTAAATTACTATACTTGTATATGTTAAATAATCACATTCAGGAAGAGAAATACTATGGCAAAAAACATCAAAGCTTTCATAATTACCATTATTTGTATTCTCATTGGTGCTGTCGGCTGTATGGCAGCATATAAACTGTATGTTCACGAGCATGAAGTAAACTCCCGGATCGCTGACACCCTTAATTCAATCAATGAGATAAAATCCACTCTTGAAGAGAAAAAGGATCCGGTCTCAGATGAAATGAGCCGGAAATTCAATGCAGATATCAATCAGAAGATCTGTTCACAATATGATTTAAATGCCTATGAAGCTCTCGCCTGTGGGAAAGGAATTAATATTCTTGTTGTCGGAGATTCCATCAGCGCGCTCCCGTATATGTACGCTTTAAAAGAGCAGTTATCTTATGATTACGGTGTGGATTGTTCAATTAAAAATATATCCATGAGCTCCAGCAAGAGTTACGCCGGTTATGTAAGAACGAACCTTTTAGAAGAAGATTTCATCTACGATCTGGCGATTATATGCTTTGGGCAAAATGATAAAAATGACGTTTTCCCAGTAGAATATGAATCCGTTATACGCAGTATTCTGAATATGAATCCGGACTGCTGTATCATTTCTATTTTAGAGAGTTCTCAGCGAACCTATACGGAAAAAATGCAGGGTATTATCGAGTTGGCCGAATATTATAATATTCCCATTGCAGATACCATTGCCGCTTTTGAAGAGAGTGAATTCCCTTATGAAAAGCTTTGCTCAGACGGAGTACACCCCAATGAGCAGGGGCAGGAGATTTATTTTTCTCTGCTCAACAGAATCATCGCTGAACATGTGCAGCAGTGCTTTAATCAAAAAACCTTGTATTTGCAGTCGCTGGTCTCCGGTAAAATTAGTGCAAATGAATCTCCATGGGAACATACATCGCATTTTCGGCCGATTCCGCTCCATTCTGAAGTATCCAAATTTGATACTTTCACCTTTTACTCCCCTACAGATTTTCAAAGAATCAATGATACTACATATGAAATAACACTTGATCACGTTTCCGGCATTCCAGGATTATATGGCAATAGATTTCCGGATCATAACGACGTAAAGATTTATCTCAACGATGAACTTCTCTATCATTTAGAAGAAGACTTCTATCATTCCTTCATGCAGGCTATGATTTCCCCGTTAGAAAATGAATCCAGAACTTTTGACGGTACCCTTCGAATTGAATTCCAGGATCATAAGCATGCAGAAGCATTTTGGGGGTTTATCATTAGCTAACATTTCAGAATACAGTTCAAAAAGTTTCTATAAAAAATGTTGGGGTGGAACTGCTGTAAGTAAAGTTCCAGACCCAACATTTTTTGTCATGTAAGAGAATGATAACAAACAAATCAGTATTGATTGACTTCATAAAGATATACGTAGTGTCAAGAATTATGCGCAAATTAGTTTACAGACTCTGCTTTGAATGAGGTCAACCGGCCAGGAAGGCGATGTCATCCATTGCCTCCAAGTGCTTCATGTTCATGTATTTCTTGTTGCCCCACTGCGTGCCAGCCACATGGCGCAACCGAGCGCAGACCAGCATAAGGGCAGATTCGCCGTCCGGAAAACAGCCGACCCGCGTTCTGCGCCGGATCTCACGATTCATCCGTTCAATCACGTTGTTCGTGCGGATCCTCGTCCAATGCTCGGACGGGAAGTCGCAGTAAGTTAGGGTCTCTTCCACGCTGTCTTCAATCTTTTTGGCAGCTTCCTTCAGCTTCATCGCTCTCAGCTCTTCCACGACGGCTTTTGCCTTTTCTCTGGATGCTTTCTTGCTCTCCTGCGCGTGGATCGCCTTGAGCATCTTCGCTACCAGTTTGACCTTGGATTTCGGCACAACTGAGAATACATTGCGATAGAAATGAACGATGCAGCGCTGGTATTTTGCTTCCGGAAACACTTCTCCCACGGCTTCCAGCATCTCCATACACTTGTCACCAACAATGAGTTTGACGCCGACCAGACCACGGCCTCTTAGCCATTGGAAGAAGCTGACCCAACTGGTCTTGTCTTCTTTCATACCCTCGGCAGCTCCAAGTACCTCACGGTAGCCATCTTCGTTGACTGCGATTGCCACCAAAACCGACACATTTTCATACTCTCCGCCCCAGTTTCGGCGCAGATAGATTCCATCCACATAGACATACGGATATTTCCCGCCCTGCAAAGGACGGTTTCGCCAGTCTTCAATATGGACGTAGGCTTTCTTGTTCAGCTCACTGATCGTGGAGGGGGAAACCTTGGTACCCCAGAGAGCTTCTGTAATATCCTCCACACGGCGTACCGAAACACCGGCCAAATACATCTCAATGAGTGCTTCTTCTACGCTGCTTTCTCTTCGTCGGTACCGTTCGATGATGGCAGTTTCAAAGGATACTCCTTTCAGTCGTGGCATATGCAGCGTGACATCTCCGGAGGTCGTGGAGAGATTACGGTCGTAGTGACCGCTGCGGTAACCCTGACGGGCTTCGTTACGCTCGTAGCGTGCCGCCTGCGTGAGCGACTCTGCCTCTTTCTCCAGCAGCTCGTTCAGTGTCTCCTCAACGCTTCCGCGCACAAGTTCTTTTAATTCGCACTTGATTACTTCCTCGTTCAGTTGTACAATTTTCTCGGACATGGTTTGTTTGCTCCTTTCAGAATGTGTGTCGCAACTTCATTCTAACAGAGTCTCCAAACCGTGTCTTTCTTTATTTTCTCATTTTGCGCAACTTATTATACCTTATCAAGATATATTCTGTATCGGGCCTCTTTCAGAAGTTTCTTGCTGACAAAAGCTCCTAAGAGTATCCGTGCAGCAACATATACTATAACTTTGTTCTCTGAAGGCATTTGCAAGGATTCTCAATGGACCGGTCCACATGGCTTTCCGCGGCGAAATTAACAACGATATCCGGGTGCTCCTGCTGAAAAAGATCGTATATCGCTTCTCTGTTGCAGATATCCTCCTTTACAAAACGGAATCTGCTGCTGTTCATGAGCGGGGCAAGCGTGGATAAATTGCCCGCATAGGTAAGCTTGTCTATGCAGATGATCCGGTAATCCGGATGCGCTTCCATCATATGGAATATGAAGTTGGAGCCGATAAATCCCGCTCCACCCGTAACGATAATTGTCATTTATTTAAGAGAAATAATTTTTGAAGATATTAAAAGATAATGAGCATGACACAAAATCTAACACTGTTCTCTCATTATACAGACTTTTTTCCCACATATTGTTCAGCCTTTTTCAATTTGAATGATTCTTATCTTATTGCTTAATTGCTGTTCAATTAGGTTACCTTCTAGTACGGAATTATCAGCCCCAAAGAGCATATACAACAATTCCGCAAATGATAAATACCAAAGCAATTATCTTTTTTTTTGTAATTATTTCGTTGAAGAATATTTTTCCGAATACAGTAATATATATGTAGCTTGTAGCCTCTAAAATTGGACCAGTTGAGAGTGAGAGCCCACGATACGCAAAAATAGTTAGAAATGTGGTTCCAAAGAAAAGAAAATAAGAAAAAATAACTAATGGATTCAAATATTCCTTCAAATGAGAATTATATTGTTTTTGGGTAGCTTTTTTAAGAAAAACTTGAGAAATTGAACTTATAAAGACGGAAAACAACAGAATTATTATATATCGAAACTGTGAATTAATCATGAGAATTCTCCTGATCGGACTTTGCAAAAAGCACAACACCTATTACAATCAAGACTGCACCCAATACTTTGCCAACTGATATAGAATCATGGAAGAAGAGTGATCCCCAGATGATACCCCATATCACAGTGACTGACTTATTAGCGAAAGCAGTGGTAAGCGGTAATCGGCGAATAATTTGTTGCCACCCGATTGCATAAATACCTAAGAGAATAATAATTATCAGGTAAAACAAGCAAAATCGAATACTCAAAAATTCTTCATTTGCTGCTAGTTTACTGAAAATACCACTCGTTGAATTAATCATCAACAATAAATGAAGAATAAGAACATGCTTTTGTTTATTCTTCATATAGCATTACTCCTTAGGCAAGTAAGAAAGCAAATCCTCTGGAGTATCAGCTTTCATAAGATAAAAGCCATATCGGGAAGAACTATCCATAATAGGGCGATTTGTACAGAAAACTTCGCTTTGTGCAACAAGATATAATGGGTGCTCTCTCTTCAATCTTTCCAAGACTTGTAAATCTTCATTGGAGAATACAAAACGCACTGCTGCTGCACCAGTTGCCTTCTCCTGTTCTAATTTTGGCTCAATACCCAAGCATGTTTCCAAAACCGCTCTTGTATAGTCAATACCTGTGGAGAGTTCCACAAGATTACTCCCGATGAAGTCTCCCCCCATTCTGCCACCTATCTCGATTAGACGAATTGTCCCATCATCGGTTATTTTCAATTCGGAATGCGATGCACCATTGGTGATTTTCAAGCTGTCTAGTGCGTGATAAACGATTTTTTTAACTTGTTCTAGAACAGATATTTCCACCATAGCAGGTTCTAAATGCCCAGTCTCTATAAAATGAGGGGCTCCGGTGGTATACTTCTTAGTCATGGCCAAAAAATGATGCTTTCCATTCCATGAAATGCATTCTACACTATATTCTTGCCCTTCTACAAATTCCTCTACTACAGCTTCCTTTTGGAAGCTCTGTTCTATAGCACTTTCGATAGCTTGAAATAGACCAGATTCGTCCAATAATTTTGTAATACCTCTGCTTCCGGATCGATCTACAGGCTTGACGATAATCGGGTAAGACAATTCCTTGCCTTCTAAATCTTTTAAAGATTTTACTAGATAGCTCCTAGGCGAAGGATCTAGATTCTCCTCAAAACTCTTGCGCATAGCATATTTGTTTGTAGAACGTTCGGTGCATTCTAAGGAGTTCCCGATTAATCCCATTGCGGATGAAATATAATTAACTGTAATGGAAGCAAGATCGGAAGCAATGCTACATATTCCATCTATACCAATTTCTACGCACTTTTCTAAAATAGCATCCTTTTCTACAATACTGATAGGATAAAAAAAATCAGCAGATTTTTCTCCCACATCCCCGCATGCCCAAGCAAAAACATGCGTCTCAAATCCCATAGATTTTGCTTTTTGAATCAATGGCTCCTGTAGATAGGAAGCACCAATAATTGCAACTTTTCTCATTGTTGTCACCCGTTATGCCTTTCTACTTTTCTATTCTTTGAATATTTACAGTAGACCTGATTACATACTGCGGAAGGTTATTAAGTGTAATGTAACTTCGACCAACATACTCTCCAACCATTCCAAGTTCAATCATAAATATACCGCTAATAAAGAGAATAACAGAGAGAAGAGAACTATAACCAGATTGAATATTCGGAATAACAAAATAACGAATTATTGTGATAATTCCATATAAAAAACCTAAAGTTGAACAAATGAATCCAAGAAAAATTGAAATTCTCAGAGGTTTAGCCGAGTAAGAAAGTATACCATTAAACCAAAGATTCAATAATTTTTTCAAAGAATAACCTGATTTCCCAGAGAGGCGAGGTGGACGTTCTAAATCAACATTTGCGATATGCTTAGTCGTATTGAAGAACATTCCGGCAATATAAGTATATGGAGTGTTATACTTGCATATTTCGTCAATTATAAACCGGCGCATTGCCGAAAAATTGGAAATAACCAAATCTTTGGGTTTGCCAATTAACGCACTCATCATCCAATTATTCATCTTAGATCCTAGTTTTCGAAAAATGCTTTTATTTTCTTCCTGATATCTGGCTTGAACAATGTCCTCGCCTTCCAGAATTATATCTATCAATTTAAATGTATCCTTTACTGGAGATTCACCGTCATCATCTAATGTAACTACAATATCGCCCGTACAGGAACGATATCCAGCCATAGTTGCAGCATGTTGTCCAAAGTTTTTGGCTAACTCAATTCCTTTAATTCGTGGATCTGACTCGGCCATTTTATAGATAACGTCACCAACATGATCTGGGGAACAATCATTGATGAGTATAATTTCGTAGTCATACTCCATATGTTCCGTCATTAGCTCACGAATGGTTTCGACTACAATACTAAGAGTATTCTCTGAACGATAGCAAGGGATAATAAAAGACAATTTCATAACAATATAAATCCTTCTTCTAACGATTGAATGTAAAAAAACTAGTTCTCATACTCGACTTTGACATATTTATCCATATTCATTATCATACTCATCATTTCATCACGATAATCGAAGCGGAAACTAAAAACGCCTAGGGTATCATGAATATGGTCTGTTACTTCATAACCCTTATCACCCCATATCTCACAACGGAAAATATGCCTTTTCATTTCTTCGTCGATGTGTACGGCCTTTACTTTTCCGTCTTTAGGAGCTAGAAC
This sequence comes from Eubacteriales bacterium, assembly GCA_030536255.1. GTDB lineage: Bacteria > Bacillota > Clostridia > Oscillospirales > Oscillospiraceae > Limivicinus. The sequence continues at coordinate 403 of JAUNQI010000018.1, read as the reverse complement.
GCAGTAACGCCCGGTAAATTTGTCTTGTACATTATTGCATTTCAAATTACTGCAATCCATACCGCTTTCTGACATTATTATCCACTCAGCCCAAGGCACGCCTATTGCACATTCCACTTGATCAGGGAAATGTCCACCAGAACAACGACGGGTAATTTCTAATATATGTGGTATGTGATTGGTGTCCATGATGTACTGCATGTGAAAAATTCCGTCAGAAAGATTCAATAGCTGTGCAATCTTGTTTGCTTGACCAATCAGTTTGTCTTTCACATATTCTATATCTGTAGCAGGCGCTGCAGAAAGAGAAATCCAGTAAGGATTTAATGTTGTGTATTCATTATCACTATTGCTATCCTGTTTATGGTGCTTCATCACGCAGTAGGTAAATATTATAATATCG
>JAUNQI010000042.1 GCA_030536255.1 Eubacteriales bacterium | reverse complement strand
AATAATTACAAAAGAAATACGTTGCATTGAATTATGTAACCTTTTATAATGTTAACTAGAGAAAAATTGGAGTGATTGCAGTTGGTTATTGAAAACCATATCCCGGTTCTTCTTTATGAATGTATTGAAAACCTGAATATAAAACCCGACGGTGTGTATCTCGACGGAACACTGGGGCGGGCAGGCCATTCTTTTGAAATTGCTTCAAAACTTACATCTGGCCATCTTATTTGTGTGGATAAGGACGAAACAGCCCTGATTCAGGGGGCGGAAAGATTGTCTGCCTTCTCGGATAAGGTGCTTTTTGTTCATGACGATTTCCGGAATTCGGCAAAGATTATTGAAAACGCCGGGTTTGGTCCGGCGGACGGAATGCTTTTTGACCTTGGTGTTTCCTCTCCGCAGCTTGACGATGCTTCCCGCGGCTTTTCCTATATGCAGGATTCTCCGCTGGATATGAGAATGGATACTTCTTCCTCTTTTTCCGCTTATGATCTAATCAACGGATTCGAAGAAGCCGAGCTTTCCCGTATTTTTTTTGAATATGGGGAAGAACGTTTTTCAAGACGGGTCGCGTCAGCAATCGTCAGGGAAAGAACGAATAAGCCGGTGGAGACTACCGGAGAGCTGGTGGAGATTATAAAAAGCGCAATGCCCGCTTCCGCCCTTCGGGAAAAGCAGCATCCTGCCAAAAGGATCTTCCAGGCAGTGAGAATTGCCGTGAATGACGAGCTGGGCGCCGTGGAGGAAATGATCAGCACAGCACCGGACGCTCTTGCATCCGGAGGAAGGCTGTGTGTGATCAGCTTCCATTCTCTGGAGGACAGAATCGTTAAAAACGGCATCGCAAGGCGTGTCAACGGATGCACCTGCCCCCGCGAAGCTCCGGTTTGTACGTGCGGATTTGTTCAGACGCTCAGGCATGTGACGAGAAAACCGATCGTTCCCGGTGAAGAGGAGCTCCGTGAAAACCCGCGCTCCAGAAGTGCAAAGCTCCGTGTTGCGGAGAGAATATAGAAATTATATCACTACTGTATGAAAGAATATCTGTTATGAAGCTTGGAAAACTGATTGAAAAGCTCAATATCATAAGCTCCTCGGCGGATGAGGGAATCGAGATCAGCGGCATATGCTATGATTCCAGAACTGCTGAGCCGGGGAATATCTTTGTTGCCGTCAGAGGCTTTGAGTCAGACGGTCACAGGTTCATTCCGAACGCCGTAAAAGCTGGTGCTTCTGTTGTAATCTGTGAGGAATTATCCGAGGATCCCGGGGTACCCTGCATTGTTGTTGAGAATGCCAGATATGCGCTTGCTATGATAAGCTGTGCCTTTTATGATTATCCGTCGGAAAAAATGCAGGTGATCGGAATTACCGGAACCAGCGGCAAGACAACGTCTACGAACCTGGTAAAGCATATCCTTGAAACCGCTGCAGGCGCAAAGGTGGGTCTGATCGGAACCAACGGAAATATGATAGGAGATAAGCTTCTTCATACCGAGCATACAACGCCGGAAAGCCTTGAGCTCCAGAAGCTTTTCGCGGAGATGCTGGAGGAAGGCTGCACGCATGTGGTTATGGAGGTCTCATCCCATGCTCTTTCGCTGGACAGAGTAGCCGGGATCCGGTATACAGCTGCGGCGTTTACGAACCTTTCTCAGGATCATCTCGATTTTCACGGGACAATGGATGCCTATGCGGAAGCCAAGAGTATTCTGTTCGGGATGTGTGATGCGGCATGCATCAATATTGATGATCCGTATGCAGGAGTTATGCTTTCTGCAGCGGGAAAAAGCGAATGTAAAGTTATTTCCTCTTCCATTGAAAATAAGGAAGCGGTTCTTTCCGCGGAGAATCTATCACTGTCTTCCTCCGGCGTATGTTTTTCTGCCGAAGCTTATGGACAGAAAACGGAGATCCGTCTGGCAATACCGGGAAAGTTTTCCGTCTATAATGCGCTTACGGCAGTTTCCGTCTGTCTGGCCTGCGGAGTTTCTCTCAAGCAATGTGCGGAAGCTCTGGCAACTGCAAAGGGCGTGAAGGGCAGAGTTGAGAATGTTCCGGTAGACGGCGATTATACGGTTCTGATTGACTATTCCCATAAGCCGGATGCGTTGGAAAATGTGCTCAGAACTCTTCGGCCTGTTACGAAAGGGAGACTGATCGTTCTGTTTGGCTGCGGCGGAGACAGAGACAGAAAAAAACGCCCGATCATGGGAAAGGTCGCTGTTGACAATGCGGATGTGGCCATTGTTACGAGCGATAATCCGCGTACGGAAGAGCCGGAAGCTATAATTTCCGAGATCCTGGAGGGAATAAAGGAGCCCTCCGGAGTCGTCAAAGTGATCGTTGACCGGATCGAGGCGATCCACTGGGCTATTGACAATGCCGCACCGGGAGATGTAGTATTGTTGGCTGGAAAAGGTCATGAGGACTATCAGGTCATCGGCCATGAAAAGATCCATATGGACGAGCGAGAGATAGTATATGACTACCTGAAAGAGAAGAGTAACTTATGACGATAAGATTGATAACAGCATTTGTTCTTGCTTTGCTTTTTGCCACTGCTTTCGGCCGTTATTATATTCCGTGGCTGGTAAAGCAGAAGGCCGGTCAGATGATTAAAACCATCGGACCAAACTGGCATCTTCATAAGCAGGGAACCCCGACAATGGGCGGAGCAATCTTTATTCTTGCTGCGTTTCTTGTCGTTCTTACCGTAGGCTTTGAAGGAATGCTGAAAGGGAATTACTCCCATCTGTTTGTTCTTCTTTTTGCGATGGTGTTCGGGGTCATTGGTTTTCTGGATGACTGGAAGAAACTGAAGAATAAAGAGAATACGGGCCTTACGACGAAGTCCAAGTTCCTTCTTCAGCTCGCAGCTGCTCTGATCTTTGTCCTGATCATGAATAAAGCGGGCTATATTACGGATAAGCTGTATTTCCCGTTTTCAAATACAGAAATCCCGGTTCCGAAGTGGGTATATTTTATTCTGTCCGCGTTTGTCATTGTCGGAACGGTAAATGCAGTCAATATTACGGACGGCGTTGACGGCCTTGCAACAGGTACGTCCATTCCGGTGATCCTTTTCTTTGTTGCGGTAACATATATCGCAGGATCGGAATATCTTCAGCTTGGCGTTTTCGCATCCGGACTTCTTGGCGGGCTTGTCGGTTTTCTGTTCTTTAATTTTAATCCAGCAAAATGCTTTATGGGCGATACCGGCTCTCTGTTCCTTGGCGGTGCGATCGCTGCGCTGGCGTTTGCCTATGACATGCCGATTATTCTTCTGACGCTGGGATTTGTCTTTATTGTTGAAACGCTTTCGGATATTATTCAGGTTACCTATTTTAAGCTGACTCACGGAAAGCGCATTTTTAAGATGGCTCCGTTCCATCATCATCTGGAAATGGGCGGATGGACCGGAAAGAAGTGGAAGGAAAAAGAGCTGTTTTTCCTTTTCTCCGGAGTATCGCTTCTCTTTGCCATTATTTCTTTTATCGGTGTATATCACAGATATATGTAATAGCTGCCTGACAGCTGAACTGATTTCATTATTTCCTTGACGGGAACATTTCTTCCCGTCTTCTTTTATCGAGGCCTGTATGAAGTTTATCTTTACCTGCGGCGGGACTGCCGGCCATATCAATCCGGCTCTTTCAATAGCGTCCCGGATCCGGGATTCTTTCCCTTCCAGTGAAATCCTTTTTATCGGTGCGGAAGGAAAAATGGAGAGTGATCTGGTTCCGCGTGAAGGATTCGGAATAGAAACGGTAAAAATTACCAATATCAGCCGTGAACACAGCCTGGAGGGAATCCGGCATAATCTGCATACGGCCGAAAATGTCCTCCTGTCTGTCCGGGCAGCAAGAAAGATTATCCGGGAGTTTTCTCCCGATGTTGTCATCGGAACGGGCGGTTATGTCTGCTTTCCGGTGCTGACGGCTGCAAAAGAACTGCATATCCCGACGGTGATCCATGAAAGCAATGCCGGTCCCGGCCTGACTACCAGACTGCTTGCGCATTCGGTTGACAAGATCCTTGTCGGCGTGGAGGAAAGCAAAAAGGAATATCCGGATCCGTCAAAGGTGATTGCTACCGGAACACCCGTCAGAACGGAGTTCGGGATGTATTCAAAGGAGATCGCACGCTCGGAGCTGGGAATTGTTCCCGAGGAGAAGCTGGTTGTTTCTGTATGGGGATCTCTCGGTGCGGCATATATGAATGATACGGTTCTGAATATGCTCCCTCTCATAAAAGAAAAAGCCCCCGGCTTCCGGCTGATCCATGTTACGGGAAGCAGATACTATCCGGAGTTTATGGAAAAAGCAAAACAGGTCTGCCCGGATTATGCGGAATACGGAATCGATATCCGTGAGTATATTCACGATATGCCGAGGATCATGAATGCGGCAGATCTCGTCATGTGCCGTTCCGGTGCTTCTACACTCTCCGAGCTGACGTATATCGGCAAGCCCGCGATCCTGGTTCCGTCTCCGAATGTTACGGGCAATCATCAGGAAAAGAATGCGAGAGTTCTGGAACGGGCCGGTGCAGCCACGGTGATGCTTGAGGGAAAATTTGATGCGGAAAGCCTTCTCTCGGAAATCTGCTCGGTGCTGTCGGATCCAGGGAGACTGGAAAAAATGTCTGAGGGAGCAGCTGCGCTGTCCTATTCGGATTCATCCGAAAGAATAACGGATATTGTTCTGGAGCTTGCATCTTCCCATGCCATTTAAACTTATCATGGTCTGAAAGGATTATTTTATGGCCAGAGAACAGCTGCCAAGTGAAAACAGCCATGCGGAATATATGGTGTCTCCGCGTCGCCAGAGCAGTATCGGTGCGGCAATTACTTTCGTAGTTATCGTCATTTCGGTAATATTTGTAATGTCGGTTACCTTCCGTGTGGAAAATATTACCGTAATAGGAAATTCGCACTATACAGCGGACGAGATCATTAACGCAATTGATATCGAGGAAGGAGACAACCTCTTCTTCTTTGACAGATTTTCCGCGGTTACCCGTGTCTTTGCCAAGCTTCCGTATGTTTCCGAGGTTCAGATTGAGCGCGCTCTGCCGGATAAGGTGATTATCCGGGTAACGGAGAGCAACGCGGTTGCATACCTGAAGCTCGGTAATGAGCTATGGACAATGGATGAGAAATGCAAGATCCTCGGTAAAGCTGCGGAAGGGGAGGAAGGGACCCTGATCCCCGTTGTCGGCTTTGATGCCGGTACGCTTTTCATTAATGAAACGATCAATACGGCCAGCGGAGAACAGAGGACAGTTGCATACCTGAAGGAGATCCTCAATCAGATCCTTGACCGCGAACTGGCCTATCAGGTGACAAAGATCGATATTTCCAATACAAATAATGTGAAGATTCACTATGGCGGAAGGTACACGATTGCGCTGGGGGATCCTTACGCAACCGAGTATAAGTTCTCTATGGTCGTAAATGCCATTTCAAAGCTGAAAGAGGGAGATATCGGGATCATTGATGTTACCGACGGCCGTACGGTGAAATTTTCCCCCTATTAAATTAATTACAAAATATTTACAAAAAATGAAAATTTTTATTGACCTTTAAGGGCTTTTGTATTATTATTTGGGTTGTCTAAGCTGATATTCCCATAAATATTATATGTTTTTATAGAATCTGGAGGCAGAAAAATGGATTTTAAAGCTGAAACCGGACCTGAAAATGTGGTTACGATAAAAGTGGTCGGCGTTGGCGGAGCCGGAAATAACGTTGTAAACAGAATGGTAAAAGCGGGTACGCAGGGCGTGGAGTTCATCGCCGTGAATACGGACCGTCAGGCTCTTGCTGTTTCCAATGCGGACCAGAAAATACAGATCGGTGAGAAGATCACAAGAGGTCAGGGCGCAGGCTCGGATCCTGAAGTAGGTAAGCGTGCAGCTGAAGAGAGCCGCAACAATCTCGCTAAGGCGATGGAAAATGCGGATCTCGTTTTCATTACCTCCGGTCAGGGCGGCGGCACCGGTACCGGTGCTTCTCCTACGGTTGCCGAGATCGCTCATGAGGCAGGTTGCCTTACGGTTGGCGTTGTTACGAAGCCCTTCAAGTTTGAGGGAAAGCGCAGAATGGATCAGGCAAACGCCGGTATTCAGGAACTCCTCGGAAAGGTCGACTCTCTTCTGATCATCCCCAATGACCGTCTGAAATTCGCCACGGATCAGAAGATCACGCTTGCCAATGCTTTTGAGATTGCTGATGATGTCCTTCAGCAGGCTGTTTCCAGTATTTCTGATCTGATTAAAAATACGGGCTTTATCAATCTTGACTTTGCCGATGTTACCTGCATTATGAAAAATGCCGGGTTTGCCCATATGGGCGTTGGTCATGCGGCAGGAAAAGGCAAGGCCGAAGATGCAGCGCGTATGGCAGTCGCAAGTCCTCTGATGGAGACCTCCATCAACGGAGCACGCGGTGTCCTGATCAATATCACCGGTTCTGAGGATATGACCCTTGAAGATGTGGAAGCTGCGGCAAATCTTGTTCAGGAAGCAGCTCATCCGGATGCCAATATTATCTTTGGCGCCAGCTTTGATGAGACTCTTCAGGATGAGATCCGTGTTACGGTTATCGCTACCGGCTTTGCTGAGAGTGCCGGAAGTGCTGCAAAGCAGGAAGCTGCTCCGACCTTTGCCAAGTCTTCTTCCAAACCCTCTGCGGCGATGCCAATCTTTTCTCAGAGCTCTGTTCAGGAAGAAATGCCCATTATGCCTGTAATGCAGAGTTCTTCTGCGGAAAAGGCGGAGAAGGTTCAGAAGGCTGCCAAGCCTGCGGAGAAGCCCGTCACTGTTCCTGCAGCTGAAGAAGATGAGGATGATGCTCCGGCTTCCAATACCGTGAGCGATGATCCGTTTGACAGCATCTTCAAGATCTTTAACAAACAGGAGTAAAAATGAAAGGGGCGGTTGAAGACCGTCCCTTTTTTGTTCTTATTATATGAAGCTGATTAAAAAGGTCCTTTCCATTTATCTTGATCCGAGATACCGTATTCCGGTGGCGTCGGCAGGTCTCGCGTATTATCTTACAATGACCCTGTTCCCAATCATTATCATCCTCTATTCCATGCTTGGGCACAATTATGATGCTGCGATGCGGTTTATTAGTTATTTTTCAGAGCTTCTTCCGGGAAATGTGCTCGAATATATCGGAAAATTTCTGAATTATGTTACGGGAAATCACAGCAAGCTGATGATCCTGTTTGCGTATTCCGTGATCCTGATCACGGCGTCTGCATCTTTGAGATCCCTTCAGACAACAATTGGATTTATGCAGGGCGGGGGAATTGTAAGAGGATTTCCTTTTTTCCTGATGAGCATAGGAATGTCTCTGGTGTTTGTTGTCCTGATCTACATGGGGATCATTGCTCTCTTCTTCGGTGAGAATCTGATTGCCCTGATCAACAGATATACGACCTTTTTCCATCTTGAATATTACTGGGTCTATCTGAGATTTGTCCTTCTTTTTGTTGTCGTATTTGTTATTCTTGTCCTGATCTATCTGATGTGCCGCGGAAAAAAGAACGGATACAGCGTGGTTCCAGGCGCTTTTCTTGCAACAGTCGCCCTGATTGCCGTCAGCTTATTTTTCTCTGTTTTTATCAATCAGTCATCGAAATACCCGATCGTGTACAGCTCGCTGTCCGGCGCTATTATTCTGATGTTCTGGCTGTACTGCTGCTGTGTTTCCATTTATGCAGGGGCAATCGTGAACATTGCCAGGAGAGATATTAAAAGAGAAAAGCAGAGAAATGTTTCGCTTACTATGTGAACCGATATTTTCTGAATTGAAAACCGGGCAGTATAAACATTTTTACGCTGTTTATACTGCCCGGTTATATTATTTTATGAAATTATCGCTTTGATTATGCGAGAGCTGCAGTGATGATGCTCATCTGGTAGACTTCTTCTGCGTCGCAGCCGCGGCTGAGGTCATTGATCGGAGCATTCAGACCCTGAAGAATGGGGCCGTATGCGGCGTAACCGCCGAGTCTCTGAGCAATTTTGTATCCGATATTTCCGCTCTGGATCTCAGGGAAGATAAAGGTATTGGCATAACCGGCAACCTTGCTTCCGGGGAATTTGAGCTGGCCGACAACAGGAGATACTGCTGCGTCAAACTGCATTTCGCCGTCAATATTGAATTCGGGAGCCTTCTCTTTTGCAATTGCGGTTGCATTGCGGACGAGGTCAACATTTGCACCCTTGCCGGAGCCCTTGGTAGAATAGGAGAGCATTGCAACCTTGGGATCCATACCGAAGGTCTTTGCGGTCTTTGCGGTCTCTACAGCAACCTCTGCGAGCTGATCGGCAGCAGTCAGAGTAACGTTGCCTTCCTTGTCCTTCTTGTCTTCGTAGGAGATGTTGATTGCGCAGTCACCCATGCAGAGCATGTCAGCGCCTTCTTTTACGAGAATAAAGCAGGAAGATACGAGGTTTGCGCCCTTTCTGGTCTTAACGATCTGGAGAGCCGGACGAACGGTATCAGCGGTGGAATAGGTGGCTCCGCCGAGAAGTGCATCGGCAACGCCCATCTTAACGAGCATCGTTCCGAAATAGTTGCCCTTCTGAAGGTTTGCTCTGCATTCGTCTTCCGTCATCTTTCCCTTGCGGAGCTCGAACATGGTCTTTACCATTTCTTCCATACCGGGATAGGTAGCGGGATCGAGGATCTCAAGACCTTCAATGTCAAAACCGCCCTTTGCGGCTTCTGCCTTAACGGCTTCAACGTTTCCTACGAGAACAGGAGTAAGGAAACCGTCTTTTTTCAGTCTTGCAGCGGATTCCAAAATACGGGCATCGGTTCCTTCCGTGTAGACGATCTTTCTGGGATTGTTTTTCAGGACTTCAATCAGGTTTTCAAACATTTAAATATTACCTCCGGTAATTATTATTCAAAACATTATTACTCTATCACTTGTTGCATAATTTTTCAAGGAAGATATTTACATTGCAAAAAATCTACACTATAATGTTATCAAAATTTTTTCCGGTGAGGTCAGAATATGATTCCTCAGAAGAACATCAGGAATTTTTCGATTATTGCGCATATTGACCATGGTAAATCCACTCTTTCGGATCGCCTGATTGAAAAATGCAATGCGGTTGAACAGCGCGTTATGTCCGATCAGATCCTTGACGATATGGATCTGGAGCGTGAGCGCGGAATTACGATTAAGGCCAGAGCCGTCGGTCTGACCTATAAGGCCTCCGACGGAGAGGCGTATACGCTGAATCTGATCGATACGCCGGGCCATGTTGACTTTAACTATGAAGTGAGCCGTTCTCTTGCCGCCTGCGAGGGTGCTCTCCTTGTCGTGGATGCATCTCAGGGTGTGGAAGCGCAGACGTTGTCCAATACGTATCTCGCAATGGATAATAATCTCGAGATCCTTCCGGTAATCAATAAGATCGATCTTCCCGCGGCGGATCCGCAGCGGGTGAAGAATGAAATAGAAGAGATCATCGGGATCCCGGCGCAGGATTCCCCAGAGATATCCGCAAAGGCGGGAATTAATATCGATGCGGTAATGGATGAGATCGTCAAAGGGGTTCCGGCACCCTCCGGGGATCCGGATGCTCCGTTGAGAGCCCTGATCTTTGACTCCCAGTATGATAACTATCGCGGCGTTATCGTCCTGATGCGTCTTTTTGACGGACGTATCAGAAAAGATGATGAAGTTCTGATGATGTCCACCGGTGCAGTGTATAAAGTGGTTGAGGTCGGCCATCTCAGGCCGATCGGGCTGGATCCCTGCGATGAGCTTGCCGCCGGGGATGTTGGTTATTTCACGGCCAGCATCAAGAATGTGGCGGATACCAGCGTGGGAGATACAGTTACGTTAGCAGCAAACAAAGCCTCGGAACCTTTGCCGGGATACCGCCCTGCCCGGCCGATGGTTTACTGCGGAATTTATACGGAAGACGGTTCTAAATTCCCGGATCTTCGTGATGCCCTGGAGAAACTGAAGTTGAATGATGCTTCCCTTTCGTTTGAACCCGAAAGCTCCATTGCCCTCGGATTCGGTTTTCGCTGCGGCTTTCTCGGTATGCTTCATATGGAGGTCATTCAGGAGCGTCTGGAGAGAGAATTTGATCTGGATCTCATTACTACGCTTCCTTCCGTTATATATGAGATCGTAAAGACGGACGGTTCCGTTGTTTATGTGGACAATCCGCATAACTACCCGGATCCCGCTTCCATTGCGGAAGCCAGAGAACCGTATATGAAGGTCAGTATCATTACTCCGAATGAATTCGTAGGAAACATTATGCCGCTGTGCCAGGATCGGCGCGGCGTGTATAAAAACATGCAGTATCTTGACCAGCGTCTGGTTGAGCTTCACTATGAGATGCCGCTCAATGAGATCATCTATGACTTTTTTGATACGCTGAAAGCCCGCACCAAAGGCTACGCCTCTCTGGACTATGAATTGAGCGAGTACAGGCCCGGAGATCTGGTAAAGATCGATATGCTGCTGAACGGGGATCAGGTCGATGCTCTCAGCTTTATTGCCCATCGTGAAAAAGCATACGGGCGTGCGAGAAAGCTCTGTGAGAAGCTCCAGGAGAATATTCCCCGCCAGCTGTTTGAGATTCCGATTCAGGCTGCAATAGGCGGGAAAATCATTGCCAGAGAGACTGTTAAAGCCCTCCGCAAGGATGTTCTGGCTAAGTGCTACGGCGGAGACATCAGCCGAAAGAAGAAGCTTCTTGAGAAACAGAAGGAAGGAAAGAAAAAGATGCGTCAGCTCGGTACGGTTCAGATCCCGACGGAGGCTTTTCTTGCTGTGCTGAAGCTTGACGAATAAGTTTTAGGGACAGAATAATGGCAGATAAATCTTTGGAAACTTTAAGCGACCATCTTCTGAAGGACAGTGACCTTGAAGAGATTTCCAGCGGGAGAATAGCAGTGAAAAAGTTCAAGTGCTCCCGCTGCGGAAAAAACGCTATGATCGTGAAATATAAAAAGTTCGTATGTACGGAATGTAAATTCGAGCGCCCTATGTGAATGCGGGAAAAAATAAACAGAGATACCGGTCGCAGCTGAAAAGCTTTGATAGGCATCTCTGTTTTTTATTGGGTGCATCTGCCCTTTATTTACAGGCATTTTTGTAAAATTCTTTGATTCCTTCGGAATCAGCAATCAGATATCGATCCTCCGGGGGATAAACAGCGCCTCCGAAATAGATGGAGGGATTCCCGGAGCAGCTGCGGTCGTATGCCGTTCTGTGAACTGCGGCATGCATCATGTTCGTTCCAATCGTTTTCCTGCACCAGGCGGCGTTGAATGCGTCGATTCCTCCGCCGGGAAGGATCTCTATCCTGCCAGCTGAATAATCGATCATTCTGCGGATCAGCTCGGCGCCCATCGGGACTGTAGGCTGCTGGCCGCTTGTCAGTACCCTCTTTACGCCCAGCGAAATCAATGAATCGAGAGCCTTGAAGACATCGGGGGTAACATCGATTGCCCGGTGGAACACGCTTTCCTTCTCTCCGATAACGGAGAGCATCTTTGCCGTTCGATCCTCGTCAACTGTCCCGTCCTCATGGAGAAATCCGAATACGATCCCATCCGCACCGTTTTTCAGAAGACATTCGGCATCGGAAAGCATGACTTCAAATTCCGTTTCCGTGTAGCAGAAACCTCCCTCGCGGGGCCTGACCATGCACATGACAGGAATATCAATATGCTTTTTTACGGTAAGAAGCGAACCGATCGTTGGCGTGAGACCGCCGTGGAAAAGGTCGCTGTTCAGCTCTACGCGGTGTGCTCCGCCCCGTGCCGCTTCAATTGCATCCTCGGCAGAACCGCAGCAGACTTCAAACAAAAGACCATTGCCGGAATTTACTTCATGATTGACAGTTTTCATATTCTTTTCAACATCCTTTTCTTAAGCCTAAGCGCATCTGTCATCGCTTCATGCTTTGCATGATAGCGGAAAAATTTCTGAACCTAAAAACACGGATCCATTCTTCAAATAATAATTAGTTAAGTGCTGCTCGTTTCCTTTCCGAAAGCGCACCACAGCGTAATGGTTACCACAACAATGATCCCGCCGATCAGGGCAAACAGCCCGGGCATTTCCCCGTCAAAGATTGCGACCCAGACCGGATTCAGGAGGGGTTCAATTACCCCGAGAAGGCAGCAGGCGAGAGGCGGGCAGTATTCGGAGGCTTTGATGTAGAGAACATAGGAAATACCCAGCTGGAAGATTCCGAGAATCAGAACAGCCGTAATGGTCGTCGGATTGATCAGCGGCTTTGTGGCAATCACAAACGGGAGCCCGACAAGAAAGGTAAACGCCTGTCCAATCGTGACGGCGCTGAATCTGGCGTCTCCTTCCAGGTTGCCGACGGCCATAAACATGCCAGCCATAGACATACCGG
>JAUNQI010000064.1 GCA_030536255.1 Eubacteriales bacterium | reverse complement strand
GGAAAAAGGTACACAGAACCGTGTTCTTTACGAAGGGGAGAATGAGAAGGATTACAACCAGACCGCCTTTTTGAAGAAGATTGGCTTCACGGAAGTGCAGTATATAGAATCCTACAAAGAGAAAGCATACTCAACAGACAGCAATGACAGTGCGACCCTTCTTCTTGCTCACACGACAGTAACCGAAAAATATGATCTCTATGTTGTGGCGCTTCGCGGCTGTTTTTCGGTACAGGAATGGATCAGCGCGTTTGATCCGGGTTTTGACGGCGAAACATATACGAATCTTACCGGTCAGCATCCCGAGTGGACGGACAAGGCAGCATTCAAAGGCCTTGATGTTGCAAAGAACCGTGCGCTTGAATTCATCGATGAGTTTATTGCTCAGAATGACAACCCGAACCGGCCCAACTGCATACTCATCACAGGACATTCCCGCGGCGGCGCGCTTGCCAATATGATCGGCGCGGAGATGGAAGACAGGAAGGATATCCGGTCATATACCTACACATTCAGCACTCCGGGAGTAACGACCAACGGGAAAGCCGGAGAGTATCGCACGATCTTTAACATTATTGACGCAAATGATTATTTTACCGATCCGCTTCCTTTTGGAGAGGAAGCATTTTACCGCTACGGCCGTGATAAAACAGCGGTGGCAGCGGAGTCAGATGAAATACTGGCGGAAATAGCGCGTCTCAAAGGCAGAGAAGACTTTACAAGTCTTGATGGAAAAACAAAAGCGGAATTTGCACAGCGATTCGGACAGCGGTTCCCCAACCGTGCTTCTCTTTACGATATAGAAAAATTCACTCTGACCTTTGACAGCAAAGAAGAGGCCTCGGCACGCACGGAAGAGTACCTTTCTCTCATCGGTTCGGACAATGGTCTCGGGCTTGAAGGGCTTTGCCGGATCGAATGCAGCGAAAACGAAGGAAAATACGAAGTTACCCTGTATTACTGCGGTGGAGCGGTTCTGATTGCCTATGCCAAATCCCTTGCTTACGATCAGGCTGCCAGCGAAGCAGCCGAAAAGCTGTTTGAAAATGATGCGGCAGCGTGCGAAATCCTTGCGCTTCTTATGGATCACTCCGCAGGCATCAGCGGAGGTCATCTGCTGATCAACAGCTTTACCCTCAGTAAATTCGGCTCTCCCTGACGCAGTCAGGACAGCAGCGGCATACAGACTCAATGAGAGCCATGTACTGCTGGCACTCTTTATCATAGTGATCGTTACTTGGAATATCGCTTTATCTTACGCACTGATGATTTGGCTCCTGATCTTCGGGATGATGCTCATCAGCTGTATTCTCAGATGGAACAAACAGAAAAACACCCGGCATAAGGATTTTACTGCTCACTTAGTTGCACGCTAAATTGCAGATGAAGCCGAACGACGGGTGGAAAAACTAAAATACCGGTGTACCGTTTATTGAAAATAGTACACCGGATTTTTAGTATTTTGATATAGCAATTTGTTTTATAGCTTGGTGCTGTTCTTAACGAATCCTCTTCTATTCTTTTGCCCAATCGGCAATGCCTTCGAAAATGAGTCGACCTGTTTCAGCTCCGCCATCCAGGAGGCCAATGCTCTTTTCACCAAAATAAGCCGCTCTGCCCCATACTGCTTTTAGATTTCCTGCAGCTTTAGATCCTCCAGCTGCTGCAGTTTTCGCAAGTTCAGCTGCTTCCTTTATTCCTTTGTCCGCATTGTTTAATAGAGCCTCTGCTCCAGGATAAAGCGAATCCAATATCGTCTTCTGGCCTTGTTTTGAACCTGTCTTTTCTGTTACATTTTCAAGTCCTTTAATTATCGCCTCTGCAAGCTCTTTCTGGTCCGCGTTCTCTTTTCCTTTCAGGCTTTTAGCCATACCCTTCATTATGAACGAGGTTACTGTTCCGAGCGAACTAGGTGCATTTTCATTAAACACATTTGCCGTCTTATTCATTGCCATGCCCAGATCATCAATACCGCATGTTTTCAAAAATTCTGCAGCAGCACGATATCCGGCATCCATATAGATTCCTAAATCACCATCTCCGGCCTGTTGATCCAGTTCTACCAGATAGTCTTTGTTTGCCGTGATCTTTTCACTTATTTTATCAAATACTTCTGCTAATCCAGCTGTGTTCATAGTAATCCTCTTTATTTATTATGATTCGTATAAAATGGTGTATCTGCAGGATCCATAAGGAGAGATTTCAATTCCTCGTCAAGCTTTATGATGGAAACAGAGAGACCTGCCATTTCCATAGATGTTGCATACTCGCCGATATGCGGCATAAAGATCTTGACACCCATAGCTGAAAGCATTTCGTTTACCTTTCTATAGACAATAAACTGCTCTTCGCTTGGAGTGCCGCCCAAACCATTAATCAGTACAGAAACTTCATCACCGGATGCCAATGGCATATCTGCTGTAATCTTTTCAACTGCAATCGTAGCTATCTCATCGGCTGTCAGCATCTTCTGGACATCAATTCCCTTTTCTCCATGAATTCCCATACCGATTTCAATTTCATCTTCAGCTACGGAAAATGTCGCTTTACCAACTTCCGGAACAATGCACGGGGTAAGAGCGAAGCCCATTGTCCTCACACTGTCACAGGCTTTCTGTGCTATGGAAGTTACCTTTTCAAGATCGTATCCACGGCTAGCCGCAGCACCGGCGCACTTATATGCATAAACAATACCTGCCACGCCTCTCCGCTTCTCTTTTTCCTCTTTAGGTGCAGACGCTACGTCATCTGCTCCGAGAACTGTTGTACATTTTATATCATCAAATTCAACATCTTCTATTGCCTGGTTGAAGTTCATCTTGTCTCCGCCGTAATTGCCATAGAGACAGAGAACACCGGCTCCCTTGTCACATGCTTTAATTGCATCCGCCATCTTCGTATATGCAGGAGATGCGAATACATTACCAATCACGCACCCGTCCAGCATTCCATCGCCAACATAACCGAGGAAAAGTGGAAGATGTCCGGATCCGCCGCCTGTTACTATGCCGACTTTTCCGTCACGCGTTTCATGGGCATTTAAGAGGACTCTGAAGTCATCATTCAGGAGTTTAACTCTGTCTCCGTATGCAGCTACAATGCCCTCAACTGTTTCTTTTACGAAGTCTTCGGG
>JAUNQI010000063.1 GCA_030536255.1 Eubacteriales bacterium | reverse complement strand
CGGCCAATGCCTTTGAGGAGGACAAGAAGAACGCCCTTGCCGCAGGGATGAACGCGCATGTTGCCAAACCGATCGACGTCAGTGTGCTGTTTGAAACGATGCAGCGCCTGGTTAAATAATGAGGTAATGGATAATGAAAAAGTTGCTTTCTTTCATAACCGTGCTCGCTCTGCTGCTGAGCCTGGGCGCGGCGGCGCTCGCGGAAGTTATCGTGGACGGACAAACGATAACGGAATCCGCACCGGCTGGAAATGTTGAGATTACGGTTACGGATAATCAAGTGACCGCTTCCGGCAATCCCGGATATGTTTCCGCGGATGCGAAACCGGCTGGCCCGGATAGCCTGACGGTCATCGGAGATGTGATCGGATATACGAACGATCATTCTGTGAAGGCTTCCCACGGTGCGAAGATCACGGTTCAGGATAATCCGGATACTCCTGAACAAGAAGGGAACGTTACTTCCGGAGAAGGACAAAACGCTGTACATGCAGAGCAGAACAGTCAGATTTCCGTTGAGGGAAACGCAACGGCTAATGGATATCATGCAAATGCTGTATATGTTCACGCTGGAGAAAACGCAGTTGTGACGATCGGGGGAAACGCAACGGCTGAAGGATATGACGGAACGGCTGTGGAAGTGGCTGGCAATTCAACAAACGCGGTGGTAACGGTCAAGGGAAACGCAACGGCTCTCAGCGAAGGAACAGGAGTGCACGTTAACGGGTCAGGTGCGTCAGTTACTGTCGTCGGAAACGCTGTGGCAGATGGAAATAATTCAAAAGCTGTGAATTCTTCAAATAACAGCGCAGTTACCGTCGGCGGAAACGCAGTGGCGGGTGACGGAGGTTACGCTGTGGTTTCTCTGGAAGGTTCCACGGTGATCGTCGAAGGGGGAGCAATCGGACAGCTCATGAACTTAGATCCTAGTTTTGCTGAATTTACCTCCGGAGAGATCTACATCGGTCAGCTGAGCGGTAGTATAACGGAGGCCTCGGATAAAGAGAAGATCCATTACCTGATCGGTCTCGAGGACGGATCGGACATCCTTTCCAAGCCGATCAGCCTTGAAGATGCTGGTAATATTATCAATACGAACTCTGTGGAAGGTGTGGAAAAGGACGGCGTAAAGAAAACATATATCTCCACGTCCACCTCCGACGCATCAACACTGAATGGGAAAACAGTTACTCTGAAGCCGAAGTCCGGATACACAGATTTGGATGTCAGCGGAATAGATGCTGCGAATGTAACGCTTGATAAAAATCCTGACGGTTCCGTTTCCCTTACTTTTGGGAGCAATTTCACCGGTGGCCTCCAGTCTCTGATCATCATTCTGAACAAGATCGCGCAGGATAATCCGGATGTCGTCGCGGATATCATTGTCAACGCGGACGTGATCGCCTCGGTGTTCGTGGACAGCTCCTTCGCGGTCACAACAATTTCTGTGGAGCTTCCGGAGAACGCGGTGGAAGGCGCAGTTACGGCGCTTGACATTCCGAACCATGCCGGCATCAAGGTTGCTCCGTCCCTGCTCAGCAAAACGGCGGAATACCATCTGGTGCAGCTGTTCCTGGATGATAACCCGGTTCCGGAGAACGCGTACAGCATTACCAATCACGGCGACGGCTCCGTCACGATCCAGATGAGCAACACCTATCTGCTCTCCCTCGGCAGCGGAACATTTAACTTCCGCGTGCTGGTGGACGGACAGGAGATCTTCTTTACCGTACTTGTTGCAAAGTAAAGTCATCGTCTCATCGGTCGCCAAAGGGTGCCAAAGCGGTCAAAGCTGCCCAAAGCGATTAACGATTTCAGCTGTAACATTTTGCTTTGTTCTGCGTATTAGACGGTGTAATCCCTTCCTGGGGACAAAAAATAAAATAAACTGCTTTAAAAAGGAGGATCCTGAGATGGAATTAACAAAAGAAATGATGGAAAAAGCAATGCAGGCTGCTTCTGCGGAGGAGCTGCTTGAAATCGCAAAGGCGGAAGGCCTGGAGCTCTCGGCCTCCGAAGCGGAGATGTACTTCGATTTTCTCCACAGCAGCAGAGAGCTGACCGACGAAGAGCTTGCTCAGGTCGCCGGCGGAAAAGAAGTCAAGTTCAAATACGGCTCGATCGCAAAGTGCCACGACTGCGGCTACTGGGAGTTTATGCCCAGAAACAGGAAGCTGAAGGAATGCCCCAAGTGCGGCAGTACAAATGTAAGCAGAGTGTTCGGAATATAAGGGTGTTTTCCTGAGAGTAACGGCTTGCCGGGATACCTGTGGATTCACAGGCATCCCGGCAGGCTGTTTGATATAATAAAGGAATTATTGAGAAAGGTTTGAAAATGATGAAAATTGTATCTGTATCCGGAAGTCCGGTTTCAGCGGAAGTTGAGAAGGATTATGCCAATGCTCCCGCGTTCGATAAACTCCGTATAGGAAATACCGGCGTGTTTTTCCCCAGCGGCTTCAGAATGAGTTATATTCCGTATGACAGCTTTGACTGCTCCTATGTGAAGGTCCATGATACAAAGGCCAGAATGTGCTGCGCAACAACAGGCTTTGAGTATTTCCGGATCGTTTTTATGAGCGGGGAAAAGTGCATCGGAGATTATCTGAGCGAAGACAAAGAAGCCATGCAAGCGGCGCTTGATCAGCTGCGTATCAGCGCTCCCGGCATTCAGGTTGGACTGAAGTAGCGGAAAAGGTATATGAAGAGATCCGCAAAACAGACGGCGTACTGGCTGCAGCGGATATGATGCTGCATAACTATGGCCCGGATGCGTGGTCCGGCTCCGTGAACGTGGAAATGGATCACAGCAAAACGGTGGGTGAAATATACCGGATCCTACACCGGCTGCAGCTGGATATAATGCATAATTATCATGTGACAATGGTGTTCGGCGTGTATGCCGTGGATAACGACCATGAAGAGGTCAGAGTCCTCCGGCAGCAGATCAGCAGCTTTGTGAAATCCCATGAGCATGTGAAGAGCTACCATGCCGTGTTTCTGTGCCATGAAACAAAGGAAATTTACACCGATTTTATCGTAGACTATCAGCTGCAGGACTGGGACGGTTTGCATCGTGAATTTACCGAATATATGAAGGGCTTATATCCTGAGTATCAGACGGAGCTGACGATTGAAACCGAATATGTCTGAAAAAAGCGTTTTTTCAGGACGATTCATCACAAAACAGAAGTCCCTCCGGCTGGTGTGCCGAAAGGACTTCTGTTTTTTTAACGAAAACGGGCTGCCTGTGAATTGCAAATCTGTCAAGTAAATTATT
>JAUNQI010000017.1 GCA_030536255.1 Eubacteriales bacterium | reverse complement strand
AGGCACGCCGCCAGCGTTCATCCTGAGCCAGGATCAAACTCTCAATATATTGTATATTATCCGCGTTTCCGCGGTTAATATCTATTGAATAGCTTTCCAGCTCTCAAAAGAATTTATTCTTTGGTTTGTTTCCAAACCTTTTGAACCCTTTTCTGGTGCTTATTTGCATAAGCTGTTTTTCTTACATTGTTCAATTTTCAAGGTACACAGCTGTCTCACGTGACAGCTTGACTAATATACTACTTTACTCCCTCCTTGTCAACACTTTTTTTCACAAATTTTGAAAAATTTTTTACGTATATTTTTGTGTCATTTCATACGTCAAATTTTGAAAATATTTATGATAAGAGCACGGAATCCGTTTCTTCCTGTTTTCCAGCCACTTCCGCAAACTTTTCCAGCAGGTCTTTTTTTGTCAGGTTTTTCTTTTCCTCCCCGCAGATATCCAGAATGATCTTCCCTCTGTCCATCATGATCAGTCTGTTTCCATGCTTGATTGCATCGGTCATATTATGCGTAATCATCATCGTTGTCAGGTTACTTTCATTAACCAGTCTGTCCGACAGCTCCAAAACTTTCGCAGCGGTTGCCGGATCGAGTGCCGCTGTGTGCTCATCCAGAAGAAGGAGCTTCGGCTTTTTCAAGGCTGCCATAAACAGCGTCAGCGCCTGTCTCTGTCCTCCGGACAGAAGACCCACCTTTGCCTTCATCCGACTCTCCAGACCGAGACCGAGAGATTTCAGCTGTTCATAATAGATATCTCTTTCGGAATTGGTAACCTCCCACTTCAATCCCCTTTTCTGGCCTCTTCTGAAAGCCAGGGCAAGGTTTTCCTCCACCTGCATATCCGGAGCAGTTCCCATCATCGGATCCTGAAATACTCTTCCGATATCTTCCGCACGCTTATAATCAGGCAGACCTGTAATGTTCTTTCCGTCCAGAACGATCGACCCCGAATCGACAGGCCATACTCCGGCCACAGCGTTCAGCATCGTGCTTTTTCCGGCTCCGTTTCCGCCGATCACGGTTACGAAATCCCCCTCCGCCAGATGCAGATCCAGATCGATCAGCGCCTTTTTTTCGTTGATGGTTCCGATATTAAATGTTTTGGAAATATGATTAATGTCCAGCATCGTTATTCTTCCTTCCCGGCTTTTTTCGCAGCCTGTCTGAATGAACTTTTAGATTGCTGCTGCAGATGTGGCACAGCAAGGAATATCGTTACAATAATAGCAGTGAACAGCTTCAGATCATTCGGGTCAAGCTTCAGCCAGAGAATTACCGTCATAACGATATAATAGAGAATACCGCCGATCACTACAAATCCCAGCCGGACTCCGAAGTTGCAGCCTTTACTGAACAGCGCGTCACAGATCACTTCACCGATGACAATCGCTGCAAGACCGATAACGATCGCACCACGGCCCATATTCACATCCGCAGTACCCTGGAACTGCGTCATCAGTGCTCCCGCAAGACCAACCATGCCATTGGATATTGCAAGACCGAGAACCGTCATATTGGAATTATTGATTCCCTGCGCTGCCGCCATATTGGGATTGGAGCCGGTCGCACGGATCGCGCTTCCCTGTTCTGTGCCGAAATACCAGTATAAAGCAAGGATAACAAGCAATGAAATGATTCCACCAACCAGAATTGCCTGCGGAACATACCGGGATGAGATCAGAAAACCGGTTCCGTTATCAAAAAACATGCCGTATTTTTTCAGACTTGCCGTCTGATTTGACTTCATCCCCATGATTCGAAGGTTGATGGAATATAATGCAAACTGAGTTAAAATACCGGCAAGAATTGCAGGTATTCCGAGTCTTGTATGAAGCAGTCCGGTTATCAGTCCTGCAATAATTCCGGCCGCAACAGCAGCCAGAAGGGCAGCCCAGGCCGGGCATCCGTTCAGAAGCAGCATTACAGATACCGCTCCTCCCGTGGCAAAGGTGCCATCCACACTCAGATCAGAGACTCTCAGAATTCTGAAAGTAATGTATACTCCAAGTGCCATAATTCCCCAGATCATACCTTGCGCTACAGCTGCCGGCATACGGGACATCAGATTTACCAGACTCATATTGAATGTTCCTATCTTTATATCTACTTAATTTGGATAACCAACAAATGATTACTGACACACTCCTGAGGAGAACTGCCGCAGCAGTCCTCCTCAGGACGGATGATTCTAACTTATGTTAAAGATCAGACTTCTGACTTGAAAATGAGGTCAAACGGAAGCTCAGGCTGCTTCAATTGCTTCGTAGTCTTCGGGAATTGCAACATTAAAGAGCTCGGCCATTTCGGGATTGAACTTTTTAACAGGATTCGGGAAGTACTCAACGGGCATCTCTGAGATATCAGCTTCGCCCTTCAGAATTTTTGCTGCCATCTCGCCGGTGGTACGGCCAAGATCGTAGTAATTGATCGTAAGCGTTGCAACACCGCAGATTGCGCAGGGGCCTTCTTCACCGGTGATGATGGGAACACCTGCAGGTTCTGCTACATTGCCGATTGCTTCAGCACAGGAAGCAGCAGTGTTATCCGTGGGGATGTACAGAACATCAGCATCGGCACATGCGGATTCGGTTACTGTTGCGACATCGTTGGAGTCAGAGAAGGTGCAGATATTCACGGAAAGACCGTTCTTTTCAAGCTCGGCTTTTACAACGTCTGCCTGGTAGACTGAATTGGCTTCAGCGGAGCAGTAAAGGATCGCTACTGTTTTTGCTTCAGGGAACAGATCAACGATCATCTGTGCCTGCTGATCCAGAGGCGCGAGGTCAGAGGTACCGGAAATATTTCCGCCGACGGTTCCGTTAAAGTCATCAATATCGAGTGCAACACCGTATTCGGTAATGGAAGTTCCGAGGATGGGGATCTCATCAGTTGCAGCAACTGCAGCCTGCAGAGCAGGAGTAGCATTGGCAAGGATCAGGTCAACTTTGGAAGCTGCGAAACCATTGCAGATCACT
This sequence comes from Eubacteriales bacterium, assembly GCA_030536255.1. Classification (GTDB taxonomy): domain Bacteria; phylum Bacillota; class Clostridia; order Oscillospirales; family Oscillospiraceae; genus Limivicinus. The sequence goes on along the minus strand of JAUNQI010000017.1, from coordinate 44,755 downwards.
GCGCAGGTGGAAATATCACCGGAAGCATTCTGCTCATCAAACTCAACGCTGTCACCAAGCGCATCGGTAAGAGCATCGCGGAAACCTAAGGTTGCCGCATCCAAAGCGGAGTGCTGAACGAGCTGACAAATACCAACGGTATACTTCTCATCTGCAGAGGCAGTGACAGCAAATAAAGCAAAAATCATTGTAAGTACGATTGCTGCTGAGAGGATCTTTCTGAGTTTTGAGTTTTTCATGGTATTTTTTCCTTTCTTAATAAAAATACAGCCCCGCTGATGACGGGACTGCATTGATTTAACACTTCATAAATCCGCATGACCTATCATCGGCAGTAAACAGAACTGTCGTAATAATAGCGATAATAATAATGTAATGAAACGGTATTTCTTTTCATCTGTTTCATCCCCGCTTGTCTTTTGGATTATGTCTGTATTATACCACTTTAAATAGCAAAAGCAATAGTAAATATCACCAAATATTTTCGCCCTTTCGCAAACTTTAATCAGTAAAATAGCTAAAGTGCACAGATAGCCTAAATTAAGGGGAAAATCGGATGATCCAGAATAGACTTGAAGCCTGTATTCCATTATATTATAATGTATAAAAATTTGGTCATTTTACAGAGAAGGATGATAGAAATGGAAATTTCGCTGAAAACGGATGAAAAAAAAGAGGATCAGCTCATGGAAGAACCGAGTTCCGCCAAAGATCAGATCCACAGCGGTCATCGGCAGAGAGTAAAGGAAGAATACTTAAAATCCGGTATAGAAAACTTCAGCGACGTCCGGGCGCTTGAAATGCTTCTTTTTTACGGTATTCAGAGAAAAGACACAAACCCTCTCGCGCATGCCCTTCTGGACAGATTCGGTTCGCTTCAGAATGTTTTCTCCGCGTCGGTTCCGGAGCTCACGGCTGCCGGAATCCCGGAGCATGCGGCGATCCTTATCAATCTGGTTCCGGGTCTTGCAAGGAAAGCGATCCTTGAGAAGGAAGAAAAAGAACTCAAATACTTTAAAAACTCCGGAGAAATCGGGAAATACATACAGTCCTGTTTTATCGCAGACAGGGATGAACGGTTTATGATTTACTGCCTTGACGCTTCTTTAAAGCTCCTCAGCCGGAAGGAAGTTTCCCACGGGGTCGTGAATAAGGTAAATGTGGATATCCGAAGGATCGCTGAAATCGCGCTTACATCAAAATGCACCTCATGTATTGTGGCTCATAACCACCCTGACGGAATACCGGAGCCGTCAAAGGACGACATTCTGGTAACTGACAGGATCCGGGATGCGCTTGCTACGGTAGGTATCCGGCTGAATGATCATTTTATTGTTTGCAATGACAGTTATTATTCATTTGCCGAACACAGTCTGCTTTAAGAGTCCGGCAGACAACAGCAGATATAATTTTTCAACTTTTTAAATAACAGAGGCAGCTTATGATTATCAAAAAGACTTTTGCACTTCTTCTGGCACTGATTCTTCTTGCCGGTATCTTTCCCTTTGAATCCTTCGCCGAAAACGAGACCAGGCTCCGGATCCTCTATACGGGAGATATTCATTCTAATTTTGAGAAAGCCGGCAGGCTGAAGACGCTGATCGATCAGTTGTCCGATGAAAATACAATTTATCTTGATAGCGGAGACTATGCCATGGGGACCCTGCTTCAGGCCGGTTTCAGTACAGACGCATACGAGCTCAGACTTCTCGGAAAGCTTGGCTGTGACGTTGTAACCGTGGGGAATCACGAGTGGGATTATGGCGGATTCGGTTTCGCCGATCATCTGAACACTGCCGTGAAATATGCGGCGGAAGGAGAAGCTCTCCCCCGGTATGTCCAGTCCAATCTGGATTTTTCCGGCGAGCTCACGGATGAGCAGGCTGCCGTAAAAAATGCACTGGATAATTACGGTTCAGCCGATTATACCATACTGAACGTCAATGGTAAGAAAATCGCCGTCTTCGGAGTACTCGGATTAGAAGCCATTGATGACTCTCCGACAAGCGGCATGAAGTTTTCCGGTTATATTGACAGATCCGCTGCAATTGTCAAAGAGCTGAAGGAAAAGGAAGACCCTGACTGCATTATATGTCTTTCCCATTCCGGAACCGCCGGAGACGGTAAAACCGGAGAGGATTTTGACCTTATCAATATTGTCTCCGGAATTGATGTTGTTATCAGCGGACACAGTCATACAGCTTATCCCGAAGTAATTCAAACCAACGGATCTCTTCTTGTTTCATCCGGTGCCAATATGGACTATCTCGGGAAGCTGGATATTTCGCTTGGAAACGACGGCATCACCCTTATTGAGAGTGAACTGATCCCGATCGATGACAGTCTTGAGCCTGATCCTGAAATCGACGAACTGCTGCGGGAATTTAACGATCATATCAGTGAGACATATCTTTCTGAATACAATGTTTCTCCCGACCAGGTAATCGCCCGCTCTCCGATCAGCTTCATGCCTCTTGATGAGATGTATTCCGTTCATCAGGAATATCCGTTGGGAAACCTGATTGCAGATTCCTATCTGTACGAAGCAGAACGGAACGGGATCACAGATATTGATGTTGCTGCCGTCGGTCTTGGGACAATACGCGGAAGCTTTTCCGAAGGAGATATCACTGTTGCGGATGCTTTCGAGATCTGTTCTCTGGGAGTAGGCAGTGACGGCTCCGCAGGTCATCCTATTCTTGCCGGATATATCACGGGCAAAGAACTGAAACTACTCTGTGAACTGGATGCTTCTCTCGGACCTCTGGTAAGCTCTATCAAGATGAGTTATTCCGGTCTGAAAATGAAATTCAACGAGAAGCGCGTTTTGCTGGATCAGACAACAGATATCGTTCTTGTAAGGAAAGATGGAACCGAAGAAAAGATCGACGATGACAAACTATACTGCATTGCCGCCAACACTTATGCGGCAAATATGCTCGGGATGGTAAACGACCTGACGGTAGGAATTCTGAAAATCGTCATCAAGGATAAAGACGGGAATCCGGTTGACGATCTTTATCAGCTCGCCTTGAAGGATAAAAACGATAAGGAAATTAAGGAATGGGCCGCGTTCATGAATTACCTGAAGTCCTTTGACGAAGTCAACGGTGTCCCTGAAATTCCGGAAGAACTGTACGGTGAGCCACTGGGGAGGAAGGTAAAAATCAGCAAAGGCGGTCTGGCCGTAATTTCCGATCCCGGCACATCCACCTTCCTGCTGGGCGGTCTGATCATTCTGCTCATCGCGATCATCGTTCTGCTGATTATCCTGATAAAAAAACTTGTCCGTGCAATATCCCTGCATCGTCAAAAGAAGAAAAAGGCAGAATAACAAACTGGTCTGATTTCTATCAGAATGAAGTGTGTAACAATTCAATTCATCAAAAAATCAAAACGGAAAGCGAACCGAAACGATCGGCAAGCTTTCCGTTATTTCTTTTCTATTAAGAGGAAGTTTCAGAACAAAAATTATGTCAGAGAGAAAGTCAGACCAGAGTATCGACCTTATCGATCAGATCAACCAGAAAGTTTCTGCATTTTTCGTAGTGGCTTCTGTCGATTTCTGTATCCATTCCGATGCGCTTGATATGTCTGCGAAGAATACGGGCATAGCCAAGAAGCTTTACCCGATCATTCTGGGTCTGACGTTCTTCATCAGAAAGCCCGGAATAATACAGTTTCATCGTCTCATCCCACATATCCATAGCAAGCTTTCCCGATAATCTTCCGCAAGCATCCTCTCCCTCGTAAATCGAAGCAAAGCCGCCAAGAGCATTATAAGTGGAAGCAAATTCAAAAACAGGATCCCCGCAGGAAAGCGTATCCATATCAATAAGAACCGGATTTCCGTCCTGGAACATCACATTATTTGCATAATAGTCTCCGTGAATCAGATGACAATTTTCCGGGACAGCGCTGATCAGATCAAGCAACTTGGAGAATGATTTCTCAGGGAGATATTCCTTCAGGAACCTGGCGTAGCCAAGGTACGTCTCTTTCACAGAAGGGACATCCCCGGGACTGGACTCCTGCTCATGGATGGTTTTGAGGAGATCAACAAATTCTCCTACATATTCTTTCAAATGATCCGGATCACGGACAATCATTTTGCTGAGAGACGTGGCGTTCAGAAGCTCAAAAACCGAACCATAGGTTTCCCCTACTCTGACGATATCATAGGAAATAGCCGTAGGAATTCCATGAACAAACGCATAGCGGGCCAGGCGGCGTTCATTCTGGATTTCGGGCAGGGAATCCGGATTGTTATAGACTTTTACGATCGTTTCGGGATCGGTACGGTAGACAGTTCCATTGGAGCCGCGGCCAATAATCTCGCAACCTTCAATAGAGATTTTCTTATACGCCTTTTTTACATCCATCATCTCGGAAAAACCGGTAGACTCAAAGATTTCATATACTGTTGAATTGGCATTGATTACCGAAACATTGAGACGTCTTTTCAGGAAAGAAAGAATTACCCTGAGACCGGCACTGGAAATATAGCTCAGATCATCCGCATCTATCACTATGGGAAGACCCGGATTATTGTCAATAATCGATTCTGATTCTACCCGGAATTCCTGAACATTCGTCGTATCGATCTTTCCTTCAGGAATGAGAACCAGCGTCCCGTTTTTAACTTCAGAATTCAGCATATATATTAATCTCCTTTCTGATCAATAGCAGATTGCTTTCGTAACTTTCTCCGCAGCCTCCGGACCGGAGAGCTGCCTTACCAGTTCAATTGCGAAAGGTATGGCGGAACCGAGCGCACGCCCGGTAATAATATTCCCGGATACCGTTACACCTTCTCCGGAGGGAATCGCTCCGCCGGCAAGAAGCTCGTCTTCAAAACCGGGATAACAAGCTGCCGGTTTCTTTTCAAGCATACCAAGTCCTGCAAGAACGGACGGTGCCGCACAAATCGCCGCAACGCTTTTTTTCGCTGCAAAAGCGCGGCACTGCTCAGCAACAATTTCATTCGCAGCAAGATTCAGCGTTCCCGGCATTCCTCCGGGAAGAACGACCATATCCGCGGAAGAATAATCCGCCTCTTCCGCCAGAACATCCGCAGCAACACAGACATGATGAGAAGATGTTACCGTAAGCTTTCCGCTGACAGACGCGGTAACGGTTTCAATTCCCGCTCTTCTGAGGATATCCACAATGATCAGGCCTTCACATTCTTCAAAGCCATCTGCAAAAAAGACAATTACTTTTTTCATATTCTCTCCTAAAAACTGCCGTTGATATCCATGGAGGCATACGCGTTCAGATCAGATCCGGCAATATTGCCTGCAAGGTATTCATAATATCCCTGAGCTCCGATCATTGCGCCGTTATCGCCGCAAAGCTTCAGCGGAGGAATATAAAGCTCTATATTTTTCTCCGCAGCTGCATTCTGAAAGTCTCTCCGGATCCTTGAATTGGCCGCTACTCCTCCGGCAATTACCAGCTTTTTATATCCAAGCTCATCGATTGCCCTCATAGCACGCGGAACGAGCGCATCACTGACAGCCTTCGTAAAGGAAGCGGCAAGAGAAGCTCTGTCGATCGGCTCACCCTTCTGTTCGGAATTATGGACAAGATTGATAACCGCTGTTTTCAGACCGGAAAAGCTCATGTCGTAAGGATTCGATTCAATATGCGCCTGAGGGAAAACATATTTTGAATCGTCTCCTGTTTTTGAAAGCTCATCGATCGGCTTTCCGCCGGGATACGGCAGGCCGAGCACTCTGGCCGTTTTATCAAAGCACTCTCCGGCGGCATCATCCCTCGTGCATCCGAGGATCCGCATATCGGTATACCCTCTCACATCCGCAAGCAGACTGTTTCCTCCGGAGATTGCCAGGCAGAGGAATGGCGGCTCCAGCTCGGGATATGCCAGATAGTTTGCCGCCATATGACCGCGGATATGATGAACGGGGATCAAAGGGACTCCGAGAGCAAGCGCACAGGACTTCGCAAAGTTTACGCCGACAAGCACCGCTCCGATCAGCCCCGGAGCATAAGAGACAGCAACAGCATCGATCTGAGATCTGGTTATGCCGGCCTCGGTTATCGCCTGTTCAGCAAGAAGGGAAATCGCTTCGATATGTTTTCTGGAGGCGATTTCAGGAACCACACCGCCATACAGCGCATGCAGATCCGCCTGAGAGCATATTTTGTCTGAGAGGATCTTTCTGCCGTCTTCCACAACGGCAACCGCAGTTTCATCGCAGGTGGATTCAATGGAGAGAATTTTCACGTTTCAATGCCTTTCCGCATTATTCTAACATTAATGTCATTATTATAGCATTTTCTTTTGGTGCCGTGTAGTAATTTTTTTGTTTTCCCACAATTTTAAAATCAAATTTTTCATAAAGCGATATTGCCGGAGCATTTGTCTCACGCACCTCCAGCGTCAGGAAAGAAAGTCCGAGCTCCTGCGCACGTTTTATCTGCTCCGACAGGAGGAGCGCGGCGATCCCTTTTCTTCGAAATTCCGGAGCTACCGCAACGTTCCCGATATATCCCTCGTCAAGCACATATTTCATCGTAATATATCCTATGGGGACATCTTCAGAGTGTACACAGAGGATCATCCCCGTTTTGTCTTCCAGCTCGCGCTCGAGCTGCTCCAGGGAATGGGGAAGAGAAAAGCAGAGATTCTCAATACGCGCAATCTCTTCCAGATCATTCCGGCTGGCTGGAACTGCTTCATACTCCATCAGTGCGCCTCACTCCAGTTCTTCGCTGCTCCGACTTCAACCGGAAGCCGGACATTCAGCCGAACTGCATTTTCCATACTCTCCTTCAGGATGGATATGACCGTATCCTTTTCCTCCTCCGGGCATTCAACGATCAGCTCATCATGCACCTGAAGGACAAGAGACGCGCGGAGCCCGGCTTTCTTCAGACGGGCATGAACGGAAACCATGGCCAGCTTCATAATATCCGCCGCCGTACCCTGAACAGGCATATTCAGGGCAACGCGTTTTCCGAATTCCCTCATGGTCCTGTTGGAGCTTTTCAGTTCGGGAATATTTCTCCGGCGGCCGTATAATGTTGAGACATAGCCTTCTCTGTCCGCTTTTTCAACGATACTTTTCAGATATGCATCTACTCCGGCATACTCGGCGAAGTACGCATCCATATAGGCTTTTGCTTCCCGAACCGTAACGCCGGTATCCTTTGCCAGCGTAAATGCCTGCATTCCGTAAACGATTCCGAAATTTACCGCCTTCGCCCTGCTTCTGATTTCAGGCGTAACATCCTCCAGCGGAATATGAAATACATTCGACGCGGTAACGCTGTGGAAATCCTTGCCGGAAGCAAATGCTTCTGCCATACGGACATCTTTGGAAATATGAGCAAGGACACGGAGCTCTATCTGGCTGTAGTCCGCATCTATCAGGACGCTTCCCTCCGGAGCAATAAACATACTGCGGATCTGCGCTCCAAGTGACTTCCTGATGGGGATATTCTGAAGATTCGGCTCTGTGGATGAAAGCCTACCTGTAGCCGTGACCGTCATCTGGAAGCTGGTATGAATGCGGCCGTCGGGAGCGATCACCTTTAAAAGCCCGTCAGCATACGTTGACTTCAGCTTTGTCAGCATACGGTATTCCAGGATCTCGTCCACGATTGGGTGGAAAACCGCGATCGTTTCCAGCACATCAGCAGACGTGCTCCAGCCTGTTTTTGTTTTCTTTCCGTTCGGCAGCTGAAGCTCATCAAAAAGGACTTCTCCCAGCTGCTTCGGGGAATTGATATTGAATTCATGCCCGGCATATTCAACAATGCTCCGGTGAAGAGCGTCGATCTGCCCGGTCAGATTTTCCCCGAATTCATAAAGGGCCTGCCTGTCTATCAGGAATCCCTTCACCTCCATTTCCGCAAGGACGCGGCAAAGCGGAAGCTCCGCGGAATAATAAAGCTGATCCTGTCCGAGCTCTTTCAGCCGCTCATTCATCGGCTCGCAGAGGCTGAGCCAGGCATAAGAGCCATCCAGTTCTTTTTTCAGAAAAGCCGCACTCATTCCTGAAGCAGACCGGTCCGGCTCTCCTCCGGTGATCAGATACGCTGCCAGAGCGCAGTCGAACACGAATCCGTCTGCCGGAAGACCCGCCTCCAGAAGCAGCCGTATGGTCTGCTTCACATCGGAAGAAACCTTTTTCACATCGGGTGAAAAAACGGTTTCCATGATTCTGTCATAAATAAGAAAGCCGCTCAGTCTGTCAGCCGTATAGATGTTCTTTCCGTCACAAAGCTCAATGAAATCCAGACCGCTCTGCTGCTCCAGCGAAACACCGATCCGCTCCGCAGCCTTTACTGCGGACAGCACGGAATCGAGATTCCCCTCATCAATTGGGATCTTCGGAAGAGCGGGATATTTTTCTTCCGCCGGCTGTTCCGAAGACGTTTCGTTATCGCTTCCGCCGGATACCGCTTCACTCTTCAGAGCAAATTTTTCGATCATGCGGTTAAAACCGAGACGGCGGAACAGCGAATATAAACCCGGCTGGAAATTATTATTCCAGAGATTGTCTGCAGGGGAAAATTCCAGCGGAACTTCCCGGAAGATCGTAGCAAGCCAGAAGCTGCTGCAGGCGCTCTCCTCTCCCTCCCTGAGCTTTTTTCTGACGCTCTCTTTTATATTCGGATCGTCGATATGTTCATAGACTTCCTTCAGCGATCCGTAGGTCCGAATGAGCTCCATAGCTGTCTTCTCGCCAATTCCCGGAACGCCGGGGATATTATCGGAGGAGTCCCCCATCAGAGACTTCAGATCAACCATTCCGGGAGGATCGAATCCATATTCTGTCCGGAACACCTCGGGCGTATACAGGGAAGTGGTTGTCTCCCCTTTTGCCGTTTTTATCAGACAGACAGAAGTCAAATCTGAAACAAGCTGAAGAGAGTCCTTGTCTCCGGTGACGACCGTACAGCCGGAGCCCTGTTCTTCACAGATCCTGGCGACAGTACCAATCACGTCATCCGCTTCATAGCCTTCCAGCTCATAGATCCTGAGCCCCATCTGCGAAAGGACTTCACGGATCAGCGGGAGCTGAACACGCAGCTCATCCGGCATCGGTCTGCGGGTAGCTTTGTATGCTTCACAAGCCTTATGACGAAAAGTAGGAGCGTGAACATCAAAGGCAACGCAAACCGCATCCGGTCCGATCTCCGATACGATTCGGTTGAAGATCGTCAGAAAACCAAACACGGCATTCGTCGGAGTACCGTCAGGTGCATTCAGCGGCCTTACCCCGTAAAAGCCACGGTTCAGTATGCTGTTTCCGTCAAAAATCATCAGATTCATTTTTCTTTTCCTCTGAGAAGTATTATTTCATCTCTGAGCTGAGCGGCAAGCTCATATTCAAGCATCGAGGCGGCTTTCTTCATCTTCGCCTCAAGCTTTTCAATTGCCTCACGCCGCTCTCTCTCCGTCATCTTTACCCCGCTCTTTTTTTCCGCTCTGCCGACTCCGGATGAGATTTCTATAATATCTCTTACGTCCTTTTGTATGGTTTTCGGGATGATTCCGTTTGCTTCGTTGAATTTCTTCTGCTTGTCGCGGCGTCTGTTCGTCTCATCGATACAGGCCCGCATGGAAGGCGTTATCACGTCGGCGTACATGATCACCGAACCGTCCGCATTTCTCGCTGCGCGGCCGACGGTCTGGATCAGGCTCGTTTCGCTGCGCAGAAATCCTTCCTTATCCGCATCAAGGATCGCGACCAGCCCGACCTCCGGGATATCCAGGCCTTCCCTCAGAAGGTTGATTCCGATCAGCACATCGAATTCCCCGAGACGCAGATCCCGGATGATCTCCATCCGCTCGATGGTATCGATATCATGATGCATATACCGGCAGCGGATCCCGACATTGGTCAGATACTCCGTCAGGCTTTCCGCCATTTTCTTTGTAAGCGTCGTAACCAGTGTTCGCTGCTGCTTCTCCGTTCTCAGCCGGATCTGCTCGATCAGGTCATCAATCTGTCCTTCGATCGGCTTCACGGTGATCTCCGGATCCAGAAGTCCGGTAGGCCGGATCACCTGCTCCGCGATCTGCCCTGCCCGCTCTCTTTCGTACGGGCCGGGAGTTGCGGAAACATAGATACGCTGATGGACTCTGTCTTCAAATTCCGGAAACTTCAGCGGCCGGTTATCAAACGCCGATGGGAGCCGGAACCCGAAATCGACCAGTGCCGTTTTTCTGGCTTTATCTCCGTTATACATCGCGTGAACCTGAGGAAGAGTCACGTGGCTCTCATCAATGAACAAAAGGAAATCCTTCGGGAAATAGTCGATCAGCGTCATCGGGGGTGAGCCGGGAGCTCTGTCGGAAATTACGCGGGAATAGTTTTCAATACCCGAGCAGTAGCCGATCTCCTGGATCATCTCAATATCATAATCCGTACGCTGCTTGATACGCTGTGCTTCTATCAGCTTTCCGGCGTCCGTAAAATATTTTACTCTTTCATCGCATTCCGCACGGATGCGGTCGATCGCCGCAGCCATTTTATCATGCGTAGTCACGTAATGATTCGCCGGATAGATCACGCAGTGGCTCAGTTCTCTCTTTCGGCTGCCGGTCAACGGATCTATCTCCGAGATCCGGTCCACTTCATCCCCGAAGAATTCAATTCTGAGTGCTCTGTCATTCCAGTAAGCCGGAAATACCTCGAGCGTATCTCCCCTTACCCGGAACATATTACGCTCGAAAGCAATATCATTCCGCTCATATCTAGCTGAGATCAGCTTCCGCAGAATGTCGTCAAAATCATAGCTATGACCGGGCCGCAGCGACACCGCCATATTGGCAAAATCCTCCGGCTCTCCGAGGCCGTAAATACAGGAAACGGAGGAAACCACAATAACATCCCGGCGCTCGAGCAGAGAAAAGGTTGCAGAAAGGCGGAGGCGGTCTATTTCATCATTGATCGCGCAGTCTTTCTCAATAAAGGTATCTGTATGAGGGATATAAGCCTCCGGCTGATAATAGTCGTAATAGGAAACAAAGTATTCCACAGCGTTATCCGGAAAGAATTCCTTGAATTCGCTGCAGAGCTGGGCAGCAAGCGTTTTGTTGTGCGCAAGAACCAGCGTCGGCCGGTTGACCTTCTCGATCACGTTTGCCATCGTATAGGTCTTTCCGGAGCCCGTGACCCCGAGAAGAACCTGTTCATCGATCCCGGCATTAATCCCGTCAACCAGAGCTCTGATTGCCTCCGGCTGATCCCCTGTCGGTTTATATGAAGATTTTAATATAAATTTATCCATAGTTTTATTGTACCATAACCACCCGTGTATGAACAGTTCTTTTTCGGAGCGCGTTATTATAGACAATGCATTTCATGTATGATAAAATAAGCGAAATTCTTCTGAAAGGACCTTATTTCATGGAAATCAATGCAGCCGCTATGTGGCTGAACTCCGCATTCGCGTCATTTGATCTCGGAGTCAGCCGTGCTGTGCATACCCTGGCGGAATCCGCGAGCAGCATCATGACGCCGTTTTTCAACTTCATTTCTTTTCTCGGTCTCGGCGGGATCCTTCTGATCCTTCTCTCTCTTTTCCTTATCGTCTATAAACCGACGCGCAGATTTGGAACGGCAATGCTCTTTGGTCTTGCGATCGGCGCTCTTTTGACAAACTGCGCCGTCAAACCGCTTGTCGCACGGCCAAGGCCATATATCGACGAAACGAGTGAATTTCATAAAATGTGGCTGACGGTCGGTCAGGCCACAGAGAGCGACAGAAGCTTTCCCTCAGGTCATACCACTGCCGCTGCAGCATCCATGATTGCTCTGTTTCTTACCACTCGTAAAAAGCAGATCACCTGGCTCTTCCTGCTGTTCCCCATTCTGATGGCAGTCAGCCGTATCTATCTTGTCGTCCATTATCCGACGGATGTTATCGGTGGAATCATCGTCGGTATAATTAGCGGAATCGCCGGATACATCATCACGAATCATCTTCCCGAAAAATACTATGAAGCTGATCTTCCTCCGCTCAACTGGATCAAAGGTGGAAAGGACAGAAGGCAGAAAGGCGGAAAACATTGCAAATAATTGACAAGCTCTTCCCTGACCGGGTATTCAAGTTCAAAGGTCCGGACAAATCCTTTCCCAGGCTGAGCGATGAGCTCCATAACGCAGACTACAGATCCGCCGAGGTAAAAGGCCGGGTGCGGCTTGGCAAGGAATGCATGTACTATAACGATCTCGGCGTAAAATATTACTGCCCATATGAGCATATTGAACGGGCGTTCGGCAGTTATTCCATGTGTCAGCCGGATGATTCTCCTCCGTATTACTATTACAGGCTGAATCTTTTCCACGGAGGAAAACAGTTTGCCAACCTGATCTTCGATGAGGAAGAGGATGTCAAATATCTCCTGGTTCGCATCAAGGAAATCAATCCGAAAACAGAGCTTGGGGCTTTTGCTCCGGATACGGCAGGAAAAGGAAAGAAAAAATAAGAAAACAGAGGCGGAGCAAATTTCCGTCTCTGTCTTTTTAATTTCTTCTTTCACATTAAAATATGCACAGAACGTAACAATTCGTACAGTGTATGTTGTAATTGCGAAGAAAGGAATGTCGTAATCGGCATCAAAAAGTTCAAAAAATCCTGTTTCCCTTAAAAATGCAGGTTTTTTATCACTCGTCAGCGCCTTCCCAGTTGTGCCAGATGTTCTGGACATCGTCATTATCCTCAAGGAGGTCAAGCATCTTCTGCATATTCTTGATCTGGTCGGGATCGGTCAGCGTGATATAACCATTCTGGGGAAGCATCTCAACCTCTGCGGAATCGAGGGTATAGCCCTTTGCGGTAAGAGCATCGGCTACAGCGGTAATGTCATCCTCCGCGGTATATACCGTGAAGCAGCCTTCATCGGGCTCGAAATCTGCCGCGCCGGAATCAAGCGCATCCATCATGACCGTATCTTCATCGAGCTCTTCGTCTTCATTGTCGATAACGATAACGCCCTTGCGGTCGAAGGACCAGGAAACGCAGTTGGCAACGCCCATCTGTCCGCCGTACTTATCAAAGAGGTGGCGGACTTCGCCGGCAGTCCTGTTGCGGTTATCCGTCATGGTTTCAATAATAACGGCGATACCGCTGGGGCCGTAGCCTTCATAGGTGATCTTCTCGAAGTTATCGGTATTGCCGGAGCCGAGAGCCTTTTCAATCGTACGCTTGATATTGTCATTCGGCATATTGGCTGCCTTGGCCTTGGTAATAACAGCAGCGAGCTTGGAGTTTGCTCTGGGATCTCCGCTGCCGCCTTCCTTAACGGCAACGATCATTTCACGGGCGATCTTCGTAAAGGCCTGTGCTCTCTTTGCGTCGGCTGCACCTTTTGTTTTCTGAATGTTATGCCATTTTGAATGTCCGGACATAATTATCTCTCCTATAAAATAACATCTATTATAAATTTTTAATTTATATTCCTGTAGATTATACAACTCCGCAGAAAGTTTGACAAGTATTAATAAACAGCTAATCCCACGGTTTTCTGTTCTTTACGATATCATACAGCCTGACATAGGAATCATGCCTTGTTTTCTGCAGCTTTCCGGAGGATACCGCCTCCGTAACAGCGCAGTCCGGCTCGGAAAGATGTCTGCAGTCATTAAATCTGCAGCCTCCCAGATACGGACCGAAATCGCTGAACAGCTCCGGAAGCTCCTCACAGGTAATATCCGCGATCATGCTCACCTCGAAGGATGCAAACCCCGGCGTATCCGCAATAAAGGACTCGCTGTCCATCGGATAAAACTCCACGTGGCGGGTCGTGTGCTTTCCTCTTCCGAGCTTATCGGAGATATCCGCCGTTTCGATATGCGCATCCGGGATCAGCCGGTTGATAATGCTGGACTTTCCGGCCCCGGAGTTTCCTGTGAAAGCGCAGATCCTGCCTCTGAGAAGCGTTCGCAGCTCCTCGATCCCGGCTCCTGTCTCTGCGCTCGTCAGAACCGTCGGGAAACCGGAATGAGAATAAATTTCAAAAAGCGTATCCGCAGGAGCCAGATCGCATTTGTTCAGAACAACAATGAGATCACAATCCGCTTTTGCGGCGATTACGGATACTCTGTCGATCAGGAACGGATCCGTAACCGGCTTCGCCGCGCACGCTATAAACACCATCGTATCGATATTCGCCACTGCCGGGCGGATGAAGGAATTGCTTCTCGGCAGGAGCCTGGTTACCGTTCCTTTTTCAAACTCGACCCGGTCCCCGACGAGGGGCGTTTCTCCCGAGTGGCGGAAAGCTCCCCTGGCCTTGCATTCAATCAGTTCCCCGCCGGAATATACATAATAGAAGCCGCTGACGGCTTTAATGATCGTTCCCTCTGCCATCGTCTCAGCCCCAGGGTCCGGAGGATACCGTCAGGGTAATTCCGGAATGTTCTTCCGTTTCGGTAAAGGCAGCCTTGCTCTGGCCGATTACCGTACCGGCGTCATAGTCGCTGGTCTCTCTTACGGTTCCCGCGCAGCTGAGGCCGGATGCTTCCAGCTTGGCAATCGCCGCATCTTCCGGAAGACCAACCACGTTTGGGACAGACACATAGGCAAGAGAAGGTCCGCCGCTGACATTGACATAGACCGTTGACCCGGAAGTGATCTGCTCACCTGCGGAAGGAGAGGTTGAAATGACAACGTCCTTGTCCACCTCGGAGGAAGTTACGTTCGTTATTTCCACGTTGAAGCCGGCGTTCTGAAGGAGCAGTGCAGCCTCTCTGTAGTCAAGCCCGGTCACGTCATTGACCTGAAGCATCACATAGCCGGTCGAAACGAACAGCTTCACGTCAATTCCGTCTTCCGTCACCATCAGGCTTCTCCCCGCAGCCGGTTCCTGACTGAGAATCGTGCCTGCGGCGGTATCCGTATTGACAACATATTCAACGGAGAAGTTATACTGGGAAGCCAGTTCCACATTATTGATCACAGACTCGCAGCTGTAGCCCGTAAATCCCGGAAGCTCGATTCGTACCGCTTCCGAGAAGACATCTTTCAGCCAGAACTGCCAGAGCCCGGAAAAGGCCAGAATGATCAGGCCCATGATGGCAAAAGTACCGAGAGAGAAGGTAATTCTTCCGGTTCTTCTCGCAGAACGGAAGTAATCGATTTTCGAAGGCATCTTTACCTTCGGCTTTACTTCCACCTTCAGCTTCGGCAGAGGATCATCCTCCGCGTAATCATCCACCGGCTTTTTCTTTCCGCCGGTCAGGACCTTTTCCGTGAATCTGTTCAGCGCGTCAAACAGCTCCTGAGCGGAAGTATAGCGAAGATCCATATCCGGCGACATTGCGCGGGAAACGATCGTTTCCAGTTCCTTCGGAATGCTCTGTTCAAAAGCACGGACAGGAAGGATCTCCGAACCGGAAAGCTTGATCAGGACCTCGGCAGGAGTACGCCCGGTGTACGGCTTAAAGCCGGTAAGCATTTCATACATGACGATTCCGAGAGAATACACATCACCCTTCGGCGATGCCGGAGCACCGCGAAGCTGTTCCGGGGCAATATAATTCAGGGATCCGATCGCTCTGCCGCTGTCGGAATCCAGCTCATTTTCCATGGCGGCAATTCCGAAGTCAGCGACCTTCAGATCGCCGTTCGTGGAGAGCATGATATTCTGCGGCTTGATATCCCGGTGAATGATTCCTTTGGAATGTGCGTGAATCAGCGCATTGGAGATCTGCTTGGAAAAATGAAGCACCTGCTTCCACGGAATCGGACGCATCTTGTCGATATACTGACGCAGCGTTACCCCTTCGAGCAGCTCCATGACGATATATTCGGAATTCACGGAATTGTTAACATCGTATATGGAGACGATGTTGGGATGGGAAAGCTTTGCAACGGCATGAGCTTCCGTATAGAAAGCCCTGCGGGAAGGAACATCAAGGAACAGCTCTTCCCTCATGACCTTGACTGCAACTTCCCGGTTCAGCCTGATGTCAAGCGCCTTATAGACCCTGGCCATTCCGCCTTCACCGATCTTACGGAGGATCTGATACCTGCCGTCAAGAACCGTGCCTATCAACTTGTCGGTATTATTGTTCTGAGGCATTTATTTCATCACCGCAATCAAAGTAAGATTGTCGTTCGCACCGCGGGAATAAACGATCCTTTTCAGTTCCGCGCAGAGCTCTTCCGGCTCCGGACATTTCTCCGCGCAATCTAAAAATTCGCCGTCGGTTATATAATTGGAAACCCCGTCAGAGCAGAGAAGGAGCAGATCACCCTTCCGTAAGGAAAGCTCAAACAGATCCGGTTCAACGATCTGCTTTTCTCCGATGGCGCGGGTTATGATATTCTTGTTTTTATGGGTTCTCGCCTGTTCCCTGGTAAGGATCCCGGCATCCACATACAGCTCAACAAGGGAATGATCCTTCGTGATCTGGCGGACCTCATTCTTTCCGGCATTGATCAGATAGGCTCTGCTGTCCCCCACGTTGGCCAGAAAGACCTTTCCGGAATCGTAAACAACAGCTCCGACAAGCGTCGATCCCATGCCGTTATATTCCTCCGTAAAGGAAGAATACTGAAAGACAACGCTGTTTGATTCCTCACAGCCGAGGCGCAGCACCTCGCTCACATCCGGATTTTTGTTGATCCGCGAGGTAAGCTTGGCAAGAACATAGTCGGTAAAAGACCTTCTCGCAAGCTCACTGGCAAAATAGCCGGAATTCTGTCCGCCCATTCCGTCACACAGAGCAATAATGGAACACTTCCGTGAGGGCACCTGTAAAACAGAAAAGGTGTCCTGATTTTCCGTACGCTCTATTCCCCTGTCCGTCAGTCCGAATGTTCTCATTTACCTTATGAACCTTCCCGGTTCTTTTCAAATTTCCTGCGAAGCTGTCCGCAGGATGCTTCCACATCTCCGCCAAGCTTGCGGCGGAGCGTAACATTGACGCCTTCCGATTCCAGGATCTTCATAAACGCTTTGATATGGCTCTGCGTGGACGGCTCGAAGGCACGCTCTTCCACGTGATTCAGCGCGATCAGGTTTACGTGAGCCCCGACGTCCTTTGCCCGCTTTGCCAGAAGACGGGCATGCGCTTCCGTGTCATTGACCCCGTTGATCATGGAGTACTCAAAAGAGATCCTTCTGCCGGTCTTTTCATAATACCGTTTGCAGGCATCCATCAGCGCATCCACGCCTCTGCCGCGGTTTGCAGGCATCAGCTTTGAGCGGGTCTCATCGTCGGGGGCATGGAGGGAAACGGAAAGCGTGATCTGCAGATCCTTTTCTGCCAGCTCGTCAAATCTTTCGATCAGCCCGCAGGTGGAAAGGGAGATATGCCGCATTCCGATATTCATGACCTGAGGGTGATTTACAAGCTGAAGAAATTTCATCACATTGTCAAAATTATCAAGGGGCTCGCCGATGCCCATCAGGACAATATTGGAGATCCGCTCTCCGCAGTCCGCCTGTGAAGCGAACACCTCGCTGAGCATTTCCGAGGGCTCGAGACATCTGACAAGTCCGCCGATGGTGGAGGCGCAGAAAGCGCAGCCCTGACGGCAGCCGACCTGCGTGGAAATACAGACCGTATTTCCGTAATTATTGTGCATCACAACGGTTTCCACAGCGTTTCCGTCCTGCAGACCCCAGAGATATTTTACCGTCCCGTCAAGACGGGAGACCTGTTTCCGCAGGATCTCCGGACGGTAAAGAGAGTATTCTTCCTGAAGAGCGCTTCTGAGCTCCTTCGGGAGGTTCAGCATCTCATCAAAAGAAGAGGCGCCCTTCGCCAGCCACTCCGAAACCTGCTTTGCCCGGAAAGAAGGGAGATTTTTACTTTTAAAGTCTTCGGAGATCTCCTCCGGAAGCATGGACAGAATATCTTTCATACTTTTCTTTCAAGTACGGCGGCAAAAAAGCCGTCGGTATTATCTGTATTCGGGAAAAATGAACGCTGAGAAACCAGCGAATAGGTCGGCGTATCCTTTAAGAATGCGGATACGATATCGTCATTTTCCTCCGGAAAAACCGTGCAGGTGGAGTAAAGAAGCTTTCCGCCGGGCTTCACATATCTGGAAACATTATCCAGAATTCGCCGCTGAATTGCCGGAAGGCCCGCAATTTCCTGCTCGGTTTTATATCGGATCTCCGGTTTTTTACGGATCACGCCAAAGCCGGAGCACGGAACATCCGCGATTACCGCGTCAAAGGCGGAATCAAATTCCGGGCGGTACTCCCCGGCATCTGCGGGAAAGACACGGATAATCCCGATTCCCAGTCTTTCAGCTCCCTCGCTGACAAGGCGGAGCTTCTTCTCATGGATATCGCAGGAGATGATCTCTCCCCTGTTTTCCATCATCATAGCCGCGGTAAAGGATTTTCCGCCGGGTGCAGAGCAAACGTCCAGAACTCTTGACCCCGGCTGAGGAGAAAGCATTCTGACCGCCTCCCACGCGGCGTTATCCTGAACATAGGTCTCGCCCTCGGCAAAACCCGGATGCGTATCGACAGCAGGCTCCGTATTATCCGCGGCAAGGAACCCTTCTGCGAATTGCTCCCCGTAAAGAGCAGTCAGTCTGGAAACGAACCACTGCGGATGGCTGTACCTGACAGACAGTGAATCCGGTTCCGGGCAGGGCCCGGCGATCTTGCGGAGCACCGCGTTCACGAGACCGCAGGCGCTTTTATAGCCGTATTTTCTGCACAGCTCAACGCTTTCACTCACAGCCGCATGCGGCGGGACCCGATCCATCAGTTTCAGCTGAAAAGCGCCCATCCGAAGGATATTGCGCACGTCCGGGTCCAGCTTGTCCGGCTTTGCGGCAAAGGAGTCAATATAAAAATCCAGAAGATACAGGTTCTGGAGGACCCCCAGAACAATGCGGGATGCAAGCGCGGTATCCCGCTGAGAGCTTTCGCTTCCGTCGGAGGATCTCCTGATCTCGGAATCAAGCGTCTGGGATGACCAGGATCCCTGCTGCGTGCATCTTTTCAAAGCTCTGAAAGCGCATTCGCGGGCATTCATATCAGTTTATGACCTCTCAGATAGTCCACGGCTTTCATCCGTTTCTTTCCGGGCGCCTGAACCTCTGTGATCAGGACGGTTTCTCCGCCTCCGCATACGATCTCGATCCCGCCGGCAGTACCCACTACCGTTCCGGGTGCAGCGTCAGAGGTCTTTCCTGTGTATTCCGCGGCAAAAAGCTTCAGCACTTCTCCGCCGAGCTCTGCAGTTGCCACCGGCCACGGCTGAAGGCCGTAAATATGCTTGATCACAGTTCTTGTCGAACCCGAGAAGTCCGTCGGGCAGAGCGATTTATCCAGCATCTTGACGGTTGTAGCCTGACTGTCATCTTGAGGGATCCTTGGCGCGGTTCCGGCTTCAAGATCCTTTAAGGTTCGGATCAGGAGATCTGCACCCATAACAGCAAGCCTGTCATAGAGCTCGCCGGAGGTCTCATAGTCCCCGATCGGCGTAGACTCGGAATAGATCATATCCCCGGTATCCATACCGACATCGAGATGCATCGTTGTTACGCCCGCCAGCTCATCGCCGTTGATTACCGACCACTGGATCGGAGCAGAGCCCCGGTACTGCGGAAGGAGCGAACCATGCACATTGATCATCCCGTATGGCGGGACCTTCAGCATATCCTCCGGGATAATTCTTCCAAACGCAACGACAACGCAGATATCCGGAGAAAGAGACTTCAGGATCTCCAGCGCTGTCCCGTCACGCATCTTTTCCGGCTGAAAAACGGGAATATTATGGTCAATAGCCAGCTGCTTCACGGGAGAAAAAACGATCTCCATCTTTCTTCCGCTCGGCTTATCCGGCTGAACAAAGGCACCGGCGACCTCATAGCCTTCGTCGATCAGCTTTTGAAGAGAGACCGCCGCAAAATCCGGCGTTCCGAAAAAAACGATACGCATAATAATCAGTATTCTCCCGAATTCAGTTCTTCCTCAGTGAGCATCTTCTCCGCGAGATCCGTAAAAAGCACGCCGGAAAGATGATCGATCTCATGGCAGAAGCACCTTGCGGTCAGGCCTTCGCCCTCCACCTCAAAAGTATTGCCGTATCTGTCCTGCGCGCGAACACGGACCTTCTCCGGTCTGTTCACGATGCCGAACTCTTCCGGAACGCTGAGACAACCTTCCGCGCCGGACTGTTCACCCTCCGTACTGACGATTTCCGGATTGATGAGCTCTATCACGTATTCCTCTTCATCCTCAGCAACGTTCGTTTCCAGAACGATCACCGCCTGACGGAGAACTCCCACCTGGGGAGCCGCCAGACCGACTCCGTTCGCCGATGCGAGAGTTTCTCTCATATCGTCCAGAAGCTGATGAAGACGGGAATCAAATTTTGTTACCGGTCTTGAATTTTTCCTGAGCTGAGGATCTTCATAGGTCAGGATGGTTCGAAATGCCATAATGATATCCTTTCTGAAGTGCGGGATCACAGATCCGGATCTGTTTCGGCGAAAACGGTCGTTCCTTTAAAACGCTTTTCCTGCCCGCATTCACAGATTACGCGCGAAACCGCGTTCCGGAACCGGTTATCCGCTCTGCACTTCAATATTATTCTGTATCTGTACATATTATTTACCCTGATCACCGGCAGCGGGGCCGGACCCATCAGCGTAAACCGCGCCGCTCCGGAGAGGATCTCACGAAGCCTTGCCCGGATAAACGCGCATTCATCCGTTACTGTTCTCTCATCTTCTCCGAACACACAGACGGAGATCATATCCGCAAAGGGAGGAGCCTCCTGAAGCCGCCGGAGAGCGATCTCGGATTCATAAAAAGAATCATAATCCTGCGCTGAGGACTGCAGAATTATATCATTCTGCGGGGAATACGTCTGGATTACGGCTCTCCCCGGTTTGCTTCCGCGTCCCGAGCGCCCGATCACCTGCGTAATGAGAGAAAAGGTTCTCTCCGGTGCGCGGATACTGCATATATTCAGACTCTGATCCGCAAGAATGACCCCGATCAGCGTCACATTTTCAAAATCAAGTCCCTTGGTGACCATCTGCGTTCCGATCATCACGGGAATATTCTCCCGACGGAAGCGTTCAAGGATGGTCTCATGCGTTACGGATGCGCTCAGCGTATCCGCATCCATCCGGATCACTTCGTTTTCCGGAAACAGGGTATGCAGCTCTTCTTCAACCAGCTGCGTCCCTATGCCGATATATTTGAGGATCCCGCCGCACTCCGGGCACTTTGCCGCCGGTCTCTCCGTATGTCCGCAGTAATGGCAGATCAGCTTTCCGCCCATGCTGTGATACGTAAGGGAAACCGAACAGTTCGGACATTTATATTCATATCCGCACTCCCCGCAGGCAACAAGCTTTCTGGAGCCCCGCCGGTTCAGGAAGAGAATACTCTGTTCTCCCCTGTCAATATTCGTTTGGATTTCGTCCCGGAGGAAGCTGCTGATGCAGCCGTCATTTCCGGCTCTGAGCTCCGACTTCATGTCCACGATCTGAACCGCCGGCAGCTGAAGCCGGTTATAGCGCCTGTCCAGACGGAAGAAAGAATACTCCCCGGATTCCGCAGCATAACGGGAGCATACATACGGCGTGGCAGAGCCCAGCAGCAGAAGACAGCCGGCCTTGTACGCGATGTATCTCGCGACCTCGCGGGCGTCATACCTCGGATTATTCTCCGAGCGGTACGTATCCTCCTGCTCCTCATCAATAATGATGATCCCCGGAGCTTCAACCGGAGCAAATACCGCGCTCCTGGTACCGATCGCCAGACGGGCTTTCCCGGTCTTCAGGCGTTTCCACTCGTCAAAGCGCTCCCCGCAGGAGAGACTGGAATGGAGCACCGCGATATCGTCGCCGAAATAGGAGGAAAAGATCTGCAGCATCTGCGGAGTCAGGGCGATCTCCGGAACCAGAAGGATCGCGGTCTTTCCCTGCTGAAGGACATGACTGATCAGGCGGATATAGACGCTGGTCTTTCCGCTGCCGGTAACGCCCTGAAGCAAAGCCACATGGTGCGCTCCCGAATCGGCAAGTTCCTTCAGGCCGGAATAAACCTTCTCCTGATCGGCATTCAGTACCGGAACCGCTTTTTTCTCCCCGGCGGTGAACTGAGGAGACCGGAATATCTCTCTGCCGTAAATCTCAACGATTCCCTGATCCTTCAGGGCATTCAGCGATGCTCTGCCGGTACCTGCAAACACAAGCAGATCACGGACAGGCATCTCTCCGTATACCGCAAGCTCCCGCAGCAGAGAAGCTCTTGCTCTCGCCTTACGGGAAAGTCTTGCCGCAAGCTCCGCAGCCTCCTCAGAGGATATCGTCAGTCTTGCGATCTCGAGGATCTTGTCGGAAACTCTCTGTCTGCCGTTTTCTCCGAACCACATTCCCGCCGGAAGCATCGTCCTGACGGCATCATACACCGTACAGAAAGTCCTCTCCCGGATAAACAGAGCCAGCTGCAGCTGGGCCGGCGTAAGGATCGGCTTTTCATCCGGAACCGAAAGAATGCTCTTCAGCTTTTCCGGCGGACAGGCGGGAGAATCCGTAAGCGCAAGGATGATCCCCTCGCTTCTCCTGTTGCCGGCGGAAAAGGGCACAAATACCCGGGCTCCGGGAACAGCCCGTTCTCTGAGCTCATCCGGAACCAGATACTCGTAGGGCTTGTCTATTCTGTATATAGCGGCGGAAACCGCGATTTTTGCGGCGAGTAATGGCACGCGAAACGATTACTTGATCGTCAGCTTGCCGGAGTAAACCTCATCGATTGCAGCGGAAACCGGCTTCTTTTCCGGCTCGATCTGCTTTTCTTCCGCTTCCATGGCAAGAGTTCTTGCTCTTTTGGCTACAAGGTTCACAAGCTGATAACGGCTGCCGATCTTCTCAACCAGCTCGGCTACAGGAGGATAAAGCATCATAATAAATTACCTTCTTTAAATGAATTTTTTATTTTAATATATCTTTTCTGTCGCAGAAGCGGCAGTGAGAAGCAGTAATAATTGCGGAAAGCTCTTCGGCGGCCTGCTCCGGAGTTTCATTGACCACGAGCCAGTCATAAAAGTCCGCCTCGGTATACTCCTGCCCGGCCCGCTCCAGCCTTGCATTGATCGTTTCCTCCGTTTCGGTCCCGCGTCCTGTCAGGCGCTCACGGAGAACGGAAAGAGACGGAGGGGCAAAAAACACCAGAACAGCATCGGGGAATTTATTCTTTACCTGACGCGCTCCCTTTACTTCGATATCAAGGATCACATTCATCCCGGACTCGAGCTTTTCAAGAACGTAATTCCTCGGCGTCCCGTAGCAATGAGAAACATACTCCGCATGCTCCAGGAGTCTGTCCTCTTCGACCATCTTTCTGAATTCCTCATCGGAAATAAAGAAATAATCCTTTCCGTCGACCTCTCCCGGTCTCGGGGCTCTCGTAGTGACGGAAACAGAAAAGCAGATATCGTCTCTCTTTTCCATTGCCAGCGCCACGACCGTGCTTTTCCCGGCTCCTGAGGGACCCGAGAGAACGATCAGCTTTCCTCTTTCTTTCACATTACACCTTTCTTTCCTCCGTCTCTCCGCTGACTCGCGAAGAGAGGGCTTCCGGCGTCAGCGCAGACAGGATCACATTTCCGCTGTCCGCAATGATCACCGCTTTGGTACTTCTTCCGAAGGAGGCGTCGATCAGCTTTCCGCCGTCTCTCGCTTCCTGTACGAGCCTTTTGATCGGAGCGGAGTCCGGGCTCACGATGGAAATCACATGATCGGGAGAAACAAAGTTCCCGAATCCAATCGGCAGCAGCTTCATGATCATTCAATATTCTGGATCTGCTCGCGGATCTTTTCGATCTCGCTCTTCAGATCCACGACGACGTGGGCGATATCCGAATTCTGGCATTTGGAGCCGATGGTATTGGCTTCGCGGTTAAACTCCTGAACCAGAAAATCGATCTTTCTTCCGATCGGAGAGCTGCCTTTAATCATGGAATCCAGCTGTCCCATATGACTTCTGAGACGGACCGTCTCCTCGTCAACTGCGATATGATCGGCATAAATGGCCGCCTCGGCAAGAATACGGTTCTCGTCGATCCCGGCTGTTCCCAGAACCTCCGCCATTTTCTGAGCAAGACGCTCTCTGTACTTTGCAACCGTTTCGGGTGCCGTTTTTTCCACTTCGGAAACAAGCCGGTCAATCGTCTCCAGTCTGCCCAGGACGTCATCCCGGAGCTTTTCGCCTTCTCTCAGGCGCATTTTGTCAAAATCGGTCAGGGCCTCTTCCGCGACCTCGCAGATTGCGGCGGAAACCGCATCCGCGTCGATTTCGCTTCTCTCAACCGTCAGCACATCCGGAAAACGGGAGGCGGCAAGGGCGGTAATATCCCCGGACACGGAATACTCCTCCGCGATATGGGAAACCGCATTCATATACGCCTTCAGCAGAGATTCATCGACTCTGACCTCAACGTCATCCGCTCCGGCTGAGGAAACGTTGACAAACACATCCACCTTTCCTCTGGAAATATGCTTCTGGACAGCGGATTTTACTGCCTCCTCCGCGAACAGGAAGGAGCGGGGCAGCCTCACGCTCGTCTCAAGATATCTGTTGTTCACGCTTCTCAGCTCAACGCTGATGGAAAATCCGGCTGCGATCTTTTTCGCACTGCCGTATCCGGTCATACTGCTGATCATCGGATCATCTCCTTTCAGGGAAAACTCCCTGTTATAGTTTAGATTTAGGGGAGCTTCTGGCTCAGTCCGTTTCTTCCTCAGCTTCCCACAGCGGCTCTGCCGGGACATCTCTTGTCACCGAAAGATCTGAGCTCAGGAGCCCGGACTTGCGGATCTCTACAGAGACGGAATAGGTATTTCCAATCGCTCCGCAGTTCGTTGATCCGTCCACCTGAACGGTGACGGGAATCAGATGGGAGCCTGTTGTGATCTCATAATCGGTAAGATCCGCATAGGCCAGAATATTATCGGCATTGAGGGTATCGAGCTCTTCCGCGGGTCCTCTGAGTCTTGCCGTAATTGCCTGGGAAACCACGTCCGCAACAAAGCCGTCCGTCAGACCTCTGCACTGCAGATTGCGAACGGTAAAGTTCTTTGTCTCCAGACCTACGATCTCTATTTTCACTTCCGCCTCGGTGATCCCGCTGATATTCACGAGGGAATTATCAAAGCTGACGGGGTATTTTGAGGTAAAGGTCGAAGCGAAATCCGTCAGATCCACGGTAGCGATCGGAATATTGTTCATCGAGGCAAGAATGGAAGAATCTCCGGCAAGCGTAATCTCGCTCGGTTCGATCACGACCTTGGTATTGCTCTCATTTGCACCGGCGCCGTAGATCAGATTGACGGTAAGCGGAAGCGTTTTCTTCTGCAGGATCGGCAGCGTTGCCTTAACAACATCCGCGCTGCAGGTGATACCGTCCGTTGCTGCAGGAGCATCGGTATCCGTCATCAGCGTAAAGCCGGTCTCAAGAGAATAGGTCGTGTCGATCTGTGCCGAACCGAAAGAGACCCAGGCATAGGAAATGCTTCTAAGATAGGCATCCGGACCACTGACCGTGATCTCGCTCGGCTCAAACACTGCCGGTTCGGCGGTATATCCGTCTGCAACGATTCCGTTAAAGCTTCCTCGGACGGGGATTGATTTGGAGTTCATTCTGGACACAGTAAAGCTTACCGTATCCGGAACCTTTCTGGTCACGACAATATTGGAAGTATCCGTTCCGTTGGGATAATTCAGGGTATAAGGAAGAGAGGTATAGGCAGACTGAGAAAGCTTGCTAACATCGATCTGTGCAGTGACTTTGTCCGCGCTCAGAGAGGCAACGATTCTTCTCGGTCCGCTGATCTCAACGTTTACGGTATTCGACGAGAGGTCCGTTACGACCAGACTCCTGCTGTCACGCAGAACGCTCTCTCCCACGAGCTCGACCCGGACGCCGCGCAGCGTCTGCTTAAACTCATCCGATTCCAGCGACGTGACATAGACCCAAAGCACAATGGAAATCAGCAGGGACATAACGGCCCAGAATACTCTGTTGTCAGTTATCTTTTTCATCAGATTTTTTATCCTCACTCTTTACAATGGAGAAAACGGCATAAGTGAGCTTATTGAAGAAGTTCTTCGGATTTGAGATCAGATCCGGATCCGTAAGCTCTTCTCTGAGCAGCTCTTCAACCGCATCCCGGCTGAGATGGCGTTTCAGATTTCCGTCAATCGAGCAGGAAATGGCTCCGCTCTCTTCGGAAACGATCAGAACGACGGCATCCGACTGCTCTGACATTCCGATTCCGGCTCTGTGCCTCATTCCGAGCTCCTTGCTGAGATTCGTGCTGTTGGTCAGCGGCAGAACACAGCCGGCAGCGGCTACACGGCCGTTCCGGATAATAACGGCACCGTCATGAAGAGGGGCCTTATTATAGAAGATGTTCTTCAGCAGCTCTCCGGAAACAGCGGAATCAATGGGCGTTCCGGTGGCAATCACGTCATTGAGGCGGACCTTGCGCTCAAATACGAGCAAGGCTCCTGTTCTGCTTTCGGACATATCCCGGCAGGCATCGGATACCTGCTGAATGGCAAGCATCAGCTCCGAGGTATTGATCGTCTTCGTGGAAGAATGGAAGAAGGAACTGCCCACACGCTCCAGCAGGCGGCGAAGCTCCGGCTGGAAAAGAATGACCAGCGCGATCAGCCCGAGCTCGGCGGCTTTCCGGAGAATGAAGTTCGTCATATTCAGCTTGAAGAGGTTCGACACCCACAGGGCGATGATAAACATCGCGAGCCCCTTCGCGAGATTATAAAGATTTGTTCGCCTGACAAGTCCGATAATTCTGTAAATCAGATAGGCGATGAGAAGGATATCGATAATATCCGCAATGCCGATCGTCGCGATATAGTTCGCCGCACGCGACAACGCGGTCTGAGCTGCGTTCATTTTACCTTCTGTTCCTCCTTTGCCGAAATTTTTAGTGCTTAATCACCGGAAAGCTCCAGCAGAACGACCGCATGAGCGGCGATCCCGAGACCTTCCCCCGTAAAGCCGAGTTTTTCCTCCGTAGTAGCCTTCACGCTGATATCCCCCACCGGAACACCTGCAGCTTCGGCTATATTTTCCCGCATCGTAACAATATAGGGAGCCAGCTTCGGGCGCTGCGCGATCACCGTGCAGTCCGCATTCACCAGCGAATAACCCTTTTCGGAAACAAGAGCGCAGACACGCCGGAGAAGATCGAGGCTGTCCGCCCCGAGATAGGCGTCATCATGATCCGGAAAAAGCTTTCCGATATCCCCGAGCGCCGCGGCACCCAGGATCGCATCCATCAGCGCGTGAACGAGGACATCCGCATCCGAATGCCCAAGAAGTCCCAGCTCATAAGGAATGTCCACGCCGCCGAGGATCAGCTTTCTGCCCTCAACGAGCCTGTGAACATCATATCCGTGGCCGATTCTCATTCCTTCGCCTCCATTTCTTCTCTGTGCCTGATAATGGCCTCCGCGAAGACCAGATCATCCGGGGTCGTGAGCTTGATATTTTCTCTGTCACCCTCGACCATTCTTGTTTTTATCCCCAAATAGGCGACCGCCGAGCTGTCGTCCGTTACCGGGAGATTATTTTTTACAACATACGTCAGCGCGCCTTTGATGAGGTCCGCTTTGAAGATCTGCGGCGTCTGGATGGAGCAAAGTGTTTCCCTGTCGACCAGATTTCCGAGGAAGTCTCCGTCCTTGATCTTTATGGTATCCGTAACCGGAATAACGGGAAGCGCCGCATAGTAATCCCTCGCCGCGCAGGCGGTATCACGGATGACTCTCTGCGACACAAAGGGTCTTGCGCAGTCATGGATTCCGATGAGCTTTGCATTTTTGTCTGTTGCCAGAACTCCCGCCAGAGAAGACTCCGCTCTGGTTGCGCCTCCGGCGATCACAGCCTTCACCTTCTGAAAGCCGTAACCTTTTATCTGATCCGCAAGCTCCTGGATCCTGTCCCCTCGGGTCACAAGA
Organism: Eubacteriales bacterium; assembly: GCA_030536255.1. Classification (GTDB taxonomy): domain Bacteria; phylum Bacillota; class Clostridia; order Oscillospirales; family Oscillospiraceae; genus Limivicinus. The sequence goes on along the minus strand of JAUNQI010000017.1, from coordinate 16,788 downwards.
ATGATCTCGCTGACAAGCTCGGATTCCTCAAAGACACGGACTGCCCGCACCACTACCGGGATTCCTCCGGGAGAAAGCTCTATTTTATCCTGCCCCATTCGCGTCGAATTCCCCGCGGCAAGAATCACCGCGGAAAATATCGGGGGCTGTTTTTCTTTTTTCGTAATACTCCGGATCCGCTCCGTGATAGCCATAGGATCCCTCCTGTCAGCCCTTCAGCTGGCGCTTTCTGTAGAAGTTCATCATGCCGTCCTGCATGTCCTCCAGATGGTTGAGCATCTTTCCGGCTCCGTACGCGGCGCAGGAGATTGCATCGTCCACGACGACCGTCCGGATCCCGGTGCTGCGCTCGATCAGCCTGTCAATTCCGTAGATCAGGCTTCCGCCGCCGGACATGATGATCCCATTTCTGTCAAGATCTCCCACCAGTTGGGGAGGCGTGCGTTCAAGGACGAGATGGATCGCATCCAGGATCCTGTTCATCGGATCAACAAACGCTTCGATCAGCTCGGCTGAGCTGATCACGGCGGACTTGGGAAGACCGTTCGTCAGATTACGGCCCTTGACCTCCTGGCTGCCGACATCCGGGCGGGTAATAACCCCGCCGATCGTTCTCTTCAGCTCCTCGGCAGTGGAAAGGCCGATCAGCATGTTATATTTCTTTCTCACATAATTCACGATTGCTTCGTCAAAAGCGGCGCCGGCCGTTTTAACAGACTCCACTTCAACAACGCCACCAACGGAAATTACGGCGATCTCGCAGGTGCCGCCGCCGATATCTATAACCATTCGCCCGTCCGGCTTGGAGATATCCACGCCGGCGCCGAGCGCCGTAGCAACTGCCGTTTCGAGCAGATAGACCTTTCTCGCACCGGCCTCAATGGCGGCGTCGATCATGGCCCTTTCCTCCACGCCGCTGATGCTGCTCGGAACGCAGATCAGCAGACAGGGCTTGAACAGCGAGAAGGAGGTAATCGAATTCACGAGCTCACGCAGCATATGCGCCGTGATCTCATAGTCGGAAATAACGCCGGAATCGATCGGATGGATCGCAACGATATTGGCAGGGGTTCTTCCCAGCATTCTCTGTGCGTCCTGGCCGATTTTGAGGATCTTGCCGTTATATTTATCCACTGCGACAACCGTCGGTTCTCTTGCCACGATTCCCTTTCCCTGCTCAAAAAGCAGCGTTGAAGACGAACCCATGTCGATCGCTATGTCTTTTTCAAATACTGTCATACCGTTCTCCTTTTTTCAGCGATAAAATCAGTACAATTAGAGTTATTATATATGATAGAATAAAAATATGCAAGTAAACGGTTACATTTTGTAATCATTTACTTGCTTAAAAATGTAATATAATGATTTATTATATATCCTTATGCAGACACACAAAACTATGATGCAAACGATGCCTTTATCGTATCTAACGGAAGACCAAGGCGAGATGCCTTATCACGTTCATAAGTAACTCTGGTAACTTCTTCTACAAAAACCTTTTCTATTTCCGAGGCACTAGCCCAACTGACAGAATATTTGCGGCAGATAGCAAAGAAGATTTCATAGAAGCGCTCTTCTTCCGGATCTTTGCGGCAGTACCATTCGGCATCTGATCCGGGGCGGCAATTTATTTCATTCATGGAATCTCCTCCTTATGTCAAATAGGTAAAGAAAATTCTTTTTGCGGCTTCATCCGCAATCAGATAGCGAGGTATCGAGCCAAAAGAAGGCAACGCGATCGCACCAAAGTCTTTTTCGTAATGTCTTGCAAGCTGCGTAGTTTTGGCTTCCAGGACCACATCACCGGTCAGCCCATTATCAATAGACAGCTTAATACCATAAGCAATCAACAAACGACCTATCCCGGAATACTTTCTGGTGTTTGTCATCGTTGGATTGCTTTCCGGTTGTGACTCCATATACACAATATGCACGACAAGAGAATTTTTCAGGATCTCATAGGCACCCAATGCAAGCAGCTCAGATCCATATTTAACGGCATATTTATCAAAATGTTCAGAAAGAATATATTCACTTTCCCAATTTGTCTGCCATAACGGAAATTCGTTTGTTTTGTGCGCATCTTCCTCAGTCATCGAGACGATCTCAACATTAACGCGCTCTTGTGACGAGTTATAGACGAAAGGAGAAAAGAGCATATCCATCACACCCACTTTTTTAATTATTATAACATGAAAAAAGAGAAAAGGAAAGGATATTAACAGATATGCTGCCCGAAACCGGAAAAACACTCTGGCTCCAAGAGGCGTGACTATGGCATTTAATCATGTGCGGCGGCGACCACGCCGACGCTTGCGGCGCCGGCTTCAAAGAGGGTTTCCGCGCATTCGGATACCGTAGCTCCGGTGGTGACGATGTCATCCACCAGCAGAATCCTCTTTCCTTTAATAAATTCCGGGTTCACCGCTGTGTAAACGCCGGAGATGTTCTTCTTTCTCGCATCGGGATCCTTTATGGAGGACTGCGGCTTTACATTTTTCGTTTTCTTCAACGTACGAACGCAGGGGATTCCCCGATTCTCGGCTATTTTCTGGGCGATCAGTCCCGCCTGGTCATAGCCTCTTTTTCTCAGACGGGCGCGGGACAGCGGCACCCATGTAATCACATCGCAGACGATCTGATCCCAGTTCAGCGTGGAGCAGATCGTGTCCGCGTAGGTATCCGCGTAAAAAGAGTTTCCTCCGAACTTAAACCGGTGGAGAGACTCCTTCACATTTCCCTCATATGTAAGAGGCGCATAGCAGAAGGAAACCGCGCTGTCCATATTCCGGGCAGAATACGAACCGGTGGAGATCATAACAGATGCTGCGCATTTTTCGCAGACCTCCGTCTCGTCATCCCCGAGGACGCAATGGCAGAACACGCACTTCGGCGGAAACAGAAGGTCAAGAAGCGGACTGAATATACCCATTACATACATCCCATGCCTTTCAGTATCTTTTGACGGAGGAAGGAGTAGCGCGGAACAACGGTTGAATTATCGATCATGGTCCGGGCGGTCTCGTCCGAACCGATCAGGATCAGGATATCCCTGGCTCTGGTAACCGCCGTATACAGGATAGAGCGCGTCAGGAGACGTTTTGAGAACGTGCTCAGGGCAAGGATCACGGCGCGGAACTCACAGCCCTGGCTCTTATGGACCGTGATCGCCCAGGCGTGCTCGAGCTCCGAAAGCCAGGAGAAGGAATACAGCGCGATCCTGCCGTCAAAGTCGATCAGCATGGACTCCGCCATCGGATCGATGCTCCGGATATACCCGATATCCCCGTTATAGATCCCCGCGCCGGCGATCCCGACAGACTCGTCATGCCAGGTGATGTCATAGTTATTCCGCACCTGCATTACCCGGTCCCCTTCACGGAAGACCGTTTCCCCGAACGACTTCTCCGTTTTCTCCGGAGTCTGAGGGTTCAGAAGCTTCTGCAGCTCTCTGTTCAGATTGACGGAGCCGAGCTCTCCCTTTCTGGAGGGCGTAAGGACCTGGATCTCCTCCACCGGGATCTTCATTTTTTCCGGAAGACGCGAAGCACAGAGCTCCGTAACGGTTTCAATGGAGGAAGCACCCTCCAGCCGCTTCAGGCGGAAGAAATCTCCCTTGTTGGCGCTGAAATCGGGAAGGATCCCGTTATTGATCAAGTGCGCGTTTTTTACGATCATGCTTCCGCCGGACTGCCGGAAGACCTCATTGAGCCGGACCGTCGGGAACACGCCGCTGTTGATCATGGCGGTAAAAACTCTTCCCGGACCGACGGGCGGCAGCTGATCCTTGTCTCCCACGCAGATCAGTCTCGCGTTTTCCGGCATTGCCTTCAGGAGCGCAGACATCAGGAGAACATCCACCATGGAAGTCTCATCCAGGATAATCGCCTCGCAGTTCAGCGGGTCCTCCTCATTTTTTGAGTACACCGTCATAAAGCCTTCGTCATCCTTCTTGGCGCCGAGAAGACGATGGACCGTAGCGGCTTCTCGGCCCGAAAGCTCCGTCATTCTCTTCGCGGCCCGTCCGGTTGGAGCAGCCAGAAGATATTTAATCCCTGCCATCTCGTAAAGGCTGATGATCCCTCTTACGGTGGTGGTCTTTCCGGTTCCGGGACCGCCTGTAATAATCATGATCCGGCTGCTCAGAGACTTTCTCAGCGTTTCCCGCTGTTCGGGGGCATAGGTGATCCGGTTTTCTTTCTCGATCATGTCGATCGCCGGCTCCGGATCAAAGACCGGCTTTATCGGTTTTTTGTTCATCGCCGCAAGGCGGTCCGCAACATACGTTTCCGCCTCATATAATTCCGGGAGGTAACAGGGCCAGTTGTCCTCCCCTATCGCTTCGCTTTTATCCACGATGATCCGCTCTTCCGCGGCAAGCTCATCCAGACACTCCGGAACACGTTCCGGGTCCACGCCGATCAGCCCGGCAGCGGAGGAAACAAGGGTCTTGTACGGGATAAAGCAGTGTCCGTTATTCAGATTAAAGGTCAGCTCATAACAGCAGGCCGCGCGGATGCGCTCATGGCTGTCCTGCTCAAAGCCCAGAGAGATGGCAAGCCCGTCCGCCTCGCCGAAGGTTCCTCCGACATGAGAAGCCGCAACGATATAGGGATCCCGCTGGACGATCTCCATGGCGGAATCGCCGTAATACCGGTAAAGGCGTATCGCGACCATCGTCCGCACTCTTTTGTCTGACAGGAACTCTATCAGCCTGCGCATGACCGTGATCTGCTTGTAGGACTCCGACCACGCTCTGGCCTTGGAGGCTGTAATGCCCTTGATCTTTGCCAGCCTTTCCGGATCCTCTTCCAGGATTTCCAGAGACTCCCTGCCGAATTCATTCACAATCAGCGAAGCCGTAGCAGGGCCGATCCCCTTGATCACGCCGCCGGAAAGATACTCGAAGATCGCATTCTCCGTCATGGGCTCCATCGTATAGCTGTTTTCAACGCGGAACTGCATGCCGTAGCGGCTGTCCTCCACCCAGTTCCCCTCGCAGACGATATCCAGACCCGCTGCGGCAACCGGGATCCTGCCGGCGCAGATGATATGCCCGTCCGGTTCGATCGGCATATCCGGAGAGATGTCCTCATCCCTGAGGCGGACAACTCCGTAGCCGTTTTCCATATTGGAAAAAATCACCGCGGCAACGGTTCCGGAAAGCTGCTCAAGCTCTTCAGTATGATCCATGCTGAAATTCCCTTTCCCGGGCCAGGAACTGCCCCGTAAAGCTTTCTTCGCAGAGGGCGCACTCCTCGGGAGTGCCGGTAAAAATGATCCTTCCGCCGCCGTCTCCGCCCTCCGGGCCGAGATCAATGATATGGTCAGCGGATTTGATCACATCCATATTATGCTCAATGACGACGACCGTATTCCCGGACGCAACGAGCCGGTTGAGAATATCCAGCAGGCGGTGAACATCCGCCGCATGAAGCCCGGTAGTCGGCTCATCCAGCACATACAGCGTGCTGCCCGTGCTGCGCCGCGAAAGCTCCGTTGCCAGCTTTACTCTCTGCGCTTCGCCGCCGGAGAGCGTTGTGCTGGACTGACCGAGCTTGATATATCCCAGACCGACATCCTGCAGCGTCTGAATCTTCGCCAGGATCTTATTCTGATTTTCAAAGAACACACAGGCCTCATCGACCGTCATATTCAGAACATCGTCGATATTTTTTCCTTTATACTTTACTTCCAGGGTCTCTCTGTTATAGCGCTTTCCTCCGCAGACCTCGCAGGGAACGTAGACATCCGAGAGGAAATGCATCTCAATCTTGATCAGGCCGTCGCCGGAGCAGGCCTCACAGCGCCCGCCCTTTACGTTAAACGAGAATCTGGCCGGCTCATAGCCGCGCATTCTCGCCTCCGAGGTCCTGGCAAAAAGATCCCGGATATCATTGAAAACGCCGGTGTAGGTTGCCGGATTGGAACGCGGCGTTCTGCCGATCGGGCTCTGATCGAGGCAGATGACCTTGTCGATATTCTCCAGCCCGTCCATGCGCTCATATTTCCCGGGATGGAGCTTGGCATGGTTCTTGATCGCCGCGGAAGCCTTATACAGGATTTCAAAGACAAGAGAGCTTTTTCCGCTGCCGGAAACCCCGGTGACGCAGATAAAGGTGCCGAGCAGGAAATGCGCCTCCACGTTCTTGAGGTTATTCTCGGAAGCGCCGTAAACGGAGATATAGCTGCCGTTCCCTTTTCTTCTCTTTTCCGGAACAGGAATATATTTTCTGCCGGAAAGATACTGCCCCGTAATCGACTCTTCGCAGGCACAGACCTCGTCATAGGTTCCGGCGCATACGACCTTTCCTCCGTTCACTCCGGCACCCGGTCCGATGTCGATAATATAATCCGACTCGCGCATCGTCTCCGCGTCATGCTCCACGACAAGGAGCGTATTGCCCTGATCCCGGAGCTTTTTGAGCGTGGCGATCAGCTTGGCGTTATCCCGCTGGTGAAGACCGATGCTCGGCTCATCCAGAACATACAGAACGCCCATCAGTCCGCTGCCGATCTGCGTGGCAAGGCGGATCCGCTGACTCTCTCCGCCGGAAAGCGTGGAGGAACGGCGGGAAAGCGTCAGATACCCGAGCCCGACGCTGACGAGAAAGCTCAGGCGCGCTCTTATCTCTTTTAAAATCTGCTCGGCGATCACGGCTTCCGTACTGCCGAGCTTCAGATTCTCAATAAATTCCAGACCCTTCTCAACGGAAAGATCCGTAAAGGCAGTGATACTCATCCCGCCGACGGTAACGGCGTTTGCCTGAGGATTGAGCCGGCGCCCGCCGCACTCCGGGCAGGGCACCTCGGACATGGATTCCTCGATATCCGGCCGTGAATATTTCCCGCTGTTATCCTCATAGCGGCGCGTAAGGTTATAGACAAGGCCTTCAAACTCGCGCTTCATTGTGCCGAAGCCTCCGGCACGCTCATACTTCAGATCGAGCTTTTCCTTGCCCGTTCCGTAAAGCAGGGCGTTATAGCCCTCTTTGGGGATGGACTTCAGGGGATCCGTCAGCTTGAAGCCGTATTTCAGCGCAATGGCATCATAATACATTCTGGCGATGGTATCGCTCTTGGCGTTGGACCAGCCGGAAGCCTTGATCCCGCCCTCCATAATACTCAGCTCTGGGTTCGGGATAATCAGCTCCGGGTCCACCAGCATCTGAACGCCGAGACCGGAGCATTTCGGGCAGGCTCCTCGGGGATTGTTGAAGGAGAACAGACGCGGAGAGAGCTCTTCCAGGGAGATCCCGCAGTCCTCACAGGCATAGTTCTGGGAAAAGCCGATGATCTCATTCCCGTCATCCTCAAAGATCTCAGCCTGAACCGTTCCGCCGGCAAGCGCAAGCGCCGTCTCGCAGGAATCGGAAAGCCTGCGGCGAATACCGGACTTGATGGAAAGCCGGTCTATAATGATCTCTATATTATGCCGGATATTCTTATCCAGCCTGATTTCCTCGGCAAGGTCGTAAATGTTTCCGTCCACTCTGGCACGGACATAGCCGGATTTTTTTGCATCCTCCAGGACCTTCTGGTGCTCGCCCTTTCTTCCTCTTACCACGGGGGCCAGGATCTGTAGCTTTGTCCCCTCCGGGAAGTCCATGATCCGGTCCACGATCTGATCGATCGTCTGGCGGTGAATCTCCCTGCCGCACTTCGGGCAGTGCGGAACACCGACGCGCGCCCAGAGCAGACGCAGATAGTCATAGATCTCCGTAACCGTTCCGACGGTGGAACGGGGATTTTTGGAAGTCGTCTTCTGGTCAATCGAAATAGCCGGAGAAAGGCCTTCGATAAAGTCCACGTCCGGCTTGTCCATCTGTCCGAGGAACATTCTGGCGTAGGAGCTGAGAGACTCCACGTACCGCCGCTGCCCCTCGGCGTAGATCGTATCGAAAGCGAGAGAGCTCTTTCCGCTGCCGGAAAGACCGGTAAGGACCACGAGGGAATCCCGCGGGATCTCAACGTCAATGTTTTTCAGGTTGTTCTCTCTTGCGCCTTTTACGATAATGCTGCTGTTCATTCTATATAAACACCTTTGGTTATTATTATTCTTTAAAGGGGATGTCTGAAATACTGAAATATTCCGGAAGGTAGCCGCGCATCATAGGAAGAGCAAACTCAACCCTGCCGCGGGAAATTTCATTGATAACCCCCTGCTCCCGCAGCCGCTTTTTATAAGTGGAGACATACCCGCTGCTTTTATTCAGGCGCTTCGCAATATCTGAAATATTCGAAAACTCAGGATCCTTAAGCATGGCTTGCAGGAATTGAAGACCGACAGGTGAGACTTCGTCCAGAGTTGACTTCAAAACCCGGGTCTCAAGATCCTTTCCGGCAAGACGGATTCCCTCCGATATATCCTCAGAGTTGATTTCATTCTTTTCACCGGATACAATCCATGCACGATAACCTACAAGCTGGAGCATAAACGGAAAACCACATATTGCATCCGAAGCAAGCGACAAAGCCTTTTCAGTTACCCTCTTTCCTCCGTTCAGAGCAGTCTCCCTGAAAGCGAATTCAACATCATGGTCCGGGATACTGCCAAGCGACTGCTGACAAGAACGACGAAGAAAAGATACAGAATTATCGTTCAGAAGCGATGAAACATTGTGCGGAAGCCCTGCCATAAGCAATGCGACTTTTCTCTCTTCGCGAATAAACATTTGATAGATACTGGCAAATTCCACCATTTCTTCCAAGGAGGGATTTACCTCATCCACTGTGATCAGCAGCCCGATTTCCTTTTCGTTCAGGTATTCTATAATATCTGTCATCTTTGCGCGCCAGTTTCCGCGTGCCATATCTTCAGAAACACTGAAGCCGGTCTCGGCGCTGAAAAATCCCGCAGTTGCTTTTAATGAAACCTTAGAGAGCTCCATACGGGAGTTTTCCGGCAAAATATGTGCTGCGTTTCTGATTGTCTGAAAATAAATATCCTCCATCATTCCGCTGATGCAAGGAACATTAACCGATATCCAGCCCTCCTCCCGTACTACTTCAGAGATATAAGAGAGAAGCGCTGTCTTTCCGGTTCCTCTGGCACCAACAAGGATCGTTGTAAGAGACGGATCTCCCGGGGCATTCTCATAAGCATGGAGCAGATCACTGATTATTTTGTCACGGCCTGCCATATGAGCAGGGATCTGGCCGAAATTCGGAGTAAACGGATTCTTCATAACAGAACTCCTGTTGTCGTTGTTGGGTTTTGTTTTTTTTGTTGGCTTTTGTTGTCGTTGTTGTTTTTTTTGATTATAACAAAGAACTCAGGTCTGTGCAACCTGAAAATATTGGAAAAAGAAACGACCTTCACGGGGCTGATCCTGTGAAAGTCGTTTTATCAGTAGCTGTAGTAATCCTGATACGCGCGCTTTTTTGGCTCCGGTTCCGGCGGTTCCGGATAAGCCGCGGCGCCGCCGTTCGAGATGATCCCCGCCCGGGCCTCCGCCTCACGGACCAGCGCGTCGCAGTGGGCATACGTCTTCTTCAGCATGTCCATGGCGCGCTCCTTCGCTTCCGCAAGGATCATGTCGCATTCCGCGTGCTTCTGCTGCTCATACTTTACCGCTCTGTCCACGTACTGTCTCGCAGCCTGATCGGCCGCTTCAAAGACACCGCTCACCCGCATGGAGGCATCAGCCATCGTACCGGGCTCAGAACCGACGTTCTGCTCGGCATATTTCAGCTTCTTTCTGAGCGCACTAAGCTCCTGCTCAAGCGAATCGACATATTTTGTCTGCTCGAGCAGGAGTTCCATCAGATCGACACGTGATAAATTTTTCAGCTGTTTTTCAGTCATGTACCTTTCATGGCCGGAAAAATTCTTCCGGCTGAATCAAGTATAGTCGCAGAAAACCGGAAGCTGAAGCATCAGAGCTGCGCATTATCTGCGCTTCGTTTTCCGTTCCGCGGAGGATCCTGCAATATGAAGCAGGACTGCCGGAAGCAAAAGCCCGGCCATAGAGCGCTTCCCGCCGACAGAGGTCAGGAAAAGCGCGATGTTGCCGCCAAAGGGAATCGTCTTCACGACCTTGCCGCGAACAAGGTCATATCTGGCGGGCACGAAATCGTTATTGCTGTTTGCGTCTCCCTTGGTAATGATCTCCTGCTTTTCCGTATCGTTGGAAACGACACGGTGGCAGACATCGGAGACATCTGTCCCGTAGCTGGAGCGGAAGACGATCACGTCGCCTTCCGTCAGCCGGACGGGATCCACCGGAGCGAAGTAAACCAGCGCGCCGGTTTTTATCGCGGGCTCCATACTGGCGCTGACGACCGCGCTGCAGTCATAGCCGAATAGCTGGGGAACCGTCAGCGGAAGATACAGCAGAATAAAGATCACAAGGATTGCGGCTGAAAGCACGCGGCAGACAGTTTTCATAGATCTTTCCTGTTAAAGAGCTTCTCTACGTCAAAGTCATCATCGGAGAAGCCTTTGTCATATCCGGAGGAGCTGTCCTTCCAGGGAGGAGTTGTTCTCTCGTAGGATCTGCTATCCACGGAGGAAACATCATAGCCGTCAAAGTCCGGATCGTCGTAATTTCTGCTGCGCTGAGAGTAGCGAGTCTCCTGCTCGGAGTAGTATCTGCCGCCGTCCGAAGCCATCACGACTTCTCTGGTACTGTTTTTCTTTTTGAACAGGAATATCAGCAGAAGCACGATTCCGATGCCGAGCAGAGCAAGCACACCGAACAGGCAGTAGCGGAGAAGAAGGGCATTCTTTGCCGCCTCATCGCCTTCATCCGCGCGCATCTGCAGCTGAGCAAGAGGAACGTCCATTTCCGCAACGTCAACCAGTGTGGGCGTCGGCTCGGGATCCAGGTCGATAATATCGGGGACTGCCGCCGGGATCTGAGGCTCTTCAACAACGATCGGCTCGTCATGCACGACCGGGACCGGCGTCGGGGCCGGGGTGGGCTCCGGAGTCGCAATTGGGATCGTGTTCAGCTCGGGCTTCGGCGTTGCTTCCGGAGCTTCCGTTGCCTGAGGATTCTCATCGGTACCCGTGGTATTGGTATTTGTATTGGTTCCGGTATTGGTGTTTGTGTTGGTACCTGTGTTTGTGTTTGTTGTTGTACCGGTCGTATCCGTTGTGGTCGTCGTTCCGGTATATTCATAGGTTACGTCTTCTCTGGTAACGGTGTTCGTCGTTATCGGCGTATAGGTAAAGGTGAAAACATTCTTGGAGGCATCCGCCACGAGGGTCTTCGTCAGGTTGTGCGTGTTGGGCTGATAGCCGTCAATATACAGATACGCGACAACCGGCTTGTCTCCGACGTTGCCGATCAGGGTCTTGGAGGAATACAGGGCTTTTCCGCTGGTGTCCACGTAATTCACGGTGTAATTCGTGGTGTTGCCTTTTACGCCGTAGGCGACGCAGTACATGGCGTCCTCCTGCGCGTTAAATGCCAGATTGCTGAGCTTTTCCGAGTTGTCTCTGCCGGAAAGGCGGACACCCTTGATATAATACTTGCTGTTGGCAGGCAGCTGCACAGCGGAATCAATATTGCCGAGATTTACGGTATTGCCCGGAGAAACGCGGATCTGCCGGACTTTCCCTTCGGAAAACGTACCGACATTGCCGGAATAGACGGAAACCACATAGTCATAGTTTTCGTCGGCCGCAGCCTCCCTCCCGGGCATTGCAAAGCCGATCAGCGCGCAGAGTGCCAGAACCAGAGCCGTCGTTCTGCCGCGCTTGAAGGAAAGGACGGAAACAATGCCGGCGGCAGAGACAAGAGCCGCTGCGAGGAACGTAAAGACGTTTGAGCTGTCTGCAGTTTTGGGACGGGTCGAATACGGCACACGTACCACCTTCTTTACGACATTTTCCGAGGTAGGAACCTTCTCGACGGCGAACTGCGCCTCCAGACTGGCCAGAGTGTTCTGGTAGCTGTTGCCCTGGGTCTCGCCCTCAAGAGCAACATAGAGGCAGACGCTGCCGGACTGGTTCGCTGAGAGAGTATCCAGATAGAAATAATCCTTCATTTTGTCGCTGATCTGATTCAGGCCTTCCGGAGGAAGAAGAGCGGCGTGAGTATCTCTCTCACCGCCGACGCGGTCACTGTCGTAGAGCGTCGTCACTTTTCCGGACGGATTGATATACGTCAGCTTATAGGTGTAAAGTCCGCCTTCCGCGGAGAGGATACTGTCCTCCAGAGACTGAATGGCTTCGTTATGCATGTACCACATGGTCTGGTCACCGGAGGAATTCTTGAGCTGAATGGTAACCAGCGCATCGTCTCCCGGTTCAATGGACATGAACAGTTCATCAAACACGGAGGAGGAGAAATTACTGATCATTTCATTGCCGGTAAAATTCACGTTCCAGCCGCTGCTGTTCTTCGTTTCGGCATACGCCGGAACGGCCAGCATGGAAATCAGCAAAAGGAGAACCGAAGAAAGAAGCAAAAATTTCTTCATAACGTCTCCTCACTTCACATAGGGCTGCATCACGGAGGGTACGCTGCCCCAGGCACTGATCATAGCATCCTTCGCGTTATGGGTCTGCACAGCATCCGCTTCCGCCTCAACGACGAAATTCAGGCCGTCATAGTCATAAACGGTAGTGATGAGCCAGTGGCCGGGAGAGGTCTCCGTGCGGGTCTCCGTGACCTTGCCGGCGGTCATCTGCTCGACCGTCAGCGTCTTCGTTGCGGGAGGCGTGGTCGCTCCGGCAGGAAGGATATCCGTGTAGTAGAGAACGATCGTCTCCGGATGCTCGGAGGTGTCGTTCGAGTCGGACCAAGAATAGTCGCGGACCCACTTGTCCGTGTTTGCGAATTCAAATTTAATATAATCCGGGTTCTTCTCCTGAAGCTTGACGCCGTTCTTCGTCCAGTAGCGGCGGATCACCAGGCGGCAGTACTCGGGGATCTCGCCGGAATTCTTCACAGCGAGCGCCTCGGGATAAGCCACACCGATCTCGACGCCCTGATCATCGGATGCCATATGGTTCAGGAGCTTGCCCTTGCCGCTGCCGATGTTCCAGGTGTTGTCTTCTTTTCCGTTGGCCGTTGTAAGGGCATTGTCTCTCCAGCTGATCGCCGTGCCGTTTTCCATCAGCGTAACGCCGATATTGGATGCCTCGACCTCCGCTTTGTAGAGATCACTTTCATACCGCTGCGCGGAACGGGTCACATTCGCGCTGCTGAGCAGCAGGAGCGCAACAGCCAGACCAAGGAACAGGACAAAGGGAAGGTCACGTTTTACAAAAGTCTTCATTACTTCATCCCCTCCTCGTAATTAGCTCATCCTCAAACTTCAGGCTCCAGTCCGCAGGCTTCGGGGTGCCGTCTTCATTATACAGAACAGGAACACATTCCTCGATGACAACAACGTTGAACTGCTTCTGCAGATCTTCATCGGAAACGGTATCCGGAACCTCGATCTCCACCGTAAGAGCGACAGGCGTTGTTGCACCGGCGGGGAGGATCTTGTTGTAGTACCAGTAACCGCTACCGTCCGCCGCTTCGGACCAGTCCGTGCCGCTTGACTTGGTTACCTTATAACCTTCGGGATAAACCACCAGGACACGCGCCCAGCACTCATGCCGGCCCGTATTCTCCAGCTGGATCGACTTGGAGAGGTTCTTTACGCCTTCATGGATCTCGATCTGAGACTTGGCAAAGACCGTATGTCCGCCGTCCGCCGTGGTATAGGTGGTGAAGTAGGAGTGCGCGATGCCCACGGAGGAAGCCACCAGAAGCACCAGCGCCAGGACCGCCAGAACGACCGTTAACCGGCCGCTGCGGGAAACAGATTTATTCATCAGCGTGCCTCCTCTGTGCTGTCCTTCGGATTGGAGTGATCATAATGAACCGTTCCGTCATCTGATTTGGAAACATAGTCAAAATGGTTCAGTACCGCAACGCTGTGCTTCTGTTCTTCATTAAACTCGTTTTCGAAATACACCTGAACAGGTTCCACAGGATCATCCACAGTAACGACCTGGGTACGCGGAGTCGTGCTCTTCAGCTCATAGCTGCCGCCGTCATAGACCTCGGTAACGGTAACAACGGTACCGATCGGCAGATCATCGATTCTATACGACTTCACGCCCGGCTGATCAAAGTGGAAATGCACCACGTTGCTGTAGACGCGCTTTGTCTCGGTGGTCTTTTCCCCCGTAACGGGATCCTTGACCTGATAGTCCTTGTCTCCGGTCACGCTGAAAACAACGTCCGCGCCGCCGAGAGAGGTATTGCAGGAAAGCAAATCCTTGATGATCTCCGCGGGACCGAGAAGCTCTTCCGTTTCCGGCTTCAGGACCGCCGTAATATCATAGTTCCAGTCCTCGACCGTTGCGCCGTCCACCGGCTTCTTCTCCAGATTCGGGAGAGCAACGACGAAGGGAACGGAAATATATCTCGTCCGGTCGGTATCACAGGTCTCGGGAACGACCAGCCACAGGCCGGTATCCAGACCGTCCGCAGTCCCCTCTCCGCCGGATACGCTGATCGTGGCATCGGGAGTCAGGTCCTCGACGACCGCCGAAAGAGCCTCCGCGAGCTTCATGAGATCATTGGCTTTATACGTCTTGATCTCCGTGATATTCTCGGGAATGCCGTCCTTGCCCGTATAGGCGTCCAGCAGCGTGTATTCCACATTGAGATCCACCGACGCAAAGCGGTAAAGATCAACTGCAAAGTCCAGCGTCTCCATTTCCGGCATGTCTACCGGCGTGGTGACCGTGATGCTGCAAGCCTTCGCCGGATCCAGACTGCTGACCGCCGCATCCGCCCGGGGCAGGAGCCCTCCGCAGGTGCAGGCCAGCGCCAGAACAAGGAAAGCGCACACCAGCCTCATGGAAAATTTTTGATTTTTCATCATATCACCTTCTGACTTCCTTCAGAATACGCCGTTTGCGGCGTGCTTTGGATTCAGAGAACGTACTCATCATGAGAAGAATAAAGAGAACGGGGATCGCGATTGCTCCGGCAACAACGCGGGTATCGACGAGCGTTGCTTCGGAGGATACCGTAAGGGTTCTGGCTTCCTCGGAGTTGGCCACGCGGTGACCCCGGACGAGAAGCCTGTGGGTATTGATGCCGTAGGGCGTGCAGGTGACCAGCGTGCACTGGTCGCGGTCCGCATCAATGGTGAGGGAGGAGATATCCTCCGGCTCCACGATCAGGATCTGGTCCACCTCATAGGTGAAGACCTCCTGCAGGACACGGATCAGGAACTGGTCCCCTTCCACGATCTTATCCAGATCGGAGAAGAGCTTGGCGCTCGGAAGGCCTCTGTGGCCGGAGAGAACCGTGTGCGTTCCCTTGCCGCCGACCGGAAGACTGGTCCATTCCAGATGCCCCGCGGCGATCTGAAGAACGCTTTCATCCGTGCTGTGGTAAATCGGGAGCGTGCACTTAATCGCCGGAATATCCACGTAGCCCATGATGCCGGTGCCGGTAATATCCAGGGTATCGCGGTATTCCTGCTTTTCCTCGTCCGACATCGTATAGACGCTCGGACGAAGCTTGATCCTGCTGTTATAGGCCCGTGCCGCCGCCAGAAGCGCATCGTTCTGGGACGTGTCCATCGCCGCTACCGTATCGGAGTACGAGGCGATGGCCCGCGACGAGTGGATCGAGTTCCAATAGTCACTGAAGCTGGGGTACAGCAGCAAGGACAAGCCTGCGATAAGGATGACTATAAGAAGAACACTTGATAATTTGTCTTTCTTTTTGCCTTTCTTTTTTTTCACTCAGGATTCTCCTTGCTGCTGCCGCCCCGGGGCCGAAGCCCCGGAGCCGCAGCATGAATTTGGGGTACTAATTATTTCAATAAATTATGAAAGGATCAGTCTTCGCTTACGCGCTTCTTAGCAAAGAGGACGATTGCTGCGCCAACGGCAAGGATCGCACCAGCAATGTAGAAGATGGTAGTACCGATACCACCGGTGCTGGGGAGCTCGGTGCCGGAGTTGTTAGCAACTATCAAGCTGATAACATTATCAGTCATATCAAGGTTCGTGGTAGCATCTTTCAGCTTTGCGGAGAAAGAAGGAGCCGTTGTTTCAGTGCCTTCATCAAAGGTAACAACAACTGTAATAGGCGCAGTCAGGAGATTATATCCGTCAGGAGCAACAAGCTCAGTAATGACATATTCGCCTTCGCCAAGACCGGTGAAGGTCATAATACCGTCGGAACCAACCCAACCTTCTTTAACGATGGAGGTGGGGATCTTTGTAATATCTTTATAGCTTACCAGTGCGTACTTCTTATCTGTGCTGTCGTAGAGATGTACGTTTGCCTTCTTTGTTACATTATCCACTGTTGTATCTTCAAGGATAGGATCTTGATCAGTAAAGGTACCATCCTTCAGCATGTAGTATGCTGCACCGTCAGCACCAACGCCAACATCCTGGAACAGTGCTCCTTCAGCATAGTTGATCATGTTGGCTGCGCCTTCGATTTTGAACTTTGCGCCAGCAAGGGTCGTATTATCAGATCCGTCAACCTTCTTCAGAGAAAGCTTGGTGGAGTAAGAATCGGTCTCTTTCCAGGGTTTTTTAGGATCAGGAGTAATGAACTCTTCCTCCGGCTTATCCGGTTCATCAGGAACAGACTTGAAGTTGTAAGTTCCCTTGTTCTCCATCGGAGCAGCTGTAAGGATACCTTCGTTGACAATTGCAGAATATGTAACAACGATTTCATTCATTGTCAGAGGATAAATGAATTCATACTCCTCTGTTTCCGCATTCAACGTGGTCCATGGGATGTTAACAACAAATGTATACTTGTCTGTGCCAATAGTATCGGTTACGGTATAATTTGT
>JAUNQI010000041.1 GCA_030536255.1 Eubacteriales bacterium | reverse complement strand
GCGGAAGCGTCCTTAATCCGGGGACCGTCATAGGAAAGGGCACGAGCGTTTACCCCCTGACATCGGTGCGAGGAGTAATGCCGGAGGGTGCCATCGTCAAATCTTTGACCGATATTGTCCTCCGAAGCCCGCTTACGGGTCCGGAATCCTAACCATATTTTTATCCTCCGTAATTTCCTGTTTGTTGGGGTAATTACAGCATCCTATTCAAGAAGGGGCAAACTTATGGTTATATGAATAATCAAAATAATAAATTTGACGTGTACGGATAAAAAATTCCTCAGCTCCGGAAGGAACTGAGGAACAGAATGTATTGAGTTATTGGAGGCGGCCGGGACGGATCAGTATTCATGATATGTTATCTGCACGTCATTCTTTCCTCCGGCAACCTGAGCAAGCGCTTCCTCCGTCAGCTCTCTACTGTCGTTAAGGGAAGGTAACGTAGACAATCTGGCCACCCGCGACCTGCTCCAGCTCTTCGTCAGTGAGCTCGGAGAGCTTCTTCTGCAGGGCTTCAAATTCTTCTTTGAGGGTATTGAGTTCTTCTATTGTTTTCATCGTTCTATTCTCCTTATCAATGAATTATTAACTTCGTACATCCTTTAATACGCAGAACAAAGCAAAATGTTACTCCTGTCAATGTTAACGCTTGCCGCGCTGCCTGCGAATCTGCAGGTACAGTACGGCATGCTGCCAGTTAAAGCGAGGAACGCGCTGATGAGTTATGCGGGAAGGTAAAGATCATCAGATAATTTCATCCGGTGTCGGGAGTCTTTATTTTCTTTGTAACGTTTTCCTCTCCCGCGGCGTACTCTTCTATGAAAGGCAAAATACAATGCCTTATTAAAAACATTTAAAAAAAAGGAAGTGAAAAAAATGACAACAATGAAAGTAGTTCCCCGCACAGCAGGGATGCCGTTGATGGCAGAAAGCCCGGGCGTATGGAAGCTCAGGGATGAAGAACTCTTGAAGGTGGCAGGAGGCGTAAGTACCGACAAGGCGGATATCCCGTTCCTTCGTGCACAGGTCCTGATCGTCTTCCATTTCAAAGCGCTTGCCACGCCCTTCAGAGAAGATTTTGCCAACTGGGTCGTGGAAAATCAGGCCGGGGTCGCAGCGGGAATCATTGCAGCCGCATCTCTCAGCGTCCTCACGATCGGCTACGGCATAATGCAGGGTATGATCTTCAAGGATCTTCCGGCGAGCACAGTCCGTGAAATCGGCAGATGGGTATGGGATAAGGTTCACTAAATCATCTGACTGGCAAAAGCGAAAGAAAAACAGAAAGGAGTAAAAAATTTGATATATTCTGAATATTGTATCTGACACCCCGCTGATGTTTCGGCGGGGTGATTTTTATATTGACATCGATCCGGCTGCAGAAAAACCGGATAAAAAGTCCTCATTAAGCTGGCAGCGGGCAGTTGCGGGGAAAAGGGTGTCAAAAAGGACCGTCCACACTGACAAGTATTGCACTGATTCCTGACAAATGTTAAAATATATAAATACAAATATAAATACAAAACGGAGTGTGACGAAATATGAGCACATTGGAAAGCCTGACATATGAAGCCGGTATCCTGCCGATCCTCTTTGCGGATAAAAAGGAAGTTGTCCGCCGCGTGATCGGTGCTGTGGAGCAGACTGCCCTCCCCGCGCTCGAGATCCTTCAGAGAGGTCCTTTGGCGGAGGAAGCCCTGCAGGCAGCCGTTCAGGCTAAAAAGAAGACCCTGATCGGTGCAGGAACGGTCTGCACCCTGGAGCAGTGCAAAAAAGTCGTGGCTATGGGCGCGGACTTCATCGTGACGCCGGGCTGCGATCTTTCCATGGTGGACTGGTGCCTGGAAAATAACGTCTCCATCGTTCCGGGTGCGACCTCCGTCTCGGAGCTGATGGCCCTGTCTTCCCGGGGGCTCAAGCTGGTGAAAATGTTCCCCTTCCGCGAGCTTGGCGGAGTAACATATCTGAACGGTTACAGCGGTCCCTTCCCGGAGCTGAAGTTCGTCATCACCGGCTCTGTCGATGACCGCGAGCTGCCGCTGCTCTGCAATCCGAAGATCGCCGCCGTCGGCGGAGTCTGGGTCTTCCAGTCGGAGGAGGACCGCACCGTCATTCCCGATGAAGAGATCATCTACCGGGCAAATACCTCTCTCTCGCTGGCGAAGCATTACCGGCAGGGCTGGCAGGCTCCTGAAAAATAATTGGATATAAAGCTCCGCAGCCCGCCGGGTGCCGATACGGTTCCCTGCAAGCTGCGGAGTTTTTCTGTTTTATGTATTTACTTTTTCATTCTTCATAAAGAGCCGTCGTCCCCACTGACATATTTATATTGCATATCTGTAAAATTATGTTCCTTGTCTGTAAAACCAACCTTTTTATATACCGAATATCCTTCCTTTGTAGCACTTAAGTCAATTTTGTCCAGACCTCTTTTCTTTCCGTACTCCAAAAGATTTTTCATAAGCTGGGTACACAGTCCCTGACATCTGTATTCCGGTTCTGTAAAAACACTGAGAACATTTCCGTAAAAACCATGAACCACCGTAGAATTCGCGGGCATCTCAATGATGTGAAGATACGCAACCGAAACAATCTTGTCTCCGTCTTTGGCAAGAAATGCAACTAACTCATCACCAAGTTTTCTGTTAAAATAATCCGGTAATTGTTTCTCCATGCATTCTTTTTCATAATCACTGATTCCGCCATAATCCGCAATCATCGTTTTTATTCTAAGACGGATCAACTCGTTAATATCAGCCTTTCCGGCTTCTTCAAAAGTAATATCCATATCCTGCCTCACAGTTTATAAAATGAGAATTCCTTCATCCGTATGGTTTGCTCCGTAAGAGCTGCGGAAGACCGCAGCGCACAAGAGCAGAGCAGATACTGTTAGTTCAGTGCCTCAGAAAGTGTTTTTAATAGTATTGGAACATCTATCGGTTTTGATATATGACCGTTCATCCCGGCATCTGTTGCATTTTCTTTATCTTCATCGAACGCATTTGCGGTCATCGCAAAAACAGGAATGCTGGCTGCATATGTATTCGGAAGATTTCTTATCGCTCTTGTTGCATCATAGCCGTTCATTCTCGGCATCTGGATATCCATGAGTATCAGGTCATACTGCCCTTCCGCTGCATTGCGCATCTTTTCCACAGCAATGTCTCCGTCCTCGGCAGTATCCAAAACGACTCCCTCTTCTTCCAGGATTTCTGTTGCGATCTCACGGTTCAGCTCGTTATCTTCAACAAGAAGGATCCTCTTTCCTTCCAAATTATATGAGCTGTTTTGGGGAATCTCCGATTTGGGCAAAACTGGTTCCGCTAACTTGTTTTCAAAATCAATGCATACGGTCGTGCCTACGCCAAGTTCACTCTCAATATTGATGGTACCGCCCATCAGTTCTACCAGTGATTTTGTGATTGCCATGCCGAGACCGGTTCCGACAACCCCACTCTTCGTAGCGCTCTCCGCTCTTGAGAAAGGCTCGAATATATGAGCCAGGAATTCCTCACTCATTCCGATACCGGTATCCGATACCGTATATCTGTAGTGAGCATATCCGTCTTTCTCACAAGGAAGTTCTTCAGCGACCAGATCTATCTTACCGCCCGGATTCGTATATTTAATCGAATTCGATATTATATTGGTAAGTACACGCATCATGCGCAGTCTGTCCGCATAAAACCAACGGTGCGTAACAGAATCATCAACACTGGAAGTAAGCAGGATATTCTTTGCTTCGGCACTTCCATTCAGAATACTGTAAAGATTATCTTTTGCTGTATCCAGGCAGATCGGTTCTTCCTCGATCCGGACAGTTCCCGACTCTACCCTTGACATGTCCAGAACGTCATTGATCAGCGACAGCAGATGATTGCTTGACATCTTCACTTTTCCAAGCGATTCCAGAACACGATTCTTGTCATCAATATGTTTTTCAGCAATATCCGTAAAGCCGATAATCGCATTCATCGGTGTACGGATATCGTGTGACATATTAAAGAGGAATGTAGACTTTGCCTGATTTGCCGCCTCAGCCGCAATCTTTGCATCCTCCAGTTCTTTACGAACACCCAATTCCTTATGAATCTCGTCATCAATATTTCTTAAGCATGCTATCATCCCGATCGGAGTATTGTTTTCATCTCTTAAGGGAACGAAACGGATCTGATAGTAAAGATAACGATCTTCTGACTTCATGAGACGGAAATTAACAACATGAGCTTCGTCATTTTCGAAAGACTTCAGGATCTTCTCTCTTCTTGTCTCAGCACGGAACATCGCCCTGTCATCCGCATAAACGGCCCTGGAAAGAAGTTCAAGTCTTCTGGTGTAGTTGTTTTCAGCCAGCGTATCGCTCTTTACAAGAGGCTTAAGTTCTTCAGATATACGGCTATGGTGCATTACAATATCATTATATTTGTCTTCATAGAAACGCACAACAACGATACTGTCGTACTCCGTTGCCAGAGCCCGCACATATACTTCTTCACGCTTGGACTGATCCACAAGCGCAGATATATCCTTTACACTTGTATAAGCAACAACATCACCCGACTTGTTCTGTATCATGCAGATACTGCGGCGAAGCCATGTATTTCTCCCTTCAATCGTTTTCGCCTCATAGTCGAACGTGATTTCCGTAAGACCCTTATGAAAGGTTTCAAGAAGATATTCTCTGTCTGTGCTGCCTGCAAACGCTTCATTATTACCAGACTTAACGAACTTCTTATTCCAAAGCTTTATGTATTCATCATAGCTGCACGGCGTATCCAGTCCAATGATCTCACGAAGCGGAACTTCATTGCCAAGATCATCCTTCCAGACGCCATAATACAAATTATCCCGGCTTAAATTAACTTCAAGGGAAATGAGCGCATCCGAAAGTATGGCTCTCTTATAGTTTGAGAGCTGATCTGAGGAGTCCTGCAGCTCGTCTATATATTTCTGTTCCGTCTGTTTTTCTCTGTTTGTCAGATAATTGATCAGCAAGAATATTCCGGCAAGACTGAGTCCGAGAAAAACAAACAGAATGATGCCGTTATTCCTGATATCTCTGTATAAATAACCTGTCGGTTCAAAAATGCCGATCTTGTATTTTCCGCTTTCAGACAGCATATATGCATATTTTACGCCATCCTCGGTAAACTTATTCATCTGCCCTGCAGGAAATTTGAGATCAAACGGAGTATCCTTATCCGAAAGTCCGTAAACAGACGCTTCTGATGAAGAAACGATCTTATCCTCCTCCGTATCATAGATGAGGTATATTGAATTCTCCAAAGGCATCTTATCCAGGACCTTTGAAATGTCATTTCTATCAAGCGCTTCCAGAAGGTGCTCCGGCGTAATGCCGATTTGGATAACGCTGTCGCCGTCGGAACGCCACACAGCCGCATACATAATCAGTTTGCCGTCTTTTGTATTCGGCGTAACATCCTGACACAGTTCCAGACTGTGATCGCTCATCATTGGCTCAAAAAAAGCGACCTGACCGCCACTATATATACTGAAACCGACATACTCCTTAACAGTACTGTATGCAATAAGACCATCTCTGCCGAAAACATTGATCTCATCAATGCTCAGCAAAGCTGCCAGTTTGCAGAGTTCATCGTAATTCTCCTCGAGAGTGCTATCCTTTTCAAGAATATACGCAAGTGCTTTGGCCCTGGAGATATACTCATCCTTCAATGAATTCTGCAATTCTTCTTTCTCGTTATCATTGTTTTCGATCAGATTTGTGATCTGTGTCGAAATGGCATTTCCGGAACTTAAAAAGCGCTGATCGGCACCTTTAACAAGTACAAACATGCAAACTGCAAACAGAATAATAAAAATTCCGATCATTGATAAAATCAATTGGAGCTTGTTACCTTTGTTCATCATCGATCCCCCGTTCTGTCTGTGCGTTTGTCGGCTCGTTCTTCATTTTCTTCCGCCCTTTTTATGTTCTGTTAAAAAAGCAAACACCATCTGCTTAAATATTGTATTATAGCAGATATTTTCGATTTGTCACCAGCGAAAAGAAAGCAAAAACTCCTGACTGATATAAATGAATTCATTTGTCATTGAAAAATTCATGCATTGACATTATAATATAATGTATAAGTGAATGTTTCAGGAGTTAAAACGACCATTTATCTTTCAATAACCATATATGTATTGATTCTCTTTTTAATATCGATACGGAGGTCATAAAATGAGTACTTCAAAATTGATCACACCGGGAAAGTGGTATGTAGAATACAACGAGAGCGGCGAGCGTATCGCTTATGTCTATGAAGACTCGGCATGTAAGCTGCTGGGTTTTGACTCCAGAGAGGAATATATAGAAGCTTTAGGCTCATGGGACAGTGCAATCCACCCGGATGATGAAGAACGGGTAAATCAGAGTATTGCTGAAGTTGAGGCAAAACATCCGGAGGGGCTCGACTACGATATTGAATATCGTATCATGACGAAATGGGGATACCACTGGATCCATGACTATGGGCATGCAGTAAGACGGGAAGACGGTTCTCTCATTCGTGTTGACGGAGTTACTTTTGATATCCAGGACATAATAGAAAAAGAAAATATTTCTAAACAGACCGAGATCCAGAAAGAGAAGCTCAAGACACAGCAGATGCAGCTGGAAGAGTCTTTGGCTTTCACAAATTTCTTCGTGGACCAGTTTGTTTCTGCGTATTACATAGGTCTTGATGACGGCAGCTGCAAGGTCTATAAGCGTACAGGAGAACTGGATAAAAATTATCCAATTGAGGATGACTATTATTCCAGCCTCAAAGCCTATATCAATGAGGCGGTTCATCCGGAGGACAGGGCAGAACTTCTGGAAATCGGAAAGCCGGAAAGTATCAGACGCCTACTCAGGGAAACACCGGTCTTTTATCACATTTACAGAGACATATCCGGAGGAATTGAAAAGCGTTACAGGTTCCAGATCATCCGAGGCGCTGACGAGGCTCATGCGGCAATGGGCTTTGAAGATCTGACAGAGGAATTCCGCGACCAGGAACAACGTCTTCTGGGTGCAGTTCCGCTTTCTCCCGATGTTCTGACCAAAGCAAATATCGGTCTGTGGTCATTTGAACTCGATGAAGGCAGTGCGCCAAGAATGTATGCCGATGAAGCGATGCTTGGTCTCATCGGGCTCGACCATCAGATCGCTCCGGAAGACACTTATCATGCATGGTACGATAACATCGACCCGGCTCACTATGATGAAGTAGCCAATGCGGTTGAAAAAATGGTCTCCGGTGAGCATGCCGAAGTACAGTACCCGTGGCATAATCCCAATGGAGAAACCTGGATTGTGCGCTGCGGCGGCGTCAGGAACTATGCATATACGAAAGGCATACGAATCGAGGGAACGCATCAGAATGTAACACACCTGGCTCATATTCAGAAAAAGAATCTTGGAGACATGTTGTCGACCCTGTCAGATGATTTTCTGGATGTATATTTCCTGGACCCGTATACAGGATCGTTTGAATCTTATGCGAATGCATCCTCATTTGATGGGGAGGACGATCGTGATTTCAGTAAGGTCAACTTCTATGAAGATGTTGCAGATAAAAGCGGCGGAATCGTACATCCTGAGGATAAGCCGCTGATTGATAAAATGTACTCCAAAGAAAATCTGATCAGTGTAGTTGAAAGCGGGGAGACACAGGAATTTGTCGTACGCTGGCCGACAGGACAAGGTGACGACTGCATTTACATGCAGAACAAACTGACATCTTTCATCGATGGGGACGGATCCCGCAAACTGATCATCGGTGTGCGGGATGTGACTCAGGAGAAAAAAACGCAGAAAGCTCTCGAGGCAGCCAACAATGCCAAGACAGAATTCCTGTTCAACATGTCTCATGATATCCGTACGCCGATGAACGCGATTCTCGGATATACGGATATTGCCATGAACCATATTGACGAACCTGACAGAGTAGGCGACAGCCTGAAAAAGATCAGGCTTTCCGGCGGACACCTGCTCAAGCTCATCAACGATATCCTTGAAATGAGCCGTATCGAAGCCGGTAAGATGGAAATCGTAAGCGCGCCTATGAATTCGTATGAAGTAATGGAAGGCGTTGTCACCATGAGCCGCTCTCTGGCTGCCACGAAAGACATTACATTCAATGCTAAGGCTGATAGCTTAAAGAATCCGTACATATATGCTGATGAGCTTCACGTCAATCAGATCGTTATCAACCTGATTTCGAATGCTATCAAGTACACGAACCCGGGCGGAACCGTGGATTACATTTTAGAACAGATCGGTGATCCGGTGGATAGTATCGCAAGGTATCGTGTTACGGTGAAAGATAACGGAATCGGTATGTCCGAAGAGTTCCAGAAGCATCTGTTCGAAAGCTTTTCACGAGAACAGAGCGCTACGGTCTCCAAGCAGGAAGGCGCCGGTCTTGGCCTTGCCATCGTGAAAAAAATCGTTGACATGATGAATGGCTCGATTGCTGTGCATAGCAAGCTTGGCGAAGGCTCTACATTCGTTTTTGAACTGCCTCTTAAGGTTATGGACGAGAAAGCAATCGAAGAGTTTGAAGCTTCTCGTAAAAAGGAGGCCATCGTGACTGATGAACTGTCATTTGACGGGCAAAGGGTTCTCCTTGTAGAAGACAATGAGATGAACCGTGAAATTGCAACGGAGATTCTGGAAGAGGTCGGCCTTGTAATTGACACGGCAGAAGATGGCGCAATCGCGGTACGAAAAGTAATAGAGAAAGGTGCTTCTTACTATGACTTCATCCTGATGGATATTCAGATGCCGGTCATGGATGGCTATGAAGCAACTGACGAGATAAGAAAACTGCCGGACGCTGATAAGATTCCTATTATTGCTTTAAGTGCGAATGCATTCAAGGAAGATATGGACAGATCACTTGCGGCCGGCATGAATGCTCACGTTGCGAAGCCAATTAATGTGAAGACCTTGCTGGAAACCATGCGAGGGCTGACCAAATAAAATTACTCCCCGCCAATGGCGGGGAGTATGGTAATCTAAGGAAATACAGCTGCTTTTCGAATACTGTACAGAAAAAATAAACCAATGAAAAGTGCCATTACAGCCCAATCATTCCGACAGGACAGTAATATGCGTTCCTGTTCAGCGGAAAAACTTTATCCGATGTGTCGATGATCAGACCGGTCGCGATGGGCATTTTATACTGTTCCAGAATACCGAAATTCTTGTCAGCCTTGTCTTTCCCGATTCCCTTTTTGATTTCAATGGGGTACAGGGTCTGATCCTTAACATAAATCAGATCAACTTCCTTCTGGTCCCTGTCACGATAGTAATAGAGGCAGTACTCCACTTTTTTTCCCGCGTTCCGGATACTTTTGACAATCTCACTGACAACATAAGTCTCAAAGAAGGCTCCGGCCATCGACGATGCCTCGAGTATCCCCGCATCGGACCAACCACAGAGATAGGAACAAAGACCGGTATCCATGAAATACAGTTTCGGAGTCTTGACAATCCGTTTTGCCAGATTGCTGGCATATGGCTGAAGGATCATGATGATTCCGGATGCTTCCAGTATGGATATCCAGCTTTTCGCAGTCCTGGCGTCAATACCCACAGCATTTCCAATCTCCGTGTAATCGAGCTGCTGGGAAGTGCGCAGAGCCACAATTCGCAGGAATCTCCTGAAATCGTCCAGCCTGCCGACATTTATCATCCGACTGACGTCTTTTTCAATATAGGTCGAGATATAGCTTTCAAAAAACGTGTCGCGATCCGGACGGGAAACCCAGTACTCCGGCATGCCGCCCAGAAATATCTCTTCGAAAACCTTGTATCTGTTCCGGGGAATCAGACGGTTCTGCTTTCTCTTCAGCAGTTCAACATCGGGGATGAATTCATTTCCCTCGCATTTCAGCTTTTCACAGTTTGAAAAGGAATTGACCTCAATCAGCGCGGTCCTTCCCGCCAAAGTCTCAGAAGCCTTTTCCCGAATCTCATGTGTATTGGAACCGGTGAGAATATACATCAGGCCGATCGGGCTGCCGCTTTCAACGCTTCTGAGTTTTGCCTCATCAACTCGGATCTTGACGCTTTCCATCAGAGCCGGTGCTTTCTGAATCTCGTCAATGATCAGGGGAGTCCCGTGAGCATCGAGGAACAGCTCCGGATCATCTGCCGCAAGAAGGCGTTCTCTGCTGCTGTCCAAGGTAACGTACTCACAGTCCGGAAACAGATTTCTCACCATCGTGGATTTCCCGGTCTGTCGTGCCCCGTATAAAGTTATGCAGGCAAATTCATCTGCGGTTTCCCGAATTTTCGTCTCCAGCTGTCTGTGATAATACATGATAATCCCTCCTGCTTTTCACAAATCCGATTATATGCCATTTTACGGCAAAGTCAACATTACAATGTAGTTTTTGCCGAAAAGTAACAAGTCGTATCTTCTGTGATTAATTATATAGTTGTCAAGACTTTTTCGGACTCCCTTATCTTGTATCCGCTCACCGGTCACCGGAAGATTCTTTAACCGATAATATCGTTGTCTACGACGCTTATTCGAAGGAGTGCGTCGGGATCATAAAACCGTAAATAAAAATATCAGAGGCCCGCACATGCCGGATAATGAACGATCCGGTTTGTGCGGGTCTCTTTTTCTTTTCTGTTTCGATCTTCTGCTTCCAGAATGCAAGGATGCGATCTCCTAACCCCTGATCTCCGCTATGGATTGTCCAGTCCCTGCATCGTGTCAAATAACTCTTTTTGAAAATGATTACTCTTCACGCAGCACAATCCACTTTCCGCTTCTTTTCCCATTTTCACGGCTAATCAGTCCCTTCTCCTGCATTTCCACCGTGCGGCGCTTAATCGTTCGCTCCGCCTTCCCGGTTGCATCAGCTATTTGCTTTTGCGTAGCTGCAGGATTGTTTTTTATAACATTGATAATTGCAAGTTCCTCTAATGTTAATTTCAAAGTGCCATTTTGGCACTTTGAAATGCTGCTGTTGGCACTTTGGGCAGCTCTTTCAACATCATAATCAATATGCATATACCTATTCTTAAGCTCATGGCCCGCATTCATCAAAAGATTCTCGAAGAACAACTCTAAAAACTCTGTAGTCGAATGAATTCCATTTTGCCAATTATTATAATTGGCTCTAACCAAAGCATTTCTGAAATACCATGAATTCTGAGCAAATGTCTCGTTGCTTACGTTGAATCCAAATGTTTTTAAGTATTTAATGATAAATACCGCTGTTGATCTGGTATTTCCTTCTCCAAAAGGATGAATCTGCCAGATACCAGACGTAAATTTGGCAATATGTCTTACCGATTCTTCAATGGTAAGTCCTTCATACTTATAATTCTTCTCCTGTGTAAAATCATAATCAAGAGTATCTCTGATGCTGTCATAGGGAGCATACATTACAGTATCTCCTTTCAGCACCCACTCCTTTTTCGTAATATTATAATCACGTATTCTTCCTGCATGACGAAACACACCGTCAAAAAGCCTGCGATGAATATTTTGCCATTCAACGGGTGAAAACTGAAAGGTCTTCTCGCCGAGCAGCTTAGCAATTCTTACAGAAACAATATCCGCTTCTCTGGTATTCGCTTCAACTTCGGCTCTATCTTTGCGTTCCTCATAGTAACTATGGATGCGCTGATCAGCTTCAGTAATTGTAATCTTACCCTCTATGTGTTCCTTTGCAGTTTCAATCAGATATTCTGAAGGTATGAGCCCGTCTACATCCTGAAGACCAATAGCTGCTTTCCAGGCATTACTTTTATCTACCTTATCCGGCTCGCCCTGACGTATATATTCATTTAATTCTAATTTCCAATTGTTCTCTGCCATTTCGTTTTTCCTATTCATACGATTTTTCTGCTCTTTTCCATCACTTTCATAAATAAGCGTTAAATCGTACAATAAATTTCTGTTTTGTTGGGATAATTATAGCATTCATTTACGGGATAGGCAAACAGGAATTGTAAACTTCTCCCGGTTCCTTGACACCTTTCCGGAGCTTTGTGCTATCATCACCTCTATTCTCAGATGAATAAAATTACTCCCCGCCAATGGCGGGGAGAATGAGAATCTATGGACTTTTCTCTGAATCAGGGAGCCTTCACTTTGCCACGAGGACGTTGAAGAAGATCTCCTGTCCGTCCACCAGCGCGCGGAAGTCATACGTTCCGCTGCCGAGAGCGAGCAGATAGGTGTTGCTCAGCTGGATGGAGACAGAGCCGTCACCGTGATTAGTGATGCTATCCTTTCGGATCCTGATAAAATCAAAACCACGCGTAAAACGCGTGGTTTGAAGGGCCCTTCAAGGGCCTGTTTCCAGCAGCGTCTCAAGACGCATGAAGAATTTGCCAACCGCATTACATTTACAGGCCGCCGCTAAAGCGGCCTGTTTTTATGCCTTCTTGTACGGTTCACCCGTAAACGGGTCTACGAACTCTTTCATACTTATCTGGTCTTCCGCTATATCATCTTGTAACTGCTTTTGGATGTATTCGGCTATTTTCTTCTCGTTCTTTCCTACTGTATCAACGTAGTATCCTCTGCACCAGAAATGCCTGTTACCATACTTGTACTTTAGATTTGCATGCTTGTCAAATATCATCAGCGCACTTTTTCCTTTTAGATACCCTACAAATTGCGCTACACTCAAGTTCGGCGGAATACTCACTAACATGTGCACATGATCCAGACATAGCTCTGCTTCTATTATTTCTACATTCTTCATCTCACAAAGCTTTCGCAATATTATTCCGATATCCTTTCGGATATCTCCATAAATTGCTTTCCTCCGATATTTCGGTGCGAATACGATATGGTACTTGCATCTCCACTTGGAGTGCGATAAACTGTTGATGTCATCTTTCATGACTTACCTCCTTTGATTGTGTGCGGTCGGCAAACCCGCTCTATTCTATCATTGGAGGTCTTTTTTTCGCTATAAGCTTTTTATTCCACCAGTCCAACTGGTGGTTGTTTGTCTCTAAAGAGCCAAAAGGAGAAGCACCGGGGCAGATAATGCTCCGGTGCTTCTCGCACAAATTTGAATTAATTGTTGCAGGCAAAGAATGCGGAGGCCAAACCCGCCTGCTGATAAAAAGAGAGGAATACGATGGATCCACCTTCCCGACAACGACGCCATGCGGCGAGTGCCGTGGAGAAATTGAAACGGAAATGATTGACGGGATCAACGTGATGTTCGGTAATCGGAATAACGTAAAGCTGATCTTGAAATGATTCATCATGGAACGGTTACGCTACTGTACACTTCGTTAAGCTCATGCAGCAACGCATCGCCGCCCTGTGCGCGCCATT
>JAUNQI010000040.1 GCA_030536255.1 Eubacteriales bacterium | reverse complement strand
ACTTCGGAGAAGGGAAAACTAAACTCATAGTTTAGGAAAATAAACTCAAAAATTGCCTCGATAAAGTGCCATTTTTCGAACGAAATTTCGAACGGAATTTGCTCAAAAAGTTACCAAATTTGAGATTTTTGAATTATAACCGTGAACGTATAAGATGGTAAAAATGAATATTCTTCCATTTACGTTCTTTCAGAAAACGCCAAAAACCCCGTTTTCAGCCTAAAAAACGCTAATTTTTCGTATTTTCCGCACTTTGCGCATCAATGAATCCTTCCCCTAAAATATAGGCCAGCGCGGCGGCTCCGGACATAATCAGTCCGGAAATTTTTTCGGCAGTTTCCGAGGATCCGCCGAAAGCAACGATCAGCCCGGCGACAAAAGCCGCCACGGCGACCCAGAATTTTCTTGAAGTCAGCTTGCGGATCAGATCATCTTTTTTCATGTGTCAGAACTCCTTTCCAGTTTATCGATCGCTTTTTTGATATACGAAACGTCCTGAGAGATCAGGGCGATATCCGTTGACTGTTTGGCAAATCGTTCTCCCCAGCTGTTGTGCTCGTCCACCTTCTTTTCCAGATGGGAAAGCCGCCAGTTGACCAGCCCCATCGATGAGACGATGGAAGCCAGGCAGCCGCAGAGAGAAATAATAGAGCAGATAATTTCAGTAGGCATCGTTCAGACCTCTCGATAAAAATTTAAAAGCAGCTGCAGCAGTAGAACCGCGTCCCCTTCGGAACCGGACCGGAGCTCCATGTAAGGGAAATTATCAAAGAGATAATTCCAGGCGTCGATTCTGCAGATCCCGTCCGCCGGCAGCCCGGCAATCGTCAGGATCTCGTTCAGACGGGCCTTTGTCAGCGGCCCGAACTCTCCGTCCGTCTCAAGAGGTACAGAGACAGGGGTACCGGCTAACGTCCAGTCAGGCCGCCCGTAGCCTGCAATAGAGGGGTCTGTAATGCGGTACACGTTCCGCTGCACAGCGTCGGAGGAATTGCCCTCGATCACCGTGACATAGCCGCCGGAAACATCCTCCACGATCCCGGTGTGATTGATATCCCCGTTCACGTAGAAGAAGATCTGATCCCCGACCTCCGGAACCGTGATAAAAGCGCCGTTTGCGCGGAAATAAGAGGCGGAGGCGGCGCAGGATGCACCGGAACAGCCCCGGTACTGATAAAGCATCAGAGAGCCCGTATCAAAGCCGAAAGCGTCCATAAACAGCCAGTCCACAAAGTAGTCGCACCACGGCAGCCCGTTCATGTCAAAGCCGTACAGCCGCGTGTCGTAGTCATAGGCGGAGGCGTATTTCGTGAGATTGTCTCCGGTCTCGTGATAGTTCAGCTCCGCCCGGGCCTTGGAGAGGATCAGCTCCTTCGCTTCCGGAACGGTCAGAGCTGAGGAAGTATTCTTTTTGCACATCGTCTTACTTCCTCTTTCCTTTGGATTTGCATTTCCCCATGTTCAAACCTCCTCAGTCAGAATGATAACGGTAATAGATCGCGAAAGCGAGAGGGACAGACCGCAGCAGAACCATGTCCGCGGGAGAAAGAGCAAGAATTAATTTCAGAGGATCCAGAAAGATCACCACCATAAATAAAGTGAAGGGCCGGGGGAAAAATCGTAAAACCCCGGCCTTAAAATAAGGAGAGGGGAGGGAACCCCGGATAGAATCATAGCACATAGCTCCGGAAAAGCGCCCACCCCTAAACCCGCTTGCAGCCGTCAGAGCTTTTCCGCTTTTTTTATCTTGATAAATGTATAAAAATATGCTTTAATAATAAAAAATCTTTATCTATTTACATATCAAAAGGGCTTGACAAGTATGCTGCTCACCGCTATCTTCAGACAGACAGACAGACAGACAGTATAATTCTGCCCTTTTTACTCATAATTTGAGCTGACAGACGCACTATATCCTTCTAGATGATATAATGCGTCTTTTTTACTATAAAAAAGGACAAAAAGGAG
This sequence comes from Eubacteriales bacterium, assembly GCA_030536255.1. GTDB lineage: Bacteria > Bacillota > Clostridia > Oscillospirales > Oscillospiraceae > Limivicinus. Next base: position 11,455 of record JAUNQI010000040.1, on the reverse strand, counting down.
AATAAATCATGAAAAAGAATCTGGCTCTTATTCTTGCTCTCGTGCTGGCACTCAGCCTGCTCGCTGGGTGCGGCAAAAAGCCTCCGGAAAAAGAGAATGTAAAGATTACAATTAAAGTCCCGGTACTTTCTATGGAATGTGTGACAGATTCTGAAATCACTACGTCCGACCAGTTCCTTCAGAAAGCCTGGGATGCTTTTGCAGCGCAGTATACGGACTATAATGCTACAGCAGATATAATCGTCTTTGAGCAGACAGATTATGCAGGAGCTATTACTGACTGCTACGGAAAATCCGAAGCAGCGGATCTGCTGTATGGTGGCTATTTCAACATCTCCGGTTATGTGCATGACGGATATGCCGTTCCGCTTGATGATATGATCACCGACGCAATCAGGAATGACTTTGATGAAAGCATGTGGGATGTCTCTTCCATTAACGGGAAGACATATCTGATGCCGTATCTGAACCTTCAGAATATTCTGACTTACAACAAGGATATGTTCCGCAAGGCGGGATTGGACGAATATATCTCGGACAAGGAGGAAATTCAAGGCTGGAGCCTTGAAGACTGGGATATCATTCTTTCAAAACTGGCAGATAATCTCGGCGAGAACGAATACGCTTTTCCGATGTATGCCAAGAGTAATCAGGGCGATACGCACATAATGCTTCAACTCCGCGTGAAAGGTTCTGAATTCTTTGATTCCAATGGCAGATTCAATCTGAATACTCCGGAAGGAATTGCGGCTCTACAGTGGATCAAAGACAATTATGACAATGGATATTATCCGGAAAATTGCGAGGATCTTGAAATCAACGACTGCGCTGCTTTGTTTGCAAATAAGCAGCTTGCCTTTACACTTTTCAATACAGCACTTGCGCAGAGCTTTGAAGGATATGACATTGATCAGGGCTATGTGAATTTCCCTGCACAGAATGCCAACGGCGCCTGTTCAACTTTTGTCACCGGGTTCATGGCATTTGATAACGGAGATACTAAAAAGCTTGAGGTCGCCAAGGCTTTCCTGAAGTACATATATGAGCATGAGCAATGGCTTGATTATTCGGCAGGCGGCATTCCCTGTTCCAAGGGTACCGCTGAGAGACATGGTGCTGAAGTCTTTATGGGGGATATGTTTGCTGAGAACAACAAATATGTTGTTGACTATCAGATGAATAATCCGAACTGGCTCGGTGTCAGAGCAGCATTTTATCCACACATAAATGCGTTACTTAGCGGAAAAGAGACACCGGCAGAAAGTGCCGCCGGTCTTGATGCAGACTGCAATGCAGCTATTGAAGAAGGATATACCAACTCCAAAATCCATTCTTAAAACTGTTTTTTAATCTTCCCCATATTCACACTTTGAGAGAAAGCTTATGAATAATATAGTTAAGAAAACTGAGAAAAACGAAACTGGTAAACAAACAAAGAAAGAATTCCTGCTCAGAGCTTTGCTTTTGCTTGCAATTATTATTGCTGTAGCTTTTTGGGGAAACAGGTCGTTTTTACATTCGGTAAGTGAAATTAACAACGAGCATATTGAGGAACTTGCTGCACATGATATTAAAATAATAAACAGTTCGATTGCTAACAGGCTTAATACATTGGAAATCATTGCCGAAGATATTGCTTATTGGAGTAAAAAAGACGGCACGTCTATTATATCTCTTCTTCATTCGGATGCTTCTTTCCTTTCCGATGCTGATAAAATAAGTCTTGTTTCGTCAGATGGTACAATATGTTCCAGTAATAATGTCACGGAAAGCAGGCCCGACATTGCGGAGCTTTGCTTATCACATGGCAACAGATCGGTTCATCGCTTTGATAACATTGTAGACGTTTTTCCTGATTTGCGCCGGGAATATATATTTTACGATGTAAAATTGATCCGATAGAACAGGATGGCCATACGTATGAATACATCTGCGCTTTTGTAAAACCGACAGAACTTGAAAAGGAATTAAAACTTGAAAGCTACAACGGTGCAGGGTTCAGTTCCGTCATAGATAATGAAGGAAACTATATCCTGAATATCAACCGTAACCATAGCTTTATGGCAAGGGATAATTTCTTTGAAGATTTTACAGATGCACAGAGTTTTGACAGTGTTGAAGCTTTCCGCAGCGCACTTACTACTACTACTACTACGGCGCGCGCAACCGCAAGGTTTGATTCGGACAGTGTTGAAGAATATTACCTTGTCTTTACTCCAATGGAAGAAGCGGACTGGTTCTTCGTTTCCGCTGTCCCGTCAAGCGTTTTTGAAATCCAGACAAGGAATCTGCTGAGTATTGCTGGAATTCTTCTTGCTGCCGTCAGCTTTGCCCTGGCTGTTGCGTTCTATTTCTCTGTTCGCTCAAGACAGCACCGAACTGAACTCAAGGAAAAAGAGGCGACGGATGCTCTCAATCTCCAGCTGCAGGAAAAACAGGCTTCTCTGGAAGAATCACTGGCTTTTACCGACTTCTTCCTTGATCAGTATGCGTCCGTGTACTACGTCAATCTTAAAGACGGCAGCTGTAAGGTTTACAGACGCGCAAGCGATCTGAATGAGATGCATCCTATCGGGGATAATTATTTTACCAGCCTTAAGTCTTATATCAGCAATGATGTTCAGCCTGACGACCGGGCCGAACTTACAGAGATTCTGGAGCCCCGTAAGCTGAAGGATATGCTCCGGAGCACACCGGCGTTCAACAGAACCTACAGAGATATTTCTTCCGGGACCGAAAGAATATTCCGTGTTCAGGTAATCAGAGGCGCCGATGAAGATCACGCGGCTTTAGGTTTTGAGGACGTGACGGAAGCATATCAGGAGCAGCAGAAGCGTCTCTTGGGTGCAATCCCGCTTTCATCCGACGTTCTTACAAAGGCCAATATCGGTTTATGGTCATTTGAACTTGATGAGGGCTGCGCTCCGAGAATGTATGCTGATGAAGCAATGCTTGGCCTCATAGGACTCGACCATCAGATTGCACCGGAAGAAACCTATCATGCCTGGTACGACAATATCGATGACGGCTCTTATGACCTTGTAAACGACGCTGTCGAAAAAATGGTTTCCGGCGAACACGCGGAGGTTCAGTATCCCTGGCATAATCCCAACGGCGAAACCTGGATCGTCCGGTGCGGTGGCGTACGCAATTTTGATTATACGAAGGGCATTCGTATTGAGGGTACACATCAGAATGTTTCTGAGCTTCTGCATTATGATGATGAGCAGCGCAAACGCGAGGAAAAACAGCGTCAGGACGAGCTCGCAAGAGTTCAGGCAGAGGCTGCCAGCAAATCCAAGACAGAATTCCTTTTCAACATGTCTCATGATATCCGCACTCCGATGAACGCAATCCTCGGCTACACCGACATCGCCATCAGGCACGGCGACGACAGGTCAAAGGTCGATGAAAGTCTTGGGAAGATCAAGCTTGCCGGCGGTCATCTGCTGAATCTGATTAACGACATTCTTGAAATGAGCCGTATTGAGTCCGGAAAACTCGAGATTTCCGAAGCACCCATGGACATCCGCAGACTTATCGAGGGCGTGGAGCAGATGAGCCAGTCTTTGGCCATCGAAAAGAGCATCGACTTTCAGACGGAGATCGGCGATATCAAGAATCCCTATGTTTTCAATGATGAACTGCATGCCAATGAAGTTCTGATCAATCTGATTTCCAATGCTGTCAAGTATACTCCTGAAGGCGGCAAGGTATGGTTCCGGACAAGTCAGATGGGAGAAGCCGCTGATGGCATTGCCACTTACCGCTTTGAAGTTGAGGATAACGGCATCGGCATGAGTGAGGAATATCAGGAACATCTGTTCGAAGCATTCACCAGAGAAAAAACTTCTACCGTTTCCAAACAGCAGGGTGCCGGACTTGGTCTTTCCATCGTTAAGAAAATCATTGATCTGGCCGGTGGAACAATCAGCGTAAAAAGCAAAACCGGCGAGGGATCCACCTTTACGGTTGATATACCAATGCGCATTATGGACGAAGAATCCATTGAGAATTATGAGGCGGAAAACACACCCATTGATCTTTCTAATAGCGACTTCAGCTTTGAAAATAAGAAAGTGCTTTTAGTGGAAGACAACGAGATGAACCGTGAGATTGCAAGTACGATCCTCGAAGAAGTCGGCCTCATCGTGGATACAGCGGAAGACGGTATCTTTGCCGTGAAGGCTGTTACCGAAAAGGGTGTAGGATATTATGACTTCGTCCTGATGGATATCCAGATGCCTGTCATGAACGGCTATGAGGCCACAAAGGCCATCCGGAATCTTCCTGACGGCGACAAGGTAACGATCATTGCGCTGTCCGCTAATGCCTTTGAAGAAGATGTTCAGAGGTCGCTGGAAGCCGGCATGAACGCGCATGTCGCCAAACCGATCGATGTCAAAGAGTTGTTTGACACGATGCAGGGTCTGATCAATCAATAGAGAAGAACCAATAATGCAAGAACCCGCACACGCCGGAACGTTCATTATCCGGCATGTGCGGGCTCGTGTTTTATCAGGATCCGGAAGGATCCTTTATATTTTCTTTTTTCAGATGCGCCTCATAATATCCGCAGGAGGAAAGTATATTCTGCAGGATCCTGTCCGCGTCTTCAAAAGAAAGCGGCGAATAACCGCTGGTCAGTTCAGAAGATAATAATTCCGCATAATCCGAAGTCTTCCTTGCTCCGGAACCGTGATCCATAACTTCAACAGCACCCTTTCAGATGGATATCGTAAGTATTCTCAGGGTTTAATGATCCCGACGCACTCCTTCGAATAGGCGTCATAGACAACGATCTTTTTGCAGTCAGGATAAATTCTTTTGTAATCCTCAATAACAAAACGAAGCAAATTACCCGGAACAAAATTATCTGTTATGGGTACAAGCCCTGGCAACAGGATCTGGAGCGTGTAATTCTTCGTGGTATCAAAGGAAAGCACGGAAATGGTCTCCTCTCAAAAAGGTCTAAAATATTACATCTATTATATATATATATATATATCAGTCAAGAGTTTTTGACAAAAAAGTAAGGATGTTTCTATTCGCATCCTTAAAAATCTTGACAACTATATATATATATATAATAGATTACAGCAGATACCACTTCAGAAACCGGGATCCTGCCCGTGCTTTCGGTGAAACCGTCAGGGCATTGCCTCTGCGGCCCGCGGTGCCGGGACAGCGGAAGCGGCGGGAATCCTCCCGGCAATGAAAATTCTTAAAAAAGTGAGGGACAACAAATGAAGAAAACCTTTGCTCTTGCAGTCGCGCTTGCTCTGGTACTGAGCCTGGGAACAGCGGCGTTCGCGGAAGTTCAAGTAGACGGAGAAAAGATAACAGACTCAGGAACGACCAAAACAGGTATCAGCGTTGTAGTTAATAATAATGAAGTGACCGCTTCCGGTGATCCCGAAATTGTTTCCGCGGATGGTTTAGAAGGCCTGAAGAGTCTGGAGGTCACCGGCAGCGTTACCGCAACTGATGATAATGCAACTGCTGTGTCCGCCCAATACGGTTCAACAGTCGAAGTCGACGGCAGTGTTACCGCAAATGGTGAAAATGCAACTGCTGTGTCTGCCAATACGTCGAGTCAGGTTTTTGTCGACGGCAGTGTTACCTCGAATGGTAATAATGCAGGTGCTGTGTTTGCCGATGGTGATTACACTAAAGTTCGCGTCGGCGTCAGCGTTGAGGCAAATGGTCTGGCTGTGGAGGCCAAGAATGGCGCGAAAGTCATTGTCGGCGAAGATGTGGCTTCACAAAGCAACACCGGTGTGTCTGCTTCCAATAACAGCACAGTTACAGTTAAAGGAAGTGTTTCGTCTATCAGCGCTACAGCTGTATATTCCGGACGGGGCAGCGAGGTAACTGTCGGCGAAAACGCTACAGGAATGTGGGCTGTGCAGGCTGGAAACGGCGGCAAGGTAACCGTCGGCGGCGATGCGAAAGGCACGGTAAATATAGATAGTGGAACAATGGCCATCATTGAAGGGGCTCTTACAGGAGATGTAACCAATTTTAACAGTGACGGAGAGCTCTATCTCGGGCAACTGACCGGAAACATAACATCGGATAAGGATAGGGTTCATTACCTGATCAACACGGATGAAAGCTCGACTACGCTGGATCAGTTCAGTGTAGACGGTGATACGGATATCATCTCAACGAGTACAATAGACGGCGTAAAGAAGGAAGACTATTACTACACGACCACCGCGGATACTTCGGCTCTCAGCGGTAAGACCATTACCCTGAAGCCCACGGACAGCAGCAAAAAGCTGAAGGTCAGCGGATGCGATAACGCTGACGTCAACCTTGTAACGAACGCAGACGGTTCCGTCTCGTTCAAGCTCGGCAGCAACTTCCAGGGCGGTCTCCAGTCCCTGATGCTGATCCTTGAGAACATTGCAAAGGACAACCCGGGCGTCGCGGCGGATATCATTGTCAACGCGGACGTGATCGCCTCCGTGTTCGTGGATAACTCCTTCGCGGTCGCAACGGTTAAGGCGGAACTTCCGGAGGGAGCGGAGGAAGGCGCAGTCACGGCGCTTGACATTCCGAACCATGCCGGCATCAAGGTCGCTCCGTCTCTCCTCAGCAAAACGGCGGAATACCACATGGTGCAGATGTTCATGGATGATAACCCGGTTCCGGAGGAGGCGTATAGCATCACTAATCACGGTGACGGCTCTGTCTCCATCCAGCTGAGCAACACATATCTGCTCGCTCTCGGCAGCGGAACGTATGACTTCCGCGCGCTGGTGGACGGACAGGAGATCTTCTTCACCGTACTCGTGGCAAAGTAAAGGCTCAGAGAAAAAAGGACCCGCACAAACCGGATCGTTCATTATCCGGCATGTGCGGGCCGTGTTTTATCAGGATCCGAAAGGATCCTGTATATTTTCTTTTTTCAGATGCGCCTCATAATATCCGCAGGAGGAAAGTATATTCTGCAGGATCCTGTCTGCCTCTTCAAAAGAAAGCGGTGAATAACCGCTGATTATTTCGGAAGATAATAATTTCGCAAGATCCGAAGACTTGTTTGCCCCGGAAGATTGATCCATAACAGCAGCTACACCCTTTTCTGAAATATTAAATAAGATCCTGACGTTTTATGATCCCGACGCACTCCTTCGAATAGGCATCATAGACAACGATCTTTTTGAAGTCCGGGTGAACCCTTTTGTAATCCTCAATAACATTGTCAAGCATATTTCCCGGAACGAAACTGTCTGTTACAGGCAGCTGGTCTGGAAGGATGATCTGAAGCGTGTAATTTTTCGTGGTATCGAAGGATAGCACGGAAAAGGCCTCCTCTCAAAAAGGACTAAAAGATACCATTTATTATATATATATATATATATCAGTCAAGAGTTTTTGCGGGAAAAGTACGGATTATAAGAGAAAAATTAAAGTGTAAAGTAAACAAAGCGCGCATAGTTTGCTCACTATGCGCGTTTTGCTATGTGACCGGTTGCCGCCGGTATCACATAAGCGTTCCTACTCTGTTAGGACGCAAGCAGGTTTAGGCGATCTGCAAGACTGCGTTCCTAAATAAATTTATTATACTAAATGGGAAAGAGAGAAAAGTCAAGAATGATTAGGAAAATACTGAATAGTAATATTGACATAAATAACAGAAATATTTATATTAGCATCATAAAATATGTTCAACAGGTGAAATAAAATGACTGATTCCGAAAAAAGAGAAGCTTCACGGCTGTTCTACCAAAAGTGGGCCGGTAAAGGTAAAGAAGATGAAGATGACCGTTCTTACTGGTTGGACATACTGCAGCGCATCATGGGTGTCATTGACGCTACCGACAGAATAGAGTTTCAGAAGAAGGTTATTGTTGATGGTAACACAAAGCGGATCGACGCCTATATTCCGGAAACAAAGATTATCATAGAACAGAAAAGTTTAGGAATTGCTCTTGATAAGAAAATTCACCAGTCAGGCGGAATTGATCTTACTCCGTATGAGCAGGCGAAAAGATACAATGATAATCTGCCATTATCAGAAAAAGCACGCTGGATCGTAACTTCAAATTTTTCTGATATCTGGATTTATAATATGGAATCCAGGATCCCGGAGAATGAAATAACCAAAATAACAATTGCTGATCTGCAGAGCCAGTATTCCCTGTTAGATTTCCTGCTCTCCCAAAAAGTTAAAATACTTACGGAAGAAATGGAACTGTCATTAAAAGCCGGAGAACTGGTCGGTAAAATACATGACAGATTTCTGGAACAATATAATGACCCCATGGCAAAGAAAACGCAGAACTCACTGAACATTCTTTGCGTCCGTCTGGTATTCTGTCTTTATGCTGAGGACGCCGGACTGTTCGGAGAAAAGGATGCATTCAGCAAATATATTTCCCAGTATGAACCGAAGGACATCAGGAGAGCTTTGCTTGACTTGTTCAAAGTACTGGATACCCCTTATGACCAGCGTGGAGATCTGTATCTGGATGAAGAACTGGAATCATTCCCGTATTGCAACGGTGGTCTGTTTGCAAGAGAGAATATTGAAATACCCAAAATTACTCAGGAAATAAAAGACACGATTCTGGAGTCTTCTCATTTCAACTGGAGAAAAATCAGCCCTACGATTTTCGGAGCTGTATTTGAGTCTACGCTGAACCCGGAGACAAGAAGATCCGGCGGAATGCACTATACGTCGATCGAGAATATCCATAAAGTAATAGATCCTTTATTCCTCGATGATCTGAAGGCAGAATTTGCTGACATATTAGCGATCAAGGTACCTAAGACAAGAGATAATAAGCTGCGGGCTTTTCAGGATAAGCTGGCAGGTCTGAAATTTCTGGATCCCGCATGCGGCTCGGGAAATTTCCTGACAGAGACCTATGTTTCTCTAAGAAGATTGGAAAATGAAATACTTCAGGAATTAGAACATGGTCAGATTACGATAGGCTTTGGAAGTATGTCCCCGATTAAGATCGGCATCGATCAGTTCTATGGTATAGAGATCAATGACTTTGCCGTGACTGTTGCGAAAACAGCTCTCTGGATCGCTGAATCGCAAATGATGAAAGAGACGGAAGATGTCTGCCATCTTGACCTTAATTTCCTGCCGTTAAAAACGAATGCAAATATTATTGAAGATAATGCACTTCGTATAGATTGGAACAGAGTAGTACCAAGAACTGAGCTTTCGTATATCATGGGTAATCCTCCGTTTGTTGGAGCAAGACTGATGTCTGCAGAGCAAAAAGAAGATTTAGATCTTATTTTTGAAAAGCAGAAAGGAATAGGCAATTTAGATTACGTAACAGCGTGGTATAAAAAGGCTTCAAGCTACATAAAGAATACAAAAATAGAAATAGCCTTAGTTTCAACTAATTCAATCACACAAGGGGAACAGGTCGGGCTGCTTTGGGAAAAGCTAATAACAGAGGGTATTTGTATAAACTTTGCATATCGTACTTTCCGGTGGGATAGTGAGGCCAATATAAAAGCCCATGTTCATTGTGTGATAATAGGATTTAGCTATATAGCAAAGCAAGAAAAAACACTTTTTAATGAAAAAGGCGAGGCATCTAAAGTAAAAAATATTAATGCGTACTTAGTTGATGCACCTAATGTGTTTATTTCAAACAGAAAATCCCCAATCCAGAATGTTCCGGAAATGGTTTTCGGGAGTATGCCAAACGACGGAGGATATTTATCTGATTATGATAATGATTCCAAAAATCAGATCGTTAAAGCATACCCTCAGGCAGAAGTGTTGTTTAAGCAGTTTGTCGGGGCAACGGAATTTTTACACAATAAACTTCGCTGGTGTTTATGGCTAAAAGAAGCTGATATATCAATCATTAAATCAGTAGCTCCAGTAATGGAAGCTATCGGAAATGTTCAGAATTTGCGCTCAAGCAGTAACAGAGAATCTACAAAAAAACTTGCAGATACTCCGATGTTATTCGGCGAAATTAGACAGCCGGATAAGCCGTATCTGCTTATTCCTCGGCATACTTCGGAATCAAGAAGATATATTCCTTTTGGATATATGTCTCCAGAAATAATATGCGGTGACGCAAATATGCTTATACCAAATGCGACAATATATGTATTTGGTATAATGACATCAAATGTTCATATGGCATGGATGAGGACAGTATGCGGCAGAATAAAAAGTGATTATAGGTACTCTGCTACAGTTGTATATAACAATTTCCCCTGGCCGGATCCAACCGAAGAACAGAAAGCTAAGATAGAAGAGACAGCGCAGGGAATACTGGATGCACGAGCGCTGAAACCGGATTGCAGTCTGTCAGATCTTTATGATCCGCGGATAATGCCTGATGAACTTCGCAAAGCCCATCGGGCAAATGATAAAGCAGTAATGCAGGCTTACGGACTGGATGTAAAAGCAACTTCCGAAGAAGATTGTGTTGCATTCCTTATGAAGAAGTATCAGGAACTCACAAGTAAAGAAAAGAAATAAGGTTAAATAAAAAAGCCCCGATATAATTATCGGAGACCTGAAAGAAAAAATAAAAAAGTCAACCCCAGGAGCAAAGGATTCTAAGCGCTGATGCGCCTACTCCCATTCGGGAACCCAGCTTTTATCCCTCTCAAGTTGACAGCAGTATATTAACATAAAGAGCCGCAGATATCAATGTCGTTGGCAAAATAAAAATTATCTCCGCGGCAGCAGCCTCATTGCTCGCCGCACGAAAAAATCATAACAAGAACAGCAGCGGTACGCGGCTTGCGGTGAGCCTGTATGCCGCTGCTGCTCTGCTTGTATGGGGTCTCTGCGTTTAACAGGGTCACAGCAACAGGCCCCGTACTCCGCCTCCACCGCCCAGCAGCCTGAGTGGCCTCAGGCAACTGGCCGACGTCGGCTACTGCTGTGCGGGTCTGTCTCATGCGCTCGCTCAAACTGCTCAGCAGGGCGCCCGTACCCCGCCTCTGTCCGGCCCGATGCACTCCGCAAAGCTCCGTGCTGCGGGCCGATCTCCGGCTCCTGCTGTGCGGATCTGTCTCATGCGCTCGCTCAAACTGCACTGCAAGGCGCTCGTTCGCCGCCTCTGCCGTTCCAGTCCCCGGCAGGGCCGGGTCCTGGAGCGACTAGAGGCTGCACTATGCGAAGGCAGGCTGCAGGTGCTCGTACCGGGAAAAGTTATTTGCACCTCGCGCACCTGTAAGGCGCCGCTTCGGTGCAATACGCTTCGGTTAGGGCTCTGCCCCGGTATAGGTTCTAAATAAAATGGCGGAGGCTTACGCCTCCGTTCGTAATATTGAGAGCGTTATTATACCTGAAATTCATTACTTGACATGTTTTATGAACACAATATAATGAAATCAAGAAACTGTGACAGCTGATGAGGTTGGAAAAATGCAGATTGCTCATGATGAACATGGAAATAGAGTAAGTATCTTTACTGCAGAAACAGGGAAAAAATATTACTGTCCCGTT
>JAUNQI010000039.1 GCA_030536255.1 Eubacteriales bacterium | reverse complement strand
TCATCCCTACAAATCCGAATTTATTCTGCTCTTACATATTTGATATAAAACTCGTACTGCTTTTCTGCTTTGATCCCGGCATTCATTTTCTTCATCATTCCGACATTAGCATCAAGATCAAGCGCAATTTTCTTAACGACTTCCATTCTTCCAGATTTATGTTCCACTGCCGAGATAATATCCGGAAACCTGCTAATCCATATATAATCTCTTTCCGGATTTTCATTTGCATGACTGTCCTGCAGAGCCATAAAATAGTTTTTATTCAGCTGGATATTCATACTTGCTTCCGCATCAATATCCTTTACATTTATACAGGCATCCGCACGATGATGATTGGATGCGACAAGACCAATCACATATTTCTGCAGATCAAGATGGTCAGCAACATAATTTGTTATATCTGCCACCATTTCCCGCAGAATGTAATCCTTATAAACACTTGCCTCTATCAAAACCTTTCTGCAAAGCGGATGCTCAATATAGAGTGTATTTTTCTTCCAGTCGGTTGGAAGCGCATTCTTATAGCTTATCAGTTCCGCTGCAGAATGAATCTTTATTACCGCATTATCTGCCATATACTTTATTGCATAAACGCCAAGCGCGGGTATGCCGCCAGCAGCTGCTTTCAAAAGCTCCGGTACTTCTGCTCTGAAAACTGAGTTCCCGGATATTGTTGCTGCGGAATGTTCCATGTTTTTAAGCTCAGAAAAACGTACTGAATTTGTAATGATATATTTGTTCATATTCTGTCCTTCTTTGCCGATAATATTTATTTCAGGAGTATTTCCAGTTCGTCCATTGCTTTACTGATTTCCGCTTCCAGACTCCGGAGCTCCGCCATGATCTCACTTGTGGGAGGATATTCCACGGCCACATACTCTGTCTTTTTGTACTTGTTAATGGAAAGGTCGTAGTCGTTCCCTACGATCTCCTGCTTCGGGACAAAGAAGCTCTGCTCGGTCCGCTCACGCTGCTTTTCTGCTTCGAGGTTATGGAAGCGGGCAATGATATCCGGGATGTCGTTATCCGCAATTTCGGAACGCTTATCGTCCAGCGTGAAGCCGTCCGCCTTCATATCATAAAACCATACCTGATCCGTTCCGCCGGCTCCGGTCTTGGTAAATACCAGAACAGCCGTGGAAACTCCGGCGTATGGCTTGAATACTCCGGAAGGCATGGAAATCACGGCACGGAGCTGATGATCTTCAATAAGCGCTTTGCGGATCGCCTTATGCGCTGTGGAAGAACCAAACAGCACACCGTCCGGAACAATGCAGGCGCACTGCCCGCCCTTTTTCAGCATGCGCAGGAACAGGGCAAGGAAGAGAAGCTCGGTCTTTTTCGTGTTCGTGACGGCTTTCAGATTATCATGGATACTCTCTTCATCCACTGTGCCTTTGAAGGGGGGATTGGCCAAACACACCGTAAACTTATCACTGATCTGATTCTGTTTGGAAACGCTGTCCTTGTAGTCTATTTCCGGGGTGCTGATTGAGTGCAGCATCAGGTTCATGGCGGAAATGCGGAGCATGGTACGGTCTGTGTCAAAGCCCGTAAATGCAGGGCCTGCAAAGTGTTCCCACTGCTCGGTTGTCATGGTGTCTTCATAATGCTTGCGTATATATTCGGATGCGGAAACGAGGAAGCCCGCAGTACCGCAGGCCGGATCGCAGATGATATCATCCGGAGTGGGAGCAATCAGCTCGACCATCATTTCACGGATGTGCTTCGGGGTACGGAACTGACCGTTCTGACCGGCAGTCGCCAGCTTTCCCAGCATATATTCGTACAGATCGCCCTGCATATCCAGCTCGGAGATATCATGCTCATAGAGGTCATCCAGGCCGGTAATGATCTTCTGAAGGACCTGCGGCGTCGGGATCAGGAACATGGCATCACTCATATAGCGGGCAAAGGCCGTGGTACCTTCCGATTCTTTGCCGGACTGATCTTCCACCTCGATCATTTCTCCCTGAGCGGAGAAGTCGGGGAGTCTGCCGTATTTCATATTCTTGATTGCCGGAAAAACACGCTGGGAGATGATATCGTAAATGTTGCGCGGGTCGTTATTCTTAAACTTGCTCCAGCGCATGGACTGACCCGCTTCGGACTGCGGGAAGATCTTGTCCATCTTTTCGCCGGTCATATTCTCAAATTCTTCGGTTTCCAGCTCCTTCTCATCCAGAGAGCGGATGAACATGAGATACGTCAGCTGCTCAATTACCGTCAGGGGATTGGTAATGCCGCCTGCCCAGATGTCTGTCCAGATCTTATCCACTTTGTTCTTGATTGCACCGGTAATCATATGTTTTCTCCTATATCTAAACAAAATCAGAAATTCTACTTATACACATTAAATTATAACAGTATCCTTTTAGGTTTTCAATCACAGAGTTACAGTACCGGAATATTTTGATTTATACGCTTGATTTTTTCCTGATCTGAGGGAGAAGGGAACTGCTTCTTTTAATCTGCTGTACCTCAGATTCCGACGAGAGAAAAATACAAAGCCCGTACTAGCGGGGGAATGCTTTACGTGTATTGGTTATTCTTTGTTATCGGTTATCTGTTTAGGTTGAAGAACATAGTTTGTCTCACGACAATTTTTCTCACAAACCGGGACCTTCCGTGAAAAAGCTTGACCCGCACGCCGAAGCTCGGTCTCAGGCGTCCGAATTAAATGATAAAACGTCAAACGGCAATTGACCCAACATAGGGGAAAAGCAGTATAATAATGGACACAAAGGAAAAGAGAATGGAGGAAGAAATATGATCGGTGCAATTTTAGGAGATATCGTCGGTTCGAGATTTGAATTTCATAATCATCTGAACAAGGATTTTCAGCTGCTGAATGAAGGAAATACTTTCACGGATGATACCGTAATGACCTGCGCAGTGGCCAGGGCAATCCTTGACTGTGACGGGGACTACAGCGACCTTTCGTCTAGGGCTGTTTCCGCCATGCAGACAATAGGAAGAGAATATCCGAACTGCGGTTACGGCAGGAAGTTTGTCGAGTGGATGTTCACGGATGATCCTCAACCCTACAACAGCTGCGGAAATGGCTCTGCCATGCGGATCAGCGCGGTCGGCTTCGCTGCGGAGAGCGTTGAACAGGCACAAGAGATGTCCGCTGCAGTAACAAAGATCTCACACAACCACCCGGAAGGAATGAAGGGTGCGGAAGCGACTGCCGTGGCAATCGTTCTGGCAAGGCAGGGGAAAATAAAAGATGAGATCAGGCAGTATGTTGAAGAAAACTACGGCTATGATCTGAGCATAACCGTGGACGAATACCGGGAAATGTGGAGCGGCCACGGCAGGGAAATCTGTCAGATTTCTGTTCCTCAGGCGTTTGCCTGTTTTCTGGAGGGAAGGGATTACATTGATGTGATACGGAACTGCATCTCCATCGGCGGGGACAGTGACACGATTGCTGCCATTGCCGGAGGAATCGCAGAAGCTTACTTTGGATTTCCCATCTGCTTCAGGGATAAGGTCAGGGGCATTCTGGACGAAAGACTCTGGGAGATCGTACAGGCGTTTGAAGAGAAGTATCCGGGAAAGAAAAAGGATTATGATGTATTTGATCCTCAGCAGACGATGGAAGACTACAAAAACGATGTTATGACCTGTCTGGTAGACTATTCCTGTGATTATGGCTATTCGGAACAAACGGCGAGGGAGCGGCTGGAAACTCATCCCGAATGGCTGCAGGAGGAATTCGACGAAGGTCATGATCCCTGTACGGCGGCAACCTTTATCGGGTATTGCTGCGGATAAACGGAGAATATGCCCTTTCGTCCGGCTTTTACTGCTCACCTGGCTGCATGCCAAGCTGCAGATGAAGCCGAACGAAAGGGAGCATTGGCTGTTAATATGAAATAACCGGTGTACCGTTTAATAATACGATACACCGGTCGTTTTTCTTCGCATGACAACCCCGCCTTTACATTTCATACATTACCAGATGACAGACGGCGTTTAGCTCTTTGGCTTCCCTGAGCATGTTTTGTGTACCTTTGCTTTTTCCGTCCCAAAAGGCAATGATAACGGGCGTTTTTTCGGCTGCGAAAGCCAGCATCTCCCTGTTCCTGACGGGCCCGGCTCCTTTGCCGTACCTCTTCCAGTCAGGTTTAAAAACATTCACCGGGATACTGTGCACACGGGCGTATTCTTCCGCAAAAGTATCGGCACCTTTTGCATGGCCGGAAACGAAAGTAAAGTCTTCGTAATTTTTAAGAATGGAATCAAGGGACTGTTCAAATAAAGCTCTGTCGCGGAAATCCCTGCCGCCGCATATAATAATTCTGCAATCTTTCAATATAATGATCACCGGCCCTTCATTTTCAAAAATCTACATGAATTGTATTTTCAAAGTAACCTGATTCTACTTTCTGTGATATCGGCTGTCAACGCAAACGGCTGCAAGACACAGCAACCGTCACTTTTTAGCGACAGTTAAGCCGACACCTGTTTCAATGCAATGCAAAAGGTGCTATACTCGAAAAAAACAGGGGAGTATATGAATGGAGAAAACAATGCAGAATGATAATTGCCAGAAGATAAAGCTTCTCAGACTTATGGAGCTTCTGCGCCAGGAAACTGATGAGAACCATCCGATAACGACCAGCGAGATATGCCGCCGCCTCGGCGAGATGGGCATTTCCTGCGAGCGAAGAACCGTCGGCAAGGATATGAAGTTGCTTCAGTCTCAGGGATTCGAGATCATGAGCGAGCTGAAAGGTCATGAAAACAGCTACTGGATCGCCGACCGCAGCTTTGAACTGCCTGAGCTCAAGATTCTGATGGATGCCGTGCAGGCGGCGCTTTTCATCCCGGAAGACAAAACGGAAGATCTCCTGAAAAAAATAGCCGCGCTGGGCGGAACCCATCAGGCGGAGCTTCTGCAGGGGAATCTCGTTCACTTCAACACCCGCAAGCATTCCAACCGATCGGTTTATTACAATATCTAGGAAATAGAGAACGCTGTCCGGGAAAAAAAGAAACTCTCGTTTCAGTACTTTGACCTTAACGAGAATCTTCAGAAAGTATATCGTATGGAAGGCGGAAGATATGAGGCGGAACCGGTCTCGCTGGTGTATGACGACAACAACTACTACATGGTCTGCTACAGTCCAAAATACGGCCATACCGTCACGTTCCGCGTAGACCGCATGGAAAAGGTCAGAACAGAGGATGAAATTATCTCAGAAGAGGCGATGAAGCAGCGGGATGATCCGACGGAGACCGTGGCGCAGGCGTTCAGGATGTTCTTCGGCGAGCAGCGCGAGGTAAAGCTCCGGTTTCATGACCGCCTGATCGGCCTGATGTATGATAAATTCGGGGAGGACCTGAAAATAACGCGGGTGGACGGGCAGCACTGCGAAGCTGAAGTGACCGTGCAGATCAGTCCTCCGTTCTGGAGCTGGCTCTTCATGCTGTCGGGGGATATGCGGCTGACCGGACCGGAAGACCTGGTCGAAAGATACGCGGCCTTAATAAAAAACGCTGCTTCAGAATATAATAAGTAAGTGATCGGAAAGGAAATCTATATGGAATACATTTTTTCAGATATTACTGAGCGGGATATGGATATGCTTATCCTCAGAAACATTGCGGAAAATTCCGATTTCAGAAAACTGATACTCAAAAATTTGAATGTCGCGAATGACTGCGAGGTGCTTAAGGCATATCATTCGCTTGCCGACGGTGACGGTGAATCGGATCTGACAGTCGTTGTTCAGAACGGCGGCAGAAAAACAGGGATTCTTATCGAAGATAAGATCAACGCCGTTGCACAGCCTGATCAGGCAGCCCGTTATACACGGAGGGGAAATACAGGGATAAATAATAAAGAGTACGATGAGTTTAAAGTCGTAATAGTTGCCCCTTCAGAATATCTTGCCAAAAACAGCGAAGCGCAGAAATATGATAATCAGATCTCTTATGAAATCCTGCGGGATACTTTTAACGTGAACAGCTTTGAGTATCAGGCTTTTGAAAGAGCTTTAAGGAAAAAGACAGGCGGATACGAAACGAAGGAAATTCCGGAAATTACGAATTTTAATGATTGTTTGTACGACTATATTAAAGAGAATTATCCGGTTCTTAATTTCAATTCTGAAAAAGGCAAGATAAAGGGCGCCCAATGCACATGGTTCTCTTTCAGAACTCCGGTAAAAGATGCGTGGATCATCTATAAATCCACAAAAATGTATGTTGACCTTGAACTGCGCGGTGCCGGTGAACGCTATCAGGAGTTGATGCAGGACAATGAATGGCTGCTGAAAGAAAATCAAGACATTCGAATCCGTAAAGCCGGGAAATCTCTGGCTATTGAAATAGATTCGCATTACAGCCTTGACTGCTACCAGATGTTTAAAAATCAGCTGCCGGCAATAAAGGAAGCAATGGACATAGTTTTGCGTTTGCAGGTGGAAATACTTCCCAGGCTGAATCTGGAACGAGTGCTTATCGATAAAAAAGATTAGATAGGAGGAATAATTATTTCAACAGTTCAGACAGAATGCAGTAAATGTGAATTCAGTAAATTTGAGCGTATCATGTTAAACGGAAATGTTTCAAAGTCAAACAAGGCTTTCTGTAAAAAATTTATACACGGAAAGCCAGCCGAAATACTTTTTGATGATGTTCACTGTGAATACTACAAGGAGAGGAGTGACAAGGAAACTTATGACAGAAAATGAAAGATGGCCTGATCCAGAATTCGTGACTCCTGACATCAACAAGATACAGTGCAAAGACTGTGTATTCAGACAGAAAGACGTTCTTCGTGATGGAAAAGTAGTTCTTCGTGGAGCTACGAAAGGTATTTGCGACGTTTACCCAATTCCTGTGTGGAAACCAGACTCCATCCTTTTCGGCGGAGAACCATGTGATTATTATGTATCAGAAAATGAGGAAGAGGACGAATGACAGGAGCCATAACAGGAGATATATATTATTAGTTCAATTAATGAGTTCGATGGAATTAAGACATAAGATTTTGAACTATTCGGATTTCCCATGTTGAAAGGCCTTCATCATTCTTTTATTGCCTTCAGAACCGATGTGATTGGCTCCGAATCTGCACCCGTGTATATGTCCAGAATGCAGAGAAAGTCGAGAAAAAGAGAAAAATAAAGTTAACCGGTGTACCAATTATTGATTCGATACACCGGAATTTTTACTTTAACAGATCTTTCTTGCGGTTTGTTATGACCATTATCAAGAAAAATTATGCATTTTTAATGTGAATATTATCGGGTTAATTTTTGATGCTTACTTGGTTCAGTTCCTTTTAGTATTAGAATTCAGATATATCTGAAGCCTCTCAATTCGATCTTCTGTATCAGTTCCGCTTTCGTTTTGCATAATAGTTATTGTATCAACAACAGAATCATCCATAGTATTTTTAACAATATAAGCAGCGTTTTCACAAATGATATATGTATCTGAATATACTAATTTTTGGCCCATATCATCACGAGAAAGATGCTCATTGTCAGCAGCTTTTAGATATGGCATATATGTATTCTGTGACCACTGCGTTTTTGTTTGCATAACCGAGTACAGATACGGCTCTTCTGATGGTTTCCCATTGCTTAGCTTTCCATAACTACCCGGTCTGAAAACATTGTACTTTATATAATAGTATCTCCAGGGATACGTTCCTTTTGATTCACAATCTGATAAGTATTTATCGACAATGCTGTCAAGTATGTCATCATTGAATATTGTATTTCCAGACAGCAAAGCGACAAGGATATTCTTCGTGTTGTCGAATCCGGAGTTTGCACTTTTATGGAAAAGCTCATCCCACGCGAGCTGCATTGACTTGGAAGCATATTGATAACGCCAGCCGTTCCGTTCTTGCTGTCCGTAATTACCGGTAGCCATAAGGGCTCTGTCGATTTTGTCCCAATCACAGTTAAACAAAGAAACAAAACGATCAGAAAGAGAGAGATTCTCAATCCCAAGAATGCTTATTTGTCCCTTAAGCATGGGATGATCTTCAAGTGAAAACAGTTTTTCACTTTGGTCAGGATTATCTTTCAAATACTCGATTTTTGCCTTTTCTTCGGTAATTTGATTCAGGTTAAAGCTGTTTTCAATGGAATTATCTATTTTTCCCGTTAAAATAATAGCCTCTGTTTGCGCAAGAACTGCCGGTATTCTGTTCCTGTCAATTCTGTCACTGACCTCGTCGACAGAATTCTGTATCAGATTATTAACAATTCGAATCCTTCGGACAAAATCGGAATACTGGACCTTCATGCTATTTCTCAAATAAACCGTTACCGCATATAACAGTACAAACCTGTTTAACGGAAACTGACGTTTATCGTTATAAGAATGTAAACAGTCTTCAAAAATATCCAGTTTGTATCTTCCGGAATCTACTGTGATTTTTCCCGGCTGATGGCTGCTTGACATAACAGATTTTAGAAAAGATGACGGGTCTTTGAAATCGGGAATAGAGCACCAGCAATCAAAATAGGATTCCAATGCAAGGATATTAGACATCGCATCTTCGTTTTGCTTTGCAAAGTATGTCTGAAGAAGATCAAACTCATCGCTGCTTTTTCCCTGCGGAGATTCGCCTTTGTTATAACAGAGGACGTCACAAATAAACTTGAAATATCTGAGGAATTCATCATCAGTAATATTGTCGTCTTCTATGCCATTGCCGCTGTCACGATAGTTCCAGAGCAGATCCGTCCAGGCTAGGTCAATTTTATTTAATATTCGATCAGCAACCTTATTATCTGAGGCACGGATACATCTTTCCAATTCAGCCTTAAAATGCTCAAATTGAGTCAAAGGTTTCCCACGGGAATTCATTTTGATATAAAGTTCATCTGTCAGCCCCATGTCCCTGATGGGAAGAAAGTAAAAGGTGATTGCACCGTTTTTTAAGCTGTTCCATAGGTTATCAGCAGCAGCAAATCTATCGGCAATAGCATCAAGCATGGTCAGCATGGAGCTGATTGTCGGATCTTTTTTCCAGTCTAGCGGGAACCATGATTGATCGATAATCTGTGATTTGAGACTCTCGGAAAAATCCGGATTGAAATTAACCAATTCCGTACAGAAATAACGTGCGCTGTACCTTGTTTCATAGCTAAAATTGTATAGGAACTCCCATTCATTTTCAGGGATCTTTTCCTTTTTTACTGCATACCAATGAAGCAGGAACAGGGTGGTTAATCTTTGCTGACCGTCAAGCGGTGTCATAATACCTTTTTCGTCAATGTCACCGTAAACAAAATCAAGGGTAATCGGATGAGCAGTAACAGCATCATACAGTGAGTCCAGAAAACGATTCCTGATACGGGTTACATCTGGATTCTCACGTCCTTGTGCATAATCTCTTTGAATAATAGGAATTGCAATTTTGCAAACTTTTACAGGCGTCGTGT
The DNA here is from genome assembly GCA_030536255.1 of Eubacteriales bacterium. GTDB lineage: Bacteria > Bacillota > Clostridia > Oscillospirales > Oscillospiraceae > Limivicinus. Next base: position 4,010 of record JAUNQI010000039.1, on the reverse strand, counting down.
CTGTTTCAAATTCAGATTCAAAAATGTCAATAAAAGAGTGAAGAGTGGTACTCATTTATGAATCCTCCTTTTCAAGAATGATTGGCGCTGAAAGATACTTTGAAAGCACTCTGTTTATTGCTTCAACATAAGCTATTCTGTCCGCCTGTCCCCAAAAATGAAGCTGGTTTGCTTCTGACGGAGTGTAGTATTTGAGGAAAACCATTTTAGTACAAAACGGGATATACTGGCCGTTTTTATCCATTGACACAATTTCATTTCGTTTAACATCAAAAGTTGAATTGTTGAGAGCGGCATTGTCGCTTGAATTAAGCAATGCCATATTTCCTATGGAGTGCAAATATTCTGTATTGCCTTTTACAGAGAGTAATTCAACGACTTTTTGCTGAAGTCCGTCGAATTCTGCGCGCTCAAGCTTCGTTTTTCCAATTGCGTCGCTCATTGCCTGCAGCAATTCATCCTGATTGCCGCCAACAGACCGAACAGAGGGAATGTGAAGAAAAAGCCATTCCTTCCACATCTCCTGTGTACGCATACCTTCCGACTGCTGTGCATGAATATGTTCGAGACTCCATACTACTTTGTTGCCCCGGTTATATTTAAATTTATCAAATGGAAACCATTCGGAATTTTGACCATTCTGTCTTACGGACTCAACATTAAAAAGCAGCAGCAAAGTGCTTATCTTCCGATGATCCTGGGGCTTTTCGTAACTAAGTTCGGAGTAGTTTCCCTTGATTGCAATACTGTCTTTTATCAAACTGTCCAATGAACTTCTAAAGTCTTTTTTTGTCTTGTCTTTTGATAGATCAAAAATCTTTTGAAGCGTCATCGTTCCGGATGCAATCAAGTAACCGATTTTATGGTAATATTCATGATCTTCAAACCAGTCCTTCAGAATAAGGAAAGTTTGCTGGATTTTTCTCCATATATCATCCAGGGCATAAACCTTCTTCATTTCATCAAACTTGAAGAAGGTATAGTACTTTTCCCGATTTTGTTCCGGTTTTCCGGAAATCAAATCAAGCACAAGATCTATTCTTGTCTGATAGTCACGATTCGTGCTATTCGTTAGAAAATACCATAATTTATCATGATGCAGTTCTTTTTCTATGTTATCCCATTGTAAAGAAATTTCTTCCTGCTTTTCCTTGTCAATGACTACACTGTTATCACGGCTAAGAAAAATCGCTTTTACCAATTCTGCGCTTGTCAATGGGATTTTACCGATGTTTAAACGGGTAAACAAGGAAATTGCGTCTTCGTTTTCACCGACTTCATACCATATTACCTTAACATTCTCTTTTAAATACTCAAATATGTGCATAACACGAATTTGAAGGTCGACTTCAAACCATACCTTGATGGTTTCATAGGCATTTGCAATAAACCAAAAGTCAATATTCTCCTCGCGTCTGCTGAAATCTATGTTGCTCAGAAAGTCACCGGATTTGTCTCTCGTTTGATAGGTTATAGAAAAAGCCGGTTCAGGGAAAAACATTGAATTTGCATTTTTCATAAAACGGTAAATAAGATATAAAGTGGTAAGCCTTTGCTGGCCGTCAATAAGCTCGTACCTTTCATCATCCTTTTTAACCACAATAGGCTGAAGACAATAGTTCTTTTTCCCATTTTGATATATATCATCTAATAATCGGGTTACTTCCTCTTTTCCCCAGCGATATCCGCGCTGATATGAAGGAATGAAAAATTTGCCCGTTATATCGCCAACTAATTTTGTTTCGAGTATTATCTCTGTATTCATTCGTAACCTCGCACTTTATTCTAGCGTAACAGGCTGTTAGAGGCACTGCACACTATTTCTTTATATTCACATTGTTTTATACAGCATTATAGAATTGAAGTAATAAATCTTTCAAGACTAGCCTTTTCTTATATGATGGTATCGTCCAGCAAGAAGTCAACGATTCCGATATTCAAAATTCCGTTGTCATCGTACCACCGCTTACGGATATCACTGCGCACAATTATCTTAGGGAAGGAATCTCCGGTCAGGGATAACGGTTTGTTTTCGGCTAAGGACTTTGCCTCATTTTCCATCGCATACGCAGACTGAATATATGTCTTTTTGCTGCCGCGAGTGGCAATGAAGTCTATTTCTCTGGGTGTTTTGGCAAGCTCACCGGATTTGTTTTTTTCACTGCTGTAAACGATACCAATATCTACCTCGCAGCCCCGGATTCTCAGATCATTATAGATAATATTTTCCATGATGTGCGTCATTTCCTGCTGACGGAAACCGATCCTTGCATTGCGAAGTCCGAGATCGCTGCAGTAATACTTGTTGGGATAATCAAAATAATCCTTTCCTTTTACATCATAACGTCGACATTCCTCAAACAGATATGCGTCAGACAGATGTCCGATATATGACTTGACGGTGTTGGGAGCTACAGTGTTTTCACCGGAAAGCTTCTGCTTAGAGTTCAGTGAATTTGCAATATTGTTCGGATTTGTGAGGGAGCCAACAGACGAGCAAAGCAGGTCAAGAGTCGCAGAAAGGATGTCCTCACGCTGTATTTTCTTCCGCTCAACGATATCCTTCAGATAAACCTCTGAAAACAGTGATTTCAGATAGTTTATTTTTGCGGTATCATCCGGGCGGGACAGAAGCAGAGGCATACCTCCGAAAAATGCATATTCCTCAAATGCGTCCTGCCTGTCACCGCCGACAGCATCATAATATTCCGAAAAGCTGAGCGGATTCACGCGGATCTCATCGCTTCTGCCGCGAAACTCCGTGAGGATGTCACTGGAAAGCATTTTTGAATTGCTGCCCGTTACATAGATATCAAGATTAGGAAGGGATCTCAGGTCATTGAGTGCATCATAAAATGTGATTGCTTTACCGGACGGATTATACGGATTCGGAATCTCATCAGACATCTGGATTTCATCTACAAAAAGATAATACTGCTCCGTTTTGCCGCCGACCTGCTCCCGTACCTCCTTTGCCAGTACCAGCGGATCCCGAAAGCGGATGTCTTTCGCAAGATCCAGCTCATATGAAAGGATCTGGTCGTCCCGTACCCCGTTTTCCAGCAGATATCTGTGAAATATAGTATGAAGCAGGTATGATTTTCCGCATCTTCGGATTCCGGTGATGACCTTAACCTGGCCATCCCACATATATGATACGATTTTTTTTAGATACCGATCACGTCTGATTTCCATAAATCTCCCCCCCCCATTGATAACTTGGTTCATATATGAATCAACTTCTCAATGAACAGTATAATGAGGCTGCAGCTGCATGTCAACCGATTCATTGAAAAGTTTCATCAAATATTATACAAGTTATCAATGAAAATATTCCATACAAAGAAAAAAGCTCTGAATTTCAACAATTCAGAGCTAAATTTAAAAGCAGGGGAAGAAGGCTTCGAATCATGGGGTTTATTCAATCACGGCATACACATAAAATATAATAAAGTAAATAAAATGGCACTTTTCATCAATAAAAGTAAACAGAGAATATCTGAAAAAATTGGTCTAATCTGAAAACTAATCTGAAAACTTTTCAGGCGGTAAGATATCCATTTGAAAGCAACTCTTCAATCCCGCTCTTGAAAAATCTGGTCACGGAACGGAGACTATAACACATTTCAGCGGATATACTGTCGAATGTTTTTCTACTGTCTGAAAGGTACTCGACAACAACAGCTCTCGGATTATCCGCTTTTATTCTGGCGGCAAGCTCCAGATTCTTTTCTTTCTGTTTCATCAATCTGGATGCTGTCTCATAGCATAGCTGGAAAAGCTCTGTATTCTGGTCTGTCTCGGTCTGAAGCAGTGCAGATATTTCACAACTGTAAGCCTTGCAAGAAAGGAATTCTTCTGTTGTCATGTTTCCAGCTCCTTTATTTCATTTTTGTGACATTATAGCATAAAAAAGAAAACCGCTCAAGGAGTGAAAGCGGTTTTCAGTGCTATGGTTCTATATGAAATGACATGGAAAGATTCTTTATCCCTTGTCTGTTTTTCCGCTG